>JAIMKJ010000015.1:0-33571 GCA_020692565.1 Thermomonas sp.
CGCCTTGGATCCGATCGCGACCATCGACCTGCACGTCACCAACGGCGCCAAGTTCGAGCACGACATCTCGATCCAGGTCGAACCGCTGCATGCCGGCGACGAACCGCTGCGCGCCGCCGGCCTGGCGCTGCGCGACGGCACGCTCGCACGGCTGCGCGCGCAGGGTTCGCTGCCGGTCGCGTTCTATCCTTCGTTCGTGGAGAACGACAACCCGGCTTCGGGTTTCGTCGACGGCGTCGCGCCGCCGCGCTTTTCGACCGGCTATTTCCTGCTGCGCAATCGCCTGGCGATGCTGGTGGAAACGCATGCCTGGAAGGATTACCCGACCCGCGTGCGGATCACCCGCAACACCGTGATCGCGGTCCTGGAACTCGCCGCGAAACAGGGCGCGGACTGGCGCCGCGTCGCGCTGGCGGCGGACCTGCGCGCACAGCAACTCGGCGGTCAGCCGGTGCCGCTGACCTGGGCGGCGAACGACAAGGTGCGCACCATCGATTTCCGCGGCTACGCCTACACCCGCACGCCGTCCGACGTCTCCGGCGCATCGATGACCCGCTACGACGACACTCGACCGCAGATCTGGACAGTGCCGCTGCGCGACGAGATCGTGCCCAGCCTGAGCGTGGTCGCGCCCAAGGGCGGTTATTTCGTACCGCCGGCCTATGCCGCCTCGGTCGGCGCGAAACTGCGGCAACACGGCATCGCTTTCGAGCGGATCGAGCGTGCGATGCCGAGAACGCCGGTCGAATCCTTTCGCGACGAGACGCCGACGTTCGCCGCGGCATCGTCGGAAAGCCATCAGCGGCTCACAGTGGATGGCGAATGGAAGCGGGAAATGCAGGACATCGGCCCCGGCGCCCTGTTCGTGAGCATCGCTCAGCCGAAGGCGCGTTTGATCATGTCCTTGCTGGAACCGATGGCGCCCGACTCGCTGTTGGCGTGGGGGCACTTCAACAATGCTTTCGAACGCAAGGAATACATGGAGGACTACGTCGCCGAGGATGTCGCCCGCGACATGCTGGCGCGCGACCCGGCGCTGCGCGAGCGTTTCGAGCGCAGGCTGAAGGACGATGCGGCCTTCGCGGCGAATCCGCAGGCGCGACTGGATTTCTTCTATCGCCTGCACACCGCCTGGGACGAACGCTACGGGCTGTACCCGGTACTGCGCACGGATCAATCGGAGCCGTCGACGCGCTGAAGCCTGATGCGCGGTCTCAGCGGCCCAGCCACTCTGGCGCCTGCTGCGTCAGAACGGCTTGGGCAGTCCGAGCATCGGCGCGAAAAACCAGTAAGCACCGCACAGCACCGCGCCCCACAGCATCAGTTTGAAGACGAACGTCACCACCTTGATGGCGAAATAGGCCGCAACGATAGCCAACACCAGACCGACCCAACCCATCTCCGCCAACCCCTTGTCGTGTTAATCGATATGCCGGATGGAAGTGCGCTCAGCGCGCTTCCGGACCGTCAGCGGATTCTGCCTCTTCCGGACGCGGAATGGCAGCGGCGACGGGGGCGAGATCGGGATCCAGCGCGATGCGGTCGTCGAACACGAAGCAACTACCGGCATATCCCTGCCCGCCGACCGCCTCGAAGTAGCCGAGGATGCCGCCGTCGAGCTGCAGTACATTGTCCATGCCCTGCGCGCGCATCCACACCGCCGCCTTCTCGCAGCGGATACCGCCGGTGCAGAAACTCACCACCGTCGCGTCGGCCAGCGATTCGCGACGATCGAGCACCGCATCCGGCAGCTCGGTGAAATTGTCGATCGGCAGGGTCATCGCATCGATGAAGCTGCCGTACGCGACTTCTTCGCGGTTGCGGGTATCCAGCAATACCAGGCGACGCCCCCCATCATCGGCGCCGCGTTCGATCCATCGCGCGAGATCGTGCGGCGACACCGTCGGCGCACGCCCCGCCTCCGGCGAGGACTGCGGCTGCCGGAAGCGGATGATCTCGGGCTTCACCTTCACTTTCAGCCGCGAAAACGGCACGGCATCGGAAACGCTGACCTTCGCCGTCAGATCCGCGAACCGCGCGTCCTCGCGCAACTGCGCGAGGAACGCATCGATGGCCTGCGCTTCGCCGGCCAGGAACAGATTGATCCCCTCATCCGCGACCAGAACGGTGCCGCGGAGTTCGCCCGCTTCCGCCCAGGCCCGAAGTTGCACGGCCAACGCGCCCGGCTCCGAGACCGGCACGAAACGATAGGCGGCGACGTTCCTGACGGGAGCGTTCCTGGACGAAGCTGGTGCGTTCATGCCGCGATTTTAACCGGTCAACGCGGCCTGGAGATTGCGCCGCGCCCGCGCCTCGAAACGATCGAAGAAAAAATCGCTGAGATAGATCCGCTGCAAGGCGAGCAATCTCCTGAAGAACTGCCGACGTTTGATCCGATACAACCAGCGCGGCACGGCGCGATATTCCTCGGCGATGGCGCGATCGTATGCTGTGAACGCCTCCGGTTCCGCACCGAGAATCGCCATGTCGCAATCGAGGAAACGGCGCGTGTCGTCGGCGATGGCATCCACGCCGAAGTCCATCGTGTCCAGGCTGCCGTGACGCGCCGTCAACACGATCAGATCGGATACCCGCGAGCTGTCGATCCCCGCATGCGGCAACCATCGGGCGATATGCTGGATCGCGAGGCTCGCCGACTCGGCCTCGTTGTCGCTGCGCCCGGGCACATAGATCGCATCGTGGTACAGCACCGCCAGCGCGACTTCGCGCGGCTGGCGCCAGCCCGGCCCTTCGGCGACGGCACGGTAGTGTTCAAGTACGTCTTCGACGTGGCCGAAATGATGGTACGCACGCGGCGGCGATGCGTAGGCTTGCCGCAATGCGATCGCTTGCTCGGCCGGCAGCGACGGGAAATCTGGAATATCGGTACCTGCGATCAAACCGATGCCCTGCAGAAATGGACCGGAACCGTCATGGACCTGAACCGTAAACCGGCGCGCGGACCGTAGAGCGGGCTTCAGCCCGCTGCGGGGTTCCGCAAGATCAGCAGCGGCTGAAGCCCGCTCTACGGAAGGCGCACATCCATCAGCCGTTGATCACCGTCAGGGTGGGCGAGCGCTTCGCCGACCGGTGGTCGCTGGCGGTCTCCGACGTGTAGGCGCAGACGCGATTGCGGCCTTCGTTCTTGGCGCGGTACAGCATCTGGTCGGCATGCGACAACAGGCGCGACAGGTCGTAACCCGACTGCGCCGTCGAACTGACGCCGAAGCTGGCGGTCACCACGAACGAATATCCACATTCGCGGGTATCGATCTGGGCCAAATGCGAGCGACAGTCCTCGGCGAGACGCGCGGCGGCGGCAAGGTCGAAGCCGCGCAGCAGGATCGCGAACTCCTCGCCGCCGATGCGACCGATGTAATCGATCTTCCGGCAGTGCGCATTACAGGTCTTGCCGACCTGTTTCAGCACCCAGTCGCCGGCGCCGTGGCCGTAGGTGTCGTTGATCGCCTTGAAGTGATCGAGGTCGAACATGACAAGCGCGGCGGAATCGCCGGCGCGCGCGGCCTCGACCAGCGTGCGTTCGGAGTTCTGGGTGAAGAAGTGGCGGTTGCCCAACCCGGTGAGGGTATCGGTCTGTGCCAGACGCTGCAGTTGTCCCTGGTGACGCTTGATCTGGATCACCCAGAACACGATGGCCGCCAGCATCACCAGCAGGAACCCCGCGACGAGGCGCGCCTTCTGCGTGCTGGCGCGCTCCAGCGCGAGCTGCTGCGCCTGCTGCTTCGTCTGGTGACGAACGATTTCGTAGGCCAGCTCTTTCGCCTTCACGTCGTTCTGGTGCGCCATTTCGGATTCGGCGTAGCGCTTGTAGAGCTCCAGCGCCACCGATGGTTTCTCGCGCGTGGCCGCGATCTGATACAGCGTGTTGTAGGCGCTGACCAGGGTCGAGGACGATTTGATCTGTTCGCCCATGGCGACGGTCATGCGCGCATGCGCTTCCGCAGCGGGCACATCGCCCAGCTTCAGTTTGAAATCGGCCAGAAGCGCATGCAGTCCAGCGATCAGGCGCGGATAGCGCGTGGCCTGGACTTCCGGAAGCGTCGATTCGAGCAGCGCGACCGCCCTGTCGTACTTGCCGTCGCTGGCGAGCTTGCGCGCGAGAATGCCGCGCGTCACGTTCGCCGGAATGTATTCCTTCAGCTTCGAACAACGGGCGATGACCGTCTCGATCGGCGCGTCGTCTTTCGGAAGCATGCCCAATTCGAACTGGGAAACCACTTTGAAATGACCGGCGAAGCATTGGATCCGCGGCGCGGGATTTCCATCGAGCATCTGCTCCGCATAGCGCAACGCGATCCGATGTTGGCCGATTTCGCTGTAGAGCAGCGCACCGGCGGACATGCCTTCGTCATGGATCGCTTTGTCGGTGACGTCCTTGCGCATCGCCTGCGCTTTCTGCAGATAGCGCAATCCGGTAGTGAAATCCCGGGTGAGCGCGGAAAAACTCGCGACCAGTCCACCGGCGCGATATTTCAGATTGGGGTCTTCGGTTTCGTCGAAGAGTTGCTGCGCCAGTTTCGAGCCTTCGCTCAGCTGGTCGCGGTAGATCGCGGCTTCATAGGCCTGAAGGTACTTCAGCCGCTGTTTCTGCAGCGCGGTCGTCTTCTGCTTGTCGGTACGGAGCTGCTTGAGCAGCTCCGTGAACCGCTTGGGGTCGGAGCTTCTGGCAGCGTCCGCTTCCTTCAACAAGGAATCGTAGGAATTCTGCGCACGGGCATCCTGGATATTCGCCGCGCAAAAGAAAACGACCAGAAGTGTGATGAGCTTCCACTGCATAAGACCCTTACCCCTTAGTTTGACGACCCGGCCCTCATTCGGCCTGTTTTTTCTCGTCGTCCCCATCCCCTTCGATCGGACCCTCTTCTTCGGCAGGCCTTTCTTCGGGTGCGGCGACGGCAAACATCATCTTCTGCCGACCATTCAACAGTTCGTTCAACTTCGAATGATCGCGGAACCTGAGCGCCTCGCGCGACTCATCATCCGCATCCAACATCGCAATCGCGGCTTCGTAATCGGCGGTTGTCATCCGCGCCATTACCGCATTGCCGCCCATCGACTCGAGAAACTGGATCACATTCGACATTAGATTCCCCCATTGTGCTTGATGATTCAACGTGGCTTCAGCCGTTTGTCGGCCAGTGCCATCGCGATTTATTGCAGGTATAAGTTGCGCAAAGCATTGAAATCGAACGCGTTTCCCCGAAGCAACAAGCCCTGCGCCCTGTCCCGCAGTCGCAGGCTATGCGAAAAAACCATCCATATCAATTACTTCTGAGAGGTGTGGCATCGGTCGAAGCGTTCACTTTCGCCGTCTCATAATTCCGAGAGACAGAATCGCGCGGCGCCATCCCCTGCCCGTCCGCGTCGCAGAACATCGGCAGCGACTTCGTGGCGCGAAGACTCAGACTGTCCCGTCTTTCATGGCGGCATCGATGTCGGCGATGCGCTTCAGCATCGATTCGTTGCGCTGCATCGCCCGCGCAGGCGGAAGCACCAGGGTGCTCTGCACGGACAGCGTGGCATCGACCAGGGCGCTCAATGGCATGCGTTCCATCCGCGGCGCCGAGATAGGCAGGGTCGCCGCCTCGTAAACGATGACTTCGTGCTCGGACGGGTACCCCTCTTCGGCCAACAACTCCAGCAGCAAGCGACGATAGGGCGCGCCCGTGCCGTACCGCGCGAGGGTGCGGTCGCCCGCCAATCCGATCTGCCAGAGGATCAGATAGGCAGAGGGGTCGATCCGCCGCCGGAAAAACATCATCTGGCTGGTTTCGTGATGCTGGCAGCCATAGGTGCCGGGATCGATGCCGAGGTCGGCGTACAGGCAGTCTTCGGCGGAAATGCCCGGGTGCATCTCGGCGTCGAAGCCTTCGGCCCGGGCCTGCGCGATGGCGTGGTGCGGCACTTGGGCGAAGACACCGGGGTGACCATAGAACACCCCGCAGACGCGCCGGCCGGCGCGGACTTCGCCCAGCATCGCCTCGATCATCTCGCGGTAGCTTTCGGTGCGGCGTTTGCCTTCGGCGTAGTACGGCTGGAGGCTGTGCATGTCCGGCCGCATGTCCTGCAACCACAACTCGACGATCGCGTCCGATACCAGGCAGAAAACGACATCCGCCCGCTCGATCTCGCTGCGCGCGCGCGGGGTGATATGCGCCCCCAACATCATCCCCGGCCCCACGCACACGAAACTGCCGCTTTCCTGCATTGCCGGACACTCTACTGACTGGGGTGCGCGCAATGTATCAGCTCATCCGTCCGGCCAGCGTTCGCATCAGCGCGTCAGCGGGCCGCGGGACAACCATTCCCGTCGACTCAAACGCCATTCCTCGGGCGATGGCGCATGCTGCTCGATGGGTCGTTCGATGATCGCTCCGGCCGGCACCTCGCCGCATCGATCCACGTGACCGAAACCGAGCGTGGTGCCGAGGCGGGCGACCCGGGCATTGCTGTTGGCGTGGCGGGCGAAAACGACTTCGGCACCGAGCCCCCAGTGATCGCCCAGCAGCAGATCGACGAATCGCTGCGAGGCTTCGATCCCCAGGCCGTGGCCCTGACGCTGCGGCACCAGCATCATGCCGAGTTCCAGGCTCGCCGGATCGGCGATGGGACGGATGAACGACTGGATTCCGATCGCCTCACCCGTATCGCGGTCCGACAATCGCCAATAGCGCGCCCGGGGCGGCGTTTCCGCGTTGTACCCGAGCACTTTCTCGAAAACGACGTCCGCTGCCGCTTCGCTCATCGCCGCGCCGATATGCGCCATCACCGCAACGTCGGTATAGAGATCTCGGTAGAGGTCGCGATCGCGACGGTCGACCAGACGCGCCTGGAGCCGGGGCGTCTCGAAACGCCAGTCGATCCCGACGCCCGCCGCCACGTCCGCCGGGCTCACAGGAAACTCGCGTAGTCGTCCAGCGCCAGCCGCTGGATATCCGGAACGCGACAGCCGGGCGCGGGATGGCCCACCACCAGCAGGAGGTAGGCCATTTCGTTCTTCGGCCTGCCCAGGATGTCGTTGAGGAACCCCATCGGGCTGGGGGTGTGGGTCAGCGTGGCGAGGCCGGCGCGATGCAATGCGGCGATCAGCAGGCCGCTTGCGATGCCGACGGACTCGTGCGGGTAATACCGTTTGACCTTGTCGCCACCGGCATCGAAGCCGAAACGCTCGTAGAAGATACCGATCAACCAGGGGGCCGTGTCGAGAAACGGTTTGTCGGCATCGGTTCCCAGCGGCGCGAGTGCGTCCAGCCATGCTTCCGGGGCTCGATGGCCGTAGAACTCGCGCTCCTCGGCCTCGGCGGCTTCGCGGATGCGATGTTTGATCGCAGCGTCCTGCACTGCGACGAAGCGCCACGGCTGCTGGTTGGCGCCGCTGGGCGCAGTGCCGGCGGCGCGCAGGCAATGTTCGATCACCGCGCACGGCACCGGCGTGGCGGCGTAGTCGCGGACGGTGCGGCGACGGGCGAGTTCGTCGGCGAAATCCCGGGCCGCGGCGATGCGCGCATCGTCGGAGAACGGCGGCATCGGCGGCAAAAGAACGGTCTGGCGATCCTGCATCGTTCGAATCCTGTCCCGTGAACCGGAAGGGCGCAGCGTGCCCGGGCGGGCGAACCATAGCAGGCCGTCTTGTCCATGCGCAGGCCGGTTGAGGGCGCCGCGGCGGCTGACTACACTTTCCGACTGCGCGCAGGCGCCGCAAACGGCCGGGGGGCCTCGATGCATCCATTGCTCATGTTGTCGTTGGCGCTGCAGATCGGCTGCGCCGTCCATGCGGTACGCACCCGCCGGCCCAGCTTCTGGCTGTTCGTGCTGCTGGCGGGGTCTTACATCGGCGTTGCCGTCTACGTCATCGCCGAAGTCCTGCCCGACCTGCGCCACAGCCGCGCAGCGCGGCAGGCATTGCGCAGCGCGCACGACCGCATCGACCCGGAGCGCCGCAAGCGCGAGGCCACGCGCCAGCTCGATGTCGCCGACACGCTCGACAACCGCCGGCGCTTGGCCCGGGAGAGTTTCGACAGCGGCGACTACCAGCAGGCGGCGGAACTGTACCGCTCCGGCCTGCGCGGCCTGTACGCGACCGATCCGGAACTGATGCTCGGCCTGGCGCGCTCGCAGTTCGCGCTGGATCTGCATGCCGAAACGCGACAGACCCTGGACGCACTGATCGCGGCCAACCCCGGATTCCGCTCCAGCGAGGGCCACCTGCTGTATGCGCGCTGCCTCGAAGCCCTGGGCGACACCGCAGCGGCCGTCCACGAATACGAGGCGCTGGTGGAAGGTTTCCTCGGCGAAGAGGCGCGGGTGCGTTACGGCCTGCTGCTCAAGCGCGAAGGCCGCGCCGCGCAGGCGGCGGACGTCTTCAATACGGTGCTGAAACGTTCACGAGTGGCTCCCCGGTACTACCAGCGGGAACAGCGCGAATGGATCGAGATCGCGACCCGCGAAACCGCTGCGAGCGCGAACTGAGCGCGTACCGGGACGCGGTCGCGACCGGCCTGCAGCCGTTAGCATGACGGCATGTCCACGGCCCCCGTCATTCGCCTGATTCCGCCCGGAGCCGCCGCTTCGGGCGTCGCACCGCAGACGGGCCCGCAGGCGATGTCCTCCGTGCTGATCGCCTTCAGCGGCGGGTTGGATTCCAGCGCACTGCTCCACCTCCTCGCCCACGACCCGGCCATCCGCGACCGCGGGCTGCGTGCGATCCATATCCATCATGGCCTCCACGCGCGCGCCGATGCCTGGGCCGAACACTGCACCGAACGCTGTCTCGCGTTGGGGATCGCACTGGACGTAGTGAAGGTGGAGGTCCGCCGCGACAGTGGACTCGGGCCGGAAGCCGCGGCGCGCCAGGCGCGCCGGCAGGCGTTCGCGGAGGCGCTGCGCAGCGGCGAGACGCTGGCGCTGGCGCAGCATCGCGACGATCAGGCCGAAACCTTCCTGCTGCGCGCGCTGCGCGCATCCGGGCCCGACGGCCTGGCGTCGATGCGTCCCTGGCGGCGCTTCGCCAGCGGCTGGATGTGGCGCCCGCTGCTGGATACGCCGCGCAACGCCCTCGCGGACTACGCCGCGCATCACCGTTTGCGCTGGATCGAAGATCCAAGCAACGCCGATACCGCACTGGACCGCAATTTCCTGCGCCATCGCGTGCTGCCGCTGCTGCGCGAGCGCTGGCCGCATGCCGACGCCGCCTTCGCACGCAGCGCGGCGCTGGCCGCCGACGCAAGCGGGCTTCTCGTGGCGCAGGACCAAGCGCTGCTGGCATCGGTGCGCGAAGGAAGCAGCGGTGCGCTGTCGGTGCCGGCCCTGTGCGCTTTGCCCGTCGCGCAGCGCGCACGCGTGCTGCGGCACTGGGTCGTCGTCCTCGGCTGGCCGCCGCTGCCGGCGGAAGGCATCGCCCGGATCGAAGCCGACCTGTTGGGCGTCGGCTCCGCAGCCGCTACGCATGGGCGCACGCCCCGCTTCGCCTGGCGCAGTGTCGAGATCCGCCGCTGGCGCGATGCGCTGCACGCGATCGAGGCCAGGCATGCGCTTCCACCCGCATGGTCATGCCCCTGGGACGGCCGCGAACCGCTGGTCCTGCCCAACGGGGACACATTGACGCTGCAGGGGGCAGCCGGTTTCCCGTCACCGCTGCTGGCGCATGCGCGACGCGGCGGCGAACGCATCGTGCTGCCGCAGCGCGATCGACACCACACCCTCAAACATGTCCTGCAGACACGGGGAGTCGCCCCCTGGGAACGCGCGCGGATGCCGCTGCTGAGTACCGGGGACGGCACCTTGCTCGCTGTCGGCGATCGCATCCATTCCGGCGACTTCAAGCATTGGCTGGAATCCCGGAACGCAGCGCTGGCATGGAACGGTGGATGATCACAATCCGCGCTGCGCCCCCTGTCGGCTGAAAGATCGAAGGCTTACACTCACGTCATGGCCCGAAAGACCGCATCCGACACCGCAGACACCGCCCCGCCCGCATCGCCCGTGGCCGACTTCGAACAGTCGCTCGACGCACTCGAGCATCTGGTCGAGAAGATGGAACTGGGGCAGATGAGCCTGGAAGATTCGCTGGCCGCCTACGAACGCGGCGTCGGGCTCTATCGCCGCTGCCAGCAGGCGCTGGAACAGGCCGAGCTGCGCGTGCGCCTGCTCAGCGACCCGGAGCAGCCGGACAGTGCCGAACCCTTCGGCGATATCGCCAACGGCAATGGTTGACCCGCCGTCGGCGAATCGCATCGCGACGCCCGCCGCAACCCACACCATGATCCTTGCCGATTGGCGACAGCGCGTCGACAACGCGCTCGAACACGCCCTGGACCATCGCACCCTGCCCGCTTCGCGCCTGCAGGCGTCGATGCGCCACGCCGCCCTGCTCGGCGGCAAGCGCATGCGTCCGCTGCTGGTCTACGCCACCGGCGATCTGCTCGACGCCGACATCGCCGCACTGGACGCACCGGCGACCGCGATCGAACTCATCCACGCGTATTCGCTGGTCCACGACGATCTGCCGGCGATGGACGACGACGCCCTGCGTCGTGGCCAGCCGACGGTGCACGTGGCCTTCGACGAAGCCACTGCGATCCTGGCCGGCGACGCGCTGCAGTCGCTGGCGTTCCAGCAGTTGGCCGAAGCGCCGCTACCGGCCGACGCGCGCATCGCGATGGTGCGCGAACTGGCGACCGCCAGCGGTGCTGCCGGCATGTGCGGCGGCCAGGCCTTCGATATCGACGCCACCGGCCGCGGCAGCGACATTTCGCTGGGCGAACTGGAACGATTGCACGCGTTGAAGACCGGGGCGCTACTGCGTTGCGCAGTCCGTCTGGGCGCGATCGCCGGCAACGCCGACCGCGACGCGCACATCGCGCTGGATCGCTATGCCGAAGCGCTGGGGCTGGCGTTCCAGATTCGCGACGACCTGCTTGACATCGAGGGCGACAGCGCAACCCTCGGCAAGACCGCCGGCAAGGATCTGGCGCAGAACAAGGCGACTTTTCCCGCGCTGTTGGGGGTGGAGGCATCGCGCGCGAAACTCGGCGAACTCGCCGACATCATGCGCGCTGCACTGGTCCCGTTCGGCGATCGCGGCGATCTGCTCGCCGCATTGGCGCGGCAGGTCGTCGAACGCGACCGTTGACGCAGAAACCGTAGGAGGGCCTTCAGGCCCGATCTCTTGCTTTACGCGATCGAATCGAATCAAAAGCGTAGAGCTCGGGCCTGAAGGCCCTCCTACAGGGGCCGGATTCAGAACAACCGGATCGTCAGCGGATAGCGATATTCCTCGCCGTCGTAGGCCTTGACCGTAGCGACGATGGTCAGCACCACCCAGGCGATGGCCAGCGCGATCCACAGCGGCACCGCAATCAACAGGCCCAGGCCCAGCGTGAAGATCACCAGCGCGATGCTGGCGACGGCGTACAGGAACATGCTGACATTGAAGTTGATGGCTTCCTTCGCATGCGCGGCAGCGAATGCGGAGCGGTCGCGGATCAGCAGCCAGACCACCAGCGCGGCAATGGCGCCGGCGATGCCGGCGAACCACGACGTCGCGAAAGCAGCCACCAGCGCTGCCAGATGCGCGCCTGCAGCCCAGGTGCGGTCGTTGGAATCGCTCCTCGCATCGCTCGAAGCGGTGTCGACGGTCGGAAGCGTGTCGTTCATGGCCATGTCCTCGCAGGAAAGACTCCCGCCTTGCGCATCCGGAAACGTCCGGCGCCACTACAAGATGAGGCTTGCCGCGGCATGCACAAGCCAACCAAAGACATACTCGTGCTGAACGGCCCGCTCAACCGCGCAGCAGGCCCTCCAGCGACCACAACGCGCGGCTGCCGGGGAAGATCCGCGTCTCCACGCCGATCAGCGTTTGTCTGAAGCCCCTCAGCCGATCCTGGGCCCTCGCGAGGGGTCATCGAGGCGCTGGCTCTGCGTCTGCTCGATTCGGCATGTTCGCGGCGCGGATCACGTCCAAATTGGGTGTCGAAGATCGGTTCCTTGTTGCCGTGCGGGTGATCGTCGGTACAGGCCAGGTCCAGCACCCGCCGCCGCGATGCGCGACCTCGGCCTCAGCGGTTTCTACACGTCGGCAAACCGTGCCGCCGTATCCGTTTCGCGGATTACGGGTGCGCTCCAGAACCTCGAACTCCGCACTTTTCGCTGAGCGAGCCGGAAAACCTTTCGCCAAAAGAAAACCCCGGCGCCTGGGCGCCGGGGTTTCCGGATTCGGAGACCGCCGTGGACTTACTTGATCAGACGGATCGCGAACGGATAGCGGTAGGCTTCGCCCTGATGCGACTTCACGCCCGCGAGGATGCTGAGGATGATGCAAGCGACCCAGGCCAGGAGATTGATCAGCGCACCGATCAGGATGATGCTGAGGATGATGCCGACCACGTAGACCATGAGCAGCGTGAGCTGGAAGTTGAGGGCTTCCTTCGCCTGATCGTTGATGAACCCCTTGTCGGCCTGATCCTTGTTGATCAGCCAGATGATCAGCGGAACGATGAAGCCGAGGACGATGCCCGACAGGTGCGTGATCAACGCCAATGTCTTCTGGTCATCGGAAGGAGCCCCGGACGGAGCCGGCGGCGGTGCGGTGTATTCGTTTCCATCGGTCATTGCTGGACTCCCCAATTGCTTACGGATGAATGTTGGTGCGGCTGTATTTCGAGCGGATGCAACGTTCGCATTGCGAGACATGGCCGCCACTGCGGGCACGACCCTAGCATACCTGAACGTCAAACGCTGCCGGCAACGGTCATCCGCCCGACCAGGATCGAACCGACCCGCAGATGCGAGCGCAGGTCGATATCGCTGCCGATGGCTTCGATCCCGCGCAGCATTTCGCGGAGATTGCCGGCGATGGTGATGCCGTCCACCGGGTAGGCGATTTCGCCGTTTTCGATATAAAACCCGGCGGCGCCGCGGGAATAATCGCCGGTGATCGCATTCACGCCCTGCCCCATCAATTCCGTGACCAGCAGTCCGGTCCCCATGTCGCGGGCGAGGGCATCGAGCCCCCCGGCGTTCGCCCCGACTTCGAGATTGAACACGCCGCCGGCGTTGCCGGTGCTCTGCAGACCGAGCTTGCGCGCGGAATAGCTGCCCAGGATGTAGCGCTGGAGGATGCCGTCGCGGACCAGATCGGACTCGCGGGTGGCCACGCCCTCGGCGTCGAACGCGCTGGAGCGCATGCCGCGCATCAGGAACGGCCGCTCGCGGACGACGCACCACGCGGGCAGCACCTGGGTGCCGACGCTGTCGAGCAGGAAACTGGCGCCGCGATACAGCGCGCTGCCCGACACCGCGCTGAGCAGATGGCCGAACAGCGATCGCGCGACTTCGGCGTGGAACAGCACCGGCAGCGTGCCGGTCGGCAGGGTGCGCGGCTGCAGGCGCGCGAGCGTGCGCTCGGCGGCGCGGCGGCCGATCGCGGCCGGCGTTTCCAGATCCTCGCGGGCCAACGCGAGGCTGTACCAGCCGTCGCGCTGCATGTCCTCGCCTTCGCCGGCGATCAGCGCGCAGGAGATGCTGTGGTGCGTGTCGCGCTCGCGGCCCAGGAAACCGTGGGAATTGGCGTAAACACCGATGGATTCGCCGGTGGACGCCGAAGCGCCGTCGGAATTGGCGATGCGCGGGTCGGCGTCGCGACCGGCCGCTTCACAGGCCAGGGCCAGGTCCACCGCCTCGTCGGCCTCCAGCCGCCACGGGTGCCAGCTGTCGAATTCGCGCAGATCGGTGGCCATGCGCTCGGCGTCGGCCAGTCCGGATGCCGGGTCGTCCTCGGTGTGGCGCGCGATGGCGCAGGCCTGGGCGACGGTGGCTTCGAGGCTCTCCGGGCGCAGATCGGCGGTGCTGGCGCTGCCCTTGCGCTGGCCGAAATAGACGGTGATGCCGATGGAGCGGTCGCGGGTGGATTCGACGCTTTCCACCTCGCCCATGCGTACGTTGACGTTGAGGCCGCGGTCTTCGTCGCAGCTGACCTCGGCCTGGGAGGCGCCCTGGGCGCGGGCGCGGGCCAACAGGTCGCGGGCAAGATCGGACAACCGGTCCAACCGGGCCTGGCTGTCGTCGTCCGCGGACATGGAAGGAGCAGCGGATGGAGAGGAAGCGATCGCGTTCAATGCATTATCCTGTGGTCATGAGAGGCAAAGACACCGAAACCGGCGATTTTCTGTCCCCGAGCCGCAGTCAGCAGCGGCGCGAGGCCCTTGAAGTACTCGAACTGGCCCGCCAGCTCTCGGCGTTGACGCCGCAGCAGGTGGCGCGACTGCCGGTGCCCGAGGGACTGATATCGCATATCGACGACACCCGGCGGATCACCTCGCACGGCGCGCACAAGCGCCAATTGCAGTATCTGGCGAAACAGATGCGGCGGGAAGACGACGACACCCTGCACGCGATCCGCGACGCGCTGGACAGCAGCGGCGAACCCGCGCGGCTGGAGGCGGCGATGCTGCACCGCGCCGAGGCCTGGCGCGAGCGCCTCATCGCCGACGGCGATGCCGCGCTGACCGAACTGCTGACCGACTTTCCGCACGCCGACCGCCAGCACCTGCGCCAGCTCGCGCGCAACGCGCACGAGGAAAAGCTGCGCAACAAACCGCCGCATGCGTTCCGCGAACTGTTCCGCGAATTGCGGGAGCTGCTGGCGGGAAGCGGCGAAGACGGCGAAAGCGACGCTCCGATCCTCGACGAAAGCGCATCGTAAGCGCGCCGTAATCCGCTTTGCTGCACTCTCCCGTCGGGAGCGGTGTCGGGGGAGAGGGTTCGTCAGCCGACGATGCTCGCAGACAGCCATACCCTCACCCGCCGCGCAGTGCGCGGCGACCTCTCCCGACGGAAGAGGTGAAAAAGCCCGGTTGCGTCACGCCTTCGTCCCGCCCACCGTGATCTGTTCGATCAGCAACGACGGCTGACCCACGCCTACCGGCACGCTCTGGCCGTCCTTGCCGCAGGTGCCCACGCCTTCGTCCAGCGCCAGGTCGTGGCCGATCATCTTCACCCGTTGCATGGTTTCCGGACCGTTGCCGATCAGGGTGGCGCCCTTCACCGGCGCGGTGATGCGGCCGTCTTCGATCAGATAGGCCTCGGTCGCCGAGAACACGTATTTGCCGCTGGTGATGTCGACCTGGCCGCCACCGAAGTTCACCGCGTAGAGGCCGCGCTTGACCGAGCGGATCATGTCCTCGGGCGAATCCTGGCCGGCGAGCATGTAGGTATTGGTCATCCGCGGCATCACCAGATGCGCGAACGATTCGCGGCGGCCGTTGCCGGTGGCGGGCATGCCCATCAGCCGCGCGTTGTGGGTGTCCTGCATGTAGCCGGTGAGCACGCCGTCCTCGATCAGCGTCGTGCAGCGGGTGGGCGTGCCTTCGTCGTCGACGTTGAGCGAGCCGCGGCGGCCCGGCAGGGTGCCGTCGTCGACGATGGTCACGCCCGGCGACGCCACGCGCTGGCCCATGCGCCCGGCGTAGGTCGAGGTGCCCTTGCGGTTGAAGTCGCCTTCCAGGCCATGACCGACGGCCTCGTGCAGCAGCACGCCCGGCCAACCGTTGCCCAGCACCACCGGCATCGCGCCCGCAGGCGCGTCGACGGCGTCCAGATTCACCAGCGCCTGGCGCAACGCTTCCTGCCCGCAGCGCTCCGGACGGTCGCCGCCCAGCAGTTCGGCGTAGTCGTAACGTCCACCGTAGCCGGAACTGGCCGATTCTCGGCGACCGTTCTGCTCCACGATCACCTGGGTGTTGAAGCGCACCAGCGGCCGGATGTCGCCGGCCACCACGCCGTCGCTGCGGGCGACGAACATGGTGTCGACCGCGGCGCTGAGCGACACCGTGACCTGACGCACCCGCGGGTCGGCGGCGCGCAGCAGGCGGTCGACGCGGCGCATGGCATCGAGTTTGTCGGCATTGTCGTAGGCGTCGATCGGATCGGCCGCCGCGTACAGCGGCTCGGTCGCAAGCGTGCCGCTGCGCACGAGCGCCGACGGCGTGCGGCTGTCGCCATCGCGGGCGATGGCCCTGGCGGTGCGCGCGGCGGCCAGCAGCGCGTCGGCGTTGATTTCGTCGGAATACGCGAAACCGGTCTTTTCGCCGGAAATCGCACGCACGCCCACGCCCTGGTCGATCGCGTGCGAGCCGTCCTTGATGATGCCGTCCTCCATCGTCCAGCCTTCACGGCGCGTGTGCTGGAAATAGAAGTCGCCGAAATCGATGCCCGGCCCCAACAGCAGGCCGAACCCGCGTTCGAGGGCGGTATCGTCCAGCCCGGCGGGCGCCAACAGTCGCGATTCGGAGAGTTGCAGCATCGGGGGCATGGGGATTCCGGTTGAATGTATCGACAGAACAGGAGTGGTGACGGGCGGCGGCGGTATCAACCCGCGCCGGGCGCCGGGCGCGCGGACGTGCCGCTGCGTTCCACCACTTCCACTTTCGGGTCTTTCCACGGCCCGGTGACGCGGTAGTTCTTGGCCGATGCCTGGCCGAGCGGCTTCTGCAACACCGCATTGGCGACCGCGCCGACCGCAGCGCCGACCGGCCCCCCGGCGATCGCACCGACCGCGGTCAGCAGATTGCCGGTCTTGGGCAGCACTTCGATGGTCTGGTCGAAGGTCTGGGTACGCATGTTCGCGGCGCCGCGGATGTTGATCGATGCCGCGGGGCCGTCGATCGCGAAATCCTCGCTGCGCGCGCTGCCGCCTGCGAATTTCACCGTGCCGCCGAGCTTGTTGAACGCGAAGCCCTTGGAGAAGAAGTCGCGGAAATCCAGGGTGAGCCGTCGCGGCAACTGGGCGACGCTGAGTAGACCCAGGACGCGACCGGTACCGCCAGGCTCGACCTCGACCAGCCGACCGTCCTTGACGTTGACCGCCAGCGTGCCGTCGAGCGCGGCGAGCTGGAACGCCATCGGACTGCCGCTCCACGACGCATCGAAACGGGCATCGCCCTTGCCGCCTTCGAGACGTCCTCCAAGGCCGAAGTCGCCGAGCAGCGCGCCGAAATCGTCGCTGGCGACGGTAGCGTTCAGACGCGTGCGGGTGGCCGCGCCGCGACCGCTCCACTCTCCGGCGACATCGATCCGGCGGGTCGGCGCGCGCGTCTGCAGCTGCATGATGTCCATGCCGTTGGCGGTCGGGCGCGAGCGGAACTGGGTGTCGCCGAGCGCCGCGCCGGCGATCCGCAGATCGTCCACGCGCAGGTTGATCGCAGGCACTTTCGAAGGGTCGATATCCTCGGCCGGGACCGTCGACGGCGCCGAGGCGGAGATCGCGGATCTCGTCGGCGGCGCCGTGCCCGCGCTGCGCCAGTGCAGGCGCTGCAATCGCCCGGCGATGCTGCCGCCGTCGGTGTCCGGCACCAGCAGCGCACCGGCCAGGGCCGCGCCGTCGAGTTGCACGCCCAGCCCACCGCTGGCAGGCACGATCTGTAACCGGGTGTCGGGGAAAGCGGCGCCGAGCAGCAGCAGGCGATCGGCGGCGACATCGGCGCGCCGCAGCGGCAACCGGCTGCCGCCGTTGCCATGCGTCAACGCGACCCAGCCGATGGCATCCAGCGTCGGTGCACGGCCGCCGATGATCAGACCGCTCGTCGGCGGCGCTTCGGCGATGCGATCGGTCCCGAACGTGGCGCGGATGCCGAGCTGGCCCTGGGTGTCCCTGGCGCGCAGCGCGAAACGCTCGCCGAACGCGAGCGCGATGTCGCCCTTGCCGATCGGCAGCTGCAGATCCAGGGTGGTCGGCAGCGCGGTCCCCGCGGCCTTGTCCATCGGCGCCGGCAGATCCAGCACCATGCCGACCAGATCGGAGCGCAGTTGCAGGCGCGTGATCTGCGCGATGGACGTTCTGGCCGATGCGGGCGATTTCGTCGATGCGGATGCCGCGGCTCCAGCGGGAATCGCGATGCCCGCGGTCCAGCGCGAACGTCCGCGCACGAAAGGTTTCAGCCAGGCCAGATCGCTGGCGCGGTCGAGCAGATCGTCGCTGGTCAGCGACGCTTCCAGCTCGGCCTCGAACCCCTGGCGTTTGTCGCGCACGTGCCCCGGGCCGGCGCGCAGGGAAAGACGCCCGTCCTGGCGGTCGTACTGCGCGCGCAGATCCTTCGCGCTGAAGCCGTTCTCGTCGTAACGCGCCCGGCCGTTCACGCCCGCGAACGCGAGTTTCCACTCCGATTCGGCCAGGCGCACGCCGCG
Source organism: Thermomonas sp. (assembly GCA_020692565.1). Lineage (GTDB taxonomy): Bacteria > Pseudomonadota > Gammaproteobacteria > Xanthomonadales > Xanthomonadaceae > Lysobacter_I. Next base: position 18,202 of record JAIMKJ010000015.1, read on the forward strand.
CAGTTCGATCTCGCCGTCGATCCGGGGTTTCTGCGACGGCGGGCCGTGCAGCGGCAGCGACAGCGCGAACCCCACCGAGGCCGGGCCGCTGGCGGCCAGCGTCGACAGAATGCCGGCGTGGTCCTTGCGCAGCGGGCTCTGCCGCACCAGGGCGAGCAGTTTGGCGGCGTCGGCGTCCGCATGCGCATCGATGCCGAGCGCACCGTCGCCGTAATCGGGAATGCCGGCCTGGAAGTCGCGGATGCCGACGTCGGCCAGCACCGCTTTGCCGGCGACCGAGAAACCGTTGCCGATGAAAGCGATGTCGGCGTCCATGTCGGACGTCGCCGGCCAGTCGGCATTGAATTTCACGCGCATGTCCTGCAGCGTGGCGCGGGCGTCGAACACCCCCGTCGGCGGCGCACCGGCGGGCGATCTGAACGGCCAGTTTTCCAGTTCGCCTGCGATCACCGCGCGGCCGTCGCGCACATGGCCGGACAGCAGCGCGGTGTCGAGCCAACGCACCAGCGCTGGCGACATCACATGTTTGGGCCAGAAGCGCTTGGCGGTGGGCGCCAACGCATCGTCGAGATCGGCGGCGAGATCGATCCGCGGCGCGGTGCCGTCGTTCTGGAACCACAGACCGCCGCGCACATCGGCGCCGTAACCGTCGCCGTCGATCCGCAACGCCGGTGTTTCGACCCGCCAGCCGCCGTCATCGCGCCAGCCGATGGCTTCGCCGCGCAGCCCGACCACGTGCGCCACGCCGAAACCGCGCGGCCAGTCGAAGCGCAGTTTCGCTTTCGGATCGAACGCGAATGCGATCGCTTCGGCATCGCCGCGCAGATCGCCGCCGAGGCCCTGGATCCCTGGCGAATCGCCGACCGCGGCGAACTGCAGGTCGCGCACGGTGGCTTCGATGCGGACATGGCCGCGCGCCCTCCCTTGCCCCTCCGCGCCGATGTCCGCAGCGCCGGCATCCGGATCGCCGAGCAGGCCGCCCACATTCACCTGCTCCAGCACCGCGCCGGGTCTCGCCGCTGTCAGCCAGCGACGCATCTTCGGGTCGAGCCGGTCGCTGAGCGCGAGTACCGCGAACAGCGGGCCGGCGTCGATGCGCTCGGCGCGCAGGCCGTAGCGTTTCCCGCCGGCCAATACCAGGCCATCGAGAATCTGCGGCTTGCTGTCGATCTCGGCATGCACCTGCATGCTCGGCGCATCCAGACGCCAGCCGTCGACCTCCGCATGCCAGTGCGCGACCGCCTGCAGGCGCGCGAAGGTCGCGACCGGCGCGGCGTTCGTTTCCCCGGCGGCGATCCCGGCAACGGCTGCGGTCGCGAACGGGGCGCCACGCAGGCGCACGCCTTTCAGATCGCCGTCGACGCTGATCGAGGCGATACGATGCCGACGCAGGCTCGCCCAGACTTCGGCACGGCCGCGGCCCTCGGCGATGGTCACGCCGTTCACGCGCAACAGCGACGACCACGACGACAGATCGGCGTTCTTCGCCGCGGCGTAGAGCCGGCCGTTACCGCTGTCGCGGTCGAAATCCAGCACGATATTCACCGGCGAACCATCGCGCCGGCTGCGCGCGCGCAGCCCGCTGCGCACGCGTTCGCCGTCGACCTGCAGGCGCAGATCGACATCGGGAATCACGGTTTCGATCTTCAGCGACGGCGCGGAAATGCCCAGTCGCGCATCGATGACCTGCAGCTCGCCCAGACCTTCGAGCGCGCCCAACGGATCACCGCCCTGCGACTGCCCCGGCAGACCGCGCACCTGCCAGCGGCCGTCGTCGGCGCGTTCGAGCGTCAGCGCGAGATTGCGCACGCGCAGTTCGGTGAACGAACGCCCGGGCAACAGCCCGGCGTATTGCGACACCAGGATTTCGGCGGCCCCGATCGCGACCGCATCCTGGCCCGCGCCCACGCGCAGACCGTCGAGACGCAGCAGCGGCCCGCGCCGCGTCCACGCGGTCTGGACCGTATCGAAATGCACCGGCCGGCCGGCGCGTGCGCTCAACCACTCGGCGATGCGCTCCGGATGCCGCTCGGCCAGCGGCAACAGCTGACTGACGATGCCCGCGCCCAGCGCCAGCAGCACCAGCGACCCCGCGGTGACGTACCACAGCCCACGGCGCGCCAGACGCAGGCGGCGACGCAGCGACGTCGGCATCAGCGCCGGGCTCCGTTCGGCATCGACGCGATGCCCGTATCAGAGCAGGACGACATCGAACTGCTCCTGCGTGTACTGCTCGTCCGCCTGGAAGCGGATCGACTTGCCGAGGAATTCCTCGAGTTCCGCCACCGCCGGCGATTCCTCGTCGGTGATGCGCGCGACCACCTTGGGCGATGCGATCACCAGCAGCCGCGCGGCTTCGAACTGGCGCACGGCACGGGTGATCTCGCGGAAGATCTCGTAGGTCACGGTCTCGGCGGTCTTCAGCGTGCCGCGACCGCTGCACTCGTGGCAGGGCTCGCTCAGCTGCCGCTCAAGGCTCTCGACCGTGCGCTTGCGGGTCATCTCCACCAGGCCCAACGGCGAGAAATCGTAGACGGTGGTCTTGGCGTGATCGCGCGCCAGCGACTTCTCCAGCGTGCGCAGCACCTGACGCCGGTGCTCGGGATCGATCATGTCGATGAAGTCGATGATGATGATGCCGCCCAGGTTGCGCAGCCGCAGTTGTCGCGCCACGGACTGCGCCGCTTCCAGATTGGTGCGATACACGGTTTCTTCGAGATTGCGCTGGCCGAGGAACGAACCGGTGTTGACGTCGATGGTGGTCATCGCCTCGGTCTGGTCGATGACCAGATAACCGCCGGACTTCAGCGGCACTTCCTTTTCGAGCGCACGCTGGATCTCGTCTTCCACCCCGTACAGATCGAACACCGGACGAGCGCCGACGTAATGCTCGATCTTCTCCGCCAACCCCGGCATGTACTGCGCGGCGAAGGTGCGCAGGCGATCGCAGGTTTCGCGCGAATCGACTTTCACCTTCTCGACGTCGCGGCGGATCAGATCGCGTACCGCGCGCATCGGCAGGCTGAGATCTTCGTAGATGCATTCGCCGACGGTGGCGGTGCGCACGTTCTTTTCGATCAGCGACCAGGCGCGCCCCAGATAGGCGATGTCTTCGGCCAGCGCTTCGGCCGGCTGGCTTTCGGCATTGGTGCGCACGATATAACCGTGCGGCTGACCGCCTGCGGAGACCAGCCCCTTCAGACGCTGACGCTCGGTCTCGTCCTCGATGCGCGAGGACACGCCGATCACCTTCGACTGCGGCAGCAGCACGAGGTAGCGCGACGGGATGCTGACCTGCGTGGTGAGACGCGCACCCTTGCCGCCGATCGGGTCTTTCACGACCTGGACCACGATCTCCTGGCCGTCGCGCAGCAGCTCGGTGATCGATGGCACCACCTGGGCGGCCGCGGCGGGCGCCTGTGCCGGGGCGGCCACCGCGATGTCGCCTTCCATCGCGCCATCCAGCGCGTTTTCGATTGCGCTGTCGATGGCCGGGACGAGATTGGCGCGGAAGATATCGTTGGCGTGCAGGAACGCGGCGCGATCCAGACCGATGTCGACGAAGGCCGCCTGCATGCCGGGCATCACCCGCTGCACCTTGCCTTTGTAGATGTTGCCGACGACGCCACGGCGCCAGCCGCGCTCGATGTGCAATTCCTGCAGCATGCCGTTTTCGACCACCGCGACGCGCGTTTCCCGCGGGGTGACGTTGACCAGGATTTCTTCGGTCATCGCGTCGACTCCGCCGCGACCTGCGCTTGCGGCGACGTGGCCGGGCGCGGCGCCACGGGAAACAATTCGAACTGCTTCAACAACGTCGAGGTTTCGTGCAGCGGCAGCCCCATCACCCCGGAATGACTGCCGGACAGGTGCGAAATGAAGCTTTGCACCATGCCCTGGATCGCATAGGCGCCGGCCTTGCCGTCCCACTCGCCGGTGTCGAGATAGCTGCGGATGTCGTCCTCGTCCAGCGTTGCGAAGGTCACTTCCGACACCGACAGCGCATGCAGCTCGCGCGCGGCCGACACCATCGAAACCGCCGAGATCACCGCATGGCCGCGGCCGGACAGACTGCGCAGCATCGCCGCCGCGTCGTCGGCATCGACCGGTTTGCCGAAGATCCGGCCATCCAGCACCACTTCGGTATCGGCGCCCAGCACCACCGCCGTCGGCTGGCCGGCCAAGCGCAGCAGACCGGCGCCGGCCTTCTCGCGCGCGACCCGACGGACGTAATCCTCGGGCGGCTCCGACGGCGCGGGCACTTCGGGGAGGTCGAGGTCGAGGATGCCGAAGTCGAGACCGAGCATCCTTAACAGTTCACGACGGCGGGGGGATTTCGAGGCGAGATGCAACATGAAACTAGGGCCTGTCAACGCTATTGGGATAGGTCACGCCGCGATTGAGTGCGTGCGGGACAAGGAAGAATGAGGAAATGTATGTCGATACATGCCCGAGTGATGACGCAGTACCGCGCGTACTCAATCGCGGCCCTTTGGGTTGCTTGCCTTTGGCCGCCATGCGGCCGCGCGCGGCTTGAACAGGCGGCCAGCCTGTCGCAGCGCCACGCACAACCACCTGGCGGCCAAAGGCAAGCAACGTGACCTATCCCAATAGCGTTAACAGGCCCTAGGATACCCTGCGGACCGCCACAGCCTGCGCATGGACCATCGCGAACCCCGAACGGGCTCACCATGCGTTCACTCGCTGGTCCCGCCAGCCGGCCCACCGGCGCATCCTGCCCGCCGACCCCGGAGGCGCCTTCTGACCACATCACGCCGGCCCCACTCATGGAGATTCGCATGATCCCCCGCACCCTGCCCCGCTTCCTCTCTGTCGCTTTCGCCACCGTCCTCGCCTCGGGCCTCGCCATGACCGCATCCGCTCAGACCCCGTCCACCACCTCCAGCGATGGCACCCTGCTTTCGGTCAGCGCCGAAGCCCAGGCGACCCGCGTCCCCGACATCGCCACCATTTCCAGCGGCGTGGTCACCCAGGCCGCCGACGCGAACAGCGCCTTGCGCGCCAACGCCGAACAGATGAGCAAAGTCATGGCCGCGGTAAAGGCCGCCGGCATCGCCGAACGCGACGTCCAGACCACCGGCATAGGCGTCTACCCGCAGTACCGCTACGCCGAAAACCAGCCGCCCGCGATCACCGGCTACCAGGCCACCAATACCGTCAGCCTGAAGATCCGCGATCTCACGAAGCTGGGCAAAGTGCTGGACGCGCTGGTCGCCAGCGGCTCCAACCAGATCAATGGCCCGAGCTTCGAGATCGACGAACCGGAAGCCGCGTACGACGAAGCCCGCCGCAACGCGCTGAAGAAAGCCGAAGCCCGCGCCGAGATGTACGCCAAAGCCCTGGGCCTGCGCGTGCGCCGGATCGCCAGCATCAGCGAGGGCGGCGGCTTCAACCAGCCCGGCCCGATGCCGATGATGATGAAGGCGGGAATGGCGGAAGCCCGCGACACCCAGATTTCGCCCGGCGAAGCCTCGCTGTCGGTCAATCTCAACGTGGTGTTCGAACTGGGTCGCTGAGCAGCGACGACGCTCCCGAATTCCGGAACCCGCAGACACCCGCCGAAAGGCGGGTGTCTGCGTTATGGCCGCCGGAATTTTTTTCGCCTGGCTTAACCCCGCCCGAATCCGAGCCGCGTTCACACCATCGTCCCCAACCGATGGAGGTGTGCCATGGTCCTGATCCAACGTCATCCGCACGCGCAGGCCTCGGCCCTGCTCCAGGCGATCGCGCGCATCCAGCCCAGCCGGATCTTCGGCATCGCCGGCGCGATCACGCTCAACGCCGCCGCACTGATGCTGCTGCTGGTGCCGGTCTCGGCGCCGATGCCCGTGGCGCCCGAAGCAGAAGTCATCGATTGGGTAATACCCCATAAGAAGGAAACGCCGCCGCCGATTCCGGTCCATGTGCCCGTGGTCCAGCCGCAGCCGACCCGCAACACCACGCCAGTACCGAGCAGTCCGCCCATCCAGCAGCCGGTGTTCAATCAGGACGTGATCGTTCCCGACGGCAGCGAATACGTGCCACCGAACAACACCGAGCCCACTCCCGACATCGGCCCGACGCTGCCGACGAACCCCGGCCCGCTGCCGAGCACGCGGCTGGAATACGCATCGGCGCCGGCGCCGACCTATCCGCGCGAGGCGATGCTGGACGGCATCGAAGGCACCGTTCTGCTGAAAGTGCTGGTGGATGTGGACGGCAAACCGCTGTCGGTGGAGATCGAGCGCAGCAGCGGCAACCGCCGGCTCGACGATGCCGCGCGTCGGCAAGTATTGCGCAAGTGGATGTTCCGGCCGGCGATTCGCGACGGTCGGGCGATCCAGGTGTTCGGGATGGTGCCGGTGAGTTTCAGCCTGCAATAACGCATCCGCAACAAAGGTTTTCCGATCCCCTCGGATCGTGCCCTCGGGGGCTTGCCGCCGGTCGTCGACGATGCGACCGGTGGCTTTTTTGTGCGCTGCGGAATTCGCATGTCCCGAGGATTCGTGCACTACGGACATGCGCCACGAATGCGTTGCATCGTTCTGCCAGTGCCTGCAATGACGCATGGTCATCGCCGGGTCCGCTTGCGACACTCGTGCGCCCACACGAGCGCACACCTGAATGAAGCATCTGTTCGCACCCCTCCAGGCTGGCGATCTGGCATTGCCCAACCGCATCGTGATGGCGCCGCTCACCCGCTGTCGCGCCGAAGACGATCACGTGCCCGGGCCATTGATCGCCGAGTATTACGCGCAGCGCGCCAGCGCCGGTCTGATCATCGCCGAAGCGACGATGGCGATGGCCGGCAACTCCGCGTTCTGGCGCGAACCCGGCATCCACAGCGAAGCGCAGGTCGCCGGATGGAAGCGCGTGACCGATGCGGTGCACGCCGCCGGTGGGCGCATCGCACTGCAACTGTGGCACGGCGGACGCGCCTGTCATCCCGACCTCAACGACGGCGCGCAGCCGGTCGCGCCCAGCGCCATCGCGATCACCAACGATCAGGTATACACGCCGAAAGGCAAGGTCGATTACGTGGTGCCACGCGCGCTGGCCGACGATGAGCTGCCGGGGATCGTCACCGGCTTCGCGTACGCCGCGAGCAACGCGAAAGCCGCCGGCTTCGACGGCGTGGAAGTGCATGGCGCGAACGGTTATCTGCTGGACGAATTCCTGCGCGACGGCGCGAACCGGCGCAACGGCCCGTACGGGGGCCCGATCGAGCATCGCGCGCGACTGCTGCTCGAAGTGTTGGAAGCGGTCTGTTTCGTCTGGGGCAGCGGTCGCGTCGGTCTACGGGTGTCGCCGCTCAACAGCTACAACAGCATGCGCGACAGCGATCCGATCGGCCTTGTGCGCTGGCTCGGCAAACGACTCAACGATTACGGGCTGGCGTATTGGCACATGATGCGCGCGGATTTTCTCGGCCAGCAGCACGGCGATGTGATGACGCCCGCACGCGAAAGCTACGACGGCACGCTGATCGGCAATATGGGCTACAGCGCCGAGGAAGCCGAGGCCGCGATCGCCGACGGCGCACTCGACGCGGTGGCGTTCGGCGTGCCGTTCATCGCCAATCCCGACTTGCCCGAACGCTTGCGCGCGAACGCGCCGCTGGCCGAAGCCGACCGCAGCACCTTCTACACCTGGGACGCGAAGGGCTACACCGACTATCCGCGTTTCGCGGGCTGAGCAGCACCGGATCGGTCCGAACCGGCGCCGCTCTGCGCAGCGTCAGTGTTGCGCCCAGCGCACGTCCGACATGCACCACGACAGGCTGCCGCTGGTCTTGTAGGTCCAGTTGTAGCGGCGCGGCGGATTGTTGCGGTACGCGGTCAAGCCGCTGGCCGGCGCCGTAGGCCGTGTCCACTCGTTGGTTTCGTAGTCGTAGGTGCGATACAGCTCGTTCGTGGCCGCCGCGAGGGTGTCGTCCGGCTGGCCGGTGAGCTTGCTGAAGTAATAGGCCCAGGCCATCGCGCCAGCGACCGACAGCACATGCTCGGGGCCGACGCCGTCGGCGGCGTAGGTCGAACCGTCGACCAGGGTCACGTAATCCACCAGGCGCAGGTTTTCCGGCACGTTCGTATACACGCTGCGCTGCGCCGGCGTGTACGACTTGGCGCCGTACTTCAACGCGTTGCCGGTGCGGCGGATGAAATTCGCGATGTCAGCGCTGTCGGTCAGCACATAGGCGCGCACCATCGGATCGACCACGAAAGGCGTCTGCCAGAAGCTGACCAGCAGTTGGGTCGAAGGACCGTTGCCTTCCTGACTGCCGTATTTCCACAGGCCGCCATCGACGCGATTGGCCGGCAGCGCGCCGCCGGCGCCGTTCTGATGCCAGACCAGATTATTGGTGAGGGTGACCAGGCGCTCGCGATAGGTGAGCGGCGAGCCCGCCTTGTACGGCACGTCGCCGAACAGTTCGTAACCCACGATCAACCCCATCAGCTTGATGCCCATGTGGCGCTCGGTATAGCTGCTGGTCGGCGACCAGCGGTCCGGTTCGTCGTTGGCGTCTTCCTGCGCCTTGGCCGCCAGCTTCGCACCGTCCTTCGACAGATCGTCGCCGGTCGTCCAGTGGGTGTAGGCCAGTCCCTCGGGATAGCTGTACATCGCGCCGTTGGCGCCGATGTAGGCGCCGGGATTCGGATTCTTGAGCCGGAACGCGCCGACCGCGCTGTCCGGGGTGGTGCCCTGCGGATACAGATTGACGCGGTAGTACTCCGACGCACGCACCGATTCGCGCAGCGCCTTGAAGAACCCGCTGCGGAAATACAGGCTGTAGAACGCCGACACGCGGTCGTACAACCACGGCTCGCCCTCGGCGGCCTTGTACGGAATCTGATTGGCGGCGGTGACGCGCGGGTCGTCTTCGTTGATGTGCGCGTAGAAGAAATTCTTCGCGGCGTACATCTGTTCGGTGTATTCCGGGTAATGCTCGGTAGCGTCCATCGTCGCCGGATTGTCGCGGGCGGCGAGGATCTGCGGCGCGAACGGCCGCATCGGGCCGAGTTTGAGCAGGCCTTTGCTCAGCGTCGACGACGGCAGCACAGCATAGACTTTCGGTTCGGAGACACCATCGCCGGCCACGAAGGTCCCCGATGTCACCGGCTGCCAGCCGTTGCGCGGGTTCTCCAGCGTGGCGACCGGCTGACTGCGGTTGGAATAACCCCACTCGACGCGGATGGCTTCCGAATCCGGATAACCCGCAGCGAAGGTGTAGCGGATCTGCACGCGGGCGACGCGCACGGACGTGTTGTCCAGCGCGGCGTTGGTCGCGTGCCGCCACGGCGTGAGCTGTTCGACGAATGCCGGGATCTCGGTGCCTTTCGCGTCAAGCACGCGCAGCTTCGACAGGCCCGCCTGGGTGATCGAACCGCGCGGCAGCGGCACACCAAAGGTCACAAGTTGCGGCACGCCCGCAGGCACGCCTTCCACAGGATGCAGCCGCACATCGACCACACCGAAGGTCTCGGCGGCGGCCATCAGCGGTTTGAAGACGCGCGGACCGACGGTACCGCCGACCGCATTGCCCACCGGCGGCGCGGCCTGCGGCGCGGGCGGGGTGGCCTCCGGGACCGGGCGGACCCGCACGGATGTCGTGCCGCGCGATTCGGCATGCGACGGACGCTTGGCGGGACCGGCGTCGATGCGAACCTGGGCATTGCCGGTATCGCAGGCATTGAGCGCGAACACCAGCGTGACGAGCGCGGCCATTCTTGCGGGGGCATCGATGCGGGCGCGCACCATGCGGCGGACGAACAGGGCGGCACCGCGCCACGCGGACACCGACAGTTGCAGATTTTGCATGCGAATCACCTGGAGCGCGGACGCGCGGGGGCGCGTTCCGACGACGAATGCCGAGGGGGAATGTCTGCGGACCGTCGGCAGCGGCCCGCAGCGCCCGGACGACACGGCACGCGCAGCGCCAGGGCGACGCAACTTATCCGCGGTCTCTGCCGACAAACTGTGATCACCGTCGTTAATATCAGCTTAGTGGTTGTTTTGCATGCTTTTCCTGCGCGGATTCACATCACCCCGGTGATCCATGCATGTTCCAGGCAGGGCGGCAGGCCGTGAAATTCGTGACAAAAAGCACATTCTGCACAACTTGCCCGCTGGCCGCTGGCTGGAACCCGGCGGCTCTAACCCGGCGGCTTGAACCCGGTGATCTCAAGCCCGGTGATAAGGATGATTCGCCAGCAATGCCGCAGCACGGTAAAGCTGTTCGGCCAGCACCAGCCGCACCAGCATGTGCGGCAATGTCAGCGGGCCGAGCGACCACTGCTCGTCGGCCCGCGCCAGCACATCGGCGGCATGTCCTTCCGGACCGCCGATCAGGAACGCAAGGTCGCGGCCACCGCCGCGCCAGTGTTCGAGACGCTGCGCCAAGTCTTCGGAACTGTGCATCTTCCCTCGGCCATCCAGTGCGACCAGATGCGCGGACTTGGGCAACGCAGCGATCACCCGGGCGCCTTCGTCGGCGGTCGCGCGCGCTGCGTCGCGGCCCTTGCCGCGCAGGCCGGGTTCGATTTCGATCAGGTCCAGCGGCAACCAGTAGGACAACCGTTTCTGGTATTCGGCGAAGCCCTGCGCCACCCAGGCGGGGGCGCGTTCGCCGACGGCGATCAGGCGGGCTTTCACGCAACGGCGCTCAGAGGGGCGGCGCTCAGGCCGCCGGTTCGCTCACGCGCACCGCGGTGCCGTAGCAGAGCACTTCGGTGATGCCGGCCATGACCTCGGTCGCGTCGTAACGCACGCCGATGATGGCATTCGCACCCAGCCGATCGGCTTCGCGGCACATCTGGTCGAAGGCATCGCGGCGCGCCTGCTCGCACAACTCGCGATACAGGCTGATATCGCCGCCGAACAGCGCCTGGATGCCGGCCAGGAAATTGCCGACCACCGAGCGCGAACGCACCGTGAGGCCGCGCACCACGCCGAAATTCTTCAGCACGGTCTGGCCGGGCAATTCGAACGCGGTCGTGATCTGGACGCGCTGCATCGCGAGGCTCAGCCGGCGTCCGGCGGCTCGTCGCCCACCGTCCACAGCCGCTCCAGCGCGTAATACTCGCGGACCCGCGGCAGCATCACGTGGACGACGACATCGCCGAGGTCGACCAGCACCCATTCGGCTTCGCGCTCGCCTTCGACGCCCAGCGGCATCACATCGAGTTCCTTGACCTTGCGCACCGCTTCATCGGCGATCGATTTGACGTGACGGGTCGAGGTGCCCGAGGCGATCACCATGTAATCGCAGACGCTGGTCTTGCCGCGGACGTCGATTTCGATCACGTCCTTGGCCTTGAGATCTTCCATCGCGAGATGGACCTGGCGGAGCAGCGCTTCGGCCGACGGCGCCGGCGTGGGCAGCACGGTCTTGATGACGTGCGCATTATTGGTGTTGGACAAGAGCGATCCTCGCTTGGAATGCCGGGATTATACGCCCGGCGCCGCCGGTGCCCGGTGGCCGGGCGCCAAGGGGCCGGCGCCGTAGAGGCCATGCTCGACGATGTAGCGCGACACCGCCAGCGGCAGCAGGTGGTGCCAGGTCTCGCCGGCGGCGATCCGGCGCCGGATCTGGGTTGCGGAGGCCTCATGCAGCGGCTGGCGCAGACGCAGCACCTTGCCGCCGGGACAGTCGCGCAGGGCCGCCGCGCTGAGGGTCCAGCGCCCGCCGACCAGCCGGGCCGCCTCGGGCGGCAGATGTTCGTCCAGCGCGCTGCCGGGACGCTCGGCCACCACCCAGTGCGCCCCGGCGATCAGGGCCTCGGGCTCTTTCCATCCGGCAAGACCGTGCAGGCTGTCGGCTCCGATCAGGAACGCCAGCGGCGCCTGCTCGCCGTGTTTCGCGCGCAGCTCGCGCAGGGTGTCGATGGTATAGCTGGGCGTGTCGGCGGTCCGGGAGGCGCGGTCCAGCTCGCGGCGGTCCACGCGCAGGCCGGCGTGACCCTGGATGGCGAGTTCGAGCATCGCGGCGCGATCCTCGGCGCCGGCACCGGGTGCGGCGCGATGCGGCGGGTCGGCCGCCGGCATCATCCAGATCGTGGTGCCCAGCGCATCCCGCGCGGCCAGGGCGATGGCGATGTGGCCGTTGTGAACGGGGTCGAAGGTGCCGCCGTAGAAGGCGCGCAGGGGGATGGGCAGCGCCATCAGACCACCGCCCGACGCGACAGCAGCGCGGCGCCACGCGATTCGGCGATGGCCAGCAGCAGGCGTTCCAGCGCCAGCCAGGCGTCGGCCGGCTCTTCGCCGATGCGCGGACGGCCCTTGGCGATGCGGTCGACGCGGCCGGCCTCGACCACGAAACGCTCCCAGCGCGCGGCGTCGTGTCGCTGCAGCGCGCGGCGGTAGACCGCCTGCTTGGCATCCCACACCCGCTGGGCCTTGAATTCGGCGGCCAGATTGCCGCCCTTGGCCTGCACCCGCGCCAGCGCGGCGGCGCGCTGCAGTTCCATCACCAGCATGCCCATCAGCGCCGGCACCGCCTCGCCTTCGGCGCGCAGCCCGTGCAGCATGCGCAGCGCCTGTGCGGGCTGGCCGTTGAGGGTGGCGTCGAGCAGCCGGAACACGTCGAAACGCGCGGCGTCGGCGACGTACGACTCCATCCGCGCGAGATCGATCGATTCGCCGTCGGACAGCAGCGCGAGTTTGTCGATCTCCTGCGCCGCGGCCAGCAGATTGCCCTCGACCCGTTCGACCAGCCGCTCCACTGCATCGCGGTCGGCGCGCAGGCCGCGCGCGCGCAGGCGGCGTTCGATCCAGTCCGGCATTTCGTGGGGTTTGAGCGCCCAGGCGATGGCGTGATGGCCGACGCGGGCGATGCTCTCGCTCCATTTGCCGCCGTGCTGGCGGCTCCAGTCCTCGCCGGTGATCAACAGCACCACATCGTGCGGCGGATCGGCGCAGAACTCGGCGATGAACGCGCTGCCGTCCTTGCCCGGCTTGGCCGAGGGCAAGCGCACTTCCAGCAGCCGGCGGGAAGCGAACAGACTCGGCGCGTTCACGCTCTGCGCGAGCTGGTTCCAGTCGAAATCGCGACCGTCGGCGTCGAAGATCTCGCGCTCGCCGATGCCTTCGGCGCGGGCCTGGACGCGCACCGCGTCGGCGGCTTCCAGCACTCGCAGCGTTTCCGGGCCGGCAATCAGATAGGCCGGGCGCAGCGGTTCGGAGGCGAGCTGCGCGGTCAGACGTTCCGGGGTGAATTCCATGCGGGCGGGCGCAACGCTGACCGCGCGTCAGGGCGCCTTGGCGGATGCCGGCGCGCGCAGGGCGGCGTCGATGCGACGCAGGATCGCGGCGTTCATGTCGCGACGCAGCTCGTTCACCAGCAGCTCGCGTTCGCTGTTGCGGCCGATGGCGTCGCTGGCCGGCGCGATGTAGTCGCGGGCGAGCTCCACCGCCTGCTGCGGCACGATGACGCGGTCGTCTTCGGCGGTCGCGCCCGGCTGGCGCAATTGGAACACCACCGCATAGCGCAGGCTGTATTCCTGGGCGCGGCCGAAACCATCGATCGAGATCGGCAGATCGGCCCATTTCTCCGACAGGATTTCGAGCTTGGTCGAGGTCTCGACCGCATCGGCGGCCGCCGGGGTGGCGCCTGCGCGTTCCAGCGAACGCGCCAGCGAATCGGCGAGCGCGCTGTACGGGTCGCGCGCGGTCACCGCGATCGGGCCGAGATCGGAGGGCAACAGCAGCGCGCTGCGCAGCTGGAAGCCGCAGCCGGCGAGGGCCAGCAACAGCGGCAGGCCGAGGACGAGACGGGTGGCGTTCGAACGGACGGCTTTGAAGCGGGCGATGTTCATGGGCGCAGTCTGGCGGAGGTGGCGATGGGGGGCAAGCAGCGACGCGCTCAGCCGGCGACGATATTCACGATCTTGCCCGGCACCACGATCACCTTCTTCACGGACATGCCGTCCATGAACCTGACGACGTTGGGCTCGGCGAGGGCCGCGGCTTCGATGTCCTCGCGCGGCGTCTGCACGCCGACCTCGATCGTGCCGCGCAGTTTGCCGTTGACCTGCACCGCCAGCGTCACCGCGTCGCGGGCGAGCGCGGCCGGGTCGGCCTGCGGGAACGGCACGTCTTCCAGCAGCGCCTCGGCATTGCCCAGCACCTGCCACAGATGGTGGCTGATGTGCGGCGTAACCGGATTCAACAGCAGCACCATCGTCTGCAGGGTTTCGTGGCGCACCGCCCGGCCCTGCTCGCTCATGTCGTCGAATTTCGAGACATGGTTGAGCAGTTCCATCAGCGCTGCGATCGCGGTGTTGAAGCTGTAGCGGCGGCCATAGTCGTCGCCGACCTTCTGGATCGTCTCGTGCAACTGCCGGCGCAGGGTTTTCTGCGCGGCATCGAGCTGCGAGGCGTCGACTTCGGGATGATCCGGCTGCGACGCATGCGTGTTCACTTCGCGCCAGAACCGGCGCAGGAAGCGCGACATGCCTTCGACACCGGCCTCGTTCCATTCCAGCGACTGTTCCGGCGGCGCGGCGAACATCGAGAACAGGCGCACGGTGTCGGCGCCGTATTTGTCGACCATCGCCTGCGGGTCGACGCCGTTGTTCTTCGACTTCGCCATTTTCTCGACCGCACCGATCTGCACCGGCTGGCCGTCGCTGCGCAAGGTCGCGCCGACGATGCGGCCCTTCTCGTCGCGGACCACGTCGACATCGGCCGGATTGAACCACTCCTTCGAGCCGTTGGCATTCTCGCGATAGTAAGTCTCCGCGATCACCATGCCCTGGCACAGCAGATTGATCGCCGGCTCGTCGCTGTTCACCAGGCCTTCGTCGCGCAGCAGCTTGTGATAGAAGCGGAAATACAGCAGATGCAGGATCGCGTGCTCGATGCCGCCGATGTACTGGTCGACCGGCGTCCAGTATTTCGCGCGCTCGTCGACCATGTCGGTCGCGCCGGGCGAGGTGTAGCGCGCGTAGTACCAGCTCGATTCCATGAAGGTGTCGAAGGTGTCGGTCTCGCGTTCGGCCGCGCCGCCGCACTGCGGGCAGGTGGTCTTGCGCCACTCGGGGTCGGCCTTGATCGGCGACAGCACCACGCCGGCGGCGAACGCATCTTCCACGTTCTCGGGCAGCACCACCGGCAGTTGCGCTTCCGGCACTGGCACCGCATCGCACTTGGGGCAGTAGATCACCGGGATCGGGCAGCCCCAGTAGCGCTGGCGGCTCACGCCCCAGTCGCGCAGGCGGAAATTGACCTTGCGGCTGCCGCTGCCGGCCGCCTCGAAACGCGCGGCCAGCGCGTTGAACGCGCCGTCGAAATCCATGCCGTCGTATTCGCCGGAATTGATCAGCAGGCCGCGCTCGGTGTGCGCCGCGCGCTGTTCGATGCCTTCGAAATACTC
>JAIMKJ010000015.1:33629-57384 GCA_020692565.1 Thermomonas sp.
AGCGCGACGGCCATCGGATCGTCGTGGCCGGCGACGTGCGAAGCGATTTCCGCCAGCGCATCGCGCACCGACGGCGGCATGATCACCGGCTTCACCGGCAAACCGTAGGCCTTGGCGAACTCCCAGTCGCGCTGGTCGTGCGCCGGCACCGCCATCACCGCGCCGGTGCCGTAGCCCATCAGCACGAAATTGGCGACGTAGATCGGCACGTCTTCGCCGGTGACCGGATGGATCGCCCATTGGCCGGTGGCCATGCCGCGCTTTTCCTGGGTCTCCAGTTCGGCTTCGGACACGCCGCCCTGGCGCAGTTCGGCCAGGAACGCCGCCAGTTCGGGATTCGACCCGGCGGCCTTCAACGCCAGCGGGTGCTCGCCCGATACGCTGATGAAGGTCACGCCCATCAGCGTGTCGGGACGCGTGGTGTAGACGGTGAGCGGTTCGTCTTGCCCGTCCACGCGGAACTGGATCTCCAGGCCTTCGCTGCGGCCGATCCAGTTGCGTTGCATGGTCTTGACCGACTCCGGCCAGCCCGGCAGCGTGTCCAGGCCATCCAGCAGTTCCTGCGCGTAGGCGGTGATCTTCAGGAACCATTGCGGGATCTCGCGCTTCTCGACCACCGCGCCGGAGCGCCAGCCGCGACCGTCGATCACCTGCTCGTTCGCCAGCACCGTCTGATCGACCGGATCCCAGTTCACCACCGAATGCTTGCGATAGACCAGGCCTTTCTTCATCAGCCGGGTGAACATGCGCTGTTCGTGGACGTAGTAGTCCGGGCGGCAGGTGGCGAACTCGCGCGACCAGTCGATGGCGTAGCCCAGCGCCTGCAACTGGCTGCGCATGTGTTCGATGTTGGCGTAGGTCCACTTGGCCGGCGCGGTCTTGTTCTTGATCGCGGCGTTCTCGGCCGGCAGGCCGAAGGCATCCCAGCCCATCGGCTGCAGCACGTTGTGGCCGGTCATCCGCCGGAATCGGCTGATCACGTCGCCGATGGTGTAGTTGCGCACGTGGCCCATGTGCAGCGCGCCCGACGGGTACGGCAGCATCGACAGGCAGAAGTATTTGGGCTTGTCCGAACGCTCGTCGACCTGGAAGGCGCGGGATTCGCCCCAGAAGCTCTGGGCGTCGGCTTCCACGGATCGGGGAGAATACTGAGTGGGCTCAGTCTGGGCGGGCTCGGTGGACACGGCGGGTTCATCGGTTCTGACAGAACCGCCAAGCCTACCGCAGCGCACCATCCGCCGCCAGAAAGGCCGTGGACGTTGCGTTGCCGAACGTCGGCTCAGGCGCTCCAGGCCCGGTCGAGCGCGGTATCGAGACCCGCGTCCGCGTTCAGCGTGCCGAACACCATGCCGCGGCCGCCGCCGAGCCGGCTGCGGCAGAACGCCTCGGCCAGCAGGCTGTCGGCGCGCAGCAGGGTCGCCGCCTGCAAGGCCAGCGCGAGGCGTTCTACCAGCATGCGGGCGCCGGCCTGCGCCGCGTCGGGATCGATCGTCAGCATCGCCGCGGCGTCGGTCGCGACCGCCATCGCCCATGCGTCGTAAACGGGATGTCGCCCGGTCGCTTGCAGAAGCTCCGCCCGCAGCGCATCCGCCGCCACCGGCTCGCGCTGCAATGCGCGCAGCACGTCGAGGCACTGGATGTTGCCGCTGCCTTCCCAGATCGAATTCAGCGGTGCCTGGCGGTACAGCCGCGGCAGCATCGACTCTTCGACGTAGCCGGCGCCGCCGAGACATTCCTGCGCTTCGTTGACGAACGCCGGGGCGCGCTTGCAGATCCAGAATTTGCCGATGGCCGTGGCGATGCGCGCGAACCCCGCTTCCCGCGCATCCTGCGGCGCGCGATCCACCGCACCGGCGAGACGCAGCGCGAACGCGGTAGCGGCCTCGGATTCGATCGCCAGGTCGGCCAGCACGTTGCGCATCAACGGCTGATCGATCAGGCGCTTGCCGAAGGCGACGCGATGTCGGCAGTGATGCAGCGCCTGGATCAGCGCCATGCGCATTTCCGCGGCCGAGCCGAGCATGCAGTCCAGCCGCGTCAGCATCACCATGTCGAGGATGACCGCGATGCCGCGCCCCTCCTCGCCGATGCGCTGCGCTCGCGCGCCGGCGAATTCGACTTCGGACGACGCGTTCGACCAGTCGCCGAGCTTGTCCTTGAGGCGCATGATCCGGAACGCGTTCTTGGCACCGTCCGGGAGACGTCGCGGCATCAGGAAACAGCTCAGGCCGCCGGGCGCCTGCGCCAGCACCAGGAAGCCGTCGGACATCGGCGCGGAGAAGAACCACTTGTGCCCTGTGAGGGCGTAATCGTCGCCGCCCGGCAGCGGCAGCACCGTGGTTTCGTTGCTGCGTACATCGCTGCCGCCCTGCTTCTCGGTCATGCCCATGCCGAGGGTGACGCCGGTCTTTTCGGCCATCGGAACGTCGCGATGGTCGTACTGCGCCGCAGCGGCCTTGTCCGCCCAGTCGCGCAGCGAGGGCTCGCGACGTAATGCCGGCACCGCGGCGTGGGTCATGGTCAACGGGCAACTGCTGCCGGGTTCGACCTGATGATGCAGGAAGCTCAGCGCCGCACGCGCGACGTGCGCGCCCACAGGCGGCAGCGCCCAGTGCTGCGACGCCCACGACAGCCCCGCGACGCCCTGCGCGATCGCCGCACCCATGATCTCGTGATACGCGGGATGGAATTCGACCGTGTCGATGCGATGGCCGAAACGATCGTGACTGCGCAGCCGCGGGCGGTCGCGATGCGCGTCCCAGCTCAGGCGATACAGCGCGTCGCCCGCAAGACGGCCGTAGTCGCCGAGATGTCCGGCGAAGGCATCGCCGCCTTCGCGCACCACCGCCTCGCGCAGCGCGGGATCGGTCGCCCACAGATCGCAGGGCGCGAACTCCGGCGACTGGTTGCGCACCGTATGGGTGTCGAACGCCTGGGTGTGGCGCATGGCGCCGATGGCGTCATCGTCGTTGGACATCGCGCGCTCCGCACGGACGGCAAGGGGGGGGACTGCGACTCTATAACAACCGTACGATCGCGACAGCCGGCGACGTTGCCCCGCAGCTAGCGTGCCGCGAGAGCCTCGAGAAACGCCTTCTGCAGCGGCCAGGTACCGAACCAGCCGCGACGGGTGCCGGTGAGGATACGCAGCGACTGTCCGCGCCCGCCGGGAATGCGCGACAGGGGATGGAACATCGCGTCGCGCAGCAGGGCGATGCGGTCGTGGTCCGACTGGAACAGCGGCGTCAGCCACCGGCTCCAGAAATGATAGGCGCGCAGATGCTCGCGACGCCCTCGTTGGTAGACATCGAGCGCCGCCGGAACGTTGCCGGCACTGCGCAAGGCATCGCGCAGCGCCAGTGCGTCGACCAGCGCCATGTTCGCGCCTTGCCCGAGTTGCGGGCTCATCGCATGCGCGGAATCGCCGACCAGCACCGCGCGGCCGCGATGCCAGCGGCGCAGCACGGTGTCGCGATAACGCGCCTGCGCGAGCCCATCGGGAACCGCAATATCGCAGAGGGTGTCCAGTGCCTCCGGCCAGACTTCGGTCAGTTCTTCGCGCCAACGCGCGGCATCGCGCCCCGCTTCGGCGAGCGCCGCCACCGGCAGACTCCAGAAGAAGCTGAGCCGCGGCACCGGATCGTCCGGCCGCGTGCCCACCGGCAACATGCCGGCCATCCGCCGCGCGCGACGATAGCGCTGCCGCAGTTCGTCGCGCCACGGCCAATCGCCCGCCGGCACCAGACACCATTGCGCGCCCCACGGATACGGCCGATCGAATGCGATCTGGCCGATCTCCGCACGCAGCTTCGACGCGGCCCCGTCGGCGACCGCGATCAGATCGTACGGACCATGCGCATCGCCGTGTGCGTCGCGGAGCACGCCGCGTTCGTGATCGACGTGCGTAATCTCGCGGCCGCAGTGCAACTGGCGTTCCTGCGTCCATGCGGCATCGAGCAACCGGAAGATCGCGCCGCGCTGCATGCCCAGCCCGAACAGCGCCGGATGCAATTCGCGATAACGCATGTCCATCACCGGCCGCGCGGCCACGGTTTCGCCGAACAGACGCGTCACCACCGCGCCGTGCCGCAACGCCGCATCGAGCAGGTCCAATTCCCACAGCGCACTCAGGCCGGTGGGCTGCAGCAGGAATCCGGCGCCGACCGGGCCGGGTTCGGGTACGCGTTCGAAGACTTCGACGCGGTGACCGTCGCGACTCAGGGCCACAGCCAACGCCTGTCCCGCGGTCCCGTATCCGACGATGGCGATGCGCATGGTTGTATTCATTGCGGCGACGGCCCGACTCTCTGTGGAAAGTAAAGAAAAAGGCCCCGCCGAAGCGGGGCCTGATCACGAAAGATGCGACACGGAGTCGACGATTTCAGGCAGTCACAACCGGCATTACGCTGGCGGCCTGGGCGCCTTTCGGGCCCGTCGTCACTTCGTAGCTCACACGCTGACCTTCCTGCAGGCTGCGAAAGCCTTTGGAGTTAATTGCCGAAAAGTGGACGAACACGTCGTCTGTACCATCCTCGGGGGCAATAAAGCCAAATCCCTTGGCATCGTTGAACCACTTCACTGTTCCGTACGGCATTTCCTGTTGACCTCGATTGGGATACGGTGGCGTGCGTCGTCGCAGGGCGGCGGCCGCACAGCCGCGAGTATGCCTGAGCGGAACCCTGACGCAAGAGTACGGGCCGCAGTTCGCCGACACCCGGCAACGCGCAGCACGGGCCCGTCTGCGCGGCGTATCTCAGCCGCGCGCGAGCAGCGCGTGCAGCAGCGCGCCGAGGCCGGCGCTCGCTGCTTCGACGTTGCCTAGCACTTCTTGCAGGGTGATCTGCTCGTCCGGATCGGGGCCGGCGCCGGCCGCCCAATTGGCGACGATGGCGAGGCATGCATAGTCCAGCCCGAGCTCGCGCGCCAGCCCGGCTTCGGGCATGCCGGTCATGCCGACAAGATCGCAACCATCGCGCCGCATGCGTGCGATTTCGGCCCTGGTTTCCAGCCTCGGGCCCTGGGTCGCGCCGTAGCAACCGCCATCGACGATGGACACGCCCGCATGCGATGCAGCGACCAGCACTTCGGCGCGCAAAGCGGGAGTGTAGGGATCGCCGAAGTCGACGTGCAGCACCTCGCTGCCTGTCTCTTCGCACAGGGTGGAAATGCGGCCCCAGGTGTAATCGATCAGTTGATCCGGACAGCCGAGCGCACGCGGCCCGAAGCGTTCGGTGATGCCGCCGACGGTATTCAACGCGAGCACGCGCTGCGCGCCGATCGCCTTCAGCGCCGCGAGATTGGCGCGGTAATTGATCCGGTGCGGCGGCACCGAATGACCTTCGCCGTGGCGGGCGAGAAACGCCACCCGCTGGCCGGCCAACAGACCGACCCGGATCGGGCCGGACGGCGCACCGTAGCGCGTCACCGGCTGATGCGTCTCCACGTCATCCAGCGCGGCAAGCCGATACAGACCGGTGCCGCCGATGATGGCGAGGGCGAGATCAGGAGCCAACAGATCAGGAGCCGTCGTCATCGGTTCAATCCTTCAGCGCGTAGATCGCGGGCAGGTTGCGGCCCTGCTCGCGGTAATCCATGCCGTAGCCGAACACGTAGCGGTCCGGCACTTCGAGACCGACATACTCGGCATCGATGCCTTCGACGCGACGGTCGTGGACTTTCACCGCCAGCACCGCGACGCGCACATCGGCGGCGCCCTGATCCTCGCACCAGCGTTTCACCGCCAGCAGCGTATGGCCTTCATCCAGAATGTCGTCGGCCAACAGCACCCGGCGCCCGCGCATCGGCGTGGCCGGACGATGCAGCCACGCCAGTCCCGAGCCCGAAGTGTTGCCGCGATAGCGCGTGGCGTGCAGATAGTCGAATTCGAGATCGAGTCCGCGTTCGCCCAACGCGAACGCCAGTTGCACGGCGAACGGCATGCCGCCGTGCATGATCGTGATGAACAGCGGCGGCGCAGGATCCGCCGCGTAGGTGTCGCGGATGTCGTCGGCGATACGCAGGATCGCGGCTTCCAGCGTCGCGCGGTCGTGGATCACATCCGCCGCCGGCAGCACTTCGGCGAGCGTCGGCGCGGTCATGCGAATGCGCCGGGTTCACCGGCCAGGCGCGCCTGCGCCTCGCCGTAGCGCGCTTCGGCCAGCAGGCTGTCCCACCCCATCGCGCCGCGCCCCATCAGACTTGCGCACACCGTCATGTCCAGCGTGCGCCCCTGCACCGCGGCCAGCGACTCTTCGACCAACTGCGGATGGCAGACCAGCACGACATCGCAACCGGCATCGAGATGCGCATCGATGCGCTGCTTGATCCCGCCGGCGGAGAACGCCGCGGCCATGCCGATGTCGTCGGAAAACACCACGCCGCGGAAACCCATCTCCTCGCGCAGGATCGTGTTGATCCAGTACGGCGAATAGCCCGCCGGCTCGGGTGCGATCTGCGGATAGGTCACGTGCGCCAGCATCACCGCTTCGGCACGGGCTTCGATGCCGGCGACGAACGGCACCAGGTCGGTGGCGCGCATCGCCTCCAGCGAGCGCTGATCCACTGCCACGTCGAAATGCGTGTCTTCGCGTACCGTGCCGTGGCCCGGGAAATGCTTGATCGTCGCCGCCATGCCGGCGCTGTGCATCCCGCGCACGTAGGCGCGGGTGAACTCGGCCACGACATCGGGTTCGGTCGCGAACGCGCGATCGCCGATGGCGAGATTGCCGCGCCCCAGATCGACCACCGGCGCGAAGCTCAGGTCGACGCCGGTGGCGCGGATTTCGCTGGCCATCAGCCATGCATGTTCTTCGGCCAACGCCAGCGCACGCACCGGATCAGCGGCGTAGATCCGGCCGAAACCTTCCAGCGGCGGCAGCGCGCTGTAGCCTTCCTGGAAACGCTGCACGCGACCGCCCTCCTGGTCGACGCAGAGCAGTTGAGGGTGCGACGCCGCCTCGCGGATCGCGGCGGACAGCTCCGCGACCTGGGTTTTCGAGGCGAAATTACGCTTGAAGAGGATCACGCCGGCGCAGGCATCGTGCCGCAGCCAGTCGCGCTCCTGCGCGGTCAATTCGGTACCGGCAACGCCGATTACAAGCATGTAGCGGACTCCAGGTCGGTGCCGGCCTTCTCCGTTCCGCTCCATTGCGAATACGGGCGCGATGCCAGCGCGAGATTGTAATAACGGCTGGCTTCGGTGACTTCCATGCCGAGCCACGGCGGGCGCTCGAACCATTCGTCGCCGGAATCGAGTTCGATCTCGGCGACGACCAACCCGGCATTATCGCCGAGGAATTCGTCGACTTCCCACAGGTGGCCCGCATGCTCGACCAGATGCCGGCGTTTGTCGATCAGACCGCCGACGCTCAGCGCAAGCAGCGCGCGCGCATCGGCGACCGGGATGCGGTACTCGAACTCCTGCCGGGTGTGGCCTGACTCGCGGGATTTCATGTTCAGGCGGGCTTCTTCGCCCTCCAGCCGCACCCGCACCGACACCCGCTGCGCGCCCGAATCCATCGACGCCTGATCGTTCAGATACCCCTGCGCCATCGGAATCACCTGTCTGGCCTGCGTGCGCCAGGCATTGTCGACGACCAGGAATTTCCGTTCGATTTCGAGGGCCATCGGCGGCTCCGTACATGCCCGTAGGCTGGGGCGACATTGTAGGCGTTCGGAGGCCGCAGCTCCGTCCCCGCAAAGCCCCGCGGCAGCGCATGACCACGTATTCCCCGACCCGGCAGCCGTGCTACGATGAATACGGTTGCCCAGCCTTTAGCGAATTCTTAACAATTCTCGGCCTGCCGGGCGAAACTGACGAACGCCGATCGTCCACCCACAACACGCAAGGAATATCGCGATGAACAGCGAAACTCCAAAGGACGGCACCCCGGCTTCGAACGCGGGAACCGCCCATCAGGCCGGCAACAAAGGCCACGACACCCCGGGCGCTTTGGGCCTGGAAAACCTCGAACCCTCGTCCGCCGAAGATTTCGACGACACCGGCCACGGCGTCGGTATGGACAGCGATGGCGAGAGCGTGAATTTCCTGACCGCGAGCGAACGCAAGTTGTCGCTCGATGAGCAACGCCAGATCCTGGTCGGTCGCCGGCGCACCAACGACGACGATGTCGAGGAAGAAGTCCTCGAAATGCGCACCGGACGGCGCCACATGCGGGAGAAGATGCGTGAGCAGGCCCGCGCGACCCTCAAAGCAGGAGGCAAAGATGAAGAAACCGGGGAAGTCCCTGGAGAAGTCGCCCCTGGAGCAGGCGCGGTCCCCGGAACCATCGCCGAAGGCGCAACGACCCAGACCACAAGCGTCGCATCCACGCCGGGCCCGACGCCCGGCGAAGCGGCTCTGCTCAACGATCCCGCCCACCCGAACAAACCACTGTTCGATGCGGTCTTGAAGGGGGTCGGCGATCTCGACCCGGCACGGGTCGCACTGACGCCGGCCGAGCAGACCAATGTCGCGGCGGCCCTCACCGCGGGCATGACCCAGACCCCGGGCTTCCCCCGCGAGCAGACCGATACCGTGCAGGTGTCGGTCGCGGCCAACGACAAAGGCGATCGCGTGTTCGCGATCAACGGCCAGAATCCGGACGCACCGAACGCGGTCTACACCAGCGTCGCGGTGGAACACGCCCGCGCCCAACCGCTCGACGTCAGCACGGCGCAGGCGATCGCGCCGCAGCAGCAGGAACGCCTGCCGCCCAAGCAGACACAGGAACAATCGACGTCGATCGAAGCGCCATCGCCACGCGCCATCGTCTGACGCCTTCCAGACCACAGGCCACTGAAACGCCCGCGCATCGCAGCGCGGGCGTTTCCTTTTTTGGATGAAGCCGCTTTCGGAAGATCGTTGCGATACCGCCGCATCGCTCCGGTCTGCGTCACTTCGGCTCGAATACGGCGATCGATTCGACGTGCGCGGTATGCGGAAACATGTCCATCACGCCGGCGGATTTCAGCACCCAGCCGCGCTCGTTGACCAGATAGCCGGCATCGCGCGCCAGCGAACCCGGATGGCAGCTGACATAGACGATCCGTTTCAGGCCTTTCAGCGACAATTGCTTCAACACGCCATCGGCGCCCGAGCGCGGCGGATCGAGCAGCAGCTTGTCGAAACCCGCCCGCATCCACGGCAACCCGGACAGATCCTGAGCCAGATCCGCGGCATGGAACTGCACATTGGCCAGCCCGTTGTGCGCCGCGTTGTCCTTGGCTCGCGCGACTAGTCCGGCCTCACCCTCCACGCCCACCACTTCGCGCGCGACGCGCGCCAGCGGCAGCGTGAAATTGCCCAGACCGCAGAACAGATCCAGCACCCGCTCGTCGGGCTGCACGTCCAGAAGCTCCAGCGTCTTCGCGATCATCTTCTGGTTCAGGCCGGCGTTGACCTGGATGAAATCCAACGGACGGAAATTCAATTCGACGTCCCACTGCGGCAGCGCGAACGACAATCGCGGCGCCTCGGGCCACAGCGCGTGTACCGAGTCGATCCCGCCCGGCTGCAGGAAGATCGCGAACCCGTTGTTCTGGCCGAAACCGATCATCGCGTCCTGGTCGGGTACGCTCAGCGGCTGCATGTGACGGAACACCAGCGCGACAGTCTCATCGCCGGCGATGAATTCGATCTGCGGGATGTCGCTGCGCGCGTCCAGCCCATCGACCAGCGCCGACAGCGCCGCGATTTTTTCGCCGATCTGCGGAATCACCGTGCGGCAGACCGACAGGTCCGCGACGAAACGCGGATCGGCTTCGCGGAAACCGACCAGGGTCTTGCCTTTCTTCTCGACCCGGCGCACCGACAGCCGGCCTTTGCGTCGATAGCCCCAGGCCGCACCGGTGAGCGGCGGCAAGCGCGTCCCCGCCTCGACGTGCCCGATGCGCTGCAGATTGTCGAACAACACCTGCTGTTTCGACAGGATCTGCTGGTCTTCGGCCAGATGCTGCAGCACGCAGCCACCGCAGACGCCGAAATGGGGGCAGTGCGGCTCGACCCGGTCCGGCGATGCGCTCAGCACCTCGACCGTCGTCGCCTCATCGAAATGGCGCGAGCGCGCCGTCTGCTTCGCCATCACCCGCTCGCCCGGCAGCGCCCCGGAAACGAAGATGGTCTTGCCGGCGTGCGCATCGCCTTCGGGCCTGCGCGCCACCCCGCGACCGTCGTGGCCCAGGGAAACGATGTCGAGTGCGAACGGGGTCTGGTCGATGCGAGCCACGGGTTCTGCGGGTTAACAATGGTCGGCGATTGTCTCATGACACCGGAAACGACGACGCCCGCCGAAGCGGGCGTCTTGCGTGCGATATCGCAATTGCATCTCTAATGCGTGTGATGAAGGTTCCGGAGCAACGCTTATTTCTGCTTCCACGCCCCACCGCGCTGGTACCACCAGCCGCCGCGGGCACTGTCGACCCACTGTTTGGCGAAGACGCTGCGGATCTGGCCTTCCCACTCCGGGTGACCGTTGGCCACGGCGATTTCGCGATACACGGCCTTGCGGTCGCGGTTCTCGTCGGCGACGGCGGTGTTGACCGGCACCCGGTCCTTCAGCGCCAGCGCGGCGGCGTCGCGCACCACCACCAGGCCGTCTTCGGTGAAGCCGAGCGCGCCGGAATCGAAATGCGGGCGCAGGGCACTGTCGAAGCGCTGCTTCATGCGCGACTGGATCGCGGTGATCGCGGGGGTCTGGATATTGAAGTCGGGCTGGCTCTGGGCGTAGGCCGGGGAGATGCCGATGAGCATCAGCGGATCGAAGCGCGGCGGATCGAGGCGCGGCGCTTCGAACGCCATCCCGCCACCGCCGCCCTCGGACTTCGGCGCCTCGGCGGCATCGTTGATGACCTTCTCGACGAAGACCTTGGCGGCTTCTTTCGCTTCAGCCGCCGGGAAATACACGTTGATGGTGACGCAGGCGGTGAGGACCACCGTGGCGACCATGGAAAGCCCCAACAAACGACGCATGCTCGTATCTCCCGGAAAGTGTGCAACTGTTGAAAGTGTTCGGATGCTACTCGATGACGAGGGCCATCGATCGGAAGCTTACTCGACGACGGGCTTCAGATCGCCGCTGCCGACCGCCTGCAGGCGCTCCACCAGCGTCGGCCAGTCCACCCGCCGGTTGAACCCCACCACGTTCAAGCGCGGAATTCCCGCGCCCTGGACGATAGTAAATCCGCCGCCGTCTGAACCGGAGCCCCCCGCACCCGCGCCGCTGCCCGCCGCGCCAAGGCTTTCGAGACCGCCCATCGTGCAGACTTGGTTCCGCAGCCGGCAGGAAATCCCGATCCGACGATAGCCGAAATCGTCGAACAGACCGATCAGCTGGCCCTGCAGGCTGGTCACGAACGAAGCGTCGCCGACGCTGGAAATGTTCTGCACCGCACGCTGGCTGATCCGCTGTTTCACGCCGCGACGGCGCTGGGTCTGGAATTCGGCGTCGAACGCGGTCGCGGTCCAGTCGACCAGGCGCAGTTCGCGGATACTGCCGTCGAGGCGGCCGCTGATGCTGCCAAAATCGAAGACTTCGGTGACCGACAGCAGGTCCAGGTCGTCCAGCGCCAGATCCGCCGACAGCGTCGGCGCCACGCCGAACGGCCGCTCCATCGCCAGCGACGACACCTTGACGCTGCCGTCGAACACGCGCATCTCCAATCCGCCCTCGAAGACCAGCGTGTCATCGACGTAGCGCGCATTCGGAATGCTGCCGCTGAGGGTGCCGCGGAACGCCGGCCAGCCCATGCTCTGCGCGAGTTTGCCGATATCGAATTTGTCGAGCGTGAGACCGAAATTGGCCTGCAGACCCTGCTCGCCGTTCGGCGGACGCAGTCGGAAATGATCGAATCGCAGGGTGCCGCCGATCGCATCGACCGCCGTCGGCGCGCGCAGCGCGATCGCGGCCTCGACGCTGCGCAGCGGCAATTCGGCGGCGCCGAAATCAAGACCATAGAGTTGACCGCTGCGCCAGCGCAGCGCGCTGTCCGCAGGCGCATCGGTGGAATAGCGCAGGTCGCCTTGCAGGCCGTCGAAACGGAACATGCCGCCAGACTCGATGACATCGACCCGATCGAAGCGCGCGTCGAAGCCGCGCATTCCGCTGGCATCGAGCCGCAAACGACTGTGCAGACGTCCTTTCAGGGCGAGTTCGCCGAGACCGAAACCACCGAGCCAGCCCGACAGATAGCGGCCGGTCACCGGCGCCAGGTCCTCGCTGTCGATCTCGATATCAAGCGCGCTCAACGCACCGTCGGGGGCGAGCGCGGCGCTGCCGCTTACGGCGAGCGCGTCGCCGTCGCCCCAGAGCAGCGTCGGCAAACGCCAGCCGCCGGCAGCATCACCATTGGCGTCGACACGCAGCGCCACCGGCGTCGCCGGCAGCGCGACATAAGCACTGCCGAACAGCAACTCGCCGCCGCGCAGTTCGCCGCGCACATCGACGCGCTGTTCGTCCGCGGCACTGCGATAATCCAATGCGAGATTCGCGCCGAGACCTTCGGCGGCGATGGTGCCGTCCGGCGTTTCCAGCGCCGCACCGGCCAGCGCCAACGGCCCCGCCACCCGCAGCGGCCGGTCCGCGGGTGCACTGACCACCAGGCGACCGTCGAGCTGGCCGGTCTTCCAGCGACCCTCGGCCCAGGCCCGGCTGAGCAAAGCCTGCGACCAGATCAACGGCACCTTGACCAGATCGATGCGGGTGTCGTCGGGCGCTGCGGCCTGGCGATGCACTTCCAGCCGCGCGTCGCCCTGGCGCAGCACGACATCGGTGAACGCGGTCGCCAGATCGATGCTCAAGCGCATCGGCCGCGCATCGCCGCTGCGCAGTTCACCGTCGCAGCGCCAGCCGCCCTCGCCGTCGCGCTGCAGCGGGCACTGCCAGATCAGATCGCGAAAGGCATAGCCCAAGCCCGGAGCGTCGAGCCTGCCGACGCGCAGTCGCAGCGTGCCGTGGTTGGCATTTTTCGGCCAGTCGAGGCGGACGTTGACCTGTTCCAGCGTCGCCAGGCCGGTGCGGATGTGCGCGATATCGGCCGTGGCCGTACGCGCCTGCACCGCATGCGGCCAGAAAAGCGCGCACAGCACGAGCGAGAACAGAATGCGTAAGATCGGAGCCGACATGGCCGTCAGCATAAATGACCCGCAATGAACGCATCCGCTTCCGTCGCCCTGCCCCGTATCCTGCTGTTGGAAGACGATCCGGTCAGCGCCGCGTTCCTGTCCGCCGCCATCGCATCGCTGCCGGCACGGGTCGATGCCGCCGCCACGCTGGCCGAAGCGCGCGCGTTGGCGTCTGTCCACTCTCACGACCTCTGGCTGTTCGACGCCAACCTGCCCGACGGCCGCGGCGCCGATCTGCTCGCCGAGCTTCGCGGTCGCGGCATCACCGTCACCGCGCTGGCGCACACCGCGGATGCGCGTCGCGACGCACTCGACGCGCTGATCGACGCCGGTTTCGAGGAAGTGCTGCAGAAGCCGCTGTCGGTGGCGCAATTGCAGGGCGCGATCCGGCGGGTCTGCGCAAACCGTGTGCCGATCGCGATGGACACCTCACAGCACGACGAACCGATACGATGCGGCAAGCTGCCGATCTGGGACGACGATGCGGCGCTGCGGGCGCTCAACGGCCACCGCGCGCATGTCGAGGCGATGCGCGGCCTGTTCGCGCAGGAACTGCCGCGGGTGTCGCTACGCGTGTCCGTCGCGCTTGCGAGCGAGGATGCGACCGCATTGCGCGACGAGTTGCACAAGCTGCAGGCGAGCTGCGGTTTCGTCGGCGCCGCCCGCCTGGGCGCTGCGGTCGCGGGCCTGCGCGATGCGCAGGACGCCACGGTCGCGGCTACGCGATTCAGGGATGCGCTTCAGGACACGCTGTCGTCACTGTCCGCTTGAACACTGTCCGTTTGAACACTAGCCGCTGGCGCGGCCGATGCGCGCGGCAGCGCCGCGATCAGTTCCCATGATTTCAGGCCGCGTCCGCCGAGATGATGCAGCAACAGTGCACGGATCACCCGGCGCAGGCCGGGCATGTCTTCGGCGCAGGGCTCGCGGTCGGCGGCGAGATCCAGCAGCGCGCGGCCGGTCGCGGTATGGCTGCGATCATTGCGGCCGCTGTCGCCGAGCACGCGCCGCGGCCCGTGCTCGGGATCGAGCCGATAGCGCGCGGCCGGATCGATGGCGGTGCCGTCGCCGTCGCAATCCCAAGCGAAACCGACGCCCAACGCTTCGAACAGATCGCGTTCGAACCGCCGCAGCGTCCACCCCAACGGCAGCTCCAGGCCCAGCCGCGCGCGGGTTTCGCCGTAGATCGCATACAGGATGCCGGCGCCATCGTGACGCGGCGCCAGCCGCAGCATCAGTTCGTTGAGGTAGAAACCGGCCAGCATCACATCGCCGTGCAGGCGCGGCGCTTCGTCGATGGCTTCCGCGGATGCCAGTTGCGCCAACTCGCCGCGCTGCACGCCGTCGAAACGGATGTGCTGCAGCGGCTGCAGCGCCGCGCGCAGCTGTTGTTTCTTCGGCCCGTGCACGCCGCGCGCGACCAGACCCACGCGTCCGTGCTCAAGGGTGAGCACTTCCACCAGCAGGCTGGTTTCGCGCCAGGCGCGGGCGTGGAGGACGAAGGCGGGTTGGGCGGTGTAGCGCATCGGATCAGGAATCGTCCGCGATCTCGTGCGGATACGGTCGACGCACATGGGGCAGATCTTGTTCGCGCGATGCGCCGAACAGCCTGTAATTGGTGCGGCCCGCAGTCAAACTCAGATCGCCGTTGGGTCCGCCCAGCAGGTCATCCGCATCGTCATTGTCCTGGCCATCATCTTCCCGGAAGCAGACCGGGCAGATGCTGCAAGCACCTCTCTCCGCAAGCGTCCTGCAGCCACAGCATGGACAGCGAAGCGGAAGATCGACCATCGCTGCCACGGCTATTCCGTATATCCGAACGCCTTCAACGCCGCCTCGTCGTCCGACCAGCCCTCGCGCACGCGGACCCAGGTTTCGAGGAAGACCTTGCTGTCGAACATGCGCTCCATCTGGATGCGCGACTTGGTGCCGATCTCGCGCAGGCGGGTGCCGCCCTTGCCGATGACGATGGCTTTCTGGCTCTCGCGCTCGACGAAGATCACCGCGCCGATGCGCAGCATGGCGCCGTCGACGACGAAGCTTTCGATCTCCACCGTGGTCGCATACGGCAGCTCGGCGCCGAGCTGGCGCATCAATTGTTCGCGGACCAGTTCGCCGGCGAGGAAGCGCTGGCTCTTGTCGGTGATTTCGTCCTCGGCGTACAGCGCGGGCTGTTCCGGCAGATGGGTCAGCACCGCTTTGACCAGCGCTTCCAGGCCTTTGCGCTTGAGCGCGGACACCGGATGCACGCTGGCGAATTCGCGGCCTTCGCTGGCCGTCTGCAGATACGGCAGCAGCACGGTCTTGTCGGGATAGCGGTCGACCTGGTTCACCACCAGCACCACCGGGATGCCGGCGTCCTTCATCGCGTCGTAGGCCAGCGTGTCTTCTTCGCTCCACTGGCCGGCGCGCACCACCAGCAATGCGACATCCACGCCTTCCACCGCACCGCGCGCGGCGCGGTTCATCATCTTGTGCATCGCCGAGGCGGTGGACTTGCCCTGGTCGCGATGCAGTCCGGGGGTATCGACCAGCAGCAACTGGCCTTCCGGAAAGGTGGCGATGCCCAGCAGGCGGTGACGGGTGGTCTGCGGTCGCGGCGAGACGATGCTGACCTTGCTGCCGACGAGCGCGTTGATCAGGGTGGATTTGCCGACGTTCGGGCGGCCGAGGACAGCGACGTGGCCGGCGCGGTAGGGAGAGGTGTTCATGCCACGATTGTACGCGCCCTGCAGATACCGGGCGACGCCGCGGGACGCGGTGGCATCCCACGACGCCAGCGGCGGATCAATAACCCGAGAGGGCGGCTGGGGTGGACCACGAGGCATTCACTACTTCGATACTGGTGCACGTGCCGCTCTTGTCCCATGAGAACACGATGAAGGAATGCTGGGTGAGGCTGCGGATGGTCGCGAGCTGGTCGGGAGTGAAGGTGCTGCAGGCAGCCATTCGGCCCGAGGCATCGACGGCGGCGCAGGACCCGATGCCGAAAGCGCCCGTAACGCAACTGATGTACTGGATGTTATCGGCGGTCGCACGGGTATCTCCAAACGACCCCATCACAATGCGGTCCTCACGGTCGATCCAGACCGGTGAAGTCACGCGGGCCCCCGCGCTGGCGGTTGAGGTCGTGCCGGCGAGAACGAGCGCCAGTGCGAAGCTGTAGCGATGAGACATGGATTTCTCCTGAGTGAAGGGACTGGAAGGATGGGCGGCACGCGTCCCACGTGTTCGCCGCGAGCGACCCGGGCGAACAGCCGGGCCACCGGAAATGCAATCGACCGAGCGCAGCCGTATGCGACGCCCTACGGGCCTAGACGGATGCGCTGGTCGTTGATCGCGCGCGACAGCGCGCTGGAGAGGGCGAACTGATCCGCCGGCGGCAGTGGGGCGAGCCTGACGTGGAACATCGCCAATTCCTGACGACTCATCTCCTTGCCGGACAGCAGCAGACCCAGGCGGCGATCGGCCTCGGCGGCGGGCATTGTCGAAGCAGCCGGCGCTGTGCCGGACGAGAGCGTACCGCTCCGCGGTGCGCTGATTTCCAACGCGGCCAAGCGGGCATCGATCCTGGCGAGCTGGGCGGCGAGACGGTCGGCCGTATCGGCGTCGATCGCGGATGCCGACGGAGCCGGACGGACGGATTCGCCGGACATCCTTTCTTCAGGCATGTTGCCATCGTCCGCGCGCGCGTACAGCAGCCACGCCTGTACAGCGACGACGAACACGAGCAGAACATTCAAAACGATAGAAGCACGCGACATGGATCCACACCGATGAAATGGAGAGGAACGGCGCGCGGCGAATCCATGCGGGCGGACCCGAGCCATGAACTCGCTTGAGCGACGCAGATATCGGTTAAAGCGGAATCCGCGTCCAAACAGGATCAAACCCGCGACAGGCGCGCGGATCTGGCGTTCAAGCCGGAGATCGGGGGATTACCGGGATCGGGCGCGAGCAGTGCCCAGACAGGGACGCGGCGGCCGTGTTGACTGAGCGATCAAACTGCGCGAACGACAGGTGGCTAAACGGGCTATCGCTCGAGCGCCGCCAACACCGCCTCGGCCGCCAGTTGCTCGGCGGCGCGGCGCGAGCCGCCCTCGCCTTCGCGGACCATCGCCGGGTCCGTCAGGGTGCAACTCACGCGGAACGATTTGGCGTGATCTTCGCCACTCTCGGCGATGAGCGTGTAGACCGGCAGCGGGTACTGGCGGCCTTGCAGCCATTCCTGCAGACGGGTTTTGGCATCCTTGCCCAGCCTGTGCAGCGGCGGCAGGGCATCGATGGATTCGGCGAACCACGGCAGCACCACCGCACGACAGGCGTCGAAACCGGCATCGAGATAGATCGCCGCGACCACCGCTTCCAGCGCATCGGCCAGGATCGAATCGCGGCGATGGCCGCCGGACTTCATTTCGCCGGGACCGAGCAGGATCCGCTGCCCCAGATCGAGTTTTCGCGCCAGTCCGGCGAGAGAGGATTCGCGCACCAGCTCGGCGCGGGCGCGGGTGAGATCGCCTTCGGGCGCCTTCGGCCAGCGGAGATAGAGCGCCTCGGCGACGAAAGCCCCGACCAGGGCATCGCCGAGGAATTCCAGACGTTCGTTGTTCGCGGCAGCCGCGCTGCGGTGGGTCAGCGCCCGCTCCAGCAGACTCGAATCGCGGAAGACATGCCCGCCCAGGCTATGACTTCCGCTTGCATGGGCGACGTTCACCGCAGTGTCGACTTCAGTACGATGCGGTGCCGCCGAGCGGCTGATCGACGACGAAACGGCCGATCGCATCGAGGTTGCCGACAATCTGCACGCGCACTTCGTAATTGATGTGCATGACCTTGCTGCCGCCGGCGGTCTCGATCTTCACGTGTTCGGGCTTGACCGAATTCACATAACCGATGTTGAACCGCTTGAAGAGCTTGTCCTTGATCTGCGCCGGCTGCTCGTTGGCGATGCCCGCTTCGCCGGCCAGGCTTTTCGCCGCCGACTTCACGCCATAGAACTCCTGATACATCGGGAACAGCTTCATGGCGATGAACAGGAAGAATCCGACCACGGACGCGACGATGACGAAACTGACCAACGTGATGCCGCTCTGATTGCGCCTCTGATTGCGTCGCATATCCAATCCCCCGGAACGATGATGTGGTTGATGACGGTGCGCGTGACCGCGCGGGTGTTGCCGAAGCCCGGCTTACGGAATGCCGTTGCCGATCCTGGAGGGTTCGAAACTGTCGGTGCAGAACCAGCCGCTGCAGTTCAACCACACCAGAATGCCTTGCCGCGAAGCCGATTCTCGGGCAGATACCCCCAGAATCTACCATCATCGCTGCGGTCGCGGTTGTCGCCCATCACAAGATAGTGACCGGCGGGAACCACCCATTGGCCTTCGCCGCGCGGGTCGGCGAACTGGTCCGGCAGCTCCAGCACTTCGTGCTCGTGGCCTGGAAATTTTTCGACCAGTCGCGAAGCACCGTTCATTTCGGCATTGCGACCGTTGCCGCTGAAGTCGCCCTTCGCCGTGTATTCCAGCGTCTGGCCGTTGATGCTCAAGGTGCTGCCGGCGTATTCGATGGTGTCTCCCGGCAGACCGATCACGCGCTTGATGTAGTCGGCGCCGGTATTCGGGTCGTCCGGTCCCTTGCCGGGATAGCGGAACACCGCCACATCGCCGCGACCGGGTTCGCCGACTTCGATCACCTTCCTGTTGGTGACCGGCAGACGCAGACCGTAGGCGAACTTGTTGACCAGGATGAAATCGCCGATCAACAGCGTCGGCATCATCGAACTGGACGGGATGCGGAACGGTTCGGCGACGAAGCTGCGCAGCATCAGCACCAGCGCCAGCACCGGGAAAAAGGCCCGGGCGTAATCGACGATCACCGGCTCCTTGTTTTCGTCCAGCAGCCCCTCGGCCCTGGCCCGGCGCTTCGCGAAAAACAGCCGGTCCAGCAACCAGATCAGGCCGGTCAGCAGGGTCAACGTGACGAGGACGATTTCGAACCAGACCATACAGTCTCCATATGAAAGCCCCTCTCCCGACGGAAGAGGGGTTGTTGGGGAAAGCGTACGGCAAAGTCGCGAACGTCCAACCTTCAGCGCTTCGTCATACCCTCATCCGCCCCCGGGTCGAACCCGGGGCAAGCTCTTCGGGCGCCTCCTGCCGATCAAGGAGAAGGCGAAAACATCACTTGCTGTCCATCTGCAGCACGGCGAGGAAGGCCTCCTGCGGGATTTCCACCCGTCCGACCTGCTTCATCCGCTTCTTGCCTTCCTTCTGTTTCTCGAGCAGTTTTTTCTTGCGGCTGATGTCGCCGCCGTAGCACTTGGCCAGCACGTTCTTGCGCAGCGCCTTCACCGTACTACGGGCGATGATCTGCGAGCCGACCGCGGCCTGGATCGCGACATCGAACATCTGCCGCGGAATCAGGTCTTTCATTTTTTCGCACAGATCGCGACCGCGGCGGTCCGCGTAATTGCGATGAACGATGATCGACAGCGCATCGACCTTGTCGCCGTTGATCAGCGTATCCACGCGCACGAACGGGCCGGCGTCGAAGCGCAGGAAGTGATAATCCAGCGACGCGTAGCCGCGCGACACCGACTTCAGCTTGTCGAAGAAATCCAGCACCACTTCGGCCATCGGCAGTTCGTAGCTGATCTGTACCTGGCCGCCGAGATAGTTGATGCCGATCTGCGAACCGCGCTTCTCTTCGCAGAGCGTGATCACATTGCCGACGTAGTCCGGCGGCGTGAGGATGTTCGCGCGGATGATCGGCTCGCGGACTTCCTGGATGTGATTGGTCGGCGGCAGTTTCGCGGGGTTGTCCAGCGGCATCACCGTGCCGTCGGTCTTCAGCACTTCATAGACCACGGTGGGCGCGGTGCTGATCAGGTTGAGGTTGTATTCGCGCTCCAGACGCTCCTGCACGATTTCCATGTGCAGCATGCCAAGAAAGCCACAACGGAAGCCGAAACCCATCGCTTCGGAGCTTTCCGGTTCGAAGCGCAGCGCGGCGTCGTTGAGCTGCAGCTTGTCCAGCGCTTCGCGCAGGTCCGGGTAGTCCTCGGCGTCGACCGGGAACAGGCCGGCGAAGACGCGCGGCTGCATTTCCTGGAAGCCCGGCAGCGGTTTGTCGGCCGGGTCGCTGGCCAGCGTCAGCGTGTCGCCGACCGGTGCGCCGTGGACATCCTTGATGCTGGCGTTGATCCAGCCCACTTCGCCGGCGCCGAGTTTTTTCAGCTCCTTGCGCTTGGGCGTGAACACGCCGACCTTGTCGACCAGATGCGTGCGGCCGGTCGACATCACCAGGATCTTGGTGCCGGGCACGATTTCGCCCTGCATCACCCGCACCAGCGAGACCACGCCGAGGTAATTGTCGAACCAGGAATCGATGATCAGCGCCTGCAGCTTGTCGGTATCGCGCGGCTTCGGCGGCGGGATGCGATGGACGATGGCTTCGAGCACATCGCCGACGTTCAAGCCGGTCTTGGCGCTGATCGCGACCGCGTCGGTAGCGTCGATACCGATGACCGCCTCGATTTCCGCCTTGGCGCGGTCGATGTCGGCGGTCGGCAGGTCGATCTTGTTGAGGATCGGCACCACTTCCAGGCCCTGCTCCACCGCGGTGTAGCAGTTGGCGACAGACTGCGCTTCCACGCCCTGAGCCGCATCCACCACCAGCAGCGCGCCCTCGCAGGCGGCCAGCGAGCGGCTGACTTCGTAGCTGAAGTCGACGTGGCCGGGCGTGTCGATGAAGTTGAGCTGATAGATCTGCCCGTCCTTCGCCTTGTAGGGCAAGGACACGGACTGGGCCTTGATGGTGATGCCGCGCTCGCGCTCGATCGGGTTCGAGTCGAGTACCTGCGCCTCCATCTCGCGCGCCTCCAGCCCGCCGCAGAGCTGGATGATGCGATCGGCCAGCGTGGATTTGCCGTGATCGACATGGGCGATGATGGAGAAGTTGCGGATGTTCCGCATCGAGTCAGTCATGGGGAGCGGCGCGGGCCGTCATGGCCTTGAGGTCAAACGTTGGATTATCGCACAGCGCGAGGTCCGACCCGCCGGGAATGATGCCCGACAGGCCGAATCACGGTGTCGCGTCGTCCCCGCGGGACCCGCTTTTACTGTTTTCCGCCCTCGTCGGGCGTCACGGCCAGGAACTGGGTGGCTGCACCGCGGCGGACCAGCAGCATCGCGGTCTGGTCTTCGCGGACCTTGCCCAATTCGCGCTCCAGCGCGGACACGCTGCCCACCGGGGTGGTGCCTACCCGCAGCACGATATCGCCCGGCCGCAGGCCGGCCTTGCGCCCGGCCTGACCTTCGATCCGGGCCAGGGCCACGCCCTCGCCGGCCTTCAGGCCCAGCTCCCTGCGCTGATTGGCATCGAGATCCTCGCCGACCAGCCCCAGCCGGTTCTCGGCCTTGGCGGCGGCGGGCTCGCGTGGGGCGACACGGCGCGGGTTCCCGGCGACATCGGTTTCATCGAGGCGGGTCAGAGTGACCACGCGTTCCAGCGACTTGCCGTTGCGCAGGATCCCCAACCTGGCGGTGGAGCCCGGCGCCATCGCGCCGATCACCGGAGGCAGATCGCTGGAATTGTTGATCGGGGTGCCATCGACCGAGCGGATCACGTCGCCGGGTTCGATGCCGGCCTTTTCCGCCGGGCTGCCGACAAGGACATCGTTGACCAGCGCACCCCCGGTATCGGGCAGGTTGAAGCCCTTGACCATGTCCGAACTGACGGTACCCACCGACACACCGATCTGCCCGCGACTGACCTTGCCGGTGGTCTTGATCTGCTGGGCGACATTCATCGCCACGTCCATCGGGATGGCGAAGCTCACGCCCATGTAGCCGCCGGAATTGCTGAAGATCTGCGAATTGATGCCGACCACTTCGCCGCGGGTGTTCAACAGCGGGCCGCCGGAATTGCCGCGATTGATCGCCACATCGGTCTGGATGAAAGGCACGTAACGCTGCTGGTTGTTGGCAGCGCGGCCGACCGCGCTGACGATGCCGGCGGTCACGGAATGATCGAGGCCGAACGGCGAACCGATCGCCACGACCCATTGGCCGGGCTTCAACGATCTGGAGTCGCCGGTGCGGAGGTACGGCAGATCGGCGGCCTGGATCTTCAGCACAGCCACATCCGACTGCTGATCGCTGCCGACGACCTTGGCCTTGAATTCGCGGCGATCCGAGAGTTTCACCTTGACCTCGTCGGCGCCATCGACCACGTGATGATTGGTCAGCAGATAGCCGTCTTCGGAAATCAGGAAGCCGGTACCGATGGACTGGCTCTGGGGACCGTCATTGCCGTCGGGCGGCTGCGGCGCCCCCGGAACAGGTCCGCCGGGGCCGAAGAAACGCCTGAAGAACTCGGGCATGTCGTCATTGTCGGGCATCATCTGGCCGCCGCGCATGGCAGTGCTCTTCGCGCTGCTGGTCGCTTCGATGCTCGCCACCGCCGGGCCGACGCGTTCGACCAGCTGGGTGAAATCGGGCAGGCCGGTCACCATCGGCGCCTCGATGGCCTGTGCGGCCGTGGCAACGGCGACGGACGATGCAGCCGGCGCCGCAGTCGCGGGCGCGGGATGACCCGCGCCGATCGGAAGCACCGTGGTGGCCGCTGCCGTCGCGGCAGCGGTAGCGGTGACGAGGGCAAACGTACGAAGTGTCGGTTTCATCGGGGAAACGTCCTCGATAAAGGGGAATGGAAACGGAGTTGGAGCTGTGTTCGATCCGAGCCGGCGACGCGCGACGCCGCCGGTCGGAATCAGGGCGACGGCGCGGCGGCTTCGGCTGGCTGCGGCTGCGCGGCGTTCGGCGGCAGCCAGTCGAGCCGTGGGGGCTGAGGCGCCGTCTGGAATGGCTGGAAGGCCGGCGAGCCTTCGAAACCTGCCGTCACCTCGCCGCCCGCGGATGCGCCGGGCACCAGCGCCCGCGGCCAGGGTTTCCCCGTCATGTCGGCGTTCGGGGCGAGATCGCGGCCGTGGGTCGCTTTCGCGATCTGGAGGACTTGCGAGGACGCCGCCACCTGCGGCTTGGCGGCGACAACGGTTGCGGTGGAGCGGCCAGCGGGCACCGCCTGCGCGCCGGCCAGAAGATGCGGACGTGCGGCGCGACCGGTTCGATCGGTGCGATTGTCCCTGGTGGCGACAGCGGCCGCGGCAATGGCCGCGGCGCCCGCCTCGGCCGCACCTGCAGGCAGGACCGGCTTTGGGACCGGCACGGACACCTCGGGCACCGGAACAGGCGCGGTCGCCACGGCCGGCAGAGGCGCATCTTCGGGAGTGAGCAACGCGCGCGAGCCGATCAGCGCAGCCAGCGCGACCGATGCCGCCAGCGCGGCACCGCCGCCCCAGCGCAACAGGGGCCGGCGCGCGCCAGGCGCGGCAGCCATCGCGAAGGACTGTTCCTCGGCCATACCGTCAACGCCGACATCGTCGGCGATCGCACGACCGACGCGACGCGAGAAATCCGCAGGCAACGCGCGGCCGGCGTTGCCGCGCATGGCATCGCCGACGAACTGCCAGCGTTCCCAGCAATCGGCGAGTTCGTCGTCGTGCTCCATCCGGCGGAGCAGGAATCGGGCTTCATCCGTCGACAGCGCGCCGTCCATCATCGCGGAGAGCTG
>JAIMKJ010000015.1:57410-64156 GCA_020692565.1 Thermomonas sp.
CGTCGCGTGCGACAAGGGTTTCGTGCAATCCGGTCATGGGGCTCGATATCGGGATTGTGAGGGGCTCGGAGCGAATGTCGTCTTGAAGGATGTCATCTTGAAACGGGCGTCGTGCAGCGTGTTCGGGCATTCATTCGAGGGCTCAACGGATCGCGCGTTCGCGCGGGTCCGGGGCGTCCATCAGCGGTCGCAGTTGCGCGTCGATGGCATCGCGGGCGCGGAAGATGCGCGAGCGGACGGTACCGATGGGGCACTGCATCTGCTGCGCGATCTCTTCGTAGCTCAAACCTTCCACCTCGCGAAGCGTGATCGCCACCCGGAGTTCCTCGGGCAAGGCTTCGACCGCGCGCATCACCGTTTGTTCCATTTCATGACGCATCAATTCGCGCTCCGGGGTGTCGTTGTCTCGCAGGCGCAGGCCCGACTCGAACTGCTCGGCATCGTCGATATCCACGTCGTCGCCGGGTGGGCGACGCTTGTTGGCCACCAGATGATTCTTGGCGGTGTTCACGGCGATGCGGTGCAGCCATGTTGAGAACTGCGCGTCGCCACGGAAGTTCCCCATCGCCCGATAGGCGCGGATGAACGTGTCCTGGGCGACGTCCTGGGCCTCGCTCCAGTCGTGGACGTAGCGCCCGATCAGCGCCACGATCCGATGCTGATGCTTGCGCACCAACAGATCGAAGGCCGCGCTGTCGCCACGCTGCACCCGCCGGACCAGCTCAAGGTCCACATCCTGCAATGTCGTCGCTTCGGCCATCCGGCCGGCTCTCCTGAAGTATGGATCGGGCCGGTACGGTCGCCGGGCCGTCCGACAATACACGCCGGGGAAAAGTTCCCGGCTCCCGACGGCCCACATGGGCGCCGTCTGTGCAACATGCGTTCATCTGGGGTCTGGGCGCCACTGCCACAAGCCATGCGCCATGAGACAGTACCGGCACCGATTTGACGCCATCCCTCGATGGTCCGGATCATAGGGACATTCTCCAGCGTATGGATTCCAGCTCATGACCTCCACCTCACCCAGCTTCGACGGCCTGCGCCTCCGCCACTGGAAGACCGAATTGCGTCCCGACGGCGTACTGGTGCTGTCCTTCGACCGCGAGGGCGAATCGGTGAACACCTTCGGCCAAGGGGTGCTGATCGAATTGAACAGCCTGCTCGAACGCATCGCGCTGGAACCGCCGAAGGCGCTGGTGCTGCGCTCGGCCAAGGAAAAAGGCTTCATCGCCGGCGCCGACATCCGCGAATTCCAGGAGTTCGACGCCAAGGGCACCATCGGCGACTCGATCCGTCGCGGCCAGAACCTGTTCCAGCGCATCGCGGAACTGCCCTTCCCCACGGTCGCCGCGATCCACGGCTTCTGCATGGGCGGCGGCACCGAAATCTCACTGGCCTGCCGCTATCGCGTGGCCTCGAACGACCCATCGACGAAGATCGGCCTGCCCGAAGTGATGCTGGGCATCTTCCCCGGCTGGGGCGGCAGTGCCCGCTTGCCGCAACTGGTCGGCGCGCCGGCCGCCATGGACATGATGCTCACCGGACGCAGTCTCTCGGCCTCGGCGGCGCGCGCGATCGGCCTGGTCGACAAGGTCGTCGATCCCGCCGGGCTGATCGACACCGCAGCCGCGCTGGCATTGAAGGGCACCGACCGGCCGTTCAAGCAGAAATTCCTGGGGTGGGCTACGAACCGCTGGCTCGCGCGGCAAATCCTCGCTCCACAGATGATCAAACAGGTCGCCCGCAAGGCCTGCAAGGAACACTACCCGGCGCCGTACGCGCTGATCGAAACCTGGCGCCGCAGCGCGGGCGACGGGATCAGGGCACGCCTGGACGCCGAGCGCAGGGCCGTGGTGAAGCTCGCCGCCACGCCGACCGCACGCAACCTGACCCGCGTGTATTTCCTGCAGGAACGGTTGAAGGGGCTGGGCGGCAAGGATCACGGCATCGCCCACGTCCATGTCGTCGGTGCGGGCGTGATGGGCGGCGACATCGCCGCCTGGGCCGCCTACAAGGGCTTCCAGGTCACGCTGCAGGATCGCGAGCAGCGCTTCATCGATACCGCCATGACGCGCGCGCAGGCATTGTTCGCCAAACGCGTGAAGGACGCGGGCAAACGGCCGGAAGTGTCGGCGCGGCTGGTCTCCGATCTCGATGGCGCCGGGGTCGCCACCGCCGACCTGCTGATCGAAGCCATCATCGAAAGGCCCGACGCCAAGCGCGACCTCTACACCGCGGTCGAACCGAAAATGAAGGCCGACGCACTGCTCACCACCAATACGTCGTCGATCCCGCTGACCGAACTGCGCGAGCACATTGCGCGCCCGGCGCAGTTCGCCGGTCTGCATTACTTCAACCCCGTCGCGATGATGCCGCTGGTGGAAATCATCCAGCACGACGGCATGGCGCCGGACACCGCGAAACGTCTCGCCGCATTCTGCAAAGCCATCGACAAACTGCCGGTGCCGGTCGCCGGCACGCCCGGCTTCCTGGTCAACCGCCTGCTGTTCCCGTACATGCTGGAAGCCGTGACCGCCTACTCCGAAGGTATCCCCGGCCCCGTGCTGGACAAGGCGGCGGTGAAGTTCGGCATGCCGATGGGGCCGATCGAACTCATCGACACCGTGGGCCTGGATGTCGCTTCCGGCGTGGGCACCGAACTCGCGCCCTTCCTCGGCCTGCCGATTCCGGCCGCGCTCGCCGCACCGCCGGAAGCCGGCAAGCGCGGCAAGAAGGACGGTCAGGGCATTTACCGCTGGGAAAACGGCAAGGCGCAGAAACCGGAGATCCCGTCCGACTACAAGGCCCCGGACGATCTGGAAGACCGCCTGATCCTGCCTTTCCTCAACGAAGCCGTCGCTGCCCTGCACGAAGGCGTGGTCGCCGATGCCGAACTGCTGGATGCCGGCGTGATCTTCGGCACCGGCTTCGCGCCGTTCCGCGGTGGCCCGATCCAGTACATCCGCGACAGCGGCGCGGAAGTGCTGCTGGCAAAACTCAAGGTGTTGCAAGCGAAACACGGCGATCGCTTCGCGCCACGCCCGGGCTGGGACAACCCGGCGCTGCTGAAGCAATAACCGCGCTTGTCCACGCGACGCCCCCGAAACCCCGCCCCGGCGGGGTTTCGGCGTTCAAGGCTTGCCGTCCAGACGGAATCGACGGTATAACATGCGTTACCACTACCTTCCTCGTGATCGCCATGAAACTGAAAATTACAACCGTAGGCAATTCCGCCGGTGTGATCCTGCCAAAGGAACTGCTGACCCGGATGCGTCTGGAAAAAGGCGACGAACTGTATGCGCTGGAAACCCCGGGCGGCATCGTGCTGACCACCTACGACCCGGAACTCGCCGCGCAGATGGAAGTGGCCGAGCGCGTCATGCGCGAAGACCGGCAAGTGCTGCACAAGCTGGCGCAGTAGGAGACCACATGATCGTCTGGATCAACCGACGACTGGCCCTCGCCATCCATGATCGTCAGCTCGCCGAACACGGCGGCGGCATCGGTGTGCGCGACGAAGCCCTGCTCGACTCCGCACTCGCACGCCCTGAACAATTGTTCGCCTACGGCGACCCGCCGCCGGATATCGCCGCGCTATGCGCAAGTCTGGCGTACGGTCTGGCACGGAATCACCCCTTTGTCGATGGCAATAAACGGACTGCGCATGTCTGCTACCGCGTTTTCCTTGCGCTCAACGATGCAGAACTCGTCGCCTCGGAAGAAGAGAAATACATCGCGATGTTGCGTCTCGCCGAAGGCAGCCTGTCCGAATCCGGATTCGCCGAATGGCTGCGCGAACGCCTGGTGCTGAATGCGGAAGGCAACGTCAACGAACCTCGGGCGGCATACCAGCGCTGATGCGCGACGGCCCGGACTTGTGCGCCGCCGTCATCGGCTGACACCATTCGGCCGGCATCCATCCGAACATCGAGAGCCGCCGGCATGGCGGCCACCACCAAATATCCTTCAAGCCCTTCATGCAAGACGACACACCGTTCGACCCATTCGGCTCTGCCCCGCCTCCGGCTTCGGGGAAGCAATCGCTGGCAGCCACCGCTGCGGCGGCGAAGCGTTCACCGCTGCAACGCGAATTCGATCGTCTGACCGGGCGGATCGAAGACGCTCAGGCATTGCTCGGCGCATGGCAGCAACAACCGGACGTGATCCTGCAGAAGTACCGCGCGGAAGTGGAACCGATGCTGCAGGCGCTCGCGGATGCGCAGAAAACGCTGGTCGTACAGCTCGACGCGCTGCTGACATCGCCACCGAAAGGTCTGCGCATGACGGCGCGGCGTCGCGACGCGCTGACCGAGTGCCTGCTCGATCTGATCGACAACGTCATGGCGCACGGTGCCGACGACACCATGATCGATATCCACGACCGTCACAGCGACGCACCGATGGTCGAAATCGCGCAGGAAGAGCAGGCAGAGGAAGAGGCCGAGATCATCGCACTGTTCCGGCAGACGTTCGGCGAAGGCAGCATCCAGCGGCACGCGGACGAATCGCACGAAGCCTTCGT
Organism: Thermomonas sp.; assembly: GCA_020692565.1. GTDB lineage: Bacteria > Pseudomonadota > Gammaproteobacteria > Xanthomonadales > Xanthomonadaceae > Lysobacter_I. The sequence goes on from JAIMKJ010000015.1 coordinate 61,933, forward strand.
GGAGCGCGCCAAAGCCCGGCTTTTTGATGCGATGGAAGCCGAACAACGCAGAGAAGATGCCGCACGCCGCAAACGCGCCGAAAAACGTTCCGCGAAGAAGGACGCCAAACAGCGCGCAAAGATGCCCCCCATGTCCGACGAGTCCGCCGCCGCGCCGCCCGGGCCCGATCTGCTGCGCCCGCTCTATCGCAAACTCGCCTGCAGCATCCATCCCGACCGCGAATCCGACGCCGACGAAAAGCTGCGCAAGACCGAAGCGATGCAGGGCCTCAACGCCGCCTACCAGAACAAGGATCTGCTATCGCTGCTGAAACTGCACAGCCAGACCCTACAGGGCGACACCGTCGCCGATACGCTGGCGGAACATACCCTGCGCGAGTACAACGCGCTGCTGAAAGCGCAGCTCAAATCGCTGGAATCCGAGATTTCGCGCGCCATCGACGACGCCACGCCGCCCGGCATCGCGATGATCCACGGCCGCATCAAGCGCCCGGAACAGCTCGAAAAGCTGATGGATGCGGACATCTGGAAGATGGCGCGCACCGCCGACATCGTGCGCGGAACCGTGCGCGACCTCAACGACCCGAAGCTCCGCGCCGAGGTGATCAACGATCTTGTGGAAATGACTGAGGCGCGCCGTGAGCTGGATGCGTTCGATAAGATCGTGGACGATCATTTCCGCTGACGATCGCGCGGCGCGCAATGTCCTGCGGATATCGCGGACGACAGACGCTTACCCACACCTGCGCAGTTCCACCGCCGCCGGAATGCACCCGGTGGCTTCCAATACCGCATTCCCCTGCAACGCGGCCACCATCACATCGGAGCCCAGCGCCAGCTCCGTATCCTCGGCGCGCTCGGCCAGTCGGCGCAAACGCACCAGGCGCGGATGCAGCGCATCCGCCGCGGCGAGATCGGCCTGCGCAGCAGCAAGATCGAAGTCCACTGCCGCACTCTGCGGCTGCGCGGCCATTGCCGTCAATGTCCGCCGACAGAACGCCTCGGATATCTGGCCCATTCCGGCCAACCCGCGCTGGATATCGGGTCGCAGCGAAATCAACATGTTCAACCGCGATTCCAGCGCATCGAGCGCCGCATCCACCACCACCAGATCCTCGGCGGCGAACACCAGCGACAAGCGAACCTCCGACAAGTACTCCACCTTCATCCCACACCTCCCGTCGTTCACGGGCGAATTCCCGCGCTACGTGCAGCATCGCGGAACGATGCATGCGCCGATATCGGTGGACCGCACCACATCCAGTAGGGATTTTCTGATTCTCCGCACGCCGCCATACGACGGATATCGTCAGAAGCACCAAGGCCGCCGCGCTTATCCCCGATGATTGCGATGCGTGTCGCGACGAACCCGCACCTCAGCATCGAAACATCCAGCCTGGAAGATCATCGATGATGACGTGCATGCCAATGACTGCGACACCTCCCGGCTGTCGCGATGCCACCACCGCGTTACGCGGCTGCCGCGTCGTTCGCCTCTCATCCGTCGCTGCGCGCCACCATCTCCCCCGGTTGGCGGGGAGAAAGGGAGAGAAGCGCATGCGGGCCGGCGGTTAGAATCGGGCATGGGGCCCTCAGGGGGCAGCGGAGGGGAGCGATGTTCGAGGTTGCAGTGGTCTGCCTGGTGCTGACGGCGGTATTGGCATACGTGAATCACCGATTCGTAGGGTTGCCCACGACGATCGGAGTGATGGTGGTGGCGTTACTGCTGTCGCTGGGGTTGATCGTGCTGGACAAGCTGGGGTTCGGGGCGCTGTACGCTTACGAAGAGACCTTGCTGCAGTCGATCGATTTCTCCGAACTGTTGATGCAGGGAATGCTGTCGGTGTTGCTGTTCGCGGGGGCGCTGCATATCGACCTCAGCCAGTTGCGGGATTACCGGTGGCAGGTGGGCACGCTGGCGGTGGTCGGGACTGCGGTGTCGACGGTGATCGTGGGCGTGCTGACCTGGTGGCTGTTGCCGCTGGTGGGGCTGTCGCTGCCGCTGGCGTATTGCCTGGTCTTCGGTGCGCTGATTTCGCCGACCGATCCGATCGCAGTGATCGGCATCCTGAAATCCGCGGGCGCGCCGAAGAACGTGAACCTGGTGGTCTCCGGAGAGTCGCTGTTCAACGACGGCGTGGGCGTGGTGCTGTTCTCGCTGCTGCTTGCGGTGGCGACGCAGGGCGAGGTTCCGGGTTTCGGCGAGGGCGCGATGTTGCTGCTG
>JAIMKJ010000015.1:64258-78097 GCA_020692565.1 Thermomonas sp.
CTGGCTGGCGTACTGGGCGGTTACGCATTGGCGGGCCGGCTGCACGTCTCGGGACCGCTGGCGATGGTGGTGGCCGGGTTGATCCTGGGCAATCACGGGCGCGCGTATGCGATGTCGGATGCGACGCGACATCACGTCGATCTGTTCTGGGAATTGCTGGACGAAATCTTCAACGCGGTGTTGTTCGTGCTGCTGGGGCTGGAGATCGTGATGGTGGCGTTCAACGGGCAGATTCTGGTGGCGTCGCTCGGCGTGATCGTGATCGCGCTGTTCGCGCGCCTGATGGCGGTAGGCTTGCCGGTGGCACTGATGCGCCATGCATTCAAATTGCCCAGCGGCGCATGGAAGGTGCTTACCTGGGGTGGATTGCGCGGAGGCATTCCGTGGCGCTGGTGTTGTCGCTGCCGCATGGGCCGCAGCGCGAGCTGTTGCTGGCGCTGACCTACGCTGTAGTGGTGTTCTCGATCCTGGGTCAGGGGCTGACGATCAAGGGACTGGTCACGCGGACGTTGAAGCCGGCGACATGAGCGCGCCGACGGAAATGGTTCGCGCCGATCGCGGGTATTGCCCCACCGCGGCAGGGCAAGAAATATCGAGGCTGAAGCGCCTCTTACGTTCGTGTCCGGCGGGTGATGGGATGGCGATCGCCGCAAGCGCGAAGGCCCGGGATGACCGGGCCTTCGCTTGGAAACGTGATACGGGCAACGCCGATGCGATCAGGCGAACGGGTCGCGCAGGACGATGTTGGCGTCGCGGTCCGGGCCGGTGGAGACGATGGCCAGCGGACAGCCGGCGAGTTCTTCCAGCGAGCGCAGATAGGCGCGGGCGGCGGCGGGGAGTTTGTCCCATTCGGTGATGCCGGCGGTGGATTCGCTCCAGCCCGGGAATTCGAGGTACACGGGCGTGCACTCGTCCCAGCCGTCGGCGTCCAGCGGCGCGTATTCGGTGCGCTTGCCGCGGTATTCGTAGGCGACGCACATCTTCAGCTTTTCCATGCCGTCGAGGATGTCGAGCTTGGTGATGCACAGGCCGCTGATGCCGTTGATGGCGACGGCGCGCTTGAGCGCGACGATGTCCATCCAACCGCAGCGGCGCGGCCGGCCGGTGGTGGCGCCGTATTCCTGGCCGCGGTCGCGGATGCCCTGCCCTACGTCGTCGTCGAGTTCGGTCGGGAACGGGCCGCCGCCGACGCGCGTGGCGTAGGCCTTGGCGATGCCCAGCACGTAGTCGATGGCGTCCGCGCCAACGCCGGTACCGGCGAGCGCGCCGCCGACGGTGGTATTGCTGGAAGTGACGTACGGGTAGGTGCCGTGGTCGATATCGAGCAGCGAGCCCTGCGCGCCTTCGTACAGCACGCGTTTGCCCTGCTTGCGCAGTTCGTGGAGGATGCCGGCGACGTCGGACTTCATCGGTTCGATGTATTCGCCGAACGCGAGCGCTTCGTCGAGGGTTTTCTGGAAGTCGACTTCCTCGACCTTCAGGTAATTCTTGAGCACGAAGTTGTGGTAATCGAGGGTACTGCGCAGTTTTTCCGCAAGTTCCTTCGGGTAGCTGAGGTCGGCGACGCGGATGCCGCGACGCGCGACCTTGTCTTCGTAAGCCGGGCCGATGCCGCGACCGGTGGTACCGATGGCGCTCTTGCCGGCGGCCTTTTCGCGGGCCTGATCCAGCGCGATGTGGTACGGCATGATGATCGGCGTGGCCGGGCTGATCTTCAGGCGGCTGCGCACTTCGACGCCGTTGGCTTCGAGTTCGCCGATCTCCTTCTGCAGCGCGCCTGGGTGCAGCACCACGCCGTTGCCGATCAGGCACAGCGCATCGGGACGCAGGACGCCGGAGGGAATCAGGTGGAGCACGGTCTTCTTGCCGCCGATCACCAGCGTGTGGCCGGCGTTGTGGCCGCCCTGGAAGCGGACGACGGCGCCGATATCCTGCGTCAGCAGATCGACGATCTTGCCCTTGCCTTCATCGCCCCACTGGGCGCCCAACACTACGACTGACTGACCCATTTCGTACTCCGAAACCCGTTGTAGGAGCGGCTTTAGCCGCGAATCCGGTCGCCGACGGCTGTGATCGCGGCTGGTTTTCAACAGCCGAATGGCTGGTCAACCGCTCCTACGAACCGCAGGGCCGACACGGAAAAAGCCGGCGGGGCAGATGCCCCTTCCGGCTTTTGTGCATTATCCGGGTTTCGGAGGGGCGGGGCCACCCTTTCGACCGATTTGTTTTGCGGCGCAGCAAACCGGACGGGGCGGTACGGCCGCAGACTGCGCTGAAGACTCGGGCTATCCGGGCGTCAGTGCCTGACGAAATAGAGGGCCACCAGCCCACCGATCAGGATCGCGCCACCGATGAGCCGCAACTGCTGGGGAGGCATCGCCAGCAGTTGCTCGGCCGCCCGCCTCCACACATTGGGGAAGGCGAACAGCGCAAGCCCTTCGAGTACCGCGACGAGGGCGAGTGCGGCCCAGAGGTCGGTCATGCGGCAGTGCGCTTAACGATCGCTGCGCATGTACTGCAGGAACGGATCATCCTTGTCCAGCACGATCACCGCGTCGCCGTCGGAGAACGAGCCTCTGTACGCTTCGAGGCTGCGCTGGAAGGCATAGAAGCCGGGGTCGGCGTTCGCGGCGCTGCCGTAGATGCGCGCGGCCTCGCCGTCGCCCTCGCCTCGCAGTTTCTGTGCGTCGCGTTCGGCTTCGGCAAGGATCACGTTGCGGTCGCGGTCGGCCTTGGAGCTGATCTCGTTGGCCTGCTCTTCGCCTTCGGCGCGCAGTTTGCTGGCGACCTGCTGGCGCTGCGCGCTCATGCGGCGATACACGTCGCGGATGACCTGGCTGTCGGTCGGCAGATCGATCTGCTTGATGCGCAGGTCGACGATGCGGATGCCGAGCGTGGAAGCGGCTTTGTTGATGGCGATCAACTGCGCGCTGGCGACCTTGCTGCGTTCGCCGGAGACCACTTCGGACAGCGTGCGCGCATTGATCTCGTTGCGCAGCGCATCCTTGATGATCGGCTCCAGACGGGCGACAGCGATGCCTTCGTCGCCGGCGGTGGCGCGATAGAAGGCGCGCGTATCGAGGATCTGGCCGACGGCGAAGAAATCGACGCTCACGTCCTTGCGTTCGGAGGTGAGATAGCGCTCGGGCTGTGCGGGCAGCACCTGGAGGCGTCCGTCGAAAATCCGCGCGCTTTCGACCAGCGGCACCTTGAAGTGCAGGCCGGGGCCGAGGTCGTTGCGCACGACCCTGCCGAGGTTGAGCACGATGGCGGTATGGCCTTCGCGGACGATGAAGACCGAGCCGAGCAGCGTGAACAGCACGGCGACGATCAGTGGAACCAGAATGGACATTCTCATCGGCTGCCTCCATTGCGACCCGCGCTGCGGGCCTTGCGGGCGGTCGTGGGTTCTTCGGGAGTGGCGGTGACGGTCGGCGCGATCAGCTCCGGCGGCGGCGCCTGGGCGCCGGCCGGTATCGCACCGCGGCCCGGCGCGACCGGCAGGTACAGCAGCTGGCGGCTGTCGCCGCCGACGATCTTGCGGTTGTCGGCCAGCACCTTCTGCACGGTTTCCAGCCACAGGCGCTTGCGGGTGACTTCCGGCGCGCCGCGGTATTCCTGCAGCAGCAGGGTGAAGCGGGTGGCGTCACCGGTGGCGCGGGCGATGGAAGCGGTCTTGTAGCCTTCGGCCACCGTGCGGGTACGCGCGGCTTCGCCTCGGGCTTCCGGCACGATCTTGGCGGCGTAGGCGAGCGCCTCGCTGATCAGGCGATCCTTGTCCTGCTGGGCGCTGTTGACATCGTCGAAAGCGGGTTTCACTTCTTCCGGCGGACGCGCATTGGGCAGGTTGAGCTCGGTGACGGCGAGACCGGTGTTGTATGCCTCCAGCGATTTCTGCAGGCGGGTACGCGCGGCCACGGCCAGCGCGTCGCGCGCGCCCAGCACGGTGTCGAGGGTGGAACGTCCGACCTGCTCGCGCACGGAACTGAGCGCGGCCTGCTTGAGCATTTCCTCGGCGTCGCGGGTGCCGAACAGCGACAGTCTGGCGTCGCTGGTGCGGTACTGCACGTTGATTTCGACCTGGACGATGTTTTCGTCGCTGGTCAGCACCGGCACGCTGTCGCTGAAGTTCTTGATCTCGGTGGCGTTGACCTTGTAGACGCTTTCGATCGGCCAGGGCAGCTTGAAGCCGGGGCCGGGGGCCATAGTCCGCGTGAACGCGCCGAAGCGCAGCACCACGCCGCGCTGCTGCTCGGTGACCAGCACGAAGGAACTGAAGATCAGCCAGGCCGCGACCAGGGCCGCGACCCAACGAAGCGGGTTGCCGCCAGCGCCTCCGCCGCCCTCGAAAAAGCCGCGCAGGCGCGCGACGACATCGTCGATGCCTCCGCCGCCACGGCCGTTCTGGCGGGGTTTCCACGGAGAACGGTTACCGCCCCCGCCGGAAGAAGAGTCGTTGTTGTTGTTACCGGGAGTATTCCAGGCCATGCCTGCTCCAAAGCGAATGCGCTCCGCAGGAATGCGGGCGGGGGGTGCATATTACAAGGGAAGTTCGTCGTCGCCCTGCGGCAACAGCGCCTCGAAGGCGTCTCCGCCAGGACCGGCGGCCAGTTTTTCGGCGTCGCTGAGGGCCAGATCGACCTCGATCGTCCAGCCGCCATCGTCTTCGTGCGTTTCGGCGCGCACCGCTTCCAGCGCATACAGCCGTGCGCGCAGGCGTCCGGCGCGTGCCGGAAGGCGGATCGCGCCGGCGATGCGGCGCAGGCCCAGTCGCGCGACCAGCGCCGCACGCAGCAGATCCAGCCCCACCCCGTCGCGCGCCGACAGCCAGACCCGTTCGCGGACGATCTCGTCCAGACCGTGATCGGCGACCGGCGTGTCCGCGTCCGCGTCGGTCGGCCGCACAGCCGGATCGTGGCGCGGCACCGCGCCTTCGCCCCGGTCGATCTTGTTGTAGACCAGCAATTGCGGGATTTCGCCCGCGCCGATTTCGGCCAGCACCGCATCGACCTGGGCGATGCGCTCGTCGCGCAGCGGGTCGGCGGCGTCGATCACGTGCAGCAGCAGATCGGCTTCGCGGGCCTCGGACAATGTGGAGCGGAACGCCGCGACCAGATCGTGCGGCAGATCGCGGACGAAACCGACGGTATCGGCCAGCATCGCGGCGCCGCCGGGCAGCGCGATCCGGCGCACGGTCGGGTCGAGCGTTGCGAACAGGCGATCGTCGGCATACGCATCGGCGCCGGTAAGCGTATTGAACAGCGTGGATTTGCCGGCATTGGTGTAGCCGACCAGCGCCACCCGCGGCAGCTCGCTTCGCACGCGCGCGCGACGCATCTGGGTGTGTTGCACCTCGACTTTCTCGAGCCGCTTCTGCAACTGTTCCACCCGCTTCTGCAGCAGGCGGCGGTCGGTTTCGAGCTGGGTTTCGCCGGGCCCGCGCAGGCCGATGGCGCCGCCGCGCTGGCGTTCCAGATGGCTCCAGCCGCGCACCAGACGCGTAGCCATGTGCCGGAGCTGGGCCAGTTCGACCTGGAGCTTGCCTTCATGGCTGCGCGCGCGCTGGGCGAAGATGTCCAGAATCAGACCGGTGCGGTCCACCACGCGACGGCCGAGCGCTTTTTCGAGATTGCGCTCCTGCACCGGGCTGAGGGTGTGATTGACCAGCACCAGATCCGCGCCGGTGGCGTCGGCCGCGGCCTTGACCTCTTCCAACTTGCCGCTGCCGATGAGAATCGCGGCGTTGGGGCGGTCGATACGGGCATGCAGCAACGCTGCGACCGTGGCGCCCGCGGAACGGGCGAGATCGGCGAATTCTTCCAGCACATCGGGTTCCGGCGGGCCGCCGGCATGGGTCTGGATCAGGAGCGCGATTTCGCCCTTGCGGGATCGTTCGAACAAGCCGGGGGATATCCGTCAGGAAAAACAGATGCGCAGTATGCCGCGCGCGCAGCCGGCGCGCGCGTCCGGATGACGAAAGCAAGTCTCGCCCCTCGAGGCGATCGCCTCTTCAGACAGATTTCATGCCTTCGCCGGCAGCGCGCAGCAGCGCCGCCGGCCGTGCGGCCCTGCGATCAGTCGGCCGTGGCCGCGAGGACGCCGCTGGTGTCGTCGTCGGTTTCCGCCGAATGCACATAGCCGCCGCCCGGACCCACGCGCACGTTGCGCGCCGGCACCACGGTGGAAATCGCGTGCTTGTAGACCATCTGGCTGACGGTGTTGCGCAGCAGAACGACGAACTGGTCGAACGATTCGATCGTGCCCTGCAATTTGATGCCGTTGACGAGATAGATCGAAACCGGAACGCGCTCACGGCGCAAAGCGTTCAGGAAAGGATCCTGCAAAGACTGCCCCTTCGACATGGTGTTCCCCACTTTGGGTCTTGTTATTGGATGCAACATGATCGTGACGATTGCATGATGGCGTGCATGGATGGAGCGTTCGCCGACGGCCCGGTCGCATCGCGACCCGCGCCCCCTGCCGGACACCCGGATGGTTACACAACTGCGCGTGAACCGGAAGCCGGCCGAAGGTCGCAGATGCCCGCATCGCGATAGGCGTCGCAGCGGCAGGCCGTTCAGGCTGCCAGGAATCCGCGCAGTGCCGCCTCCAACCGCACGCCATCGATGGCGGGATCGAACCAGCGCAGGTCCAGCGCACCGCGCAGCCAGGTGAACTGACGCTTCGCGAGCTGGCGCGTGGCGAAGATCGCGCGGTCGCGGAATGCGATCGCGGAAAGCGCACCGTCGAGATGCTCCCAGGCCTGGCGATAGCCGACCGCGCGCAATGCCGGAAGATCCAGCGGCGCAGGATGCGTGCGCAGTGCCGGCATCGCACGCAGCGCGTGGACTTCATCCAGGAAACCCGCATCGAGCATCGCGTCGAAGCGGCGCTCGATGCGCGCATGCAGCACGGCGCGATCCTGCGGCGCCACCGCAAGCTTCAGCACGCGGCACGGAAACCGCTGCGACGCCGCAGCGGACTCGCGCTGCCAGTCGCTGATCGCCCGGCCGCTGAGCCGATACACCTCCAGCGCACGCTGGATCCGCTGCGGATCGGTGGCGTGGATGCGCGCGGCGGCGATGGGATCGACCTGCGCGAGTTCGACGTGCATCGCTGCCCAGCCGCGTTCGCCGGCTTCCGCTTCGAGCTGCGCACGCATCGCCGGATCGGCCTCGGGCATCGGCGAGAGCCCGTGCAACAGTGCGCGGAAATACAGGCCGGTACCGCCGGCGAGGATCGGCAGCCGACCTCGCGCGACGATGTCTTCGACCGCAGCGCGCGCATCGTTGGCGAAGTCCGCCGCCGAATAGCGCTGCCACGGGTCGCGCACATCGATCAGATGATGCGGCACCGCTGCGAGCTCATCGGCGGTGGGCTTCGCCGCGCCGATATCGAGTCCGCGATACACCAGCGCCGAATCGACGCTGACGATTTCGCCACCGAAACGCTGCGCCCAATCCAGCGCAAGCGCGGTCTTGCCCGAAGCGGTCGGGCCCATCAGGGCGATGGCGAGCGGGCGGGTGTCGGTGTTCATGAATCCCAACGTTTCGTAGCTCACAGGAAAGGCTTCAGCCCCGATGATCGCTGCTTCGATGATCGACGATCGCGACCACAATGATCAGGGCTGAAGCCCCTCATGCCAAATTCAATATCCATGCACCTTCAGCGTCTCCATCACGCCCTTGTGACGGAACTGCACTTCGTCGGACGGCGCCTTGCCGATGCGGCTCACCAGCAGGATCGCGACGCATGCGGCGATCACGCCCGGCACCATTTCGTAGAGTGGGCTGCCGTGCTGAGCCACCGCGATTTCCTTCCAGAGGATCACGGTCACGGCGCCGGCCAGCATGCCGGCGAACGCACCATTGCGGGTCATCCGCCCCCAGAACAGCGAGAACAGCACCACCGGGCCGAACGCGGCGCCGAAACCTGCCCATGCGTACGACACCAGCCCCAGCACCTTGCTCGACGGATCGCGCGCGATCCAGATCGCCAGCAGCGCCACCATCAGCACCATCGTGCGGCCGAACCACACCAGTTCGCGCTGGGTCGCGTCCGGGCGCACGAAGCCCTTGTAGACATCCTCGGTGAGCGCGCTGGAACACACCAGCAGCTGGCACGACAGCGTGCTCATGACCGCGGCGAGAATCGCCGACAGCAGCACGCCTGCGACCCACGGATTGAACATTACGGTCGCGAGTTGAATGAAAACGCGTTCGGAATTCTCGGCGACCGCGCCGATCTGGTCCGGATGCGTCGCGAAATAGGCATTGCCGAAGAAGCCCACCGCCATCGCACCGAACAGGCACAGCACCATCCAGGTCATGCCGATCCGGCGCGCCTTGGGAATGATGGTCAGCGAATCGGCGGCCATGAAGCGCGCCAGGATGTGCGGCTGCCCGAAATACCCCAATCCCCAGGCCAGCAGGGACACGATACCGGCGATACCGAGCGTGCCGCCCTTGAACCAGTCGAGCTTCGCCGGATCGATCTGTTCGACCAGGGCAAGACTGGCATCGACGCCGCCGCTGCCCAGCACCACCATGATCGGAGTCAGCACCAGCGCGAAGATCATCAGCGAGGCCTGCACGGTATCGGTCCAACTCACTGCGAGGAAGCCGCCGATCAGCGTGTAGAGAATGGTCGCCGCCGCGCCCCACCAGATCGCCTGCGCATACGGCACGCCGAATACGCTTTCGAACAGGCGCGCGCCAGCGACGATGCCGCTGGCGCAGTACACCGCGAAGAACACCAGGATGACCACTGCCGAAAATACCCGCAGTACCTTGCTGCGGTCCTCGAATCGATGGGTGAAATAGTCCGGCAACGTCAGTGCGTTGCGGGTGCGCTCGGTGTAGATGCGCAGCGGACCGGCCACGAATTTCCAGTTGCACCATGCGCCGATGATCAGGCCGATCGCGATCCAGGCCTCCGATACGCCGCCCAGATAGAGCGCGCCGGGCAGCCCCATCAGCAGCCATCCGCTCATGTCCGACGCGCCCGCCGAGAGCGCGGTGACCAGGCTGCCCAACGAACGTCCGCCCAGGATGTAGTCGTCGAAACTCCGGGTCGAACGCCAGGCCCACAACCCGATCAGGATCATCGCGACCAGGTAGAGGCCGAAGGTGATGAGGAGCGGCTGGCCAGCGGTCACGGGACGCAATTCCAGGATCGTTTCGGATGGCGCGCAGCATACCCCGACGGGTCTGGCGGGCGATGCCGCAGCGTAGCGTCCGGCGGGGTCGCAGCCCAGGCAGGCCGATCCACTCCACGCAGGACACGCGGATCAGTCGTCGTCCGGCCAGCGGATCGCCGCTGCGGACGATCCGCTGGCGCGCGAGTCGCGCGGGACAGGCACTTCGCTCACCGCCTGCCAGACCTTCAGTGCATCGACCGTCGCAGCGACATCGTGCACGCGCAGCAGTTTCGCGCCGCGCTGCGCGGCGATGACGTGCGCGGCGACCGAGCCGTGCATGCGATCGCGCGGGTCGCTTCGACCGGTCAGATCGCCGATAGTCCGCTTGCGCGACAACCCGGCCAGCACCGGGACGCCAAGATCGACGAAACGATCGAGCCGCGCGAGCAACGCGAGATTGTGCGCAGTGGTCTTGCCGAAGCCGAAGCCGGGATCGACGACGATCCTCTTCTTGGAGACGCCGGCCATTTCCGCCGAAAAGATCCGTTCGGCCAGGAAACGATGCACGTCGGCGACCACATCGTCGTAGTCGGGCGCCGCCTGCATCGATCGCGGTTCGCCCTGCATGTGCATCAGCACCACCGGCACGCCGAGCGCAGCGGCCGCATCCAGCGCGCCCTCGCGACGCAGCGCGCAGACATCGTTGATCATGCCCGCGCCCGCGGCGACCGCCGCACGCATCACCTCGGGCTTCGAGGTATCGACGCTGATCGGCAGCGCGGTTTCCTTCGCGAGACGTTCGATCACCGGGATCACCCGGCGCAGTTCCTCCTCCAGCGACACCTCATCGGCGCCTGGACGGGTGGATTCGCCGCCGATATCGAGAATGTCCGCCCCCTCCTCCGCCAGCCGCAGCGCGTGCGCCACTGCGGCGTCGACGCTGTCGTAATCGCCGCCATCCGAAAACGAATCGGGCGTGACATTGACGATGCCCATCACCCGCGGGCGATCGAGGATCAGCGCGCGACCGGCGCAGTCGAGTTGCGGCGAGAGATCGAACATCGGGCGGTTCCGTGAAGTGTGCGGACAGGAAAAAGGCCAGAGAAACTCTGGCCTTTTCCGGTGTGCGAGGCAAGCGCCGCACGGGGCGATCGCCTTGCGACAGGACTATCCCGGCATCAGGTCTGCGCCGCAGGCCCGCCGATCATCGGCGCCGCCGGCGGACGCGCATCGTCCTTGGGATTGTTGCGGCCCCAGCCCATCGGCGGCGGCGGCTCGCGGCCTTCCATCACCGCATCGATCTGCGGCACATCGATGGTTTCGTATTCCAGCAGCAGCTTCGCCATCGTATGCAGCTTGTCGATGTTGTCGGTGAGGATCTGCGTGGTGCGGCCATAGGCCTTGTCGAGAATGCTGCGCACCACTTCGTCGATCTTCCGCGCGGTGTCGTCGGAGACGCTCTTGGTCTGCGACACGCTGCGGCCGAGGAACACCTCGCCTTCGTCTTCGGCGTAAGCGATCGGACCCAGCTCATCGGACAAGCCCCACTTGGTCGCCATGTTGCGCGCCATCTTGGTCGCGCGCTCGATGTCGTTGGACGCGCCGGTGGTGACCTTGTCGTTGCCGAAGATCAGTTCCTCGGCGACGCGGCCGCCGTAGAGCGAGCACAGCATCGACTCGATCGCAGTCCGGTTGTAGCTGTACTTGTCGCCTTCCGGCAGGTACATCGTCACGCCCAAGGCTCTTCCTCGGGGAATGATCGTGACCTTGTAGACCGGATCGTGTTCAGGCACCAGGCGACCGACGATGGCGTGGCCGGCTTCGTGATACGCGGTCAGCGTCTTCTCCGAATCGCTCATCGCCATCGAGCGGTTCTCGGTGCCCATCATGATCTTGTCGCGGGCCTTGTCGAAGTGGTCCATACGCACTTCCTTGCCGTTCTCGCGCGCGGCGAACAGCGCGGCCTCGTTGACAAGATTGGCGAGATCGGCGCCCGAGAAACCCGGGGTGCCGCGCGCGATCACCATCGGCACGACGTCGTCGGCCAGCGGCACCTTGCGCATGTGCACGCGCAGGATCTGCTCGCGGCCACGCACGTCAGGCAGACCCACCACGACCTGGCGATCGAAACGGCCCGGACGCAGCAGCGCGGGATCCAGCACGTCGGGACGGTTGGTCGCAGCGACCACGATCACGCCCTCGCCGCCCTCGAAACCGTCCATCTCGACCAGCAGCTGGTTGAGGGTCTGCTCGCGTTCGTCGTGACCACCGCCCAACCCGGCGCCACGATGACGGCCGACCGCGTCGATTTCGTCGATGAAGATGATGCAGGGCGCATGCTTCTTGGCCTGTTCGAACATGTCGCGGACGCGGCTGGCGCCGACGCCGACGAACATTTCGACGAAGTCCGAGCCCGAAATGCTGAAGAACGGCACCCGCGCTTCGCCGGCGATGGCCTTGGCGAGCAGAGTCTTGCCGGTGCCCGGCGGGCCGACCATCAGCACGCCGCGCGGAATCTTGCCGCCGAGTTTCTGGAACTTGCCGGGGTCGCGCAGGAATTCGACCAGCTCGGCCACTTCTTCCTTCGCTTCGTCGCAGCCGGCGACGTCGGCGAAGGTGGCCTTGGTCTGGTCTTCATTGAGCAGCTTGGCGCGCGAGCGACCGAAGGACATCGCGCCCTTGCTGCCGCCCTGCTGCATCTGGCGCATGAAGTACAGCCAGACACCGATGAGCAATGCGATCGGCAGCAGGTTGAACAACAGGCTCAGGAAGAGACCACGGCCCGTCGAAGGCGGGGTCTGTTCGATTTCGACATTGTGGTTGATGAGGTCGCCCACAAGCTCATCATCGCCGGGGCTGAATGTATGGAACTTGGAATTGTCCTTGTTCTCGCCCTCGATGGTCATCTTGTCGGCGCTGATGACGACCTTCTTCACTTTGTCGCTCTGTACCTGTTGCACGAACTGGTCGTAGGTCAGGGCCTTGCTGGCCGTGCCCATCCCCGGTGGGGTGAAGCTCTGGAACACCACCATCAAGACGATGGCGACGATCACCCACAGCATGAGATTCTTGGCCAAGTTCTTCATCCTTCGCTATCGCCCGGGAAGGGCACTGGTTTGGAAACACTCTACCCGTATCGCTGCGTTTATCCTGCCGAAGCAGGAAGCCTGCCCTGGGCGAGGGCATACACTTCCGTCGACCGCTTGCGCGAGGCCGCCGGTTTGCGGATCACGACACGGGCATAACGCTTGCGCAAGGCCCGGACGTAATCGTCGAATCCCACTCCCTGGAACAACTTGATCAGGAAGGCACCGCCGGGTCGCAGATGACGGTCGGCGAATTCCATCGCCAGCTCCGCCAGATACATGGCCCTGGGCAGGTCCACAGCATCGACACCGCTCATATTGGGGGCCATGTCGGAGAGCACAAGGTCCACGGCCTGCCCGTTCAGCATGGCCTCGAGCTGGGCAAGCACGTCCTCTTCGCGAAAATCGCCCTGGATGAACTCCACCCCGGCCAGCGACGGCATGTCGAGGATATCCAGGGCCACCACCCGGCCGCTGTCGCCCATCGATTGACGGACCCACTGCGACCAGCCCCCCGGGGCGGCACCGAGATCCACCACCACCATGCCGGGCTTGAGCAGCCGGTCGCGCTCGACCAGCTCTTCCAGCTTGTACGCCGCCCGCGACCGCAGCCCCTCCGCCTGCGCCTTTTTGACGTAGGGATCGGAGAAATGCTCTTTGAGCCAGCGTTGGCTGCTCTTGCTGCGGGTGGCCATGAGGAGGGTACGGAACGGAAAGAAGGAAAGAGGCACAAGCCGGACCGCGAGGCGAGAAAGCCGGGGAATCGGGCAAGTTGCGGCCATGATACCCTGCGCGCCACTCCCCGCCCGCTTTCCAAGCCCCTGCCCCGCATGTCGATCACGCTCAGCAACGCCCAGAATCGCTTCCTCCGCGGCCAGGCCCACGGCCTGAAGGCAATGTTGCAGATCGGCGCCAAAGGCTTGACCGATGCGGTCGTGGCCGAGATCGACAGCGCCCTGGAGCACCACGAACTGATCAAAGTGAAGGTGTCGGCCGAGGACCGCGAGGCCCGCGACGCGATGGTGGCCGGTCTGGCGGAACGCTGCGGCGCGGCCCTGGTGCAGCGGATCGGCAACGTCGCCATCCTGTATCGCCCCAGCCAGGATCACCGCCAGATCGTGCTGCCGCGGGGCTGAGACCCGCGATCCGGCGTCGATGACGCTGCAGCTCTCATCCGAAGATCGTCGATTGCGTCCATGCAGCTCCATCTTGATCGCCCCGGGCACGAATTTTTCCTCCGCGGCGCCGATGGCGCCCTGGCGCTGGTCAACGACCGCAGGCTGACCTCGAGTTTCGTGCTGTCTCCGCACACGCTGGTCGAAGGCTGGGCGCTCCGCGACGTGAAGACGATGACGCCCGCCGACCTGGAGCCGCTGTTCGCGCTGCAGCCGGAAGTGATCCTGCTCGGCTGCGGCGCCGCCCAGACCTTCCCACCGGCCGCGACGCTGGCGGCCTGTCTGTCGCGCGGCATCGGCCTGGAAACCATGACCAACGCCGCCGCCGCGCGCACGTTCAATGTGCTCGCCAGCGAAAGCCGACGCGTGGTCGCGGGTTTCGTGCTGAACGGCTGAGCGTCGCATCGGCGTGAAGCGCATATCGAAAGCCGCCGTCGCC
>JAIMKJ010000058.1 GCA_020692565.1 Thermomonas sp.
ATACAGACAAACTGTTGCATCGACCGATTGAATCCGCCTTACTTTCTTTGCGACAAAGAAAGTAACCCGCGCGTCAGCGCGGAAGCTCTGCAGTGGCGTTTGCTTTCAATGGGATTGCTACGCTGCCCACAACCCGGAAAAGCAGATCCCTCGCTACGCTCGGGATGACAATCCAATTGTCGGGAGCAGCACAAAAACCATCACCGCCCCAACGGCAAACCCCTGAACGCCTTCACCGTCCGCAACACGAAACTCGAATTCACATCCGCCACCCCTGTCTGATTCAACAACCGGTCCAGCAGAAACCGCGAGAAGTGCTCGAGATCGCGCACCACCACGTGCACCAGATAATCCATGTCCCCGGTCAGCGCATGACAGGCGACGACTTCATCCCATTCATTGACGAAGCCGGCGAACGCCGCCACCGCCTCGGCGTCGTGCCGCGCCAACTGCACGCGGACAAAGGCCTGCAGGCCCAGGCCCAGGCGTTCGGGGTCCAGCTCGACGCGGTAGCCGGCGATCGCGCCTTCGCGTTCCAGCCGCTGTACCCGGCGCAGACAGGCCGAGGGCGACAGATGCACGCGTTCGGCCAGCTCGGCGTTGGTCTGGCGGCCGGCGCGCTGCAGTTCGGTCAGCAGCAGCAGGTCGATGCGATCGAGGTCCAAGGCGGGCATGGAATTGCTCCAATTCTGAATATGACGCAACTTTATTGCAGATAGGGCCGTAATGCGTGCAATCAAGCAATCCCGTTGCGCCGAAAGGCGCCTACAGTGGTGATCTTGCCCGCCCCATTGGAGCCGCCATGAACGTCACCCCGCAGCGCGTCGAACACCAGATGACCGACAAGGGTTACGTGCCGCTCTATGCCACGGGCGTGGTCGAGCAGCCGTGGGGCAGCTACACCCGCACCGATCACGAGGTCTGGGCGACGCTGTTCGAGCGCCAGCAGCAACTGCTGGTCGGCCGCGCCGGCACCGAGTTCCTGCGCAGCCAGCGCGAGATGGGCATGTCGGCGCACGAGATCCCGAAGTTCGACGATCTCAACCGCATGCTGCGCGACGCCACCGGCTGGGAGATCGTCGGCGTCGAGGGCCTGTTGCCGGAGCTGGTGTTCTTCGAGCATCTCGCCAACCGCCGCTTCCCGGTGACCTGGTGGATCCGCAAGCCCGAGCAGCTGGACTATCTGGCCGAACCCGACCTGTTCCACGACCTGTTCGGGCACGTGCCGCTGCTGATGAACCCGGTGTTCGCCGACTACATGGCCGCCTACGGTCGCGGCGGGGTGAAGGCGCATGCGCTGGGTCCGGAGGCGCTGGCCAATCTCACCCGGCTGTACTGGTACACGGTCGAGTTCGGCCTGATCCGCGAAGCCGACGGCCTGCGCATCTACGGCGCCGGCATCGTCAGCTCGAAGGGCGAGAGCATCCATTGCCTGGAAAGCGCGTCGCCGAACCGCATCGGTTTCGATCTGGAGCGGATCATGCGCACCCGCTACCGCATCGACAGCTACCAGAAGACCTATTTCGTCATCGACAGCTACGAACAGCTGATGGACGCCACCCGCCCGGACTTCACGCCGATCTACGCGCGGCTGGCTGAACAGGCCTCGATACCGGCAGGCGACGTGCTCGACACCGACACCGTGCTCCATCGCGGCACCGGCGAGGGCTGGCCCACCGACGCGGATGTCTGAGCGCGCTGCGTTTGCGCGCATGTCCATTCGAGCCTCGCGACTCGATACGGCCATTCCGCCGCCGGTCGTGATGGTGTTGGCAGGTGCGGCGATGTGGGCGATCGCGTATGGATTGCCCGGGTTGACGTTTGCGCTGCCGCTGCGCACGCCGATCGCGATGTTGGTCGGCATCGTTGGACTGGTCTGCAATCTCCTGCCGAAGCTGCGTTTCGGTCGCGTCGGAACGACGGTCAACCCGATGCGCCCGCAGGCCGCCCGCCATCTCGTCGACGACGGACTGCACCGTTACAGCCGCAATCCGATGTATCTCGGACAACTGCTGTTGCTCGTCGCCTGGGCGATCTTCCTGGCCAACGGACCTGCGATGATGCTTCCGCCGCTCTTCGCGCTGTATATCACCCGTTTCCAGATCCTGCCGGAAGAACGCGCACTGGCCGCGGGCTTCGGCGACGCTTACGTGGCCTATCGCGGCAGGGTGCGCCGCTGGCTGTAGGCGCATCGGCCACGTTGCGATGTCGCGTTTTCGACGCCAGGTTATCGGTCTTCCGCGGATGTGATCGCTGACGCAGGTTTGGCGATGACGCGCCATGCCGCGATACTGGGCGGCCTCCGAGTGCGTCCGCGGAACCGACCGATGAACCACACCCTGCAAGTCAAACTGCTCGATGCCCGTTTCGGCGACGCATGGCCGCTGCCGGCCTACGCCACCGAGGCCAGCGCCGGGCTGGACCTGCGCGCGGCGCTGGATGCGCCGCTGCATCTGGCGCCCGGCGATGCCGCGCTGGTGCCGTCGGGGCTGGCCATCCACATCGGCGATCCGGGGCTGTGCGCGGTGGTCCTGCCGCGTTCGGGACTGGGCCACAAACACGGCATCGTGCTGGGCAACGGCACCGGCCTGATCGACGCCGATTACCAGGGGCCGCTGATGATCAGCGTCTGGAACCGTGGCCGCGAGGCCTTCGTGATCGCGCCCGGTGACCGGATCGCGCAGTTGGTCATACTTCCGGTGGTGCGCGCGAGCTTCGAGGTCGTGGATACTTTCGTCGACAGCGCCCGGGGAGCGGGCGGCTTCGGCCATACCGGCGTGGCGTAATGCGTCAGCGGCACGCACGCAGCGCGCCATTCGAGTACCTCCGGCCGTTCGGCGGCCGGCAACCGCAAGACGGCTAAAGAGACAGCATCGATGAAAGACAGCATCCGCCAGCAGCTCATCCCTCTCCGCCCCGCGATGAGGCCGCTCGCGATCCTGTGTGCGCTGCTCGCGCTGTGGCTGGGCTGGAGCGGCGTGGCCCAGTTCCGCGACGGCGACCGCCGCAGCGATCTGGAGACCACCCGCGACAGCGGTGTACGTCTGGTGCATCAGGCCCTGCTGCAGCAGCAGAAACGTTTCGGCGAAGCATTGGCGCTGCCCGAAGTGCAGAACGCGCTGTCGACCTCGGATTTCGCCAGCGCCAGCAAGGTCATCAGCGCCGGTTGGCCGAATGTGTCGGTGGTACACGTGTTCCCGACCGATCTGGAAGCGGTCTACGCCGCACTGCCGAAGGGCGGCTACGGCCGTCTCGCGGTGCTGGAGTCGGCCATGGTGGAGAACAAGGTCCGCACCTGGGTGATCCGCGACCTCGGCAAGCCGCGGTTGGCACTGGCCGCGCCGGCCAAGGCCGGCGACCGTGTGGTCGGCGTGGCCTACATCCAACTGCCGTTCACCGAGCTGACCTCGGGGCTGGACACCATCGGCATGGTCGGCGACACCTACCTCGGTCTGCGGCAGGGCGAGGTGACCCTGTGGGAACGCGGCGAGCAGGACTATGCCGACGGCGCCGAGCGTCTGGCCGCTGCGGTCGCGGAATCCGGGCTGCGCGTGGTGGCGGCGACCTCGCAGCCGCCGACCCGGGCCCTCGGCCTGGGCGCGGTGGCTTCGCTCATCGGCGCGGTGATCTTCGCGTTTCTGGTCTACGTGACCTGGCGGATCTGGCGCATGCCGGTGGACGTCGAGGCGATCGATGTCTCGCCGACGCTGCTGGAAGCGGTGGCCAACGACGCTGGCGATGCCGCCGAAACGCCGACGCTGGAGATCAGGGAGCAGCCGAAGGCGAAGCCGGTGCTGATCGACAGCAGCATCTTCCGCGCCTACGACATCCGCGGCGTGGTCGGCAGCACCCTGGACCGCAACGTCGCCGAGTTGATCGGCCACGCGGTGGGTTCGCTGATGCAGGAAAAGGATCTGCGCGACATCGTCGTCGGCCGCGATGGGCGATTGTCCGGCCCGGAGATGGTCGAGGGTCTGGTCGCCGGTCTGCGCAAGGCCGGCATCAACGTGGTCGACATCGGCATGGCGCCGACGCCGGTGATCTACTTCGGCGCCTATCACCTGCGCACCGGCTGCTGCATTTCGGTGACCGGCAGCCACAACCCGCCCGACTACAACGGGTTCAAGATCGTGATCGGCGGCGAGACGCTGTACGGCGAGGCGATCACCGACCTGCACGCGCGCGTCGCCGAAAGCCGCCTGCACGTGGCGACGCAGCTGGGCAGCCTCAGCGAGAGCGACATCAGCGCCGATTACGTCCAGCGCATCGCCTCGGACGTGCAGCTCGGGCGCCGGCTCAAGGTGGTGGTGGATGCCGGCAACGGCGTCGCCGGCGAGATCGGCCCGCGCGTGCTGGAAGCCATCGGCGCCGAGGTCGAGGAGCTGTACTGCGAGATCGACGGCACCTTCCCGAACCATCATCCCGATCCCAGCGAGCCGCACAACCTGCAGGACCTGATCAAGATGGTGCAGCGGCTGGACGCCGACCTGGGCATCGCCTTCGACGGCGACGGCGACCGCCTCGGCGTGGTCACCCGCGACGGCGAGAACATCTACGCCGATCGCCTGCTGATGCTGTTCGCGGCCGACGTGCTGGAGCGCAACCCGGGTGCGATGATCGTCTACGACGTGAAATGCACCGGCCGCCTGTCGTCGCACATCCTGCGCCACGGCGGCAGCCCGCTGATGTGGAAAACCGGGCATTCGCTGATCAAGGCCAAGATGCGCGAAACCGGCGCCGAGCTGGCTGGCGAGATGAGCGGCCACTTTTTCTTCGCCGAGCGCTGGTACGGCTTCGACGACGGCATCTACGCCGCCGCGCGACTGCTGGAAATCCTGGCGACCGCCCCGGAACTGCCGGACGACGTGCTGCATGCGTTGCCCAAGGGCGTGTCGACCCCGGAAATCAAGGTCCCCGCGCCCGGCGGCGACCCGCATGCGTTCGTGGAGCAATTCCGCGAAGGCGCCTTCTTCGAGGGCGGCCGGCAGTCGACCATCGACGGTCTGCGCGTGGACTGGCCGGATGGCTGGGGCCTGGTGCGGGCGTCCAACACCACCCCGGTGCTGGTGCTGCGTTTCGATGCCGACAATGCCGAGGCGCTGGCGCGGATCCAGGCGGTGTTCCGCGAACGCCTGCTGCAGCAGAAACCGGATCTGGAGTTGCCGTTCTGAGCAGGCCGGCCCAGGCAGAACCCGACCGACGACGACATCAGGGCCGTGCCCACGGCCGATGAAAACGAAACGGTTGCGTATCGGAAGCAGCGGCCTCAAGGCCGCTCTACGAAGAGGGGGCGGGGGGCGAAGCGCGCGCCCCGGCGTATCGATCAGCCGCCGGCAACCGGCGCTGGCGCCGTCGTCGGCGCCGCAGCACCGTTCTGCGTGCCCTTCAGGACGCGATA
Source organism: Thermomonas sp. (assembly GCA_020692565.1). Taxonomy (GTDB): domain Bacteria; phylum Pseudomonadota; class Gammaproteobacteria; order Xanthomonadales; family Xanthomonadaceae; genus Lysobacter_I. The sequence continues at coordinate 5,399 of JAIMKJ010000058.1, forward strand.
GCGCGACAGCACTTCCTGGAACTCGGCGTTCAGCGCGGCGCGTTCCACTTCCTGGCGCTGCTTCAATGCCCGCAGTCCCTGCAGTTCGGCATGCTGGTTCAGGATCTTCTTGCGCAGCACGTTGCCCACCGGTTTGGACTCCAGTTCCAGCGCATTGGCCTGGCGCAGCAGGCTGAGCAGGCTGTTGTGCAGATTGACGAGCGCCAATTCCGAGCCCTTCAGCGATTCTTCGACCAGTTCGAAGCGGTTGCTGAAAGAGCGTTTCAGGTCTTCCTCGGTGTCGTAGGAGACCACCATCGCCATCTCGCGCCGCGCGCGCTGGGCATCGGCCTTGCGCTTTTCTTCCTCGACGGCGGCGCGCGCGCGCTCTTCCTCGGTCATTTCCCGAGCGAGCCGGTTCAAGCGGGTGCCCGTTTTCGGGTCGAATTCGGTGCGCTGGTGGCCCACCGCCGACGCCGGCAGCGCATCGCTGCAGACCCGGCGCCCGCCCTCGTCCCAGCAATAGAGTTTCCGTTCCTTGGGTTTTTGCTGCGCACCCGCGATCGAAGCCGCGCCCAGCGCAAGGCCGACGGCGAGCAGGGTCAAGCGCCAGCGATTGGGCATCGCCGGCGGCAACATTCGCGCAGACATCATTCGCGGATACATCTCAGGCCTACCCCCCGGTCGGCGCGTCTTGGACGGAAATGCGGCAGCCGTAGCGGGCCCGGTAGGCCTGCAGACGCTCGCGCTGGTCGAGAAGTTCGGTGCTTTCGCCCGCGAATGCAAGCAGATCGTCCAGACCTGCGACCGCGATCACGGGAATTCCCGATTCGGCGGCGACCGCCTGGCTTGCCGACAACGCGGGGCCGTCGGGCGCCACCTCTTGCCGGTCGAGGGCAATGACGATTCCGGCCGGGGTGCCGCCCCCTTCGCGGATCAGCGCCAGGGCCTCGCGGATCGCGGTGCCGGCGGTGATCACGTCGTCCACGATCAGCACCCGCTTGCCCGCCAATGGCGCACCGATCAGGGTGCCGCCCTCGCCGTGGGTCTTGGCCTCCTTGCGGTTGAACGCCAGCGGCAGGTCGCGGCCGCGCCCGGCGTATGCGCAGGCCAGCGCCGTCGCCAGCGGGATGCCCTTGTAGGCGGGTCCGAACAGCAGATCGAAATCGAGGGCCGCCGCCTCCACGGCGTCGGCGTAGCAGCCGGCCAGCGCGGCCAGCGCGCCGCCCGAGTCGAAGCGCCCGGCGTTGAAGAAATACGGGCTGACCCGTCCGGATTTGAGCGTGAATTCGCCGAAGCGCAGGGCCTCGACGCGCAGCGCGAGCTGCAGGAAACGGGTGCGGTGGTCGGTCACGGGCGTGCGTCGCGGCAGGGAGGCCGCGATGATAAACCCGCGCTCGACCACCGGCCCGGTCGGGCGCGCGCCGGCCATGCGCCCGCGCGAATCCGTTACTCTTGCCCGACCCCGTTCCGACACGGCCACTCCGGTTTTTCATGCGCATCATCAGCTTCAACGCCAACGGCCTGCGTTCGGCGGCCACCAAGGGATTCTTCGACTGGTTCCGCGCGCAGGACGCCGACGTGCTCTGCGTGCAGGAGACGAAGGCGCAGGAGCACCAGCTCCACGTGCCGGAGCTGCTCCCCGAGGGCTACCAGGCGTTCTTCAAGGACGCCATCACCAGGAAGGGCTACAGCGGCGTCGGCATCTACAGCCGCAGGCCGCCGGACGAGGTGCGCACCTCGCTGGGCTGGGCGCCGTTCGACGACGAGGGCCGTTACATCGAGGCGCGCTTCGGCAACCTCAGCGTGGTCTCGTTCTATATCCCGTCGGGCTCGTCGGGCGAGCTGCGCCAGGGTTTCAAGTTCGAAGTGATGCAGTGGCTCAGGCCCATCCTCGACGAATGGTTGCGCAGCGGTCGCGATTACGTGTTGTGCGGCGACTGGAACATCGTCCGCGCCCGCAACGACATCAAGAACTGGACCTCGAACCAGAAGAACTCCGGCTGCCTGCCCGAGGAACGCGCCTGGCTCAACGCACAGATCGGCGACGCCTGCGGCGACGGCACCGCCGCGCCCGAGCAGGGCTGGCTGGACAGCTTCCGCGTGCTGCGTCCGGACGCCGCCGACGCATACACATGGTGGTCGCAGCGCGGCGCCGCCCGCGCCAACGACGTGGGCTGGCGCATCGATTACCAGTTCATCACCCCGTCGCTGCGCGATGCGGTGAAGGCCTGCGCGATCCACAAGGACCCGCGCTTCTCCGACCATGCGCCGTACGTCGTGGATTATTCCGGCTATGAGCCAAGACGTATGAGCCACGACGCATGAGCCGCGCCGGATGAGCGACGCGAAAACGCCATCGATGACTTCAAGCGCCCCGACCGCAAACGCGACCGCCCCTAAAAAACGTCCCGGCTGGCGCGACGTGCTGCGCGGCCTGCGCCAGCGCAAGGTCGCGGTGATGCTGTTGCTGGGGCTGTCGGCCGGCCTGCCGTTCATGCTGGTCGGCAACACGATGGGCCTGTGGCTGCGCGAGGGCGGCACCGAACTGACCGCGATCGGCTTCCTGTCGTGGGTCGGCATCATGTATTCGATGAAGTTCCTCTGGGCGCCGATCATCGACAAGGTCGACGTGCCGGTGCTGGGGCGGCTGCTCGGCCATCGGCGCGGCTGGATGATCCTCGCCCAGATCGTGGTCGCGCTCGGCTTGTTCGGCATGGCGATCCTCACGCCGCAGGGCGGATTGATGGCCTTCGCGGCGCTGGCGCTGGTCGCCGCGTTCGCGTCGGCGACCCAGGACATCGTCATCGATGCGTGGCGGATCGAAAGCGCCGACAACGGCGAGGAACTGTCGCTGCTCAGCTCGGCCTACCAGCTCGGCTATCGCTTCGCGCTGCTATTGACCGATGCCTGGATCCTGGTGATCGCGGCGAAGATCGGCTGGGTCGCGTCGTACGAGCTCATCGCCGGCTTGATGCTCCTGGGCATGATCGCGGTGTTGTTCGCGCGGGAGTCGCGGGCCACGCGCACGGATACGACCGTGGTCGAGATTCCCGATCCGCGAAATGGCCGGCTTGGAGTGTCGAATGCAATGGTCGTCAGGTGGCTGTGTGCGCTTCCTGTCGGCATTTTCGCTTTTGCTCAACTTGCTCTGCTGTTCGGCGGTGGTTTCAGCATTGTGTGGTTGACGATACCGGCGTCTGTACTCGTCGTCTGGATGTTGGTGAAGCCCCCGTCTGGTCCGGTGCCCGAAGCCACTTGGTCTCGACCCATCGTGCGGCCACTGCTGCGTATTTTCGATGCTGTGGCGGGTCCGTTCATCGTGTTCTTCCGCGATCACGGCAAGGCCGCGCTGCTGATCCTGCTGGCGATCAGTCTCTACCGGCTGCCGGATTTCGTGATGGGCCCGATGGCGAATCCGTTCTACACCGACCTCGGTATCGACAAGGCGGTGGTCGGCACCGTGCGCGGCACGGTCGGCTGGATCGCGACTACGGTCGGCATCGTCGTCGCCGGTCTGTGCGCGCTGCGCTTCGGTTTCACCACCACGCTGATGATCGGTGCGGTGGTCGGGCCGGGGTCCAACCTGGCTTTCGCCTATCTCGCCCACCACGGCGCCGACCCGCAGGTGTTCTCGGTGGTGATGGCGATCGACAATTTCAGCGCCGGATTCGCAGGCGTGGCGCTGGTCGGGTACATGTCGAGCCTGACGACGCTCGGCTATACCGCCACGCAGTACGCGCTGCTGAGTTCGTTCTATGCGATGCCGGGCAAATTCCTGAAAGGCCTGTCGGGCGCAGCGGTGGATGGCCTGGCCAAATCGCATGCGTTGCTCGATGCCTATGCGATCTTCTTCATCGGTACCGCGCTGATCGGGATTCCGGCGCTGCTGCTGTGTTTCTGGCTGGTCCGCAACGCCAATGCCGCCGCTGTGGCCCCGGCCACCGTATCGTCATGACGCCATGACCGACCTGGTGCTCCGCGACATCGATCCCGTGCTGGCCGAGCGCATCCGCAAGGTCGCGCAGACCAACGGCTGGAACGTGCACGAGACGATCCTGCATCTGATCGAGCGCGGGCTGTATGCGAGCGAGGGCGGGGCGCTGCGTTTCGACGGCTCCGAATCCGATGTCATGCAGTTGGTGATCGCCGCGTTGGAAACCGTGCCCAACGATCCCGGGTTCTCGCTGATCGGACGGATCGGCGACCGTCCGCCGCCGGAACCGGAGCCGCCGCCCGCCCAGTTCGATCCGGACGAGCTGGAGCGTTTCCTGCAGGACGTGCCGGTGGGCAAGAAGCTCGGCGGTTGAGATTGATCCCGTAGACAGGTCGTAGAGCGGCCTTCAGGCCGCTGCTTCCGATACGCAACCGTTTCGTTTTCGTCAGCCGTGGGCACGGCCCTGATGTCGTCGCCGGGTGGGTTCTGCCTGGGCCGGCCTGAAGGCCCTCCTACAGCCCTCCTACAGAATCTCCTGCGGCGAATGGATCGCGCCCAGCACCCGCGACCCCGCCGCGCCGGTGACGCTGGGCAGGTTGCCCGGGCGCCCCAGCACGGTCTGCCGCGCCAGCCAGGCGAAGCCCAGGGCTTCGACCACATCCGGGTCGATGCCGTGCGCCGCGGTGGATTCCACCGCGATGCCGGGCAGCGCCTCGGCCAGCGCGCTCATCAGCGCCGGATTGTGGACGCCGCCGCCGCAGCCGATCACGCGTGCGGCGCCGGGCAGGGTCGCACGCAGGGCATTTGCGACAGTGCGCGCGGTCAGCGCCAGCAGCGTGGCCTGCACGTCGGCTGGCGTTTCGGTCCCGCCGAGTTTCGATTCGACCCAGCCCAGGTGGAACTGATCGCGGCCGGTGGATTTCGGCGGCGGCAGCGCGAACCACGGTTCGTCGAGCAGGCGCGCCAGCAGCGCGTCGTCCACCCGGCCACCCGCGGCGAACGCGCCGCCGCGGTCGAAACCCGCGCCGGTGTGGCGCAGGCACCAGGCGTCCATCAGCCCGTTCGCCGGGCCGGTGTCGAAGCCGCGCACGCCCGCCGGATTCGATCCGCCGCCTGATCCGCCGTTCTGTGCGGGTAACAGGGTGAGATTGGCGATGCCGCCGAGGTTCAGCACCGCGCGGTCTTCCGCGGGCGATGACAGCAGCGCCGCGTGCAGCGCGGGCAGCAGCGGTGCGCCGTGGCCGCCGGCGGCGACATCGCGACGCCGGAAATCGGCGACGGTGCGGATGCCGGTGGTTTCGGCGATCACGCTCGCGTCGCCCAGCTGCAGCGTGAAGCGGTGCACGCCGTCGCCGCGGCGGCCATCGGGACGATGGCGCAGGGTCTGCCCGTGCGAACCGATCGCGGCGATGTCCGCGCGCCGCATGCCGCTGTCGCGGATCGCCTGCGCGGCGGCGGTGGCGAATGCCGCGCCGATGCGCACATCCAGTTCGCCGATCTCGTCCAACGTCAGCTTCGGCGCATGCTGGCCCAACTCGACCAGCACCGTCCGCAGTTCGGCGTCCCAGGGATAGGTCCGGCCGAACAATACGTCGGCGCGGGGTGCGCGATCCGCTTCGCGGTCGTGGAAGCGGGCGATGGCGACATCGATCCCATCGGCGCTGGTGCCGGAGATCATGCCGAGGAACAGGTCGGGGGTGTCGTCGAAGGTATCGGTCGTCATCGCCGCATGATCGGCGATGACGGCGGGGCTTGCCAGTCGCGACCGGCAGGTCGCCCGCTTCGCAAGGCGCGACTCAGCCTTTCTTGCGCGGCTTGTGGCCGGGCGTGGTTTCCAGCGCGATCGCGAGTGCCTTTTCCGGCGTCTGCACCGCGTCCGGGAACACGATGTTCTCGACCGTGCGGATCTTGGTCATCGCGCGCTGGGTCTCGGTGCGGAAGCTCGCCAGTTCGGTGCCGCGCAGCGGCTCCGGCGGCGGCATGGTCACGCTCAGCGGGTTGCGGTGGACGCCGTTGATCCGGAATTCGTAATGCAGGTGCGGGCCGGTGGACATGCCGGTGCTGCCCACGTAACCGATGACCGTGCCCTGCGGGATGCGCTGGCCCGGTCGGATGTTGCCGAAGCGCGACATGTGGCCGTAAAGGGTGGTGTAGCCGCGGCCGTGATCCAGGATCACGGCGCGCCCGTAGCCGCCGTGCCAGCCGACCAGTTGCACCCGGGCATCGCCGGCCGCCTGGATGGGCGTGCCGGTGGGCGCGGCGTAGTCCACGCCCTTGTGCATGCGGGTCGTGCCGAGCACCGGATGCCGACGGCTGCCGAAGCTCGACGACAGCCGGGCATAGGGAATCGGCATGCGGATGAAGCTTTTCTTCAGCGGTCGCCCGTCTGCGGTGAAGTACTCCGGCTTGCCGTTGCGGACGTGACGGAAGCCGGTGTGCAGCTTGCCGTCGATGGTGAAGGCCGCGGCCAGCACCGCGCCGGTCTTCTCCAGTTCGCCGTCGACCCACATCTGGTCGACCACCACGCTGAAGCGGTCGTCGGCGTCGAGGTCGGAATCGAAGTCGATGTCGTACTTGAAGATTTCGTCGGTGAGCTGGTCCAGGTGGGCGCCGGTCAGCCCGAGCTTGCGCGCCGAACGGAACAGCGAGCCGCCGACCTTGCCGCTGAGCACCACGGTGCGCACGTCGACATCGCGGCGCAGCACGGTTTCGCGCACGCCGTTGTCGGCCAGTTCGAGCTGGATGCGCTGGCCGTCGCTGCGCACGAAGCGGATCGCGCGCAGCTTGCCGTTGATCGGCAGGTCCACCGACAGATGGGTATTCGGGGTGACCTGGCCGATCGCGGCCTTGGCGCCAGGATGCGCGAGGATGCGCTCCAGATCGGCGGCCGGGATGCCCAGTTGTTCGAACAGATACTTGAGCGAGGCGCCGCGGCGGACGGTGACCGCCTGCCAGCTGTCGCCCAGGCTGCCTTTCTGCCGCGCCAGCGAGAGCGGCGGGAGTTTCAGCGACAGCGTCTGGATGGGGGTGGCGGGCGAGGGCTGCAGCACGGTCGCGAAGCCGGGCACGATGGTGCCGAGCAGTGCGACCATGGTGGCGACCAGGCTGGCCTGCGCCCACTGGCGGCGGGTCCAGCGCCCGTTGAAGCCTTGGGCGGGGCCGTTTTCGGGCAGGATCTGGTTGGCTTCCTGCTCGGTGGCCTGGTGCAGATTGCGCAGGCGAACGAGGCGATTACGCAGGGTGCGACTCGACGGCGAAGTCATCAAACGGTTTCCCCAGTCGGGACGGCCAAGGCGATACCATAATTGAGTGTAAAAGAATGCGTCAAATCCTTGATGGGCTTGGTTTTTTTTAACATTTCGGTTTAACTAGACTTTAACGCCCCGTTCATGCTCGCGGCCCCGGAACTGCAGGCCGCGTCACCTTCGCGGCCCCTTCTTCCCCTACAGGTTCACGGTTTGACTGCCCATGTCCATTGACGCCCCCGATCCGGCCTTCGACCTCATTGCGCGCGGCGCCGACGAAATCCTCAAGCGCGAGGAACTGGAATCCCGCCTCGCCGCGTTCAAGGCCGGCGGTCGCCCGCTGCGGATCAAGGCCGGCTTCGACCCGACCGCGCCCGATCTGCACATCGGCCACACCGTGCTGCTGAACAAGATGCGCCAGTTCCAGGAGCTGGGACATCAGGTGATCTTCCTGATCGGCGACTTCACCGGGATGATCGGCGACCCCACCGGCAAGAACGTCACCCGCAAGCCGCTGACCCGCGAGGACGTGCTGGCCAACGCCGAGACCTACGCCGAGCAGGTGTTCAAGGTGTTGGACAAGGCGCGCACCGAGGTGCGCTTCAACAGCGAATGGTTCGGGAAGATGAGCGCCGCCGACATGATCAAGCTCGCCGGCCAGCACACGGTCGCGCGCATGCTCGAACGCGACGATTTCGCCAAGCGCTACGCCGCGCAGCAGTCCATCGCCATCCACGAATTCCTCTACCCGCTGGTGCAGGGCTACGACTCGGTGGCGCTGAAGGCCGACGTGGAACTGGGCGGCACCGATCAGAAGTTCAACCTGCTGATGGGCCGCGGCCTGCAGGAGCACTACGGCCAGCCGCCGCAGATCGTGCTGACCATGCCGCTGCTGGAAGGCCTGGACGGCGTGCAGAAGATGTCGAAGTCGCTGGGCAATTACATCGGCATCAGCGAGCCGGCCATCGATATCGTCAACAAGACCATGAAGATCGGCGACGTATTGATGTGGCGCTGGATCGACCTGCTGAGCTTCGAGATCGGTATCGACGAGGCGAAGCGGTTGAAGGCCGACATCGACAGCGGGCAATTGAACCCGCGCGATGTGAAGCTGCGCCTCGCCCGCGAGCTCGCGACCCGTTTCCACGATGCCGCGGCGGCCGAAACCGCCATCGCCGGCTGGCAGGCCGCGGTGAGCGGCGACGGCGACATGACCCTGCTGGCGCTGCAGGACGTGACGATCCCGCCCGAAGGCATCCGCATCGCCGCGCTGCTGACCGCCGCCGGCATCACCCCCAGCAATTCGGAAGCCAACCGCAAGCTCAAGGAGCGCGCGGTGAAGGTCGACGGCGAGGTGGTCGAAGACCCGGCGATGCAGTTCGTCCCCGGCTTCGAGGGCGTGCTGCAGGTCGGCAAGCGCAACTTCGCGCGGGTGCGGTTGATTCCTGGCTGAGCGTTCCCCTCGACAGGGGAACGGAGGGACGCGACGCGCCGGACACGAGAAACCCGGGACGCGACGCGCCCCGGGCCTGGTTCCCGTTCCGTTGGATCAGTGCAGGTGGTGCGGGTTGTGAGGCTGTTGCACCGGATGGTTCTGCTGTGGGGCGTCCTGCTGCAGGTTCTGCTGTGGATTCTGCGGTTGCGGCTGGGCGACGAAGCGGGTTGCGTCCACCGGCGCGGATTCCCGATGCGCGCCGTCCTGCCCTTGATGCGCGACCACCATGTTCTGGCCCTGGTGATTGCGCACTTCCAACTGGTCGATCGCGGTCAGGCCGTTGCTTCTCGCCTGCGAGGCGATCCGCGCGGCGCCGTTCACCAGTTCCTCCGGGCTGCCGTTCACCCCGGGCAACTGCTGCAGGCGCTGGTGGGCCTGTTCGTACAGCGTCTGCGGCCGGGCCGGGTCGAGCGCGCGCATCGTATCGGTCATCGGCGTGCGCATCGCCGCGTCGATGTCGACCGTCGCCTGCTTCACCGATCCGGTATGGGTCTCGCGGCGGTCGGTGATGATCAGCTGATTGCGGTCGGGGCTGAAACTGATGTCGCCGATCCGGTCCATGCCGTTGTTCTTCGCCGCCAGCGCCACCGCGGCGGACAGCCGTCCCTGGGCGCTGTCGCCCAACGCATCGCGGGAGTCCTGCGCGCCCTGGGCTTTGCCGTGCAGCAGCGCGGCCGTGGTGGGGTTGGCCTGGTGGTCCATCAGGGTCGAGATGCGGGTGGAGCTTTCCAGCAGCAGGTGGGTCGTGTCGATGGTGCGCTGGCGCTGCGGCCCGATGATCGATTCGTCCTGCAGCGAGACCTTCTCCGCGTGCGGCCTGGGCAGGTGCGCGTCGTCCTGGCGCGCATCCAGGCGGGCCTCGGGCGCCGCCTGGCGTGGGCGCAGGCTGTCGTCGACGCTGCCGCCGGGATGCATGTTCACCGCGTCCATCGCCACGTGCTTCTTGCCGATGATGTTCTGGTCCACGCCGGACATGACGTGGTAACCGTCCTGCGCCACGTACGGCGCGTCCTGGGTGCGGTCGGCGAACCAGTATCGGGTCTGGGCGTAGCCGGCGTTCTTCATGGCGCCGACGTTGGAATCGTGCACCACCATGCTCTGCGGGTCGGGGGTCTGGGTCTTGCAGATGTCGTGGCCGACCACCTGGTTGAGGTAGGTGCCCATCACGTTGTTCGACAGCTGCGCCAGACCCTTGCCGTCGGCGTAGCCGCCGCCGATGTCGGAATGGCAGCCGGCCACGGTGATATTGGCGAAGCGCTGCGGATCGGACTGCGCCAGACCGTCGGTGACGATGCGGTTGACGGGGAAGAACACCCGGTGTTCGTCCTGGGCGGTGATCTGCAGCGCCGTGGAGATCTCCTTGGGCAGGGCGCGGTCGTGCTGTTCGGCGATACCGGTGGCGACGGGGTCGAACAGCGCGGCGGCGATCGGCACCTTGCCGGGCGCCACCAGTTCGCCGGACACCTCCTTGAACTCCTTGTCCGGCGCCACGGTGCCCGGTTCGCTGCGCCACCACTCGCCCCAGGTCTGCTTGAAGTTGCGGGCGTCGTCGTCCTTCTGGGTCTGGTGGCCGAGCTCGGCCTGGATGCCCAGCTTGCCCACCACCGAGGCGAATTCCGCCGCTTCCACCGCGCCGCGGCTGAAGCCGAAGGTGATCACGCTGATCTCGGCGTCCGGGTTTTCCTGTTTCCATTGCCGGGTCTTGTCGCCCAGGTCCTTGTACATCTCGAACACGCGGTCCTGCACCGAGTCGCCGCGCATGTTGTCCAGGGCATTGCCCCAGGTGTTCTGCGTGCCCGGGCCTTCGATGTAGCGCGCGTGCATGCGGCTGAAGCCGCCGTGGCCCTGGCCGTCGCCGTGGATGAAATTGTCGAAGTTCTGGTAGAGCGCATGCACATTGGTGCGCTCGGTGATGGTCTGGGTGGCGTCGTTGCCGGTGCCGTCGAAGGCGGCGACATAGATGTAGCGGTTGGGGTCGGCCTTGAAATTGAAGGCCTCGGTGTTCGGCTGCATCAGCGCGACCTGCGCATAGGCGTTCTGGAACGTCTGCAGGTCGGCCTGGGTCGCGGTGTAGGCGTCCTGCATTCCGGGCGCGGCCTGCCGGCCGTCGGAAGCTTGATGGGGCATGTCGGAATCCTCCATGGAGTGTGGGGTGCGGCGGTCAAGCCGACAGCCGCCACGCCCTGCGTTTCGACAGGCCCGGTGTCGCCCCTGTCGCGCGCATCGCGTCGATGCCGGCCGGTCGCGCGGGTCGATGCGGTCTGCGGCCGTCCGGCCGGCGCCCCTCATGCGTGCCGCGTACTGCGTACCGCCCCGTACGGTTTACACCCTGGGACCACGGGAACGCCAGCACCGGTCGACGCTTTTCGGCCCGGCGTCCCGTTTCCCACGGCGCGACGGGCGCAGCGGGCGGGGCGGCGAGCAGCGGCCCCGCCACGCCGTGGCCGATGGCATAGTGGCCCAGGTGGGTTGCGGGCTATGCTCGCAGGTTACCGTCCGTCCCGGGTGTCCTCGCCCGCGCCGTCCTTCGTCCTTATCGCTCCGGCCCGAGTCCTTCATGATGTCCTCCCGATTGCTTCCGTTTGCGCTGCTGATGACACTGCCAATGACCACGCTTTCCGCCGATCTGCCCGCGCCGCCCGACGCCGCCAAAAAACCGCATGCCGTCAAGGCGCCGCATGGCGCGACGCGCAGCGACGAGTACTACTGGCTGCGCGACGACAAGCGCGAGGACAAGGCCATATTGGGCTATCTCGAAGCCGAGAACGCATATGCCGATCAGGTGATGGCACCCCTCAAGCCGCTGCAGGAGACGCTCTACAACGAGATCGTCGGCCGCATCAAACAGGACGACGACTCGGTGCCGTACCGCGAGCGCGGCTGGTGGTATTTCAGCCGATTCCAGGCCGGCAAGGACTATCCGGTCTATCTGCGCGCCAAGGCTGCGGCCGACGGCAGCCGGGGCCAGGACGAGCAGGTGATGCTGGATGTGAACGTGCTCGCCCAGGACAAGAAGTACTACAGCGTCGGCGACATGGCCGTGAGTCAGGACAACCATGTCCTGGCTTACGCCGAGGACGACAACGGCCGTCGCCAGTACACGGTGCGCTTCAAGAATCTCCAGACCGGCGAGCTGTATCCGGACGAGATCAAGGGCGTATCGGCCAACCTGGTCTGGGCCGACGACAACAGGACCCTGTTCTACATCGAGAACGACCCCGAAACCCTGCTCACCGTGCGCGTGAAGAAACACGTGCTGGGCACGCCGGCCAGCGCCGACGTGCTGGTCTACGAAGAGAAGGACGACAGCTTCTACATCGGCATCGGGCGCACCCGCGACGACGGCTACATCTGCATCACCGTGGAAAGCACGGTGTCCAGCGAAATGCGCTGCGCGCCGGCGGCCGACCCGAAGACCTTCGCCGTGCTCGCGCCGCGCGAACGCGACGTCGAATACGACGCCGATCATCTGGGCGGGCGCTGGGTGATCCACACCAATGCGCCGGGCGCCGACGGCAAGCCCGCCGCCAACTACAAACTCATGACCGCCGACAGCGGCGCGACCTCGCGTCGCGAGTGGAAGGAATGGGTGGCGCATCGCGACGATGTGTTCATCGACAACTTCGAGCTGTTCGACGGTTTCACCGCGATCGCCGAACGGTCCGACGGTCTTGAGCGCATCCGCCTGCTGGGGCCCGACCGCGAGGAATACGTGAAGGCCGACGAGCCGGCGTATTCGATGGGCCTGTCGAGGAATTCCGAGGCCGATACGCCGTGGCTGCGCTATGGCTACACCTCGCTGACCACGCCGAACACCACCTACGAACTCAACACCGTCACCGGCGAGCGCCGTACCCTCAAGCAGCAGCCGGTGATCGGTTACGACGCTTCGAAGTACGTGACCGAGCGCGTGTGGGTCACCGCCCGCGACGGCGTGAAGGTGCCGGTGTCGCTGGTCTACAGGAAAGGCTACGAGCGCGACGGCAGCGCGGCGATGCTGCAGTACGCCTACGGCAGCTACGGCAGCTCCAGCGACCCGGGTTTCAGCGTCGCCAACGTCAGCCTGCTTGATCGCGGCATGGTCTACGCCATCGCCCACACCCGCGGCGGCCAGGAAATGGGCCGCAAGTGGTACGACGACGGCAAGCTGTTCAACAAGAAGAACACCTTCACCGATTTCATCGATGTCACCGACGATCTGGTCGCCAAGGGCTATGCCGCCAAGGACCGCGTCGCGGCCTACGGCGGCAGCGCCGGCGGCCTGCTGATGGGTGCGATCTCGAACATGGCGCCCGACAAGTACCGGGTGATCCTGTCGCAGGTGCCGTTCGTGGACGTGGTCACCACTATGCTCGACCCGACCATCCCGCTGACCACCAACGAATACGACGAGTGGGGCAATCCGGAAAAGAAGAATTACTACGACTACATGCTGTCCTACTCGCCGTACGACAATCTGTCGAAGCAGGCCTATCCGGCGATGTTCGTCGGCACCGGGCTGTGGGATTCGCAGGTGCAGTACTGGGAGCCGGCGAAATACGTCGCCCGCCTGCGCGATCTCAACACCTCGCAGTATCCGGTGGTGTTCCGCACGAATATGGACGCCGGCCACGGCGGCAAATCGGGACGCTTCCGCCGCTACCGCGAGCAGGCCGAGCTGTACGCCTTCATGCTCGACCAGTTGGGCGTGAGCGCACCCAGGGCTGCCGAGTAAGCCCGTTCGCCCGCCCGTTCGCGGGCGGGTGCCGCCGCGCATGCCATCACCGCCGCAGGGACCGCAGCACGCGCCGCAACAGGCGCCCCGGCGCACGCGCTGGCTGTGGTGGCTGCTGGCCTACGCCAGCCTGGCGCTGGGGGTGATCGGCATCGTCCTGCCGGGCTTGCCCACGGTGCCGTTCGTGCTGCTGTCGGCATTCGCCGCCGCGCGCGGTTCGCAGCGCCTGCATGCACGGTTGCTCGCGGATCCTCGGTTTGGGCCGATGATCCGCGACTGGCAGGCGCAGGGCGCGGTCGGCCGGCGCGCGAAATGGCTGGCGACCACGATGATGAGCGCCTGCGCGGTGGTGATGTTCCTCACCGCGCCCAGGCTATGGATGGCCGCGACCGGGACTGGAATCATGACGGTGGTCGCCACGTGGCTGTGGCTGCGCCCCGAACCGTCCGCCTGAACCGCTGGCCTGAACGCGGCCGCATATCGTTCGCATTCCGTCCAGCTGTCACCGCGGCTACACTGCGCGCATGAATCGACGCCCCGCTGTTTTCGTTTCCGCCGCCTTCGCGATCGCGCTGCCGCTGGCCCTGTCCGGCTGCGGCAACAAGGGTCCGCTGGTGCTGACCGACGATCCGCCCGCCGAGCCGGCCGTCGAAGCGCCCGCGCCCGCTGTCGAAACCGTGCCGGCGCCTGCGGCGGACACCGCCACGCCTCCGCCCCCGGCCGACGGCTTGCCCGCGCATTGAAATGAACACCGCGTCGCGCGTGCTGCTGCGCTTCACCAAAATGCATGGCGCCGGCAACGATTTCGTCGTGCTCGACCTGCGCCGCGCCACCGCGCCGCCGCCGCCCGAACTCTGCCGTGCGCTCGCCGACCGCCACACCGGCGTCGGCTGCGACCAGATCCTGACCATCGAGCCGCCGCGCAGCCCGGGCGCCGCCGCGTCGTATCGCATCTGGAACGCCGACGGCTCATCGTCGCAGCAGTGCGGCAATGGTGCGCGCTGCGTCGCTGCCTGGATGCTGCGCGACAGCGCCGAACTCGACGCCGAACGCTGCCTCGCCGGCCATTTCCAGCTGGACAGCCCCACCGGCACGCATTCGGTGGATGTGCTGGACCTGCACCACTACCGCATCGCGATGGGCGTGCCGCGGTTCGCGCCGCTCGCGGCGATTCCATTCGCGGGCTTCGATGCCGTACAGAATGAATACCCTCTGGACATCGACGGCCGGCCGCTGCGTTTCGGCGCGGTGTCGATGGGCAACCCGCACGCGGTGATCGAAGTGGACGATGTGCGCGCTGCGCCGGTGTCGACACTCGGCCCGGCGCTGCAGCGGCACGCGGCGTTTCCGGAGTCGGTCAACGTCGGTTTCGCCGAAGTCGTCGCCCGCGATCGCATCAGGCTGCGCGTGTTCGAGCGCGGCGTCGGCGAAACCCTGGCCTGCGGCAGCGGTGCGTGCGCAGCGGCGGCGGTACTGATGCGGCGTGGCCGCATCGATCGCGAAGTGGCGGTGGAGTTGTCCGGTGGGACGCTGACGATCGTCTGGCCGGACGATGACGCCGAGATTTCGATGTCCGGCCCGACCGCATTCGTATTCGAAGGGGAATGGTGGCAATGACCGACAAGTTCGACCGACAGGCGCAGGAAAAACTCGGCGCGCACGAAATCGCGACGTGGCTGCGGCGGCATCCGGCGTTCCTGCAGCAGTTCCCGGATCTGGCGTTGACCCTGGTGGTGCCGCGCGAGCAGGGCTCGGCGGCATCGCTGGCGAGTTACCAGCTGGAAATCCTGCGCGACAAGAACCGCGAGCTGACCCGGCGCCTGCACGAACTGTTCGGCAACGCCCAGGAGAACGAACGTCTTGCGGTGCGTACCCACCAGCTCACGCTGGCGCTGATGAAACAGACCCGCGGCGCCGACACCGCGCGCGCCATGGCCGCGACGCTGGCCGAGGATTTCAACGGCGATCTGGTGCGTCTGGTGTTGTTCAGGCCGGTGGCCGGTCTTGAAGACGGCGAATGGCTGCAGACGCTCGCCGAAGACGACGTCCGGCTCGCGCCGTTCCGCGATTGTCTGAAGGATGGCGAACCGATCTGCGGCCGTCTGCAGCCCGAGAAGAACGCGCTGCTGTACGGCATCCGCGCCGAAGACGTGGCCAGCAGCGCGCTGCTGCCGCTGCCGGGTCTGGGCCTGCTCGCGGTCGGCAGCCGCGACGCCAACCGTTTCTTCCCCGGCATGGGCACGCTGTTCCTGCGGATGATGGGCGAAGCCTTCGACACCGCGATGCGGCGGTTCGCCGATGGGCACGTCGATGTCGGGCATGCGCAGGGCTGACGCGGATCCATGACGTGACCGCCTCGCCGCATGTCGAGGATTTCCTGTCGCACCTGTCGATCGAGCGGCGCATGTCCGCGCATACGCTCGATGCCTATCGCCGCGATCTCGATGCGCTGGTGGCGTGGGCCGCGGCGCAGGGCCTCGACGACCTCGCGACCGTGCAGACCGAACAGCTGCGCGCGTTCATCGCCGCCGAACATCGCCGTGGCCTGTCGCCGAAAAGCCTGCAGCGACGGCTGTCCGCCTGCCGCAGCTGCTATCAATGGCTGCTGAAACACGGGCGCATCGCCGCCAGCCCCGCGGCAGGCATCCGCGCGCCCAAAGCGCCGCGCAAACTGCCGCAGGTGCTGGATGTCGATGAGGCGGTGCAGCTGGTCGAGTTGCCGACCGATGCGCCGCTGGGTGTGCGCGATCGCGCGATCCTCGAACTGTTCTACAGCTCCGGCCTGCGCCTGAGCGAACTGTGCGCGCTGCGCTGGCGCGATCTCGATCTCGCCGATGGTCTGGTCACCGTGCTCGGCAAGGGCAGCAAGCAACGCAGCGTCCCGGTCGGCTCGCACGCGCGCAAGGCGCTGGACGACTGGCGTCGCGAATCGCAGGGGCAACCCGAGGCGCCGGTGTTTCCGGGCCGCGGCGGCGCTACGATCACGCCGCGCGCCGTGCAGATCCGCCTCCAGCGGCTCGCGCAGCGCCAGGGCCTGTTCAAGCGCGTGCATCCGCATCTGCTGCGCCATTCCTTCGCCAGCCATGTGCTGGAATCCTCGGGCGATCTGC
>JAIMKJ010000016.1:0-2198 GCA_020692565.1 Thermomonas sp.
CCGGATCCGGCGAAGCATCTGTTCGCCACCGCCGAGCTCAAGCTGGATGCCACCGCACTCGGCATCCACAAACTCGATCTCGGCGCTGGCGGCGGGCGGATCCAGTTCACCGCGAAGCCCGACGTGGATCCGATGTCGGTGATCCGCCTGATCCAGGGACAACCCAGGCACTACCAGATGGACGGGCCGGACAAACTCCGGATCAAACTCGACCTTCCCGACGCCACCGCACGACTTCAGGCGGCGCGCGGCCTGCTCGCGACGCTGGGGCCCACGAGATGAGGATGAATCCGCTGCGCGGCTTGCTGATGGTCGCCGCGCTGTCCGCCGGCGGTTGCGCGACGCGCGATACGAACGTCGGCGGGCAGCCGCCACAGGGGGATGTCCGGGCCACAACGTTCGTGATCGTTCGTCACGCCGAGAAGGGAACGGATGACCCGAAGGATCCCTCGCTGAGCGAAGCCGGCCGGGCGCGTGCGCAACGCGCAAGCGAACGTCTCGCCGACGAGCGCGTGACCGCGACCTACGCCACGCGCTATCGACGCACCCGGATGACCGCCACGGACACCGCCCAGGCGCACGGACTCGAAGTGACGATCTACGACGCCTCGCAGCCTGCCGCCGATTTCGCGGCGCGTCTCCGCCGCGAACATGCCGCCGGCCTGGTGCTGGTCGTCGGCCACAGCAATACCGTCGCCGATATCGCCGGTGCCCTGTGCGGATGCGCGGTCACGCCGGTACGCGAAGACGAATACGATCGATGGATCGAGATACGGATCGCCGCGAACGGCGAGGTCAGGCTGGAAGAGACGCGCTATTGACCGGGTTTCGATTCGCCGCGCGCATCGGATGCGCGGACGTCAAAGACCCAGCATGCGCTTCGGGTCGTAATCGATGCCGGTGATGTAACGCCGGCCGGCATGCGCCTTGATGTGCACGACGATATCGATGGTCAGCATCAGCAGTCGCTTGATCACCGAAAACTCCAGACCGGAACCTTCGTTCGAGGCCTTCACCATCAGCGCGAGCTGATCCCATGTCTGCGATGTGCTGCCGGCATGGCAGCTGGTGATCGAACCCGGGTGACCGGACGCGCAGTTGCGGATGAAGTAGAAGGCTTCGTCGCCGCGAAGCTCGGCGAGGATGATCCGGTCCGGCTTCATGCGCAGACAGGCTTCCATGCAGGTCTTGGCGGTGACGTTGCTCGCGCTCTGGCCGCCTTTCGAATACAGCAGATGCACGATGTTGGGCTGTTCGATGAACAGTTCGCGGGCGTCCTCGATGGTGACCAGTCGCTCTTCGTGCGGGATGTGGCCGACCAGCGACTTCATGAAGGTGGTCTTACCGCTGCCGGTCGCACCGGCGACGACCACGTTCTTTTTGTACATGACCGACTTCTTGAAGAACTCGGCGTAATTGCGCTCCGCGCGCAATTCGAGCAATTCTTTGTCGTGATCGCTGATTTCCGGATCGCCCTCGAGGATCTGCTTGAAGAAGCCGCTTTCCTCGTAACTCTGAAGCGTGAAGTTGCGCTTTGCCGGCAGACGGATGGTAATCGAAGTCTTGCCGGCATCGCAGGCCGGAGGAATCACGAACTGGGCGCGCTGCCCGGTCGGAAAAGTCAGCGACACCACCGGATCGACGTCGGTGATGCGCTGGCCGGTATTGCTCTCGTTGACCACCGCAGTACAAAACTGCCGCGCCCGCTCGAAAGTGAGCGACGGCACTTCGATGTGCTGCCAACCCTTGCTGGTCTCCAGGTACAACTCACCGGGCCGGTTGATGCAGATTTCCGTGACTTCAGGAGAACTCATGTACTCGAGAATGCCGAGAACACTGTACTGATATTCAAGAAAATCGTTGGAAACGTTGGCGATCGGTGAGTTGTCGATATCCATGAAGACGCGTGTCTGAAGTGGGTCGGTTCGGTGTTCGGAAGATCAGCGACGCGTGACCGAGACGACGCCGGAAAAATCGACGTCCTGGGCCACGTAGATATTCAACACGGTGCCCTGGTTGATCGTGACCGTCGCCGGCCGTCCCAACGACTTGTTCAGCGCCTGATTCGCGACCCGCTCCATCGTCTTCGCGGTATTGCTCTCGAAAGGCTCGGAGGTGATCAGACCACCCGTGGTCACCGAAGCCGTCTCGGGGCCGTTCTTGGCGGCGGCATACTTGAACGCATCGCTGACCAGACT
>JAIMKJ010000016.1:2211-12562 GCA_020692565.1 Thermomonas sp.
GCACGCAGCTTGCTGGCCCAGTGGCGGTTGTAGGCGCCCGGATGACCGGCACCGCCCAGATTGGCGATGCCCGGACCTTCGAGCATGACGTCCAGGCCGGTCGGCGTGGTGATGCGATCCCAGATCACTTCGACGCGCGGTCCCTTGGGCTCGCCCTGGTACCTGCCCAGCGCTTTCGAGCCCTTCGGCAACAGCAGTTTGCGACCGTTGATGGAGTACACCGGCTCGGTGACGATACAGGAGGTATAGCCGGCCACATCGGTGATGATCCGTGTTTCCAGCACGCAGCGGATGTAGGTACCGCGCACAAGCAGGGCATCGGGGGTACGCAGGTACTGCGCGATGCTGGCCTTGCTGCCCGCATCGCGTCCGGCTGCGGCCTGGGGAGGACCACCCGCTGCCTGCTGCTGGGCGCTCTGCAGATTGCCGAGCATGGCGTTGAGCACGGGGTCGTTGGTCTGCCCACCGGCGCCACCGCCCTGCGAACCGCCATCGACCATGCCCATCCGGCGCTGGGCCAAGGTCGGGCCCTGGGGTTCGGGCGGGCCATTGTCACGGTAATCGTTGCGCTGCGCCTGACGGTCGTTATTGCCGCCGCGCATGGGTTCTTCAGGCGGCAACGGCGGCAGCTCCTGCACCGGAACCGGCTGGGGTTCCGGCTGCAGTTCGGCGAAGTCCGGACCGCCCGGCTGACCCGCGCCCTTCGGCAGATCGGGAATCACGACCTTTTCTTCTTTCGGCTTCTTGACTTCATCTTCCTTGTTGGAAGACGCGTTCTTGATGACGATGAAGGTCATGAGAACCAGCAGGCCAACGATACCGGCAAGGAACATCAGCGCCTTGCGGTTCATGCGCTGGGAGTCGGACGACTTCAGCTGCGGTGCGCCCGCATCCAGGTCGGCCGGCTGCGCTGGCTGCTGCTGCGCGGCGTAATAGGGATTGTTCCCCTGGCCCTGGTTGTCGTCATAGGGATAATCACCGGACTGCCCCGGCGGATTCGGCGGTAGATTCTGGTTCACTTTTGCTTGTTCCTACGCAGACCGACGACGTTCTTCCCGTGACGGATGACCAGGAAGGGATAAGTACCGTGAACGACGAGAGTGTTGTCCTCGACGGTGGTATTGACCAGGAAATCTTCTCCGCCTTCCCGTTGACGACCATACACTGACGGGAAATCGCCGGAAGGGAAACGATTGACGTTGTTCAGCCGGATATAGGTGAACTGCCCGTCATCGTAGGTGTTGACCGGAATCAACCACTTGTTCTTGGTCCGTGTCGAATACGAATAATCGAAATAGTAGGCCCGGGTCTTGTCGAGCTCGGTATCGATCTCGCTGTTCCTCGGCTTCGGCGCACCCTTGGCATCGGCCGCGGCCGACGGCGAAAACACCGCATTGTTCGGGTAGCTGAACGTGATCTTGTAGTGCACGCCGGCCCGTTTGGCCTGTTCCAGCGCCGTCCAGTCCGTAGCGACGACCTTCAGCTCGAAGAGATACGAGTGGGTCGCTGTGCGCACCATCATGTTGGTGTCCACGTCGACGTTCTTCGGCTTGAGATAGAAGACGTTGTCGCGGCGATTGAGTTCCCAGCCCGAATTGAAACCGGTGCTGTAATCGAGGATATCCTCGCTGGGACTCAGCTCGATCTGGGTGGTGATACCCAGGCCGGTGCGGACTTCGTAGATTCTGTCAGGCTCGTATTCGTACTCGACGATGACCTGAGCGAATGCCGGCATCGCCAGCGTCATCGACGCCAGGACGCACAGCAGAACTGCATAGCAAGAGCGATGCAAGCGGCTCATCTGTTGCCTACTCCATTGACTTGATTGGGGGCCGCCTGGGCGGGAGCCTGGGGCTGACCAGCCGGCACCGTGCCGGCGGGAACTGCTGGTTGATACTGCGGCTGGCCTGCGGGAACCTGACCGGCCGGCGCACCGAAATCGGGAGCGGCCGGATAGGGTTGGCCCGGCACGACCGGCTGACCAGGCACGGGCTGACCCGGGATGGCCTGGCCGGGAACGGCTTGACCCGGCAGGGCCTGGCCAGGATACGGCTGTGCACCCGGCTGTGCCGGATAAACCGCAGGCGCCTGCGGCTGCGCCTGCACCGGGTTCTCGACCGGCGGAGACGCCGCGTAGTCGTTGTCGACCGTATATTCCGTGACCTGGAAGCCCAGCGGGTTGTTGTACCGCTGCTTCTCGTCCATCTCGAGGTTCGCCTTGTAGGTGAATTCGAGTCGGGCGATCTTGCTGTCGATGGGCTTGGTTTCGCCGGTCTTCTTGTCGTACAGCACGCGCTGATAACGGACGGTCGCGCTGTTGCGCGCGCTATCGCCCTGGCCAGACTTGGCGAACTGCATGCTGAGGATCTTCACCCGTACCGCGCGCTCTTTGCCGTACTGCTTGTAAGGGCTCTCGGGATTGTTGCCCGCATGGATGGCCACATAACCGGCGCGCACGTTCGGCCCCGACATGACGTTGACCACATCCCAGTCGCGCAGATTCATCTGCGCCACGTCGAAAGACTCGCGGGCGATGATGTACTGGGCGACATTGCTGCGGTTCAGCGCTTCGCTCTGGGTGATGCTGTTCTTGCTGCTGAAGTCGCCGCGCAGGGTGGCCACGGTGGCCTGTCCGGTGAAGGCGTCGGCCATGATCAGGTACGGCACCTCCTTCTTCAGCGGAAGGATGTACGCGAACCCACCGAGCATGACGAGAACCATGAAAATGGATGTCCAGGCGACCATCCACGCACGCTTCTCGCTGCGCCTCGCGATGTCAGCGATGCTGACCTCGAAATTGATGCCTTTCGCGGAAGCATTGTCGATTTGAGGAGAATCTTTCTTCTTGCCTAACATGCTGGAGCCTGTATTCCGGAAGTTGGGGAGGGACGAAACCTGACGTGCCGGTCCGGATCCTGCGCCCGGCGGCAAAGCCGGGACCTCAGGGCCGCGGCCGTCAGCGGCCGGAACCCCCGCCGGCATCGCCGGACGAAATGCGTACGACGATTTCATTGCCGCTGACGCCGACGGAAACCTGCTGCGCGGAGTAGGCCGCGTTCAGCTGCGACAGCGCTTCCTGCAGGCTCGGGGTGCGGATCTCGGCGACCGCGGTATGCAGGGTGTAGTCCATCGGATGGCGATAGGTCAGGACCATGTTGGAGTCGTCCGCCCAACGTTCGAGCATGTTCTTGAGCGTACGGTCCATCGGCGAAGCATAGAAGAGGTAAGCCTCCTGCAGAGGAAGGGCCTGGGTCTCTTCCGCGAAACGGTTGACGCTCTTCCAGCGACCGCCGAAATCAGGAGCCGGACGCGTGGCACAACTGGACAGCACCATCGCGAGCGCAGCGCCGAGCAGGAATTTGGACAGAATCGAGATTGGATATTTCACACGCCACCCGGAGAAAGATCGGAGAAATTGAGTGAAACGGACGCCGCCCCGCGGTTTGAACCGGCCGGAGCGAGCGCATGTCGTATACGGATGATGCAGCAGGACGCTTTCGCGGCACTGTCGAGTGCCATGGGAAATGCCCGCTTCAAAAGATAGCACCGGTTACGGTGTGGCCGAATCCGGCCTGTGGAAATCCTTGTTGTCACGACAGATCAGGCCCCCTCCTCGCACCGATCGTCGTCGTCAGCCATTCGTTGGTGAATTCGAACCGCTGCGACGTCCTTTATGTTGAACACAGTGAGTTTCCCCGACACCCGCGATCTGCATGTCGACAATGCGCGGAGCATGCAGTTCGGGGTAGCCCCTAGGCTGCGTTGGGTGAACATAGCCTGATCACCTGCAACTGGTCAAGAAATCCGGAACGATTCTTGCGGGTGAGCGGAAAAAACATCTCTGCGCTGACCGGTTCATCCAAAAATGCGACATGCGCCCCAGATTGCAACTGTCACTTATATCGGGTACGGATTTCCGGGAGGCGCGCCGCAGCTCAGTCGAGAGGACGGAGCCGCCCTTCGTGGAGCTCGAGAACCCGGTCGAGCCGCCGCGCCAGACCGCGGTCGTGGGTGACCACGACAAGGCTGGTCCGATGTTCGCGATTCAGTTCGAGCATCAATTCGAAGACCGTCATCGCGGTCTTTTCATCGAGATTTCCGGTGGGTTCGTCGCCCAGCACGCAAGCCGGGCGATTGACCAGCGCGCGCGCGACGGCGGCGCGCTGACGCTCGCCCCCGGACAGTTCGCCCGGCTTGTGTTCGAGCCGGTGCCCCAGACCGACCGACTCCAGCAGGGTCCGGGCGCGGGCCGTGGCTTCCGCCACCGATGCCCCGTACAGCAGCACCGGCAGCATCACGTTTTCCAGCGCGGTGAATTCGGGCAACAGATGATGGAACTGGTAGACGAATCCGAGCGCACGATTGCGCAAGCGCCCACGTTCAGCGTCCGACAGCGCGCTCATCTTGTGGCCGGCGACATACACCTCGCCGTCCGTCGGCATGTCCAGACCACCCAACAGGTGCAGGAGCGTGCTCTTGCCTGCACCGGAGGCGCCGACGATCGCGACCGTCTCGCCGGCCTGCACCTGGAGATGCAGGCCCGCGAACACCGGCGTACACAGCTTGCCTTCGGCATAAGTCATCGCCAGACCTTCGGCGCGCAGCACGGTGTCGCCGGCAGCGCCTTGTTCCATGCGGAGATCATTCATAGCGCAGCGCCTCCGCCGGCGCGGTCCGCGCCGCGCGCCACGCCGGATACAACGTGGCCACGAACGCCATGGCGAGTGCGACAAGTGCGATCACCGTCACATCGAAGGCCCTCAGTTCGGTCGGCAGACCGGTGATGTAGTAGACGTCGGCCGGCATCAACTCCACCCCGAAGACGCGTTCGATCAGCTTCAGGATGCGCTCGAGATTCAGGGTCAGCAGGATGCCGCCGGCCACGCCACTCAGCGTGCCGATGATGCCGATCAGCGAGCCTTGCACCATGAAGACCTGCATCACGCCGCGCGGGGTCAGGCCGAGTGTGCGCAGGATCGCGATGTCGGCCTGCTTGTCGGTGACCAGCATCACCTGCGAATTCACCAGGGTGAACGCGCCCATCAGGATGATCAGCGACAACAGGATCGCGATCATGGTCTTTTCCAGTTTCAGCGCGCGGAACATGTTGGCGTTGTCGCCGGTCCAGTCGCTGACCCGGAAATTTTCGCGCATGCGTTCCGCCAGGCGGCTGCCCAGGTCGTGCGACACCTGCCAGGCCAGATCCATATCGTGCAGTTTCAGGCGCACGCCGGTGACCCCCTCGCCCATCCGCAGCAGGCGCTGGGCATCCTGGATGTGGATCACCGCGAGGTTGCGGTCGAACTCCTGATGACCGACCTCGAACAGGCCGGTCACCGTAAATCGCTTCATCTGTGGCACGGCGCCGAGCGGCGTACTCTGGAATTCCGGGGTGTAGACGATGACCGTATCGCCGACGGCAACGCCCAGCCACAGGGCGAGCTCGCGGCCGAGGACGATATTGAACTTGCCGGGCGCCAGCGACTTCAGCGAAGTGCCGTCGACCATCTTCTCGGCGAGCACCGATACCTCGCCCTCGCGAACGGGATCGACGCCGCGCAGCAGCGCCCCCTCCTCGCGCGGACCCTGCAGCATGACCGGGCGCTCGATGTAGGGCGCGGCACCGGCGACGCGCGGATCCTTGCGCGCCTCATCGATGGCGTACGCCCAGTTCTGCAGCGGCTCGCCGTCGGCGCTGACCGTGGCGTGGGCCGCCATCTGCAGCATGCGATCGCGGATCTCGCGCTGGAACCCGCTCATCACCGCCAGGGTGGTAATCAGCGCAGCCACGCCCAGCGCGATACCCAGCATCGACGCGAGCGAAATGAAAGAGATGAAACCGTTGCGGCGCTTGGCACGGAGATAGCGCAGGCCGATGGCGACGGGAATGGGTTTGAACATGACGGCCCAGGCGACGAATGCCGGCTATGGTGACATCGAGTCGCTGCCGCGCCCAGCACCGGATGCGGGCACGGCCAGCCGCAGTTCACGACGCAGGCCCGGGCTGAGCGTGTCCGGCCACAGATGGCGGCGATGCGTGCGGCCCAGGGCATCGCGCCAGGACACGAATCCCAGCGTGCCGCGCCAATCGATCCGGAACGCCTCGACCGGCTGGCCATCGACCGTGACCCCGCCCGCGGCGTCGATCACCACAGGCTGTGCCTGCCGACGCAGCTCACGCACCGCAAGTCCCAGCGCGCAGCACACCGACAGCGCAGCCAGAGCGCCACCAATCCAGACCGGCAGGTCCGAAGACAGCGTCGCCCAGGGCGCGAGCACCGCCAACGCCAGCATCGCGCCGGCCAGCGCGCGCGACGGCCGCAGTTCAAACCGGCAGGGTGCGGATGTGTTCGACGAGCGCATGCAATTCAGCGTCTTCGCAGGTTTCGTAGCCGAGGAACCAACGCCACAGCCGATCGTCCTCGCAGCCGAGCAGACGCTCGAACACGATGCGCTGCTCCCTGGAAGCACCGGTCCAGCTGCGGTGCAGGTAACGTCCGAAGAGCTGGTCGAGCTCGCGCATCCCCCGCCTGCAGCGCCAGCGCAGCCGCTGCAGTTCAGCGGATTCGGAGTTCGGCTCGGTCATCCCGCGATCAATCCGTAGCCCAGCACCGCCCACAGCACCGCCAGCACGAGCATGCTGAGCGCAAACGCGCGGAAGCGATGCATGACCTTGTTGTAGGTGCACTGGATGGCGCTGTGCGCGACGCGCGCGGCGACGTAAGTCCAGGCGAGTCCCAGGACCAGCGGCGAGACCTGTGCGGTCAGGGCCGCGACGACCAGCGCCAGGTAGAACAACACCGGCGTCTCGAACAGGTTGCGGAAATTGTCGGCGGGCGAAACATCGGTATACAACGCCGATGCCTGAGTCGACGTCGATACCTTCTGCGGATGGATGCGATCGCGCTTCATCTGCGCGACCCGACGACTGAACATCACCCCCAGCACCACGAAGGTGAGCGCCACCAGGGCGAGTGCGGGCAGGAAGATCGTTGAATTGGTCATTGTTTTTCCGTTGCATCCGCAATCGACCGTGACGCCGGGCGCATGCGATCGATGAGAAGCGGACCATCAGTCGATGACTTTGAATTTTTCGCTCGAATCCTTCGCCTGCGCCATGTATTCGATGACCGACTCCGGCGAATGCCGAAAGTACTGTTCGTGCTGAGCTCCATGCATCTACCGCTGCTTTATCGAAGTCGACATTCCCCTGCGCGGCACGCGGTCCTCAGACCTGCCGCGCCAGCATCAGTTTCTTGATCTCGCCGATCGCCTGCGCAGGATTGAGACCTTTGGGGCACGTGCGTGCGCAGTTCATGATGGTGTGGCAACGATACAGTTTGAACGGATCTTCCAGATCGTCGAGGCGCGCACCGGTATCCTCGTCGCGGCTGTCGATGATCCAGCGATACGCTTGCAACAAGACCGCCGGACCGAGGTAGCGGTCGCCGTTCCACCAGTAGCTCGGGCAACTGGTGCTGCAGCAGGCGCACAGGATGCATTCGTACAGACCGTCGAGCTTGGCGCGGTCTTCCTTGGACTGCAGGCGCTCCTTGTCCGGCGGCGGCGCGCTCTGGGTACGGATCCACGGTTTGATCGACGCGTACTGCGCGTAGAAATGGGTCAGGTCGGGGACCAGATCCTTGATCACCGGCATGTGCGGCAGCGGATAGATCGGCACTTCCTGCTTGGTGCAATCCTCGATGGCCTTGGTGCAGGCCAGCGTGTTGGTGCCGTCGATGTTCATCGCGCACGAACCGCAGATGCCTTCGCGGCAGGAACGGCGGAAGGTCAGCGTCGGATCGATCTCGTTCTTGATCTTGATCAGCGCGTCGAGGACCATCGGGCCGCAGCTGTCGAGATCGACCTCGTAAGTGTCGGTATGCGGGTTCTCGTCGTCATCCGGGCTCCAGCGATAGACCTTGAACTCGCGCGTGCGCTTGGCGCCGGCCGGCGCGGAGAAGCGCTTGCCCTTGTGGACCTTGGAATTCTTGGGGAGCGAAAACTCAGCCATCGTTACAGTCCGTCAGTGGCGATCGATTGATACATACGATTGATACGCACTTGCTCGATACGGGAATGAATCAGTAGACGCGCGGTTTGGCGGGAACGACCGCGACTTCATCGCTCAGCGTGTACATGTGCACCGGGCGATAGTCGATACGGGTGTTGCCGGCATCGTCGACCCAGCACAGCGTGTGTTTCTGCCAGTTCGCATCGTCGCGATCCGGGAAGTCCTCACGGGCGTGCGCGCCGCGCGATTCCTTGCGGTTCTCGGCCGACACGATCGTGGTCAGCGCCTGGCCCAGCAGATTCTGCAGCTCGAAGGTCTCGACCAGGTCCGAATTCCAGACCATCGAACGGTCGCTGACCTTCACGTCGGCGAACGAGGCGTGGATCTCGCGGATCTTGCGCACGCCGTCCGACAGCGTTTCGCCGGTGCGGAACACCGCGGCGTCGTTCTGCATCGTGCGCTGCATTTTGTCGCGGATCACCGCCGTCGGCGTGCCGCCATTGGCGTTGCGCAGCCTGTCGAGATTGGCGAGCGCCTTGTCGCAGGCGTCGCCCGGCAGGGTCTTGTGCGGCGCGCCCGGCTTGATGGTCTCGGCGCAGCGGTTGGCGACCGCGCGACCGAAGACCACCAGATCGAGCAGCGAGTTCGAGCCCAGGCGATTCGCGCCGTGCACCGACACGCAGGCGGCTTCGCCGATGGCGTACAGGCCGGGGACGACCGCATCCGGGTTGCCGTCCTTCAACTGCACCACTTCGCCGTGATAGTTGGTGGGAATGCCGCCCATGTTGTAGTGGACGGTCGGCAGCACCGGGATCGGCTGCTTCTCCACATCGACGCCGGCGAAGATCCGCGCGCTTTCGGCGATGCCGGGCAGCTTTTCGTGGATGTCCTTCGGATCGAGATGGGTCAGGTCGAGATGGATGTGATCGGCATGTTCGCCGACGCCGCGTCCCTCGCGGATTTCGATGGTCATCGAGCGCGACACCACGTCGCGCGATGCCAGATCCTTCGCGTTCGGCGCGTAGCGTTCCATGAAACGCTCGCCCTTGCTGTTGCGCAGGATGCCGCCTTCGCCGCGCACGCCTTCGGTGATGAGGCAACCGGCGCCATAGATGCCGGTCGGGTGGAACTGCACGAATTCCATGTCCTGCAGGCCGATACCGGCGCGCAGCGCCATGCCGCCGCCGTCGCCGGTGCAGGTGTGCGCCGAGGTGGCCGAGAAGTACGCGCGGCCATAGCCGCCGGACGCCAGCACCACGCCCTGGGCGCGGAACAGGTGCAGCGTGCCTTCGGCCATATCAAGCGCGAGCACGCCGCGACAGACGCCCTCCTCGTCCATGATCAGGTCGAGCGCGAAGTATTCGATGAAGAAGCGGGCGTTGTGCGCCAGCGACTGCTGATAGAGCGTATGCAGGATTGCGTGACCGGTGCGGTCGGCGGCAGCACAGGTGCGCTGCGCGGCGGGGCCTTCGCCGTAATGGGTGGTCATGCCGCCGAACGGACGCTGGTAGATCTTGCCTTCTTCGGTGCGCGAGAAGGGTACGCCCTGGTGCTCGAGTTCGATGATCGCCGGGATCGCTTCGCGGCACATGTACTCGATCGCGTCCTGATCGCCCAGCCAGTCCGAGCCCTTGATGGTGTCGTAGAAATGGAAACGCCAGTCGTCTTCGCTCATGTTGCCGAGCGCCGCGGAAATGCCGCCCTGCGCCGCGACCGTGTGCGAGCGGGTCGGGAAGACCTTGGTGATGCACGCGGTCTGCAGGCCTTTGTGGGCCAGACCGAAGGTCGCGCGCAGGCCTGCGCCGCCGGCGCCGACCACGACCATGTCGTATTTGTGTTCGGTGATTTTATAAGCGGAAGTCATGGCTGCTCTTGAAAAGGTGCTTCAGGCCAGAAGGGCGATCCGGCCGATCGCGTAGAGAGAAGCCAGAGCGCCCAGCGCGCAGGCGAAGGTGATCAACAACTGCAGGAAGATTTCGGTCGGCCGATGATGGATGTAATCCTCGACCACCACCTGCAGCCCGAGGCGCGAATGCCAGAACAGGCTGATCGCGAACAGCGCCAGCGCGATCGCGTTCGCCGGCTTCGCCAGCGCGGCCTGCACCTGGGCGTGATCGGCGCCGACCAGCGCCACCAGCATGCCGAGGATCCACGGCGACAGCACCAGGAGGAAGACAGCCGTGACCCGCTGCCACCAGAAGTGGCCGGTGCCGGACTTCGCCGAGCCCAAGCCGTAGGCGCGGCCGACCGGCGTGCGGTAATCGGGGGCCGAGGACTTGCTCATGCGCCACCCCGCATCGCGAAGAACCAGATCGCCGCGGTGAAGATGAAGGTCAA
>JAIMKJ010000016.1:12574-76211 GCA_020692565.1 Thermomonas sp.
GTAACCGGAGCGATAGACCTGCGGCAGCGAAAAACCCCAGCCGATATCCCATAGCAGATGGCGGATGCCATTGAGCAGGTGATACATCAGCGCGAACGAGAAACCGAACAGCGCCAGCTTGCCGAACGGCGACGCCAGGCATTCCGAGGCAGTGGCGTAGGCATCGCCGCCCTGCGCGACCGCCAGCAGCCACCAGGCCAGAACGAAGGCCCCGAACGAAAGAACGATGCCGGTGATGCGATGCAGGATCGACATCACACTGGTGATCTGCGGGCGATACAGCGTGCCCAGCATGAAAGGAGACAAGGGACGTTCGCGATTAGGCATTGCAGGTGCGCCCGGTTATGTAATGTGAAGACGACATCGTCAGAAATCGATACAGCGGCCGTTCTTTTCCCAATCGCCGTAACGGGTGGGATCGGGGCCTTCGCGCCCCCCGATTTCCCTGGCGTCGCCGCGTTGCTCCGATGCGGACGACTCGGTTGGCGCAGCGTCGGGACCAGGGCCGGGCCTCGGATCGGAAAGGCCGGGCTCGGTAATGAGAATGGTTTCGCTTATCATGCTGGAATCCTGAACTCGGTAGTTTAAGTCCCACCCCCATGCCGGACAACCCGCAAACACCGAAGGCTTCCTGGTTTTCCCTCTCCGACCATCGTCTGGTTGCACTGAGCGGTCGCGATGCCGTGGCGTTCGCGCATGCCCAGACGATGAACGATGTCGCGGCACTGGCCGATGGGGAATGGCATTGGAACGGCTGGTTGACGCCGAAAGGACGCGTGATCGCCCTGTTCGTGCTGATGCGTCTGGATGCCGATACGGTGTGGTTGCTGCTCCCGGATGCGGATCCCGATGCATTCGCCGCGCAATTGCGCCGTTTCGTCTTCCGCAGCAAGGTCGCGATCGCCGTGCGCGACGATCTGCGCATCGCCGGCAGGCGGCAAGCCTCCGATCTGGCCTCCGGCAATCACTTTGTCCGCGATGTTTCGGCGGGACTTCCTGCAGGCAATCGCTCCGAAACCATCGAACTGGACATGAGCGGCGATCTCGGCCCCCACCTCCCGGGCCGCAGCCTCCGGATCGGGCCGGCGATCGATATGGAACACTCCGATCCGAAAAGTTCCGATCCGGAACGCTGGCGCCGCTACGATCTCGAGCACGGCTGGCCGCGCCTCGATGCGTCCCAGACCGAACAATGGACCCCGCAACAGCTGTCGCTGGAGCGTCTGCGCGCCTACAGCGTCAAGAAAGGCTGCTACCCCGGGCAGGAAATCGTCGCCCGCACCCATTTCCTCGGCCAGGCCAAGCGCGGACTGGCACTGGTCCATTCACCGACGCCGCTGACGGCCGGGGCCGAGTTGCTCTCGGGCGACGCGAAAGCCGGTACCGTCGTGAGCGCCGCGGGCGATATCGCGCTCGCGGTGGTCTCGCTCGATTCGCAGACCACCACCCTCCAGACGAACGAAAGCCCCGCTGTAGACGGGGCTTCGCGCGACATGCCTTCGTGGAGCATCCGACCGCTGCGCGCCGGCCTGGCGCGCTGACGGGCTGGGCTCAGAACCGCGAACGCGTCCCCATGTTCGGCTGGTCCTGATCCTGCTGCTGCGCCTGGGTCTGCTGCTGGGTCAGCTCGCGCTCCCGGGTCTGTCCGAGCTGGCGCTGATCGTTGATGCGGTTCACTTCCTCGAAGTTCCGCTCGGCCGGCTGGGTCAACTCATGCGTCGGTACCGCAAGAGTGCGGACAGTCGGATTGTTCGGATCGCCCTGATACATGATCGCGTAGCGACCGCCGACATCGTCGAAACGATCGTTGTTGCGGCTCAGGACCATGCCGTTGATACGCTCGTTCGGGTCGAGCGATGCGTTCTCTCGAACGGCTTCGGTCTTGTAGGCGCGCAGCATCGCTGCGGATGCGCGGTGGCTGATGTCGCCGCTGTGCATGTCGATGCCGTTCTCGCCGTGCATCTTGTCGACCATGCCTTTCATGGTCATGTACTGGTCGTAGTCGGGGTGCCCGGGTTCGGACGCATATTTCGGCTCGTACTTCATCACTGCACTCCTTGACTTTGAATACTGGCGGGTCTCCGGGTCCGGCGAACCGGGTCGGGCCTGTCGGCCAGACCGATACTACACCCGACGGGCCTGAACGGTCACCGGTCGACCGGGCCGGCCAGTCGTGCCATGAGCCGATCAGCCGGCCAGGGCATCGGCCGCCGCGACGATGTCGTCGTCGCCCGGGATCACCAGGAAGGCGGCCCCGGCCAGCGGGGTGAAGGTGTCGGCGCCCACCACCCTGCGCAGCGGCTTGTCGCCCTGTCCGCCTTCGACCAGTGCGGTGATGATGCCCTCGCCCACGCCGGCGCTGCGGCGGCCTTCGTCCACCACGATCACGCGCTTGGCCCGGGCGGCCTGAGCCTGGATGAAGCCGTCGTTGAGCGGCACCAGCCAGCGCAGGTCGACCACCCGGGTCTTCCAGCCGTGCTGCTGTTCGATCCGGCGCGCGGCGCGCAGGCTCATCGGCACGCCGTTGCCGAAGCTGAAGATCACCAGATCGTCGCCTTCCCCGTAGACCCGCCCCTCGCCCAGCGTCATCGCCTGTTCCGGCGGCGGGTATTCGGTCAGCCACAGACCGTCGCCGGCTTCATGGAGATCCTTGGTCATGTAG
Organism: Thermomonas sp.; assembly: GCA_020692565.1. Classification (GTDB taxonomy): domain Bacteria; phylum Pseudomonadota; class Gammaproteobacteria; order Xanthomonadales; family Xanthomonadaceae; genus Lysobacter_I. The sequence goes on from JAIMKJ010000016.1 coordinate 15,237, forward strand.
AGCGCGATCGGTTCGAGGAAGGCGCAGACGCGCCCGTCCACTTTCGCCAGCGCCATCAGCGTGCGCAGCATCGTCGCGGCGTCGTCGCCGCGCGACGGACAGCCGACCACCAGTCCCGGGATGTCGCGCAGCGCGGTGATCGAGTTGTCGTTGTGGAAATGGCCGCCGAAACCGCGCTGATACCCCAGCGACGCGATACGCATCACCATCGGATTGCGGTACTGGCCGTTGCTGAAGAACTGCAGGCTCGCCGCCTCGCCGCGGATCTGGTCGCAGGCGTTGTGGAAATAGGCGAGGTACTGGATTTCCGGCATCGGCAGCATGCCGACGTTGGCGTAGCCCTGGGCGAGACCGAGGATGATGGTTTCGTCCAGCAACGTATTGAACACGCGCTTGTTGCCGAAGGCCTTGTGCAGGCCCTTGGTGACCGTGTAGACGCCGCCCTTCTGCGCCACATCCTCGCCGAACAGCAGGGTTTCCGGGTATTTGCAGAACAGATCATGCAGCGCCTGATTGATCTGGATCGCCAGATGCCTGGCCGGCTGCTTCTCGGGCAGTTTCGCTTCACCACCGAACGCGGCGATGCGCTTGTCGGCGTAGTCGAAGCGCGCGGCCTCGGCCTGCACCCTGTCCGGCGTGTACGGCGCCAGCGGCCGCATCACGTCGTCCAGCGAGGTCAGGCGCGGGCGACTGTCGGCGTCCTCGGCGGCGGCGAAGCACTTCGCGCGGGTCTCTTCGTACAGCGCGAGGATGTCGTCCTTCGACATCAGCCCCGACTCCAGCGCGATCGCGGCGCTGCGCAGCAGCGGATCGGCCGCTTCGACCGCGCACAACTCGTCGATGTTGCGCCATTCGATCTCGAAGTCGGTGCCGGCATGCCCCATGATCCGCACCGTGCGCAGGTGCAGGAAGGTCGGGCGGCGGGTGCGCCGGCAGTGCTCCACCGCGGCCTGCACCTGGCCGTAGCCGGCGGCGAGATCGAGGCCGTCGGCATGGAAGTAGTCGAGATCCGGACGGTTGCGGAAATTGCGCGCGACCCAACCGTCCGGCGTCTTCACCGAAATGCCGATGCCGTTGTCCTCGCACACATACAGCACCGGCGCCGGCAACTTCTGATACGCCGTCCACGCCGCGGCGTTGAACGCGGTCTGCGCGGTGGCATGGTTGCTGGAGGCGTCGCCGAACGAACAGATCGCGATGCTGTCGTCGGGAATCGGCAGCGTGTGGCCGATGCGGCGGGCGTGGTCGATGGCGATCGCGGTGCCCAGCGCCTTCGGCAGGTGCGAGGCGATGGTCGAGGTCTGCGGCAATACCCACAGCGGCTTGCTGCCCCAGACCTTGTGGCGACCGCCGCTGGCCGGGTCTTCGGCGCTGGCCGCGAACGACAGCGCCGAATCCATGACCGGATCCATACCGGGAATCTTGCGGAAACGTTCGGCCATGAAACCGCCGGAGCGATAGTGCAGGAATGCCGGATCGGTGTGGCGCGTCGATCGCGCGACCATCGCATTGCCTTCGTGACCGCTGCTGCCGATGGTGTAGAAGACCTTGTTCTGCACGCGCAGCACGCGCGCCATCAGATCGAGGTGACGGCTGATCAACTGCGACGCGAACAGCTCGCGGAAGCCCTGCGCATCCAGCAGGCTACCGTCGAGAATGCTGTCGGTCGGCGCCGGCTTCGATTGCGCGGTGCCGTTCCAGTCGCGTACGAACGCCTGGAAGTTCGCGTCGCAGATCTCGGCGCGGTTCAGGCCCTTCATGCGGGCGGGAATCGGATTGGGTACGGCGGCGAACATTGCGGATGGCTCCCTGCCCTCGCATGCGAAGGCCGGTTGAGTGGATGAAGATGGAAGGTCGGGCGGCGTGGATCAGTCGGGCGGGGTGCCGTCGGAATGGGAGTCGCGCATCGGCACGAAACCGGGCTGCGCCTGCACGCGCTTGATCCAGCGTTCGACATGCGGGTATGCGCCGAGGTCGAAACCGCCGTCTTCGGCGACATGCGTGTAGGCGAACAAGGCGATGTCGGCGATGGTGTAGCGCTCGCCGCCGAACCACGGCAGCCGGTTCAGATGACGCTCCATCGCCGCCAGGGCTTCGTCGCCCGAGGACTTCAACGCCGCCAGCGAGGCGCGTCGCGGATGATCCGGCGGCAGGAATCTGCGCACGAAGCGCGAAACCGCGATATAGGGCTCGTGGCTGTACTGCTCGAAGAACATCCATTGCAGGGTCTTGGCGCGTTCCCAGGCATCGTCCGGCAGCAGCGATGTGCCCTGCGCCAGATAATTCAGGATCGCGTTCGATTCCGACATCGTCCGGCCGTCGTCGAGCTTCAGCACCGGTACCTTGCCGCGGTCGTTCATCGCCAGGAATTCCGGCGACAGGTTCTCGCCGCGGGTCACGTCGATGTCTTCCCACTCGTAGGCCTGCCCGAGCTGCGACATCAACAGTTGCAGCTTGTAGCAATTGCCCGACGAGGACATTCCGTACAGCGTGATCACCGGGACGGCTCCGCGCGGCGCGCGCGCCACTCCTCGCGGGTCTGGCCCCAGATATCGATGGCGTGCACGTCCAGCGGCGGCGGCAATGTGCCGGGGCCGCGGTTGCGCGAACCGAGTCGCTTGGCGACGTTCTGCGAACCGGCGTTGTCGGGCGAAATGCAGTGGATGACGTCGTCCCACCCCAGCGTATCGAACGCCCAGTCGATCGCCGCGGCGCAGGCTTCGGTGCAGTAGCCCCTGCCGCGAGCATCCTGGTGGAAAGCGTAGCCGACTTCGGTGCCGGGCCAGCCGTCCGGGCGCCAAGGCCCGGCCTGTCCCACCCAATGCCCGCTGCTTTTCTCGATCACCGAGAACATGCCGAATCCCTGCAGCATCCACGCACCCGGCATCTGAAGGAAGCGGCGCCAGGCATCGCCCCGGGCATACGGGCCGCCGATGATCCGCGACGATTCGTGGGCGAAGAATTCGGCGTAACGGTCGAAATCCTCGATCCGTGGCGGGCGCAGGATCAGGCGATCGGTTTCCAGTTGCAGATCGGAAATGCTCACATTGAGATGTCCTGAGCCCTCTCAGGGAGAGGGGTTGGGGAGAAGATCCGGCTGGGCGACGCGTGTCACTTCGTGTCGACAACGGGATTCGGTGACCCCGCTGACGATTCACTACACGTCGCTCCGTCGTCCCCTCATCCGCCCTTCGGGCACCTTCTCCCGATGGGAGAAGGAGAATGGTCAGAATGCGTTGATACCGGTCAACTCGCGGCCCACCACCAGTTGATGCACCGTCTCGGTGCCTTCGTAGGTGATGACCGACTCGAGATTCAGCGCGTGACGGATCGGACAGTGCTCGGTCGTGATGCCGGCGCCGCCGAGGATATCGCGGGCTTCACGGGCGATGTCGATCGCCATGCGGCAGTTGTTCCACTTTGCCAGCGACACCTGGGTCGGCTGCATATTGCCGGCGTCTTTCAGACGACCGAGTTGCAGCGAGAGCAACTGTGCCATGGTGATCCGGCGCGCCATATCGGCGAGTTTGAGCTGTACGGCCTGATTGGCGGTGAGCGGACGATCAAAGAGGATGCGGTCCTTGCCGTAGCGCAGCGCTTCGTCGAGACAGGCGATGGCGGCACCGATCGGACCCCAGGTGATGCCGTAACGCGCCTGGGTCAGACAGCCCAGCGGCCCCTTGAGGCCCTTCACGTTCGGCAGACGGTTGGCGTCCGGCACCCGCACGTTGTCGAAGAACAGCGCGCTGGTGACCGAAGCGCGCAGACTCATCTTGTGCTTGATTTCCTGGGCGGTGAAACCCGGCATGCCCTTTTCGAGCAGGAACCCCTGGATGCCCTCGTCGGTCATCGCCCAGACGATGGCGACATCGGCGAGGTTGCCATTGGTGATCCACATCTTCGAGCCGTTGATGACCCAATCGGCGCCGTCGCGCTTGGCGTGGGTCTTCATGTTGGCCGGGTCCGACCCGCCGTGCGGTTCGGTCAGGCCGAAACAGCCGATCTTCCTGCCCGCGGCCATGTCCGGCAACCAGCGCTGGCGCTGTTCTTCCGAACCGTAGGCATAGATCGGATACATGCACAGCGAGGACTGCACGCTGACGAAGCTGCGGATACCCGAGTCGCCGCGCTCCAGTTCCTGGCAGATCAGGCCGTAGCTGACGGCATTGAGGCCGGCGCAGCCGTACTGTTCCGGCAGCGACGAACCGAGCAGGCCCATTTCGGCGATTTCGGGGACCAGTTCATGCGGAAAGCGGGCATCGTCGAAGGCTTTGCCGATGATCGGCAGTACCCGTTCGTCGGTGAAGCGGGCCACGGTGTCCTGCACCGCGCGTTCTTCTTCGCTCAGCATGGAACGGATGTCGTACAGATCGTAGGGATGCAACGCCATGGTCGGGACCGATTTGGGCAAAGCGTCATTGTAAGGCTGCATCCTGCCCAGACGGTACCTGCGAACTGTCCAGCCCGTTCCGGCGAAACGACGATTTCCGGTGCGATGGACGCGATTTCGCCCAACGCCGAAAAAGACGGGGCCGGATCGCTCCGGCCCCGTCCTGGATCGCCGCCAGCCGAGGGACTGGCCGCGAAGCGTCTTCCGATGGTCAGCCCCGGTCGGAGCCGCCTGCGGCGGCGACCTGGGTCACCACGTGTCCGTCGATGACCGGCAGTCGCGCGCCCGGCTTCTCGTCCATCCGCAGTTGCTGCTCCTGGCCCTGGTAGCGGTAAGTCACGTCGTAGCCGACCACGCTCTTCTCGCTGCCCAGCGGAATGCGGCTGCCCGGCTTGCGGTCGGTGCGCAGGGTGCCGGTCGTGCCGTCGGGGTTACGGTAGGTCACATTCCAGGCCACGGTGCGGCTGCTGGTGGTGGCCTCGGACACCGTGCGGCACTGGCGCTCGGTCCGGGTCACGACCTTCCCGCCCACATGATTGCGGTCGACGCGGTTGCCGATATAACCGCCAGCGGCGGCGCCGGCCACGGTCGCGGCCTTGCGGCCGTTGCCGTCGCCGACCTGATTGCCGACCAGACCGCCGATCAGCGCGCCGGCCACGGTGCCGCCGACATTGCCGTCGCGTTCCGGCAGACGATCCTGCACCGCCACGTCTTCGCAGATTTCGCGCGGCGCGGTGCCGGTTACGGTCTCGCGCACCGGCTCGGTGCCGATCACGGTCGCGTAGAGCGGTTCGCTTCTGGTCACCGGATTCGCGGCGATCACCTCGGCGTATTCCAGTTTGCCGGTCGCAGGAATGACCGCATCGTCGACCCGGCGGTCGCCTTCGATCATCTCTGCGGAAGCGGGCTTCGCGAGATCCGCATCGGCCAGCGAATAGGCGGAGGCGGGCGTACGGTTGTTGAAGTAGGCCGCGGTGGCGACACCGCCCACCAGCAGCGAAGCGAGTGCGATGGCCAAGGTGTTGTTGTTCATTGTGAAGCCTCCAGTGGACGGATCCAACGTGTCGGCACGGATTGCAGCACTTGCAAGCTGAACAAGGCCCGGCCCAACCAGACATGCATGACAAAAACCTGAATCGCACCCGCAGAATGTGCGCTGCGTGCTAGCGTTTGCGCATTCCTTGTCGTCGGAGCCCATCGTCATGAGATTTCTGATTGTTCCTTTTCTCAACTGGGCGCGGAAACTCAAATATCCCACGTTGTTCAAGATCACGGCCGGCCTCTTCATTTTCAGCCTGCTGCTACCGCCCGGACTCGACCCGATCCCCTTCCTAGACGAAATCGTCTTCGGCCTGGGCACGCTGCTGCTCGCGAACTGGCGTCAGCGGAAATCGGAAACGCCTTTGTCGAAACCGCCGATCGAAGGCGAGCGCACCGGCTGACGCACGCATCATGCTTTTCGACAGCCACTCGCATGTCGACGCGCCCGAATTCGACGTAGATCGCGATTCGGTACTGGCGCGTGCCCATGCCGCCGGCGTGACCCGGCAGATCGTGCCGGCGGTGAGTGCTGCCGCGTGGCCGAAACTGCGCGACATCTGCGCCGCGGATGCGGGTCTATATGCGGCTTACGGGCTGCATCCGATGTATCTGGCCGAGCACCGCCCGGAACATCTGATCGCACTGCGCGAATGGATCGGACGCGAGCGCCCGGTGGCGGTGGGCGAATGCGGGCTGGATTTCTTCGTCGAAGGCCTCGATGCCGAACGCCAGTCGATGTACTTCGATGGCCAACTGCGGATCGCGCGCGACTTCGATCTGCCGCTGATCGTGCATGCGCGACGCGCGGTCGATCAGGTGATGGCGGCGGTTCGCCGCTTCGGCCCGCTGCGGGGGGTGGTCCACAGCTTTTCGGGCAGCGCCGACCAGGCGAAACGGCTGTATGACCTCGGGTTCCTGATCGGCCTGGGCGGCCCGGTCACCTACGCACGCGCCAACCGCCTGCGCACGCTGGCCGCACAGCTTCCGATCGACCATCTGTTGCTGGAAACCGACGCGCCGGATCAGCCCGACAGCAATCATCGCGGACAGCGCAACGAGCCGGCGCGATTGACGACGGTCTGCGACACCATCGCTGCGCTGCGCGGCGTCGAGCCGGAGGTCGTCGCCAAGGCCACTTCGGCGAATGCGGAGCGATTGTTCGGACTGATGCGGTAATTCGCGGCAACGCTCAAAAAGCCGTCATCCCGGCGCAGGCCGGGATCCAACACGACACTTTTGATATTCACTGTCCAATTCCAGAGACTGCATCGCGCCTGCATCGGGAGGGCGACGCTTTTTGAATCATCGCATCCGGCGCGAACCCGCCACGGTTCACTTCCCGGCCAACCGTCCCTTCAACAGCATCTCCAACGCCTTCCCCGCCGCCACGAACGCGAACGCGCCGGTGATGTGGGTCGCGGCGCCCAGGCCGGCACCGCAGTCGAGTTTCAGGGCGGCATCCTCACCCAGCCTGGGCCGCAACCCGCACACGCTGCCGTCGGCCTGCGGGTACTGCACATTCTCGAGCGAATAGATCGCGGGCACGCCGAAATACCGCTGGTGATTCTTCGGAAAATTGAATTCGCCGCGCAGCTTCCTGCGGATCAGCGCCAGCATCGCATCGTGCTCGGTGCGCGAGAGATCGCGCACGCGCACGAGGGTCGGATCGAGCCGACCGCCGGCGGCGCCGATGGTGATCATCGGAATCTTGCGACGCCGGCACCAGGCGATGGCTTCGACTTTGGTGCGGAAGCTGTCGCAGGCATCGATCACCAGATCGTAGCCGCCACCGAGCAGGTCTTCGAGATTCGACGGGGTGAGGAAACTCAGGATCGTGTCGATCGTCATCTCGGGGTTGATCCCGCGGCAGCGCTCGGCCATCGCTTCGGCCTTGCTGCGACCGTATTGCCCGGCCAGCGCCGGCAACTGGCGATTGGTGTTGGAGACGCACAGGTCGTCGGCGTCGATCAGGGTCAGGCGACCCACGCCGCTGCGCGCCAACGCCTCGACCAGCCAGGAGCCGACCCCACCCAGGCCGACGACGGCGACGTGACAGCGGGCGAAACGCGCCAGCGCACCTGTCCCGTACAGCCGGTCGATGCCGGCGAATCGTTCGGTCCAGCGCTCGTTGAGCAGGCGTTCGTCGTGCGGGCGTTCGTTCATCCCGCCAGTTTAGCGGAGCGTCCCACCGGGACGGGCAACGAGGCACGATCGGCCCAGCATGGTATGTTTCCGCCCACCCGCCAGGAGACGCCGCATGTCGACCACGCCCGATCAAGCCCGCCCGAAATCCTCCGCGTTCGGGCGTTACTTCTTCGTCTTCATGCTCGGTCTGGTGCTTGGCGCCATCGCGGTGGTGATGCTGATGCGCACGCTCGACGAGCGTCGCGACCATTTCCCCGACAGCGTGATGCATGTGCAGGCGTGGCACCTGAACCAATTGGGATCGAAGGCCACCGAAAACCGCTGCAACGCCACCGACATCATCCCGCACCTCAAAGGGCTGCGGACGATGGCCGACGACCTGGAGCATGCATTCCCGGGACTCAGCGACGACGCGCGTTTCGTGAAACAGGCCAGCAGCATGCGCGCGGCGCTCGACGGCGCACTGTCCGCGCCGCCGATCAATTGCGAAGGCGTGAATGCGGTCGTGACCAAAATCGGCGAGACCTGCAAAGGCTGTCATCAGGACTTCCGCTGAACCGGCTGGGCGTCCAGCGATCGGCCACCGCTCGCAAGCCTCGGAACACGACTGCAACCGCACGCCTTTCGTCGAAATCACCCCGGCGCCTCGCCCGACCATCGGCATGACGCATCATCGGACGGCCCGCTTCGGCGGGCCGTTCCCGTTGGGGATGGCCCGATATCCGCCCGCGATGACCACGGCGGCTTTTCTGAACGCTTGGCCGGCGTCCGGGCGGATGCGACGGCGGTCCACCCCCGATATCATGCGGGTCGGTCATCGCGGACCCATTCCACGCACGGGGAGTCATCATGTCGCTCAAACCCACCCAGCTTGCCGGTAGCGCCCTCGCGTTCGGCGCGCTCGCCACCGGTGTTTTCGCCGTCGCGTTGGCCAGACCGACGCTCAAACAGCCACCGCTGACCAATCCGCTGCGGGTCAGTGTGATCTCGCTCGGCGCCGACAAGGTCGAAGTCACGGTCACCAATACCAGCCGCAAGACCCTGCGCATCCCGAAATGGCAATTACCTGTCGATCTCCAGCGCTCGAACCTGTTCCGGATCACCCGGGATGGTGTCGAAGTCGGCTTCGAGGGCGCGATGATCAAACGCGGCGCCCCCACGGCCGAGGATTTCGCGATCCTGCGCGCGGGCCGCAGCTATCGCAGCGTCGTCGAGTTGGGCACCGCCTACGACATGTCGAAAGCCGGCCACTACACCGTCACCTACGCGGCGCCGCTGCAGTACGCCTCGCTCTCCGGCGGCACCCGCCTGCAGCAGCGCAACGGGCTGCCGATGGTCGCGCAGGGCGCCCCGATCCGGATCGTGATGGATCAAAAAGCGACGTTCCCCAACGGCCGCCGCATCAGCCCGGTCCTGCCGGCCAACCCGGTGCTGTCCGATGTCATCGGCATCAGCACCGTCGCCTGCAGCGCATCCCAGATCGCCACCGTCGGCAATGCCGTACTGTCGGCGCGCGCTTATTCCGAGCGCGCCAAGGGTTATCTCAATGCGGGCACCACCGGCTCGCGATACACGACATGGTTCGGCGCCTACACCAGCAGCCGTTACGCCACCGCACAGCAACATTTCACCGCCATCGACAATGCGCTGGACCAGACCGGCGGCCAGGTCACCATCAACTGCGGCTGCAACGACAATTATTTCGCCTACGTCTACAAGAACCAGCCGTATCAGATCTTCGTCTGCAACGCGTTCTGGTCCGCGCCGCTGGTCGGCACCGATTCCAAGGCCGGCACCCTGATCCACGAAATGAGCCATTTCACCGTGGTCGCCGACACCGACGATCACGTCTACGGCCAGGGCCTGGCGCAGAGCCTGGCGATCAGCAACCCGACCCAGGCGCTGGACAACGCCGACAACCATGAATACTTCGCCGAGAACACCCCGGCATTGAACTGATCGCCACGGCGCATCGACCTTCCCGGGAGCCTGCTTCGGCGGGCTCCCGCCGTTCAATGCGCCGCATGCCGTTGCCCGCGCCGGCATGCCATCATGCCGCGCACGCGCCCTCCCCTCCGCGCCCGGATTTTCCATGGACTACACCGTTCTTCTGTATATCCTCGCCGCCGTCCTGATCGTGGTCGGCGTCGCCGGCGTGATCCTGCCCGCGCTGCCCGGTCTGCCGCTGGTGTTCGGCGGCATGCTGCTGGCCGCCTGGGTCGATGGTTTCGAGCGGATCAGCGTGCTGACGCTGGTGATCCTGGGCGTGCTCACCGTGCTGTCGCTGGCGATCGATTTCGCGGCCACCGCGATGGGCGCCAAACGCGTCGGCGCCAGCCGCTCCGCCATCGTCGGCGCCATGCTCGGCACGATCGCCGGGCTGTTCTTCGGCTTCATCGGCGTCTTCGTGGCGCCTTTCATCGGCGCGGTGGTCGGCGAGCTGCTGCATCGGCGCAAGCTCGATCGCAGCGAAGTCGGCCAAGCCGCCAAGATCGGCCTGGGCACCTGGCTCGGCATCCTCTTCGGCGTGATATCGAAACTCGCGCTGGCATTCGTCATGATCGGTCTATTCTTCTTCGCCTGGTTTATCTGAATCGCGGTTCTGCACGCATGACGACATCCGCTTCCCTGCCGAGACAGTTCGCGACCTGGTGCCTGGCCGCACTGTTGACGTTCTGCGCCGCCGGAACCTCCGCTGCGCCGGCCCTGCTCATCGCCGATGCCAAGCCCCCTGCCACGGATGCATCGCCGGCCGCGCAGGCGCCGAGCCCCTGCAATATCCGCAACCTCGGCGACTGCCTCGAATCGATGGCCGACAACGCCAACGATGCCGTCGTCCGCCTGCTGGAACGCATTCCGCTGTTGATCCTCGCCGTGTTGGTACTGTTGATCGCGAACGGGATCTCGCGCTTCGTCGGCAACCGCCTGCACCTGGTCAAACTGCGTTCGCAGAATCCGTACATGAGCGGACTGCTGCGCATGATCGTGCGCACCGTGATCATCCTGGTGGGCGTGCTGATCGCATTGGATCTGATCGGCCTGACCTCGGTGGTCGGCGCCGTGCTCGGCTCCGCCGGCGTGGTCGGTCTGGTGCTGGGTTTCGCATTCCGCGACATCGCCGAGAACTACATCGCCGGTATCCTGCTGAGCGTGCGTCGGCCGTTCGAACCGGGCGAGCACGTGGTGATCGACAATCGTGAAGGCAAGGTGATCTCGGTCAATTCGCGCGCGACCGTGCTGATGACCCTGGACGGCAACCACCTGCAATTGCCGAACAGTCTGGTGTTCAAATCGGTGGTGCTGAACTACAGCAAGAATCCGAAGCGCCGCTTCGACTTCGGCATGCTGATCGACGGCGGCCAGTCGATCCGCGAAGCGCAGACCATCGCGATGGCGGCGATCGCGAAGATCGAAGGCGTGCTGGACGAACCGGCGCCGGCGTGGACGGTGGTCGAATTCGGCGCGACCGGCATTCAACTGCGCTTCTTCGGCTGGGTGAATCAGCGCGAAAGCGACCTCGGCAAAGTCCGCAGCGAGGCGATTCGCCAGGTCAAAGCCACCTTCGCCAATGCCGGCATCGAAGCGCCGCGCACGACCTATCACGTCGTGACCTCGCGCGAACGCGATACGCAGGCCGTCGAAACCACGACAGAAACGCTGCACAACGGCGTGGACACTTCGGTCAATCGCGAAATCGATGTCCAGGTCGCCGAAGCGCGCGCGGAAGACGACGGGGTGAATCTGCTGCAGGCGGATGCGGGCACGCCCTGATGCCGGCCGCAGACACTGCATTGCCGGCATGCACAGCGACATGCCGTCTTCGACAACGATGAGGACCGACACACCATGCGTTACGCAAGCACACTCGCGACCGGCCTGTTCCTGGCTGCACTCTGCTCACCGTCGTTCGCCGCGACGCCGACCAGCGGCCTGGATGCCGCCGCCCGCGCGAGGCTGGTGGGCGATCACGCCTTGACCCTGCAATGGCTGGGCTGGGGCGATCTGAGCCGCGCCGGCAAGGTTGTGATCGACGACCAGGGCGACACGCTGTCGTTGCGCGGCGAACAGAGCGGCGAAGGCGAGAATGCCGGCGACTATGTGCGTCTTTCGGGAAAGATCGTGTCCGCAAGCAGGGATGGTTTCGTCTTCGTCGGCGACATCATCACCCGGGTCAACCATATCGCCGACGGCGCCGAATGCAAACGCAGCGGCACCTTCACGTTCAAGACCAAGGGCACCCGCAAATACTGGCGCATGCAGGAAATGACCAATCCCTGCGATCCGGTGACCGATTATGTGGATGTGTATTTTCGCGGGATTTGAATCTGCGGGATTTGAATCGGTACGATTTGAATCGGTGCGATTTGAATCCGCGTGATTCGAATCGGCGGCAGCTGGAACGCAAGCGCGAATCTCGAAAGCATCGACGAACGCGGCATCCTGAACAGAAACCGCCATGCATCGCACACGGTTCCGGTGGATTCATCCGACACGGCATAGGGTTCGGCCACGGCGCGGAAGCTCCCGCCCATCATGTTCCGGAGGTCGAAATGAAAACCCAGATCCTTGTCGCCGCGATGGCGGTGTCCACACTCTCGCTCGCCGGCTGCGCGACCAGCCCGTCCGGTGGTTACTCCAGCGGCAGCGGTTCCGCATACGGTAATTCGCAGGCGTCCTGCTACGACTGCGGCACGGTGACACGCATCGAAGAAGGCGCCGGCAGCCGTACCCCGAATGCGACCGGTGCCGTCGTCGGCGCGGTGATCGGCGGCCTGGCCGCACGCGAACTGGCGAAGAACCGTACCGACAGCGACGGCAAGCAGAACACCGCCACCGTCGGCGGCGCGGTCGCGGGCGGTGTGATCGGCAACACGATCCAGAACCGCGCCGGCACCGGCTACAATATCTTCGTGCGCATGCGCGACGGCCGCGAGGTCGTGGTGTCGCAGGACGATCTGAACGGCATCCGCGAAGGTTCCAGCGTCCGTATCGCCAACAATCGCGCGGCGCTGTACTGAGCGCACGCACGTCGTCTTGATACGCGAAAAAAGCCCGCATGGATTGCGGGCTTTTTCTATCGGTCCCGCCATTAGGGCGCACTTGCCCTAATGGCGCAGGAGAGCCGAACCTTACGTTCTCCCGCCCTTTTGAGACCGCGACTAGTAGCCATATCTCAGGTTGATATGACGTGTTCAGCTATACGAATCATTGGCCCTGATGCTCGGCCAGGAACGACGAGTAATACTTTCCTTGTGTGTTTACTTGCAGTTCTTTGAGATAGCTTTGAAGCCCCTCGAATATCGATATCTCACTGGCCGCGGCGGACCTGCCAAAAATGTTGGAGATTGCGTTGTTCACGTCAGGGCGAACTCGGACACGTTCGGACACGTATGCCCAACCAAAGTGAGCGACTAAAATGGCCACAGCTTCTTCCAAGCATATGATCTGAGTCCACGTAAAGGCTTCTTGGAGCTTACCTTCCACATTGCATAATGCTACCAGCGAACGTTTATCGCCGGTGATCAGGCCAGCATTCGTGTCAGCACAAAGAGCCGCAAATAGTGCCAGCTCACCGCCGTCTATATCTGGCGTCCCCTCAAGCAATAAGTAGTTAGCTGACTCGACAAGCACCACAACTTCGTCAGCATTTGAGATCAACAGATCTAACTGCGCCACTGCCAATTCGCTACCAAGCTTCTTCAGCGCTTTCTGTGGTTTGCCGTGGTGAAGTTGAAAGCGAAGCTGAGCAAGGATAGCGAAGTCAGACAGCTGAATTCCTAAAGCCGTAGCTAAGTCTTCGACAAGACCGTACTGGCATAAGGCTTTGGCAGCATCGCTGTCTAGAAGATAGTGAGTGGCGCTCATCAGAATCCTTGCATGCTGAGCAAGTAATTCCGATTGTCATCAGAAAGATTATTAACGTTGCAGTTACTGATAAAGCGTTGCTTAATTAGCGCGACAGCATTGGATTGATCGGGGAAGTAGCCTAACGCCTGGTTAGCCATGAGCCAGTCGTTATAGTCTCTAGCATAGGTGAGGATGATATGACCTGGATCTACCTGCAGGCGTTGGCCCATCCGCACAGCCTCCGCCGCAAGCTCGGCAGGAGAGAAGAAACGGCCTTTACCGAGGGGTAAGTTATCTGCACCGTTCCGCAGCAGAGCTAGTGCAAACACATCTGCCTGTCGCTCTTCATCATCGCTAGGGCCACTCGTCTCACCCTCAATAGAGTCGGTAATAGCGTCAATGCACTCGTCGATCAATGCTTCGTTCTTTTCCACGTGGCCCAGACAAATGTGCGCCAGCTCATGGGCCAATATGAACAGCTGTCGAGCATTCTGACTGGACTGAAAGCCTAGGACTATGACCGGCCGGCGCTCTGTTTGAAGTGCCATCCCTGCGATACGCTTACTGCCGCGAGGAAGATCCTTAAGGAAGAGTACGGGCACTCCTTGAGACCAACAAAAATCCAGAAGTGATGCGAATGTGATGGCATTGGATTTGGATAATGCTCGTACTTGTCCAACTGCCTGGGCTGGATCCTTGGGAAGATTAGGTTTTACAACCGGCATGCAAAAAAGCGCAAGCTTCCCCAGCGCTACGCCCAAAGTCGAGCAGGCCTGAAGCTCACGGTTTTGGGTGGTCGCTCGTTTCTTATAGCGCGCACGGCCGTCCGTAGCGAGCACTTCAAGCTCACCATTCTCTGCAAAACGCACATCTACACCTAAGCGCTGCTTGAGGATTGATGCAAATTCAATCGCTCCGGAACTCGTCTTAAATAGTGCGTTGTCCCACCAATCCGGCAACAAACGCGAGACAAAGCTTTTAGGAAATCCTGCAGCGTCGAGGGCGTGATATGCACTCTTGACAGTTACGGTTGGGGTGTTTTTATTCATCCTTGGCTTCCGCGGGCCTACGGCCATTGTCACATGTGCGCTTGGTGGTGGGCAAAGAGCAGGCGGGCCAAGCGCTTGGCATGGGACTCTGTCCCATCCCAAACCGAAGATAGAGCATCCATCAGTACCTTCGACTCGCCAGGATGACCGCATCCTTCATATGCATCTATATTTAGATATTTGCATAATGCCTTGAGTGTTCGTGTGACCCGCTTGGGCTGTCCGAACAGATTGCGATAAATCTGTGGTTGGCCTAGACCAAAAGCCTTTGAAATTGCAGTACTAGTGGTGAGATTGTCTCGCGCCAACCTAGCACGGATTTCGGCTGCCAAGGCAGGCGGATGCTTAAGTTTTTTCATGCAATTTATTCTTATAAATTGCATGAAATCATAGCTGTGTTATCCTCGGTCTGTACACCCCCCGGCTCAAGGTCGTTATGAAAGAGTTGCAGATCAAACAGGCGCTAACTGGCCACTTGGCCAAGCAGGCAGCTGTCCACGGCCAGTCCTTCCTCGAGGAAGTGCGCTTACATGGGGGCGAAGTCAGGGCTGATCTGGTTCTGGTGGAAGAGATGCACTGTTATGAGATCAAGAGCGAGGCAGATAGCTTGGTGCGCCTGATCAATCAAGGCTCGCGTTACGGCTGGGTCTTTGATCGGGTTACCTTGGTCATGGCTCCGTGCCACGTCTCTAAAGCGATGGATCTCCTGCCTCCTTGGTGGGGTGCGATGGTCTTGGACGCACAGACAGGTACATTCAAGGACCTGCGAGAGGCGGGCTTGAACGTACGGCAGCAGGCTGCTTCCCTTGCCTCTGTGCTGAACAAGCAAGAGGCGCTAGGCGTGCTGGAACAGGCAGGGCAAGTTAAGGGTTGGCGCAGCAAAAGCCTTTACCTTATCCAGCAACAAATTGCTCAGTCCCTAACTCTAGATGAAATAAAGCAGCATATACGCACCGCGCTGCTCGCACGTGCGAGCAGCCCTTACGTGGTTCACTAGTACTGCTTTTTCACCACATAGCTAATATGGTGAGTCCAGAATTCGGTGATGTGGTAGTGACCACATTTTTTATCTTTTTCTGGAACAGCGGGATCTGCCCGATCAGAGATAAGTTTATCTCCGAAAGAGAAAGTGGCTCCCTGGTACTCAGCAGCGTATAAGGCGAGCAATAGCTGTGAGATTGCGATTGACTCTGCCGTCGTGGCGTTCTGACCTCTGATGATGCGCCACTTGTCATCTAGCGCATAGCGGATAACAACCCGTCCACCTCTGCGCGTGAGGGTTTCTTCCGACCAGTTCGGGTTCAAGGGGCCATAGTCCGAAAAGCCCAAAAAAAGTGCAGGATTTTGCGCCGAAACGACTTCCCACAATGCCCAATCTTTCCTAGTTACGTGTCCCGCACCATTGATATGCATAAGGCTCGACGGGAAACTTCCCGAAGCCAAATGAATGTGTTTGAAGCCCAGACTTTTCATGATTGCGAGACTGGTCGACAGTGAAGCGACGCTGGCCTGAGTGGACACTGGCGTATAGCCAAGATCTACGATCAGGCGATCAGCTGCTGCAGCTAAGCCCGGGATAGCCAGCGCCGCCTTTACAGTGGCAATGGCTTTACTGGATTGCTCCACGTCAGCCAGTCGTAGTCGGAGAGCGACACTTCGCTTTCCAAGTAAAGGCGCGATTGCGGGGTAGTCGACGTTTGCGGTAGCTGGATTGAGAACTGGAGAGGCAAGCAGGCCTGAACCCTTCACAGCACTAAGAAACTCTTTCAATTCCTTGATTCGGCTCGTCGTCAACGTGCCCTCAGGATCGGAGTAATCGATTAGCGCCGGATATTTCCAAACCTCGGCGTAACTGTCGAGCATTACCCTGTGCTGCGCAGGAAGCCTGACCTCGATACACGGCAGTGTCCTCTTGGCCACGCTAGCCGGGATATGGGCTAAAGCGCGCTGCTCCCAAGTTTGCCATTTGATGATCGGTACATAGTGCGGGTGCTGCTTATACTCAATCGCCATGGCCCCCTCCTTGGCTGTAACGGTATATCGACGATCCGGTTATAAGCAGAATCGCCAATTCGGCACTCCAAGAGGTTAGCTCCCTCCTTGGAGTCTTCCTACGATACATGATGATAGCTCTAGCGGCTCAATCAGCACTCCGCTCAGGTCCCGTCTGGAACAAATCGCCGCCCGCGACCTTCACCGTCCCCGGTTTCTGGGTACTTGCGGAAACCGTTACGCCTATAGGGTGGTCACAGTCGGAATTAGCGGCTTAACCCCGTACCTAGTGCAGCGATAAGGCCAACCTTCATGTACTCCTCCCAGGAAATCCGCTGACCCTTGCCGGACGGCAGGTCGTCAGCGATCCAATGAGCGCGAGCTTTGGGCCGAGGACGTTGTCAACGACGCTGGCGTGATCATCAGCTCTGCGTGAGCGGGGGAAGGTCGGCTGCATCGATGGCCAGCGCCCCAGGAAAGTCGCCGGCATGTTTCTTATGACCGACGCGAGGATTGCCACGGCGCAGCGGCAACGGCGAACTATGTATTGAAGGTCAAGCGTTACAGTTTTCGCGCTGAAACCGACCTGGAGCGATTTGGGGCAATTAATGCCGCAACACAGCCCAATACATGACTAAAAAAACGGTCCCCTTCTGAATCAAAGACTTAACTCTATTGCTCGGGCGGCTTGTAAGTGCGTTGTAAGTGCATTGTTAGTGCATTGCACATACAAAATCTTTTTGAATCAGTGGCTTACTTCCACTTTTTGGCTAGTGCTGCGACACTTCGACGGTCCGCCAAATGCGGACTGGGGCGGTTAAGAATTGCTGCCTGAGACCATCAGGACATCGGAGGCTTATCGAAAAAGCCATCACGCGCGTCACCTTATACGTGGGCCAGAAAGCACAAAGCCCAAATCCCCGGCAAGGGATCTGGGCTTCAAAGAAAGCAGGTGTGCAACCTGCCGACATAGTGCCTCCCCCTCCTTCCAGTTGTCAACGCTCTCAAGAGGCGTTATGGAGGGGGCTTGCCCGGACATTCGCTATGCCGCGACCGCGGACGGCCCAACTCGGCCCCGCGGCCGGCACCTCCGGACTACTTTATGACTCAGCACTACCTCACTAGCGCGGCCTACCGCGACCTCACAATCCATTCCATCTATGCCATGTCGGACAGCGAGATCCATGCGTTGTTTGCCCGGTTGCGCTGGGGCAGTACGACTCATCAAGGCTGCCCTGCCTGCGGAGCTTGGGCTGTGCACTATTCACGGCCGCAGCGGCGCCAATGGCGCTGTAGGGAATGCGGACGAGATTTTTCCGTCACTTCGGCTACCGCCTTCGCCAGCCACAAGAAACCGCTGCGCAGCATCTTGCTCGCGGCTTTCTACTACGTGACGGGAGTCAAGGGGCTGGCAGGTCTCGGCCTGAGCCGCATGGGCGATTACTCGCCCAAGGCCGCTCACGCTACGCTTGGTAAAATGCGTGAATCGATCTTCCGTACCCAGGACTTCACTCCCCTGACAGGTATCGTGGAGATCGACGGCGGCTATTTTGGCGGAAAACCACGCAAGCCGAACCGCCGTGGACGGCGGAATCACCAGCTCATTGCCGATCGCTTGGCCGGACGCAACCCTGAGCGACAGCGGCCCTGGCATCGTAGTGGCACCACGCGCCAGAACTGGGAGAAGCGCCGAAACCGGCGGGTGGTAATGATCTTCCGCGAAAAGGGCGCTCCCGGCGAAGGCGCTATACGGAGCATCGCCGCAGTCGCATCTGCCGAGGACGACCACCATGCCACTGAGCTGATAGCGCGCTACGTCGCGCCTAGTGCGACGATCATGACCGATGAGAGTCCCGCCTACGCCGGTGTTTCCAAAACGCACGAACACTACGCGGTCCGTCATTCTCAGGAATACGTTTCAGCCGAGGGGATCAATGAAAATCAGGCCGAGTCGTTCTTTAGCCGCCTGCGGCGCTGGGAATATGGTGTTTCGCACGGTGTCAGGCCCACTTATCTTGCTGACTACGCTAACGAAATGGTTTGGCGGGAGGATGTTCGACGGCATTCGATTCGCGTCCAGTTGGAAATGTTGCTCACAAAGGCGCTCACCGTCGGGCACTCACGCTGGTGGCGTGGCTACTATCAAGGCAAGCGTCGAGGCACCGAAATTCTCATGAACAAGGATCTGCATCACTCGGGGCCGGGCAAGGGTAATGCCCAATAGCCTTCTACGTTGCTTTTAGCGGCATGCCGCCGGCGAACCTTGCCGGCGGCATAAAGCGTGCGCAGGCGCTTTCGTACCGACAGACGCAGCAACCCATAGGAGTCATCGCCAATATCGAGAGTACTTTGAGCCGCAACATAGCTCATGATCTCGGTCGTCGAACACCACCCACCCTTCGCTTTCCTTAGACAGGAAAGCGTATGCCTGGTGAGGTGAGCGAATGGCAAAAGCCTCGCCTGCCGATGCGTGCCAACGTCCGGAATGGACTCTGGGTGGAGTTCGATTTCGTGCATCGACAATACGCGATCCATTGACGCCAAGTCGATCTTTAGCTGGTTCGCAGTTCGCTCCAAATCTACTGCTTTGGCCGTTGCTTCGGAAGCGTCCCGAAGAGTGCGTTGAATCTCTCCGGCAAGGCGGGCACGCCGATTTACGAGCCATTTCAATGAGGATGGCAGCTTGGTTTGCATGGCCCAAGCTACCAATCTAACCAGCCAACTTCATTGGGCAGGTGCGCCCTAATGGCGATCGGTCCAAGTCTTCGGGCAAAGGTGGCTTCAAGCGGGAAAGGAAAAACATCCTCCGGGACAGTGACGCATTGCTCTGGAATGGCCGTACGGAATATCAGAACCCAACCCACGGCATCGCGACATCGAGGCCTGCGGCGCGCCAGCGGACCTCAACCGAAGCGGATGCCATGCCGCTGCATCTTGCGCTGAACATATTCGGTGCCGATGTCACCGAACTTCCGCTGCGCTTCGTCGCGCCGGTCCTGTTGATCCGAGGAGAGATCGGGCAGCAGCGGTTTGATCCGGGTGTCGTAATTGGACGTCCACCACTTGCCGCCGGTGATCTTGCCCTGCTCGATTCCGCCGATCTTGTGCGCGAACATCTGCGATGCCGCACTCTGGGCATCGGTATGCGCCGTCGCGATGCGCTGTTTCTGGTCCGCCCACGAGAACGTATCGCCACCGTCCTCCCAATGCTTCTTCAAGGCCGCGATACCGGTGTGGTCGAGCCCGGCGCCCTTGACCTTGGCATTGCCGATCTGCGGGAAGGCTTCGAGCATCGTCGACTGGAAACCCTTGCCGGGATCGTCCGAATTCTGCAGCTGCATCTGCCATTTCGTCGCCATGACCCGTGCGCGCATGCCGGAACCGACATCCTCCAGTCCGACCGCCCGCTTCGCGGTGATGTCTTCCAGATGCGAGGTCAGTGCGAAGGTGCCCAGCGTATTGCTGAGCGGAAACTTGGAGTTGTCTTCCTTGCGCTTCGTCGCGTTGGGCTTCAGCTCATCGAGCCGCGAGACCTTGGCGTCCGCCTTGTAATCGACGCCGGAATCCGACAGTTGTTTGATGCCCCGTGCTTCCAGGGTCGCTCTCTGTAGCGACAGGTTCTTCGGGAACACCACATTGTTGTAGCCGCCATCGCCCGTGTACGTGGTGTTGCTGGGCGTCTGCAGCATGCCCTGGACCAGCCCGGTCCTCCCCTGGTCGTGCACGCTGTAATCGCCGCTCACGGTAACCTTGCGCGTCTCGCCGGCGCCGCGGACGTTGAGATCGAAACGGGTACTGACCTGGGTCATGCCGTTGTCGCGCAATTGCTGGATGGCCGTGTGAAAAGCGCTCCCTGTCAATACATTGGGCTGCGTCGAAGGCTGTGGCGTGGGCGACACCTGCGGCGTGAAGGTCGGAACGAAAACGGGCACTGTGCTGGGATCGAACAGCTTGCGGTTCTTGACGGCGGGCGCAAGCTTGTCGCTTCCGGGTGAAGTCTTCCGTTTCTTGTCCGAACTCATGGCATGCGTTTCCTCGACGACAGGTCATCGAGCAACGCGTAGCAATCCGTGTGCCATGACATCGGCGCACGCATGTGGGCCCATGTACATCACGCGGCGCAATCGATATGCGCATATTTCAGCGAAATGCGTGTATCCGGTGGAAACCGACGAGGCCTGTTTCATGCGACTCGACGGGTGAACGCAAACCCGCTCTCCACGAAGCGGGTGATTTCCCACCCGAAACCGGGGCGGAATCCACCCGCCGTCAAGGCATAGGCAGGCCTGCGGTGGACCGGATGCAGGCCGGGAATCGGGTAGCGACTTCGCGATGCATTGCCCTGCGGAATGCCTACTCCACCACCACCGGAATCCTGCCGATCCTCGCCTGCCATTCGCGCGGGCCGGTCTTGTGGACCGATTCGCCGGTGGAGTCGACGGCGACGGTCACCGGCATGTCCTCGACGGTGAATTCGTAGATCGCTTCCATGCCGAGGTCGGCGAAGCCCACGACGCGCGAGCCCTTGATCGCCTTCGACACCAGATACGCGGCACCGCCGACCGCCATCAGATACACCGACTTGTGCTTCTTGATGGCGTCGATACCGGCCGGACCGCGCTCGGCCTTGCCGACCATGCCCAGCAGCCCGGTCTGCGCCAGCACCTGTTCGGTGAACTTGTCCATGCGCGTGGCGGTGGTGGGGCCGGCCGGACCGACCACTTCGTCGCGCACCGGGTCGACCGGGCCGACGTAATAGATGAAGCGGCCCTTGAAATCGACCGGCAGCGGCTCGCCCTTGTCGAGCATCTCGACCATGCGCTTGTGCGCGGCGTCGCGGCCGGTCAGCAGTTTGCCGTTGAGCAGCAGCACGTCGCCGCGCTTCCAACTGCCGACGTCTTCGGGCGTGA
This sequence comes from Thermomonas sp., assembly GCA_020692565.1. Taxonomy (GTDB): domain Bacteria; phylum Pseudomonadota; class Gammaproteobacteria; order Xanthomonadales; family Xanthomonadaceae; genus Lysobacter_I. The sequence goes on from JAIMKJ010000016.1 coordinate 36,611, forward strand.
CCGTATCCAGATCCACGCGACGGCCCTTGCTGGCGTCGTAGGTCAATTCGGGCCAGTCGGCCAGCGAGGGCGGGTCCAGCATCACCGGGCCGCTGCCGTCGAGGGTGAAATGCGCGTGACGGGTCGCGGCGCAGTTCGGAATCATCGCCACCGGCAGATTGGCGGCGTGGGTCGGATAATCCTTGACCTTGATGTCGAGCACCGTCGTCAAACCGCCCAGGCCCTGCGCGCCGATGCCCAGCGCGTTGACCTTGTCGTACAGCTCCAGCCGCAGTTCCTCGGCGCGGTTGGAGGCGCCGCGGGCCTGCAGATCGACGATATCAATCGGCTCCATCAGCGCTTCCTTCGCCAGCAGCATCGCCTTTTCGGCGGTGCCGCCGATGCCGATGCCCAGCATGCCCGGCGGGCACCAGCCGGCGCCCATGGTCGGCACGGTCTTCAGCACCCAGTCGACGATGGAGTCGGACGGATTCAGCATCGCGAACTTCGACTTGGCCTCCGAGCCGCCGCCCTTCGCGGCGACGATCACGTCGACGGTATTGCCGGGCACGATCTTCACGTTGACCACGCCGGGCGTGTTGTCCTTCGTGTTGGTGCGTTTGCCCGCCGGGTCGGCCAGCACGCTGGCGCGCAGTTTGTTGTCGGGGTGATTGTAGGCGCGGCGCACGCCTTCGTGGACCATGTCCTCGACGCCCATCGTGGCGTCGTCCCAGCGCACGTCCATGCCGACTTCGAGGAAGACCGTGACGATGCCGGTGTCCTGGCAGATCGGGCGGTGGCCCTCGGCGCACATCCGCGAGTTGAGCAGGATCTGGGCGATGGCGTCCTTGGCCGCGGCGCTTTCCTCGCGCTCGTAAGCGGCGGCGAGGTTCCTGATGTAGTCGACCGGATGGTAGTAGCTGATGTACTGCAAGCCGTCGGCGATGGACTGGATCAGGTCTTCCTGCCGGATCGACACCGGGCGGCGCTCGGCGGGCATGGATGCATGGGCTGCGGACGTGCTGGCTGCGGACACGGAGGGAACCGTCGTGGCGTATGGGACCGCGATTTTACCGCGCGCCGGGCGGGCGGCGCTTGCGGACGCCGGAAATCGGCAGACAATGCCCGGACCATCCAGCGTCAGCAGGCGGTTGGAAGACAACCTGCCGACGCAGCCACGGAAGGCTGCGACGGCGAAGCAAGCGCGCAAGCGATTGATTCGCCGGGAACGAGTCCGGCGGTGCCGGACTCGCGACTTGAAGAACGCACAGGGAAGTCCGTTTTTCAACCATCCGCCAGGAGAAGACCATGCTCAAGAAAATCCTCATCGTGCTGCTGATCGCGATCGCGGGCGTGCTGGGCTATGCCGCGACCAAGCCCGACACCTTCCAGGTCCAGCGCAAGGCGGTGATCGCCGCGCCCCCGGAGAAGGTCTTCGCCATGATCGAAGACTTCCGCCGCTGGAACGAATGGTCGCCGTGGGAAAAACTCGATCCGGCCATGACCCGCACCTTCGGCGGCCCCGCGACGGGCGTCGGCGCGACCTACGCCTGGACGGGCAACAGCGAAGTCGGCGAAGGTCGCATGGAAATCCTCGAATCCACGCCGCCGTCGAATATCCGGATCAAACTGGACTTCATCAAGCCCTTCGAGTCGAAAAACGTCACCGAATTCGTGCTGGTGCCCAGGGACGGCGGCACCGAAGTGACGTGGACGATGCAGGGGCCGAATCTCTATGTCTCCAAGCTGATGGACACCTTCGTGAGCATGGACACGATGATCGGCAAGGACTTCGAAAAGGGGCTGGCCGACATGGGAGCCGCCGCTGCGCGCTGACCCCGCGCCGATGCCCGGCCCCGCCGTCGCCCGTCCGTCGCCCAGCCTGCGCCAGCGCATGGGCGCGCTGCGCAACCTGCCGCCGTTCCTGCGCGAGATCTGGGCGACCAGCCGCGCCCTGACCTGCGTGAGCCTGGGGCTGCGCCTGATCCGGGCGCTGCTGCCGGTGATCACGCTGTACGTGGGCAAGCTGATCATCGACGAAGCCATACGCATCGCCGGCACCGACCTGCCGGCGGGGCTGGTGGCGGCATGGCGCAACGGTCATCTCGACCCGATGCTGTGGCTGCTGTTGCTGGAGCTGGGGCTGGCGGTGCTGTCGGACGTGCTGGGCCGGATCATCGCCTACGCCGACTCGCTGTTGTCGGAGCGCTACACCAACGCCACCAGCATCCGGCTGATGGAGCACGCGGCGAAACTCGATCTGGAGGATTTCGAGGATCCGGACCTGCAGGACAAACTGGACCGCGCGCGCCGTCAGACGATGGGGCGCATGAACCTGCTGAGCATGCTGTTCGGGCAGGCGCAGGACATGGTGACGGTGATCAGTTTCGCCATCGGGCTGATGGTCTACGCGCCCTGGCTGATCCTGCTGCTGGCGGTGGCGCTGATACCGGCGTTCGTCGGCGAATCGCACTTCAACGCGCTCAATTACTCGCTGAATTTCCAGTGGACCGCCGAGCGCCGCCAGCTCGAATACATCCGCCAGATGGGCGCGAGTCTGGAGACGGCGAAAGAGGTGAAGATCTTCAACCTCAACCGCTTCTTCATCGAGCGCTTCCGCACGATGTCGGCGAAGTTCTATGAGGCCAACCGCGCGCTGGCGCGGCGGCGCGCGTTCTGGGGCAGCCTGCTGGCCGCGCTGGGCACGCTGGGCTATTACGTCGCCTACGGCTATATCGCCTGGCGCACGGTCAGCGGCGACTTCACTATCGGCGACCTGACCTTTCTCGCCGGCAGCTTCCGGCGCCTGCGGCAGATGCTGGAAAGCCTGCTCTCCGGCCTGTCGCAGGTCGCCGGACAGGCGCTGTATCTGGACGATCTGTATTCGTTCTTCGAGATCGAACCGGAAATCGCCTCGAAGCCGGACGCCATCGCCGTGCCGAAACCGATCGCACAGGGTTTCGTGTTCGAGGACGTGGGGTTCCGCTACCCCGAGGCCGAGAACTGGGCGCTGCGCGGGCTGTCGTTCGAGCTGCGCGCCGGCGAAGTGCTGGCGCTGGTCGGCGAGAACGGCGCCGGCAAGACCACGCTGGTGAAGCTGCTGGCGCGGCTGTACGAACCGGACGAGGGCCGGATCCTGCTCGACGGCCGCGATCTGCGCGACTACGACCTGGACGACCTGCGCGCGAACATCGGCGTGATCTTCCAGGACTTCGTGCGCTATCACCTCAGCGCCGGCGAGAACATCGGCGTGGGCAACATCGACGATCTGGGCAACCGCGAACGGATCGAATGGGCCGCGCAGCGGGCGATGGCCGACGGCCTGATCGAGGCGCTGCCGATGGGCTACGAGCAGATGATCGGCCGGCGCTTCAAGACCGGCGTGGACCTGTCCGGCGGCCAATGGCAGAAGATCGCGATCGCCCGCGCCTACATGCGCGACGCGCAGGTGATGATCCTCGACGAACCGACCGCCGCGCTGGATGCGCGCAGCGAGTTCGAGGTGTTCCAGCGCTTCAAGGATCTGTCCGACGACCGCACCGCGGTGCTGATCTCGCACCGGTTCAGCAGCGTGCGCATGGCCGACCGCATCCTGGTGCTGGCCGGCGGCCGCGTGGAAGCCAGCGGCACCCACGCGCAACTGATGGCGCAGGGCGGACGGTACGCCGAGCTGTTCGAACTGCAGGCCGCCGGCTATCGGTGACGTGCCGCGATAAGCGCGCACACGCAGCCCGGCGACATGACCGCAATCTGATCCGGATCAGTATCGTGCGGGCACGTCGGCGCCACACTGGATGCATCCTCCACGGAATGCCGCCATGATCGCCGCGAATGCCGAACCGCAGACCCCGTTCCTGCCCTACACCACGGCGGTCCTCGCCGATGGCCGCGAAGTGCTGATCCGTCCGATGCATCCGGGCGACGCCGAGGCCGAGCGCGCCTTCATCATCGGTCTGTCGCCGCAGGCGCGCCGCTATCGTTTCCAGGAACAGTTCTCCGCGCCCAGCGACGCACTGGTCGCGCAGATGGTCGATATCGACCACGCCAACGACGAGGCCTTCGCCGCCCTGGCGACCATCGACGGCAGCGAACGGATCGTCGGCGTGTCCCGCTATGCCGTCGGCAGCGTGCCCGAGGAATGCGAAATCGCGGTGACCGTACTCGATGCGTGGCAGGGCCAGGGGCTCGGCACCGCATTGATGCGCACGCTCATCGACGCCGCCCGCCAGCGCGGCATCCGGCGCATGGTTTCGCTGGATTTCGCCGAAAACCGCGAGATGGCCCACCTCGCGCACCACCTGGGGTTCACGACCGCGCCCGATCCGGACGATCGCACCCAGGTCCTGCACCGCCTGGCGCTCTGAAATCCCTCCACGCGACAGCCCCGCAAGTGCGGCATCCGCTCGCCCGGGGCCGTCGGCCGCGGCCTGCCGGTACAATACCGGCCCACTGCATCACCCCGCCCCGAATTCCCCATGGCCTCTCCCTACGGCACCGAAACCGTGCTGGACGTCCGTCACTGGACGGACGCTTATTTCAGCTTCACCACCACCCGCGACGACGGCTTCCGCTTCGACAACGGCCAGTTCGTGATGATCGGACTGGAAATACCGCAGGCCGACGGCAGCACCAAACCGCTGATGCGCGCGTATTCCATCGCCAGCGCCAACTGGGAAGAGCAGCTCGAATTCTTCAGCATCAAGGTCCAAAACGGGCCGCTGACCTCGCGCCTGCAGCACATCCAACCTGGCGACACCCTCCTGATCGGACGCAAGCCCACCGGCACCCTGCTGATCTCGGACGTGCACCCCGGCCGCAACCTGTATCTGCTGTCCACCGGCACCGGCCTGGCGCCGTGGATGGCGGTGGTGAAGGACCCCGCCACCTACGAGCGCTTCGAGCGCGTGATCATCGTCCACGGCGTGCGCGGCGAGCTGGATCTGGCGTATCGCGATTACATCGTCAACGAACTGCCCCGCCACGAATTCCTCGGCGAAGAGATCAGCCGCAAGCTGCTGTACTACCCGGCGGTGAGCCGCGAGGATTTCGCGTTCGACGGCCGTTCGCACCGCGGCCGCATCACCGACCTGCTGGAGAGCGGACGCATGGCCGAAGACCTCGGCATCGAACCGCTGGACCCGAGGCACGACCGCGCGATGATCTGCGGCAGCCCGCAGATGCTGGCCGATTTCCGGCGGATCCTCGACGGTCGCGGCTTCGTCGCGTCGCCGCGGATCGGCACCGCCGGCGAGTACGTGTTCGAGCGCGCTTTCGTCGAAAAGTGATCGCGCGCCTGGCATAGACTGCCGGTCCCGGATATCTAACCGCCGACGGACCCCGCATGCCGATCTTCACGCCCGCCGCCCGCAACTCCCTGCTCCGCGCCACCCGCTTATGCGCCATGACCGCACTGCTGTCGGTCGCGATGCTGGCGACCGCCGCCGCGCCCAGGAAACAGCCCGCCGTCGGCGAATTGCCGCCGGACGCTCTGGGCAAGGACCGCGACGGCATCGAGCAGACGGTCGGCATGCATCGCGGCAAGGTAGTGATCGTGACGTTCTGGGCGTCCTGGTGCGGCCCCTGCCGCCGCGAGTTGCCGGTGCTCGGAAAATTCCAGAGCGTGGTCGGCAAGGATCATCTGGAAATCATCGCGGTCAACGTCAAAGAGCCCAGAAGCGACTACAACGCGGTGGTGCGCGCCAACAAGGACATCGCCCTGACCTGGGTCCACGACGCCAGTGGCGCGACCAGCGCACGCTATGGCGTGGAAGCGCTGCCGAACATGTTCATCATCGACCGCGAGGGCCGCGTCGCCCACGTGCATCGCGGTTACAGCGAAGAGCAGATCAAGGTCTTCGTCAGGGAAATCGCGGACCTGCTGCCGCCGGAAGTCCTGCAGCGCCCGGCCGGCGGTTGAGACGTCGGCGACGACGCTGCATCCGCGGGCCCGGCACCTGCGTAGACAGGTCGTCCGGTCTGGAGAACACCATGCGCGCAACGCTCACGCCTCGTATCATCATGCCTCGCGGCGGTATGCCCCATCGCCTCGCGCGCCTCGCGTTCGCCGCCGCCGCGCTGCTCGCCCTCGGCGGCTGTCTGCCCACCCGCGATACAGGCGAACCCATCGCCACCCAGCTGGTCGCGGCGCAGCAGCCGGGACAGCGCCTGGTCGTGGTGCTGCCGGGACGCGCCGACGATCTCGACGCCCTGCGCAGCAGCGGCCTGGCCGAAGCGATCCAGGGCGCATGGCCCGATGCCGATGTGCTGTTGGCCGAGCTCGCCCTCGACGATTACATGCGCGGCGACGCGCCCGAACGGCTGCACGCCGAAGTGATCGTGCCGGCGCGCGAGCGCGGCCGCTATCGCGAAGTGTGGCTGGCCGGCGCCTCGATGGGCGGCATGGGCACGCTGATGTACGACCGCCTGTATCCGGGCGAGATGGACGGGCTGGTGCTGCTGGCGCCGTATCTGGGCGGCGCCGGACTGGTGAAGGAGATCGCGGGCGCTGGCGGCGTCGCGCAGTGGGATGCGGGGCCACCGCAAGCGGCGGATGCCGAGCACTGGCAGCGCGAACTGTGGCGCCATATCCAGCGCGTGTCGCGCGACCCCGAACAGGCCGGCCGGATCTGGCTGGCCTACGGCGATCGCGACCGCCTGCGCAAGGCGTTCCCGCAGCTGATCCCGGCGCTGCCGCAGGATCAGGTGCTGGTGCGCGAGGGCGGGCACACATGGACGGTGTGGTCGCCGGCGATGGGCGAGGTGTTGCGGAAGGCGGAGGCGAAGCGTGGGGGTTCGTCGGGCCGGTGAGTGGGGTAGCGGCGCGCCGCTCTACAACCGCGGTTATTCGCCGTAGTGCAGCCAGATGCGGGCGCGGGATTCGTTGTCGAAGACGCGGCATTCGTAGCCGTGTTCGCGGCCGATGATCTCGCCCAACTCCATCCGGCTGATCGCGGTGCCGCGGGCGTCGACATAGGCCACCCGGACGTCGGCGAAGCCCTGCCCGCCCACCGAATCGACCAGTTGCTTCAACTGGTCCTCGGGCGGCACCACGCCGAACGTATGGTCGATCACCAGCAACTGCCGCAGACCGGTGTGGCGCAGTTCGGCGGCGATCCGCATGAACATCGCGATCAGGGCATCGATGCCCTGGATCCGGCCGGTGACCTGCGCCACCAGGCCGCTGCTTTCGATTTCCAGCGCCAGCTCGAAACCGGGATTCGCCGGATCGAAACGCGCGGGTTCGCTATCGACATCCATGTCCGTGCTCCGCTCAACCCAGGGCCGCTTCGATATCCCTGGTCAGCGACGCCGGCGTATCGGTCGGCGCGTAGCGCTTGATGACCTTGCCGTCGCGGCCGACCAGGAATTTACTGAAGTTCCATTTGATCGCACCGATACCGAGCAGGCCGCTCTTCTCTTCCTTCAGCCACTTCCACAGCGGATGCGCCTTGCCTCCGTTGACGTCGACCTTCGAGAACATCGGAAAGTCGACATCGTAGGTCAGCGAACAGAAATTCTTGATTTCCGATTCGTCGCCAGGCTCCTGATGACCGAACTGGTCGCTGGGAAACCCCAGCACTACCAGACCGCGTTCGCGATAGGTCTCCCACAGCGACTGCAGCCCGGTGTACTGCGGCGTGAACCCGCACTTGGACGCGACATTGACCACCAGCAGCACTTTGCCGCTGTAGTCGGTGAGCGATTTGTCGTGGCCGTCGATATCGATGGCGGAAAAATCGTAGGCGGTGGTCATGTCGATATCTCCATGCAGAAAGTGGGAGCGATTCCGCGATCAGGGCTGCGAAGGCGCTTGCGCGTCGGCAGGCGTATCGGCAGGCGCGGCGGCGGCCGGCACGACATCGGCCGCCGGGGCGTTCGCCGCTGCGACCTTGACCGGCGCGACGAACGGCTTGATGCCGAACGCCTCGTAGATGTCGCTGGGGTAGTAGGCCGCGCCGTTCTTGATCACCAGCGCGACGTTGCGGATGTCGGCGATGTTCGCGGCGGGGTCGCCGTCCACCAGGATCAGATCGGCGCGCTTGCCCACGTCGATCGAACCGCGGTCCGGCAGCGTGCGCGAATGCTTGGCGGCGGTCCACGTGGCGATCTGCAACACCTGTGCCGGGGTCATGCCGGCCTGCACATACAGTTCGAGTTCGCGTTGCAGCGTGAAACCGGGTAATCCATCGGTACCGGCAAGGATCGGCACCCCGGCACGATACATCCGGCCCACGAAGTCCACCATCTTCTCGTAGGACTTCTCGTAGCGCGCGGCGGTAGCGTCGTCGGGAATATCGAATTCGGCCGTCGACAGCCCGCGCTGCACATCCGGCGGCAGATGCGTGGCGACCGCGGCGAAGGCCTTCGACATCTGCCCCGGGCGCTGGCGGATGAAATCGAAGGTCGCAAGCGTCGGGTCCACCGCGATCTGTTCCTTCGCCAGGCGGGCGATGAAATCCTGCACCGGCTTGGCGTCGAAATTCATGTCCGCGACGCGCTTGGCCGGCAGATAGAAGCGCTCCAGCGTGCGCGTATCGGTGGTGTCCTCGACCAGGAAGTTCAGCAGTACCTGATTGATGTGCTGGATCTCGTCGTAACCGGCGTCCAGCGCATCCTGCGCGCGCAGAAATACCGGGATATGGCCGCTCACCCGCAGATCGCGGCTGTGCGCGTAGGACACGGTGTCGCGCAGGATCTCCTTCGGAAAGGAGTTGTAGATCTTGATCTGCGGATAATCGTTGGCCGCATACCAGTCCACCGCTTTCTTGGCGGCGGCAAGATCGGCCACCACGAAGCCGTTGCGGGCGGACATCGGGCTTTCGCCCTCCAGAAATCCCGCGGCGACGATCCCCGGCGACAGTACGCGACCGGCGCGCTCGTCCGCCATCAGTGCCTGCAGGCTCGCATTATCGTTGCCCATGTCGCGGACCGTGGTCACGCCCGCGGCCAGATGCAGACCGCCTTGCCAATCGTTGATGTGGCCATGCATGTCGAACAGACCGGGCAGCAGCATGCGCCCGCCGGCATCGATCACGTGATCGACGGATGCCCGCGCCTGGCCCGCACCGGAAATCGACACGATCCGGCCGTTCTCGATCAGCACATCGGATGCCGCGGCGACGGTCGCGTTTTCGCTGTCGAACATCCGCGCGTTGCGGATCAGGGTCGTGCCGCGCAGCGGATGCGACAACCGGCGCTGCAGATCGGCCAGCACCTCGCCCTCGGCCTCCTTCTGCCGGGCCTCCAGCCTATCGGCGTTGCCCTGCCAGCCCTTTTCGATCAGCTGCAGGTAACCGGGAAAGATGAAAGCGAAGAACCGCGGCTGCGCCTCCACCGTGGCCCAGACGAAATTGGGGGTGAAGCCGACGCCGGTCACCACCATCAACTGGACGTTACGCGTCTCGGCGCCGTTGACCACGGCTATCTGCGCGACGGACCGCATGCTCAGCGTACCGCTGGGGATCAGCGGCAGCTTGCCGTCCTCGCGACGGCCCAACGCGGCCAAGGCGACCGCAATGCTTTGCGGCGAGCCGCCCAGCGCCCAGTAGGCAGCCCCCGCCACCGCCGGCTGCTCGCCAGCGTCGGAGGTCGACTTCCAGCGGGCGATGCCGTTCTCGATCAGGAAACTCTCGTCCACCGGCGCGCCGAACGTCGACTGGCCCTTCACCGCATACGTCGCGAAGGTGCCGTCGGCGGCCAGGGTGTATTCCTCCTTCAACTCCGGCCCGCGGCCGTTATCCTTGAACAGATAGTCGACCCGGCTCACGCCGTCGTCGCCGTGGGCGACGATGAGATGACCGGCCTGCTTGCCGCCATCGACCAGCGCGAGGTATTCGATCGTCTCCGCCGCATGCGCCGCGCCCGGCGACAACGCCAGCGCCAACAAGACGCCAAGGAAACCACTGCGGTTCATATCCATCTCCCGTACATATGAAGTGTTGCCCCCTGTTGCCCAGGTCGGGTCGGGTCGCGCCACGCGCCACGCCGGCCAGAGCGGAAGTCTAGCCCGTTTGCCTGCGTCGGGTCGCGGTCGCGGTTGGCGGAAACGCTCGACCCTTACGCAGCGTCAGGCCCGGGAATGTCTCGCGCATCGCCCACTCGCCAAAGGCCGCGCGCATAGGCCTCCAGGAACGCACCCGGGTCAGGTCGCCACTCATCCAGCCTGACCGAGCGCGCCCAGCACCACTACGACGACACCGGGCTGGCCTTGTCCTCGTACGCGTTGACCATTGCCAATGCAATGCCGTGATCAGCCATAGCCCGCATTGGGTTGGCAACTTCTTCTCGCTGGGCACTTGGTTGCCAGGCAGCGGCTTCGCCCCCGCCAACAGCGCATTCGCGAGAAACGATCCGCGAGCAATCTCCGTTCCTCACATGGTTCTGGTTCAAGTCAATCGGGCCCGTATCGCGAATTGAATACTTGGATGCAAGGTGCAGCGGGGCAGAATTTCGACTGCATGCTATGCCGTTTCCAAAATACAACACGCATGGATCTCAACGGAGCAAATCAGGTGCCCTGATTGCGCATTTGGTTGCTTGCACACACAACTGGAATATCGTGCAATTGTCGCCCAGGGGATATACGACGGAAAGCTCGCGGAAGCCGTATCGCAGATACAGCTCGGCATTCTGTCTTAGGAAAGGTGCACCCCAATGTTCAATTATCCATATTCCCGTTTGCCCCGAAGGCAATCGCGAAGATTTATCAGCCATGCCCGATCTCATACCGATCGCATCAGTTAGATGCCCACAAATCGTGCATCACATGGCATCAATCCCTTCGATAATCTCAAAACTCTTGCAAGAAGAACCAGTCGCTTGCGCCACACAGAACCGCCGCTGACTGTCGTTCTTTACGGATGCGGTACCGCTGTCGCGCGCAACAGCGGGCAGAAGAACGGCGCATCAATCTCAGCGCATGATTACTAGATGGAAACCCACAGGAATGAACGTGAACATATACGCAAAAAACAAAGGGACAACCATGCGTCGACTTGCCATTCTCTCCATCGCCATCGGCGCATCTGTCGTTTTTTCTGCAGCACCCGGCTCCTTGCTCGCCGCGGAGCTTCGTTTCGCAGAAAAACCGGTTGCAGGCCAGTACATCGTAGTGCTCAAACCATCCGCCGCCCGGCTCTTCGGCGAATCCGGTCGCACCGCACGCGTGCCTCTCATCGCCAACGAGATCGCTGCATCCCACCGTGCCAAGCTGATCCGAAGCTTCGATCGCGTATTGCGCGGCTTCGTGGTGAAGGCTGATGACAACGCACTAGCACACCTGCTCGCCGACCCGCGTGTCGCCTATGTCGAAGAAGATGGTCTTGTCCGCGCCAGTGCGATACAAACAGGTGCAACCTGGGGAATCGATCGCATTGATCAACGTAAACTTCCACTCGACGGCATGTACGTATTCAATACAGACGCATCGATGGTCAACGCTTACATCATTGATACCGGCATGATGCTCACACATGGTGAATACTACGGTCGCGTCGGCGCCGGTTTCGATGCCGTCACTGCAGGTGGCAATGCCAGCGACTGCAACGGCCACGGTACACATGTTGCCGGCACCGTCGGCGGTAATACCAGGGGCGTCGCCAAACGCGTTCGTCTTCATCCAGTGCGCGTGCTCGACTGCAGCGGCTTTGGCACTTGGGCGGGCGTCATCGCCGGCATGGATTGGGTGGCCGCCAATCGTGTACTGCCGGCAGTGGCGAACATGAGCTTGGGCGGCGGCGCGAATACCGCCGTCGATACCGCGGTGGCTAACCTCAACAACGCCGGGGTGACGGTGGTCGTTGCGGCCGGCAACAACGCCGGCGACGCCTGCCAGAGGTCACCGGCACGTGCGCCGTTAGCGATCACCGTCGGCGCCACCGGCAGCAATGACGCGCGCTCGGTCTGGTCCGCGGGCTCGTCGGAATCCAATTTTTGAAGTTGTCTCGACATATTCGCACCAGGCACGAATATCACCTCCGCATGGCACACCAGCAATACCGCCACCAACACCATCAGCGGCACTTCGATGGCATCGCCGCACGTGGCAGGCGCTGCAGCGCTCTACCTGGCGGACAACCCCACAGCCACACCAGCGCAGGTCACCGCTTCCATCATCGGCAACGCAACACCGAACGTGGTCAGCGACCCGCGCCCCGGCTCACCGAACCTTCTGCTGTACACGCTGGGCAACGACAACAAAATTTTCGAGCAAACAGATATCAGCGGCAAAATCACCATCGCAGTATTTGAACGCGTATCTCCCACTACATCCCGCCAGAATACCGATTTCGCAATCGAAGTGCCGGAGGATTATGTGGTCATCGGCGGCGGCGGAGAAGGCAAGACCGCGCCATATGGCAACATGCTCACAGCCTCGTATCCGAACGCTGATCTCACCGCTTGGCTGGTGTCCACCAAAGATCATACCAACGCCGATCCGGTACAGGTGCGCGGCCGGGCCATCGGCCTGAAGATCGCCGGTCTCACTCGTGAGCAGGTGCGCGGTCACGTCACAGTGAGTACGGCAACAAGTGCATTGACCGCGCATCCCGACGTCACAGCAATCGTGCCAGCGGGCTTCGTATTGGCTGGCGGCGGAATCAAAGTGAACGGAAGTGGGGCCGGCAATCTGGTCACCGCCTCGGCGCCATCCGGCAACGCGTGGCGCGTACGCTCAAAAGATCACCGCGTGGCATCCCCCGCCACCGCCACCGCGTACGCCATCGGGATCCACAGTTACATAGACGGCGTCGGAACCATCACCAACGCCATCAATAGCGGCACTTCAGTTACAGCCCCACATCCGGCTTTCACTCAGAGTCTTGCGCCGGGATTCGCGCTGAGCGGCTGCGGTGCGTTCGTGAACTGGTCGGGGATCGGGAATTTGATGTGGCGGATCAAACCGATCAGCCAAGCAGCTGGACAGGCGGCTTGCACGGTCGCATCGAAAGATCACATCACTGCGTCGCCAGCATCGATCAGCGGCTACAGCATCGGGCTGAAGTCGAACTGACTCGCACTTTGCGGTGACGACATGCCGCAGGCGACCCAAGTTAGCGCACGATCGCTTTGCCCCGATGCCCTGACATCGGGGCAAAGCGACCAGAAAGAATTGGGAATTTTTTACGGATTTGCTAGAACTTCTTTTAAGAAAATCTGAATTTCACGTTGAACTATCGCTTAAACAATCGGCGAATTTTTGGCAGTCCAGACTGTGATTCTCTCCAACATGCCTCTTCCATCAAGATCGGCAGGCACTGGCGCTGCGATGGTGCTCATCATCCGGCTCGCGTTACCGGGCATGGAGCACGTTGCATTCCCGCACTGCAACATGCGCTTAAAGCAACAGGGCCAAAGAAAAGACAGAGCCAGTTAAGAAACGTCAGCTAATACAACCCCGCATGACCACGGAACCTCCCATTATGATGTCAAGAAGGAAATGGACGATTCGGTCTTTTCTTGAGTTGCTAACAATCGCAGCCGTAATCCTCCTGGCCGACTTCATCGGCTGGTGGGCTGTCTGGCCTGCCGCTGTGTTGATCGGCACGAGGGTTCATGCTCTCCTCATTCTTGGACACATCGGCGCCCATCGAAAGCATGGCTATTCCGTCAAAGTTGGCGACTTCCTGACTCGCTGGTTTGTAATGGGCGTCACCGGCATGGATCTCGACAGGTATCGAAGCCAGCACTTCCCTCACCACAAATTTATCGGCCAACCCGGCAAAGACCCAGAGATCGAAGTGGTCGAAAAGTTCAATGAGCGCTGGGCTGGTCCTTATAGATTCACATACACCATCAAAGACCTGCTCGGCCTACATGCTGATGAAACCAATTTTCTGATCAAGGAGTTGGCCACGCCGAAGAGCTATATAACTCCGATCGTCATATTCACACTGTCAGTGATCATCGCGCCCATCGGCGCCGTGGCCTTCATCCTGTCTCCTTTTGTCGGTGCGATCACAGCCCACCGACTACGGGCGTGGACAGAGCATGACCACTACAGGTACCCAGGCTACACCTACACCATGACGAAGCCGAGTCTGTGGCGCCGGTATTTCTATCTACCGCATGACCAGTGGAAGCACGCGGATCATCATGGGGGCCTGAAGATGGAAAAGCCATTCTCATTTCCTTGAAACCATATGATTCGCTCAGCTTTCTTGGAGAGTCTTCTCCTTGAAAGATGAGGATATGCAAGAAACCTCTTTTGATCGACGGGTTCGCGCGGCGGATATTGGATTTGAATGCCTCGAATTCGGCATGGATGCACTTCATCCTTGATGCGTTGAAACAGGCTTGACGGGCCTATCGATCAATATATGCCGAGTACAGCACCATAGTGATCACGGCGTGCCGTACGCGCCTAACTGCCACACCAAACAGCAGGCCTGTGTCGGCACCAAGGCGTCGGCATGCAGCGTTGTGAATTCCTGCCACAAAGCGATGAGAGCAGCATGAGCACTTGCCACTTGACAAAAATCATAAATCAAATTACTAACAAATTCTTTTTAAACCGATTTTAAAGCACCCCCCATGACTCCAAGTGAAGCAAATCAGGTGCTTCAAGTGTGCATTTAGTTGCTTGCCCACCTCTGGAATATCGTGCAATTGTCTAGCAGGCGGAAAAACAACGCAAAAGTTCCGGGAAGTCGAATAACAGATTCGAAATTGACGTTTTGTACTAAAAAGGTGTACGCCCTATGTCCAGCAGTCGCATTCTCGTCTGTGCGGAAGGGAATCGCGAAGATCTGGTAGCCATGGACGATGTCATGCCGATCACGTCATTGATGCCAACAATCCATGTATCCCGCGGCATCAATTCCTTCGAGCATTTCAAAGCGGTCAAAGAAGAAACCAGTCGGATGTGCTACACAGAACCGACGTTGATCGTCGTTCGTCAAGGATACGGCACCGTTGTTACACACAATAACGGAAAGAAAAGAAATCATCGATTTCAACCTGAATCGATTGGACTCTTTCCCCCAGGTTTCGAGCATTTGTGCAGCCCGAGGACCGGCAATGAGTTTTTCTGCCTGACCATTTCCGAGCCCTTGCTGCGAGAAACTGCGGAAGAAATATTCCCGGGCGTCAAATGTGAAGAATGGTGTCCGGTTCTTGGCATGCAAGAGACTATTTTGAGTCACCTTACCACCGCATTCAGAAAACTCGTCGATGAGAATTCAGAATCTCGACTACTTATAGAAACGTTGACGCAATCTATTCTGATACGACTAGTTGAAGTGACATGTGTCGCGCACAACCGGCGCTACGCCATGAACAAGAACGACGATGGTCGCTTGCATCGATCGACCGCTCGGCTTGGGCGTGTCATTGAATCGTTAAGAAACGATCCTTCTAGAGATTT
The DNA here is from genome assembly GCA_020692565.1 of Thermomonas sp. GTDB lineage: Bacteria > Pseudomonadota > Gammaproteobacteria > Xanthomonadales > Xanthomonadaceae > Lysobacter_I. The sequence goes on from JAIMKJ010000016.1 coordinate 51,954, forward strand.
TGGTCTGGAGGAAATGGCTGAACTCGCATCCCTTAGCCCCGCTTATTTCTCACGGATCTTCAAATCTTTCACAGGCATGAGCCCAAGCGCGTTTCAGACGCAGGAACGAATAAAAATTGCCGAAGACATGATGCGAATGGATGACGACCGGCCACTGTCGGAAATAGCAGCGGCGGTAGGTTTCCATTCGGTACAAGGGCTACGACGCGCTTATGAGCGTACAAAAGGCAAACCCATGCGTCGCTGGACGAGTGCGCCGTCCATCTCGTCCCCAACTGATAGCTAGCCGTACGACCTGAAACCGGGCTCTTCCCGGACCCCAGTCCACACTCCTTACCGCGCCGTCTCGCGTCGTGCAGTGTGGTTGCGCTCACGACAAGCGTGCGGCCCAGCAACGGAACCTTGATGGATTCCCTCGACTAATGGAATAAACAATGGACTCAGCAGAATTGACGATTGATCAGCAGGAAGTCAAGAGTACGGCCTCGATAAACGCCAGTAGGATCTTCCAGGAAACGTTCGCAATCCTGGAAGCGAACACACCTCATCTGCGTAAACGCGCTCATCAGGTGCGTTTCGATGTCTTCGGACGCGAAAAGCACTGGGAGGACGAAAGAGATCAAGCGTACGACGAGCGCGACGAGTACGACGTCACCTCAAGGCACGGACTGCTGGTTGAACGTAAATCAGGATTGGATATAGGCACCGTGCGGGTCGTTATCCCGGGAGCGTCCAGCTTCCAGCGATTTGCGATGCCCATCCAGTCGCACGTCACGGGCGGATTGTTCAATAACCCTGATATCGCAGGCATTACCTGCGAGGCATCTCGTTTCTGCGTCGTCGACGACTATCGACGGCGGCTTGGGGAGTTAGCGAGCACCGTCGGCGCGAGCGGGAAAGCGCACGGCCCAGAAAAAGAACACGAACGCCGATTACTACCTTTCGCACCTTTGGCGCTGATCCAGTTCATCGTCCGTAGCGCGCTTGAGGAGCGCCGACCAGTTGTAGGCGCGCTGATGGAGCCGTTTCTCATCAGAATGCTGTCACAGTTCGAGATTAGATTCCTGCCCGTGGCGCCGCCGGTAGAATTCCGAGGCACCCGTTATCCATGCGTCCTCGACAACATGTTGAGAACACTCGACCGTATGCGCACAGCCAAACCGATGGCTTGGCAGATCGTGTCCGATGGCGGGGCACTGCACGAACTCGCGTCTGACATCGTCCCATCCATACTGGACGGAACGATGGACAGACTGATCGAAAAGACCACTAACGAATATCGGGCTGTCGCATGACGGCTACCTCGGCAGAGTTCATCGCGGCGATTCTCAACGATTTTCCAACGCTGCAAATCGAAACCGGACACGATACAACCTGGCATGCTGCGACCGGTCGTTCGCCCAAGGTAACGGCAGTCATCCGCGTGCACAACGAGGCAGACATCGCTCTTGCGATGTCTGCGGCACGGAAGCACGGATTCCAACTTCACCCGTACAGTTCAGGACGAAATTGGGGCTACGGTGCCGCTGCAGGCCAACAGCCGCGTGTCATGCTCGACCTGGGATGCATGCAAAAGATATTGGAATTCGACGACACATGCGGTCTCATCACCGTTGAAGCCGGCGTCAGTCAAGGTCAACTCGCTGAGTTCCTGCGCAGCAATGGCGACCGCTGGATCGTATCGGTCACGGGCTCCAGCCCTCGGTGCAGCGTCGTCTCAAACGCTCTCGAACGCGGATTCGGCGCTGCGCCATACATCGATCACTTTTCGGCAGTCCGCGGTTTGAAAGCGATACTTCCAGACGGCACATGTTATAGAGGAACCGCCGCAGAAGTCGGCGCATGGCAATCCGAAAAGGCCTATCGCTGGGGTGTCGGTCCTTATCTCTACGGCTTGTTCTCCCAATCTCATTTCGGGATCGTCAGTTCGTTGACTATCGCGCTCTGCCGTCGCCAGACACCATTGCTGATGGCATTCCAGTTCGAAACATCGGCACTCGCCGGCGCCATCAATACCGTCCAAGAATTGCGGCACGCTTATGGAGAACAACTGACGAACATAAAATTCATCTCCGTCGAGTATGCTGCCGCAATTCGTGGAGACACCCACAACAATAAGCGTTGGACGGGATTGATCTCTTTGCACGCTCCGTCGAATCTGCATGGGCCGTTGCGTCGAGCAATCTCGCGAGAATTGAAGCGATCGGGGTTCCAAAGCACCTCTTTCACAACTCGGTCGCTCCGTGCTCTTCAAAAAATAGCATCCATGATTCCAAAACGCTGGGGCGATGCATTGGCATCTTCGCTCGAAAGCGTCGAAACACTTTTGCGCTTCATCTCAGGCAACACCAGCAACGATGGCCTAGCGCTAGCTTACGCTGGACAGCTTCCAGCACACAACGCGGATCCGGCCCAAGATAACCGGGGCATTCTATGGTACAGCCCGACACTCCGCTTCGACGGTTCATCGGCAGCGGAACTCGGAGATGCCTGCGCTTTGGTATTTCGCAAGCACGGATTTCCGGCAGCGATCAATTTCACCGCGATCGATAGTCATGCGTTGTGTGGCGTGATGGCTATCCTCTTCGATCCAGAATGCGAACAGGACCGCGCCGAGCGATGCTATATGGAACTGCTTGAAACAGGACTCGCTCATGGTTGTCTGCCGTATCGCATCCCTGCATTTTGTCCATCACTACCAGGCGCTTCCGGAGATCGCAACGCACTGGCCGCTTTGCTTCGCAAGGCCATTGATCCGGCCGGCATCATTGCGCCACATCGCTTTGAAACAACAACTGCTGGCCAATCATGAATCATCACGCAGCGGCAGCATGCTTGGCGAGATGCCACGACTGAAACTGCAAGGCCCTATCGACAACTTCTTCAGAGGCTTGACTATCTGTCAAAGCGCTGAACGGTAATCCCCGCGCTTTTAACGGTCGTCAAAAGTGGGCTATGCGGCTAGCGCCAGTTTTTGCATCGGCGTGATACCGCCAAGTGCCATGTTCGGGCGCTCATGGTTGTATGTCCAGAGCCAGCGCGTCGCCGAGTCCTGGACCTGTTCGATCGATTCGAACAACTGCTGATTCAGCCAGCCGTAGCGAACCGTCCGGTTGTAGCGTTCCACATAGGCGTTCTGTTGCGGCTTGCCTGGCTGGATATGTTCGATCCGGATGCCTCGCTTCTCGGCCCACGCCAACAGCGCATGACTGATGTACTCCGGGCCGTTGTCGCAACGGATCACCTTCGGCTTGCCCCGCCATTGGATGATCTGTTCCAGCGACCGGATCACCCGTACCGACGGCAACGACAGATCGACTTCGATCCCCAAGCCTTGGCGGTTGAAGTCGTCCAGCACGTTGAACAGCCGGAAGCGGCGGCCATCGCTCAGCGCGTCGTGCATGAAGTCCATCGACCACACCTCGTTGATCCTCGCCGGTACCGACAGGGGCTCCGGCACCTCCCGCACAAGACGCTTCTTCGGTTTGATCCGCAGGTTCAACTCCAGCTCCCGGTAGATCCGGTACACCCGCTTGTGGTTCCAGCCGAACCGCTTCACGTTGCGCAAATACAGGAAACACAGGCCGAATCCCCAATCCCGGAAGGCCGTCGTCAACCGCATCAGCCAGTCGGCAATCAGCGCATCCTCGTCCAAACGCTTCGGCGCATACCGATACGCCGTCTCGCTCAGGGCGAACGTCACGCACGCATGCCGGATGCTGGTCCGACCGCCCTGAACCACCGCTTGGGCCATCCCGCGCCGCTGGGATGGCCTCACCACTTTTTTGCCAATGCCTCCTTCAGCAGGTCGGCGCTGAGCTGGGCCTCGGCGTACATCTTCTTCAGACGCCGGTTCTCGTCCTGCAGCTCCTTGAGCTGGGACATCATCGATGCGTCCATTCCGCCGAACTTGCTGCGCCACTTGTAGAAGCAGGCCGAGCTGATGCCATGTTCCCGGCACAGCTCCGGGACCGGGCTGCCGGCCTCGGCCTGCTTGAGAATCGCCAGGATCTGGCTGTCGGTAAAGCGTGATGTCTTCATGGAATCCTCCTCGGATCAGACTACGAGAAAATTCCACTTTTGAATCCGGTTAATTTGCGGGGGGATTACCCTCTAATCGAATCACATTGAAGTGATTCCACGGCAGCAAAGATTCATCAATTTCGACAGAAGAAGAAGACGCGTTCTCCAAAGATACCGAAAGGACCGCAGGCTTATCGCATGTAACGCGCGCATCGACTTTCAAGACATCACCTGCCACAGCGGGAAGCATGAAAAATGCTGACGCAGTGATCGCAATAAATATTTTTAGATTCTGCATGTTATGCCCTCAGTGATCCCAGCAAGTTCCGTCTTTCAATCCTGGTATAGAGCCGCGAGTTATCTGTCGAATCCTCTCGACAACAGCAGCCTTACATTTCTCATCGCACCGTCCATTCATAGACTTCAACTTAGCCATCAGACAATATAGCTCCGCTGTGTGTGCTCGGAATTCACTGTTTACAAGCTCGCTATACCCACCACTCTCGGGAGCATCATTTGGAAACGTCACTGCCATTGGATTGGTGCCGATCAGCCAATGAAGTGGTCCTTTTTTACAAAGCCCTGGGCTTGAGCGATTAGCGTCAGCGACATGCGACATTTCATGCGCGCTCAGACAATCCATGATCTCTTTACAGTCAGAGAATCTCTTTGGAATTTTGTCGTAATTGTAGTAAGGGGCAATTACACCATCAACACAATAAATACTTCCCGCCGGCCTCGCGCTTTCTGGCGGCAATGGCACAAGGTAAGCAGTACGACTCTGCGCGCAATGATCGAAGCCCAGCCATACGCTTCCAAACCAGTTGTCATCCGCGTGCAATCGTCATACGGTGGGCATAAAGCCCACCCTGCGGTCTTTCTGTCACTTGACACGAAATGTCGCAAGGTATTTCAAATCAGAATCGTCAAAATAGTAGCAATAGATTGCTCCTAGAACCAAGTCTGCAGATACCGTGTAGCAGACCTCCCAATATTTCTTGCCACGTAGTTTTTCATAAACCGCCTTGTCAAAACCTGTCATTTCGTCGTTTAATTTCACCATGCTCTGCCGGCCATCCCGCATACGAATAACCGAAGTAATTGAGTATGATGAAAAATCAACCGAGTCTTTTTTTGCAAATTCCAAAGACCTAACTACTGCATCAACAGCTCTTTGCTTTGGCTCGTGGCGCGCAGTATCGCAACCAATCAGGACGCAGGTGACCAATGCAATTCCGAGAAAAAAACGCCTATTCATTTCAATCTCCCAATTCTCGCGGGGGTAGGGCCGTGTGCACGATACCCAACTAACCATCCATTGGGGGTTCCCAAGAAACCCATATATTCTGGGTCGCCCACGATATCAGCGGCTCTATTGGTCACACCAACGTCTCCTTCACCATTTGGAAGGTCGCTGAAAATTTCAGAAAACATTCCATCGGGCGCTCCATGCGTATGCCATAGCCCCGCTGATGTCGAACATGCTGGACAACCCTTGGCAAAAGCATCGCATGTTGTTGCGGTGCCATAATTACGGTCACCTATGAAAATCGTTCCGGTTTGATTGTCCCGACATAGCTCCCCACAGACTTCGATATTTTTATTACGCGACCACAAATAAACTGACGCTAGCATTGTTCGCGCAGCTTCTTTCCTACTATCAAATCTTCTCTTATCAGGCGCGCACAATTCGCACGAATTAGGTGTATTGAATACGCCAACACCGCTTTCTGGGCTAAGTCCCAGCCTGTCCATTGAAATGTTTGGCCGGCTTTCAGCGTAATCATAAGTAGCGAGGCCACCATTCAATCCAATCGGATCGCTCTCAACATACCTACCCGCATCTGGATCGTAATCCCGGAAGTAGTTGTAATTCAACCCGCTCACACTGTCATAACGCTGACCCGGAAACCGCATATTGAACACGAATTGGTTTGCATCGCCGTCGGGGTCCTGGTTCGGGGAGGTGGTGCCAAACGCTTCGCCCTGCAGATCCCAGTTCCATACCGCTGTGCCGTTTGTGCCGCGCGTCGGGTCAACGACCACTCTTGGCGTACCCAAGGCATCCGGCTCGATGTAATGCAGCTTTTGCGCGGTAGTTGCACCTACCAGCACACCAACCGGCAGATCATTCATCCAGATCACCTGCTGCGATGGTGTGCCGGTATTGTCGTAGTCACCGAGCCATCGGCCACTCTCATCGTAGAGGCTGTAGATGTTCGTGGTGCCGATGTGTTTACGGACCTGCTCACCACGACCGTTGTACTCATAGTTCATCTGGACCGTGCTGCCGGATTTGACTTGACTCATCCGGTTCATATCGTTGTACACGTAGGTCTTCGCAGTGCCGATCGTTTGTGTATTGCCGGTGGCGTCGTAGGTACGGCCCGTCGTGCCGACACTGCTTAGCCGATGATTCGTGGCTGGGTACGTGTAGGCCGTCGTGACCGCGCCAATGGTCGCACTCGTTCGATTGCCGGTCTTGTCGTAAGCGTAAGCCTGCAACACGTCGTTCGTGCTGCCATCCCGGGTCTCGGTCAGGCGATTCAGATTGTCATAACCGAAGACGCGCTTCGGCGGGTCGCTCTGGTTCGCAGCCCTGACTTTCTTGAGATTGCCGACCTCATCGAACTGATAACCGATGTCTATGCCGCCACTGGCCGTCACCTGCACATAGCCTGGCTGATAATTCTTGTTGAATCCGCGCTGCATCACCCGCGAACCGGCACCGCTGCCGTACGTCCATTGCTGCACTGGGCCGAACGGATAGTGACTCGCCCCGGTCAACAGCACTTGGCGAATACCGCCCGCAGACTTCACGCCGATTTCGATGATGCGTCCCTGCGCATCATAAAGATAGTCTGCCTCAGCCAGATCGGGGTAGATGATTTTTTGCAGGCGCCCACTCGTCTCATAGATGTATCGCAGGATAAAAACGATGCCATTGGTGGTCTGCACCTTTCGCACCAACTGGCCAAAGCGGTCGTAGCAATATACGGTCGATCCACTCTGATCGTCGTACCTGGTCAATCTGCCGGCGGAGAACGTTTCTCCCGTCGCGCATGCCGCTTGCACGGTATCGTAGGTAAAAGCGGTGTTGAGGCTGCTTGTCGTATAAGAAACGGATTTCAAACGATTCAGTGCATCGTAAGCATAGGTCGAAGCCTCGTTGCGGGCATCCTCCTGTGTCTTGAGATTACCGGCGCTGTCGTAGGTGTACGTGGTATCGCCCGTATCCGGACTGTTCAAGAAGGTCAGCTCGCTGAAACCGTTGTAGGTGTAGAACGTATCGAGCAGCTTGGGATCGTTGACCTGAATAGTGTTGTCGAGCACATCATAGGTGTACTTCGTTTCGGCTGCGATGCCACCCATGTCCTGCAATGAACGACTGAGACGGCCAAGCGGATCGTGGTCGCTGTCCGCGACACGCGTCAGACCATCGGTGACCTGATCGAGATTGCCGCTCGGATCATAAGTGAAGCTTGTAATGACCGGCGTGAGAATTGCGGCATCCGGATGTACAGTCTCTACCGTTTCCAGTTGGCCGAGTGTGTTGTAGGTCCGCGACAACGTACGCTGCGGCACACCAGCGCTGTCTTTGGTATCTTCTTGCTTGCGCTCGCCAGCCGCATTCAATGTGTACGTGATGCTGTTGCCGGCATTATCCGTGATGCCAATGAGGCGATGCGCGCCGTCGTACGTATGCGCTGTGAATGCGCCATCCGGCTGCGTCACTTTCTTCACCATCCCGGCAGGCCAGTATTCGATCCGGGTGATCTGGTCATCGGTCTCGACCGAATCGTCTGCGCCGCGCAGTTTGCGCGCGGTCATGCGTCCGCGGGCGTCATACACGAATTCGCTTGTGACGCCATTCACATCAGTGATCGAAATGGCGCGCCCGGCGTCATCGTATTCGTTGATCCATACTGTTTGGCCAAGCGCATTGGTCACCGACGCCAGATCACCCTTCCGGAAATAGCAATGGCTGATGCCCGGCACGCAGCCGGGCGGATCGTACATGTAGTACGTATAGGTGGTGACATCGGGAATGTTGATATCGGCGCTGGGACGCTCGACCGATTTCAGCAGGCCCACATACGGGCAGGCGTTGGCGGTCACATCAGACTGCTCGCAATAGGCGTAGCTTACTAGGCGGGTTTTATTCGGGGTGATCGATGGATCGGTTGCCTTCACTGTCTGCACTTGATTACGTGCGTTGTATGTCCAAGTGGTCTTGGCCTTGAGCGTTCCACCAGCATCGAAGGTGCGACGCTCGGTCACGAGATGACTCACCGGGTCGCGCGTTGTTTCCTGCCTGCGCTGTTCTGGCTCACCGAATGCTTCCACCATCGCGGACAGATAGCCCGATCCGGCAGCATATTCGTACTTGGTGACATAACCGCGCTGGTCGGTGCGGCTGGTCAGCTGACCCGTTGTCGGATCGTAGCTTGCGAACGTGGTTCCGCCCGGGTCACTCGTCGCTGTTACATGTCGATACAAGCCCGTATCGAGCGTGTATGTACGGGTCGCCCCATTCGCGCTGAGAATCGTGGCCTGGGTATCGCTCGGGTAGGTCGCGGTCGTCACTTCGTTGGGCGAGCCAAGCATGGTGCTGGACGTGACTCGCCCTTTTGCATCGTAGGCAAACGTAGCGTATCGCTGCATCGACTCGTCGACGATACCGGTGAGGTGATGCACGAACTTCGGATCGACGAGCCCTGTCTCGTGATACAGATACGAACGGATTCCATTGCCGTCATCGACGGTGGTCAGGTTCAGATCGGCGTCATAGCCATAATTGACCACGAGGCCATCGGGTTTGATGATCCGCTCCAGCAGATTGTTCGCATATTCGAATTGCAATTGCCGACCTTGGGCATCCGTCACCGCACTCAGCAGGCCATTCGTATAGGTCAGTACAACATCGTTCTGGGGACGGTTCGGAATACGCATCCCGATCAACCGGCCATCCGCATCGAACTCGCGCAATTCGCCATCAGGCATACGTAGCCGCCACACTACCGCGCCATCACTGACCGCATCGATCACGCGATCCGTCGAATTCTCGCCGCGATAGCGCCCACCGCCGATATCGGTATAGGACTCGAAGTAGCCTTGGCCGTCGACCACCCCGACGGTCGGGAAACCAGCGATGCCCGATACTCGATCGCTGTACGTGTGTGTCCAGTTCAGTGCAAACGCAGGGTTCGTGCGGAACTGGCCCAGCGAATGGTAATACCGGGTGAAAGGTCGCCCGGCAAAGTTGAAATCCGACTCCTGGCGCGCCTTTTCTCCCGTCGCTGGATAGATCGGATTCGGGCTGCCGGCACAACTGGCGCACTGCTTCAATGGGCCCAGAATCGGAGCGATATCTTCGTTGCTCGGCAGACACCACAGGCCATCGGCCGACGCGCCATTGGTGGCTTCCGACAAAAAGCCATCAACACACAGAAAAGTCGTGTGTCTCTTGACCCGCCACGTGATCGATTGTGCGACCGGCGTGCTGTCCGGGCAGCTGGCGTCGGTGCGATAGGTCCGATAGAGAGTGTCGTAGCCATTGCCCAAGCGGATCAAGCCGCGCCGCGGGTTCGCTGAATCACGGTCGATTATCGATACGGGTTCCGCGGAATTGTCCTCTGTCAGTGTCGTGCCAAGGATCCTGCAGCCGGCCAGATCCGTTGCCGACAGCCGCTCCTCCGCTTTCGTCAGCAGGTTGACTTCGCTGTCGCACCAGTCCGTGTAAGGAGAATTCGGGTCTTGCGCTGCCGGCGTACAACCGAAGCCGCCGTTGCCCGCCGCTGTCGTCAGCTGCGCCGCATACATCGTGTATGTCGTAGCCGGTGCGCGATGTCTTGCCTGATAGTGAAAGTTTGCCTGCACGTTGTTGCGATTGGTCGCAAACAACAGCGTGCCGAGTTCCGTCCTTTCCAGATACGCCGCCACCGTCTGGAAGTACGGGTCGGCCCGCATCGTGATCTCTGCATCCTGCAGCGTGTCACTGCATATCGCACTCAATGTAGTACGGCTTATATAACAAAACTTGGTCGGGTCGATGCCTTGCGCGGATGCCGAACCGGTCATGGCGACCCATGCACAGATGACGACCGCCACTTTGCTGAGCCACTGCAGCCATTGCCTTTGAAAGCGATGTGCGAGAAATGTGAAGCAGGAAGAGCCTTGAAGCGGCGGTGCGCACTGCGGCATGTCGGCATCCTTAATGTTTTTGGAAACTGAGAATCTCAAGCCCTGAGTTCATTGGGCCACACCGCTCGTCCTATAAGCCACAAAAGCCTCGTCCAGTTGGCACCCGATGTCAATCACAATTTTTACTTTCAATAGAGTGACGCTTTTTGACGATGCCGACTCGCTGAATCGTAGGAGCCGGTGACCACACAGGGCGCTCGCAAGCGGGCTTGCCGTCAGCGCAGACAAACCCCGCACGACGGCAAGGAAAGGAGGAAGGGCGATGCTTCGCCATGACTGTCTCCTTGAATGTGCTTCATGAAGAGTGGCATGCGCGGACTGGGCGGCAGGCCGCCCTTCCGTCGACGCGGGACTGCCTGCTACCTGATCCTGCAGGCGATTGGACGGTAGCACCGCGGATCGGTGCTTCGCCTTGGCGCAGGTCCGGAATCGGGGCGATGCCGGCATGCAGCGACAAGCGGCCATTCGCGCCCCTGTAGGAGGGCCTTCAGGCCCGAGCTCCGGCGTCGTCGCCACAGAGCTCGGGCCTGAAAGCCCTCCTACGAGGGTAGCGATGCCTCGGGATCGGGCCTGAAGGCCCACCTGCGGGGATGCCGGGCTGCTGGCGTTGCGCTTTGCGGGCCGACGATGCCGGTGTTTGCCCCGGCGATGGCGCTTGCTCCGTCATCGCTGCCGCCGCGCGAGCCAAAGATGATGCTGTTTTCGCCAATGCTGCCGGATCCAGGGCCGGCGATGGCGCTTTTTTCGCCATCGTTGCCGCTTCGAGGGCCGGTGCTGCAGCTTTTTCGCCACGGCTGCCGGTTCGCGGGCCAGCGGCAGCGGTTTTCGGCACGACACCGGGGCGCGGGGCCCCGACGCGGCTTGGGCGGGCGGTTCGCCTGCCCTGCGGCACGGCCGTCGAGCCGCACCGCAGGGTGGCCTTCCTCAGGCTGCGGGCGCCGTTTCCGGCTTAGCGCTGCTTTTGGCGAAGCGCGCGGACAGCTCTCTGCGCAGGCCTTCCGGGCCCTGGTTGCGGCCGGCCACTTTCAGCAGCGCATAGCCTTCCAGCGCGAAGGCCATGACATCGCTGCCGAGTGCGTCGTCGGTGTCCTCGGCACGCTATCAGCCGCTCCAGCGCGGCCAGGTCCCGCCTGCGCTTCCGCCAGATCGATGCTGGGCGGGATGACCTGCGGGTTCTGCGCCAGCACCGTCAGAGTCTGGCGGCAGAAGGCTTCGGACTTCGGTCCCATGCGCGCAAGGCCCTTGCGCTGATCGGCGGTCAGCGAGATCAGCCCCGGCAGCGCCGCTTCCAAAGCGGTCAAGGCATTGTCAACCGCGAGCAGTTGTTCGTCGGTGAAATTCAAGGACAACAGGTTCTGGCTCATAAAAATCCCTTTCAAATGGAAAGTCGCCCGGATCGGGCGCGGCATCTTATGGAAGGGTTCCGGAACATTGCCGCCTGTCATCTTCAACAGGACGCCGAAGTCGCCTGCTTCGACCCGTGTGTCAACGGATGAGAGGCATTCCGCTGATCGCAGATGCGGTCGACGGCCTCGCAGGAGGACTTCAGCCCCGATGGGGGATGGCGTTGGAGCTCGGGCCTGAAGACCCTCCTACAGGGGTGCGATGCGGTTGGATCGGGCCTGAAGGCGCTCCTACGGATGCTGTGCCCATCGATGAACAGGCCGCACGATCGATTCGCAGACTGCATCATTCGCAGCGCGCGACTTGATCACAAGCCATTGATTCATATGGGATGCGCACATGGCACGGTTGATGCAATGGTTTCCATGTGCGTAATCCGCGCATCCCCCACAAGGAAATACCCGTGAACCAGACCACCAATCAGACCGACAAGAAAGACATGCCGAATCAGCCGTCCAAGGATCCGAACGCCACGCCGACGCAGCCGGCGCCGAAGCCGGGCGAGAAGCACGACGATGCGAAGACCGGCACCGACAAGCGCTGAGTGCCTGCCCACCGTGACCAGCACTGCCTTCCCCAAGGAGCGGCGCGCACGATTGGCATGACGTAAGAAACCCGGCCTGCTGCGATGCAGGCCGGGTTTTGTTTTGCGCGCGTTCGTCAGCGGTCGAACGCCAAGTCGCGATCAGAACTTCGCCTTGAACTCCACGCCCCAGGTGCGCGGCTCGTTGAGGAAGCCGGTGAGGTTGTTGAAGTCGATGGCGCCGACGATGGCTTCTTCGTCGGTGATGTTGCGGCCGAACACGGCCATTTCGTAATTGCCGTCGTTCCAGCTGTAGCCGGCGCGCAGGCCGCCTTCCAGCAGCGGGTCGCCGGTGAATTCGGTCGATTCGTACAGGAAGAAATTGACCTTGCTGCGGTAGGCCCAGTCGGTGTACGCGAAGAATTCGCCGTGACTGGTCGGGATGCCGTAGCGCGCGGTGACGTTGTAGACGTGCTTGGGCGCCTGCGGCAGCGCGTTGCCGTCGATCAGGAATGTGCCTGCAACAGAACCAGCCGGGTCGCGCATGGTGCAGCCGCCGCCGCAGCCGAACACCGCCAGATTGCTGTCCTGGATTTCGGTGTCGTTGTAGCTGGCGCCCAGGGTGACGAACAAACGGTCGGTCAGCCACGCCTGCAGATCGAGTTCCGCGCCCTGGCCGACGGTGCGGTCGGCATTGACCAGACGCGCGACGTTGGCGTTGCCGCCCACGGCGGTGAGCTGCTGATCGTCCACGGTGTAGCGGTACAGCGCGAAGCCCAGGCGCAGACGGTTGTCCCACACGGTCGCCTTCACGCCGGCTTCGTACGACAGCACGGTTTCGGTGTCGGCCACGGTTACCAGCTCATCGGCCGGCAGCGTGGCATCGGCGAACATCAGACGGCCCTGCACACTCGGCGCGCGGAAGCCGCGGGCGACGCGGCCGTAGACGTTGAAATTGTCGTTGATGGCATAGACGGCGCTGAGATCCCAGCTGACGTCGGTGTCGCTGGGGCTGACCTCTATCGGCGCGATCGGCGGGCCGAACGGGCCGGTCACGCGCTGCGCGGAGAAGGTCTTGCTGTCGTCGGTGTAACGCACGCCGCCGCGCAGTTTGAGCTTGTCGGTCACGTCGAAATCGCCGGAGGCGAACACCGCCCACGCGGTGTTTTCCTGGCGCTGGGTGGCGTAGCCGTTGCGCGGGTTGCCGGGCGCGAGCGTGTCGTAGCTGACGCTGTCGATGTCGATGGTTTCGTCGAACCAGAACAGGCCGGCCTGCCAGTCGAAGCGGCCCCATTCGTTGGATTCGACGCGGAGTTCCTGGCTGTACTGGCGGTGGTTGGGCAGGCCGTCCGCGGATTCGGCCGGGAACAGCGCTTCGCCCGGCGCGCTGGGCGGAAACACGTAGCTGGAGCCGCCGTCGATATCGCCGCGGCTGAAGGCGTCGACGCTTTCGTAGCCGGTGATCGAGTACAGGCTGACGCGGCCGAGGTCCCAGCGCATGCGCAGATTGGCGCCGAGCTGGTCGAGTTTCTGTTCGTTGACGCCGTCGATCGACACTTCGCGGCGATTGAAGCCATCCACCAGTTCATTGGTGCCGGGTTTGATGATGCTGGAGCGGAACAGGCGCGCGGTGCCTTCCAACTGGCGCGCGTGCACGTTGAACAGCATCTCGAAATCGTCGCTGGGCTGGAACAGCAGTTGCACGCGGGCAGCGGTTTCTTCGTAGCCTTCCAGGTCGTCGCCTTCGCCGTTGAAGGTGTTGTCGACGTTGTCGTCGCGCTGCTGGTGCAGCACCGAGACGCGCGCGGAGACGTTGTCGCTGAGCGCGCCGGTGAGCGCGCCTTCGGCGTTGAGGGTGTTGCTGGAACCGTAGCCCAGCCGGCCGTAGCCGCCGAACTCCGCTTCCGGGCGTGCGGATTCGAACTTGATCACGCCGGCCGGCGAGTTGCGGCCGAACAGCGTGCCCTGCGGGCCGCGGGCCATTTCGATCTGGTCCAGATCGAACAGCGGGAAGCCCTTGAGGATCGGGTTTTCCTGGACCACGCCGTCGTACACCAGCGAGACCGGCTGCGAGGCGTTGACGTCGAAATCGGTGTTGCCGAGGCCGCGGATGTAGAAGCGCGGGAACGCGCGGCCGAACGACGATTCAATGTTCAGGCTGGGCAGGCGGCCGGACAGCAGACGGATGTCGTCGCCGCTGGCGGTCAGCACTTCCAGCTTCTCGCGGTCGATGGTGGTGATCGCCATCGGCACGTCCTGGATGTTCTCCACCCGGCGCTGCGCGGTCACGGTGATGGCGTCCAGCTCGGGCGCGTCCGGCGCGGCGGCATCCTGGGCCTGGGCCATGACCGGCAGCGCAAGCAGGACGGCAACGGCAAGGGCGTCGACACGCGGGCGGCGGCGACCGGAACGATTGGAATGGGGCATGGCGGTGGTTCCTGACAGAGAGGGAAGGGGCGCGAGGCGGACGATCGGCGGGCATCCTGCGGGCCGACGGGGCGAGCGCTCCGTACTGCACCGAATCTCGGCGGAATTGTAAACAATTCGTGATCCGCCCGAACCGGCCTGCCGAACGGGCGGGATCGGCAAAAGCGCAACCATCGGGACCCGGGCACAGGCATGCCTTTTGTCATGGGCCGGAACGAGCCCGCATCCGCTACCCTGACGCCCGCAGTAAGCCCGTTTCGCTCCACGACACCTGCTTCGTCCTTGCCGAGGAATACTCCATGAATCGCCCTCTCGCCTGCGCCCTGGCGCTGGCCATCTCCGCGACCGCGCTTGTCGGCTGCGACAAGAGCCCCGCACCGCCCTCTTCCGAAAAGGCCGCCATGCCCGCAGACGCCGCCCAGGACAATCCCCTCTTCGTCGAAAGCCCGCTGCAGCTGAAATTCCCGCAGTTCGACAAGATCAAGGACAGCCACTTCGGCCCCGCGTTCGACCGCGGCATGGCCGAGCAGGTCAAACAGATGGAAGCGATCGGCGACAGCACCGAACCGGCGACGTTCGAGAACACCATCCTCGCGATGGAACGCAGCGGCCAGATGCTCGCGCGCACCGCCGATGTATTCGGCAACCTCACCAGCGCCAATACCAACGACGCCCTGAACAAGCTGGACGAGGAATACTCGCCGAAGTTCGCCGCGCACTTAGACGGCATCTACCTCGATCCCAAGCTGTTCGAGCGGATCAAATCGCTGTATGAGAAGCGCGACACGCTGGGCCTCGATCCCGAAGGCGTACGTCTGGTCGAGCGCTACTACAGCGATTTCGTCCGCGCCGGCGCCAACCTGACCGAAGAGCAGAAGACCCGGGTCAAGGCCATCAACAGCGAGATGGCGACGCTGATGACCAAGTTCGGCCAGAACACGCTGGACGAGGTCAACGACTCGGCCGTGCTGGTCGATTCGCGCGACGAACTGAAAGGCCTGAGCGACGAACAGATCGAAGTGCTGGCGGAAGCCGCCAAGACGAACAAGCAGGACGGCAAATTCCGCATCGCCCTGCTCAATACCACCGGCCAGCCGCTGGTGGCGCAGCTCGAGAATCGCGCGCTGCGCGAGCGCATCTACAAGGCATCGATGGCGCGCGGCAGCCGCGGCAACCAGTGGGACACCACCGACATCGTCTCGCGGGTGACCAAGTTGCGCGCCGAACGCGCCAAGATCATGGGCTACCCGAACTACGCGGCATTCAGTCTGGCCGAAGAAACCGCGAAGACGCCGGAAGCGGTGAACAAGCTGCTGACGCAGCTGGCGCCCCCCGCCGTGGCCAACGCCAAGCGCGAAGCGGTCGAGCTGCAAGCGATGATCGACCAGGAGCAGAAGGCCAAGGGCGAACCCACCTTTGCGCTGGAAGCCTGGGATTGGGCCTACTACACCGAGAAAGTGCGCGCAGCGAAGTACGATTTCGACGAAGCCCAGCTCAAGCCCTACCTCGAAATGGACAACGTCCTCGAGAAGGGCATGTTCTTCGCCGCCGAGAAGTTGTACGGCCTGAAGTTCAAGCGCCGCACCGACCTGCCGACGTATCACGAAGACGTGCGCGTCTACGAGATATCCAACGAGGACGGCTCGCTGCTGTCGCTGATTCTGGTCGATCCCTACGCGCGTCCGTCGAAGCGCGGCGGCGCGTGGATGAGCTCCTACGTCCCGCAGTCCGAACTGATGGGCAACAAGCCGGTGGTCGCGCTGCACCTCAACGTCACCAAGCCGGCCGCGGGCAAGCCGGCGCTGATGACCTGGGACGACGTGAACACCACGTTCCACGAATATGGCCACGTGCTGCACGGCATGTTCTCGAACGTGAAGTATCCGTATTTCAGCGGCACCAGCGTGCCGCGCGACTTCGTCGAGTATCCCTCGCAGGTCAACGAAATGTGGTCGACCTGGCCGGAAGTGCTGGCGAATTACGCGAAGCATTACGAAACCGGCGAAGCGATGCCGAAGGCCCTGCTCGACAAGGTGCTGGCCGCCGACAAGTTCAACCAGGGCTTCGGCACCACCGAATACCTGGGCTCGGCGATGCTGGATCAGCGCTGGCACCAAGTGTCGGCGGAGCAGTTGCCCGACGCCAAGGGCGTGATGGCGTACGAGGCCAAGGCGCTGAAGGACATCGGCGTGGATTACGCCCCGGTACCGCCGCGCTATCGCACCCCGTACTTCAGCCACATCATGGGCGGCTACGCGGCCGGCTATTACGCTTACATCTGGTCGGAAGTGCTGGATGCGGAAAGTGTGAAATGGTTCGAGGAGAACGGCGGCCTGACCCGCAAGAACGGCGACTGGTTCCGCGACAAGCTGTTGAGCCGCGGCGGATCGAAGGACGCGATGGAACTGTTCCGGGATTTCCGCGGCCGCGATCCGCAGATCCAGCCCTTGCTGGAGCGTCGCGGCCTGACCGCCAAGTAAGTTCCTCGCATCGTCTGCTGCACCGACACCGCCCGGCATGTCCGGGCGGTGTCGTATCCGGGCGGCGGAGTCGCGTCGCCATGCGGGATCCGCATGCGCATCCGGCATGCGGATCCAACGTGGGATCGCATAAGCTGTGCCGATGCCGCCACCCCTCCCACCGGAAGAGACTGCCGCGATCGCGCGCGACCTGCGCACCTGGACCGATCGTTTCGGGCGCGTGTTCGTGCTTACCGGCGCCGGCATCAGCACCGGTTCGGGCATTCCCGACTATCGCGATACCGCCGGCGCATGGAAACGGCCGCCGCCGGTGACCTATCAGGCGTTCGTCGGCGACACCGGGATCTATCGTCGCTACTGGGCGCGCAGCTTCGTCGGCTGGCCGATGTTTTCGACCGCACAGCCGAACGCGGGACATCGCGCGCTTGCGGTGTTCGAACGGCAGCGACGCATCACCGCATTGATCACCCAGAACGTGGATACCCTGCACCAGCGCGCCGGCAGCCGAGAGGTGATCGATCTGCACGGCCGGCTGGACGGCACGGTCTGCCTCGGCTGCGGCGATGCGCGTCGACGCGATGAATTGCAAACCCGCATGGCCGCGAACAATATCGGCTGGCGCCCGCGCGACGCGGCGGCGGCGCCGGATGGCGATGCCGACATCGACCCGGCGGCGGTGGCGGCGTTCGAACCGCCGCACTGCGCGATCTGCGGCGGCATGCTCAAACCGGACGTGGTGTTCTTCGGCGAAAACGTGCCGTCCGCGCGCTACGCGCAGGCGCTCGCGGCGCTGCACGCGGCCGACGCGGTGTTGATCGTGGGTTCGTCGCTGATGGTGTATTCGGGATTCCGCTTCGCGCGCATGGCCCACGAGCGCGGCATGCCGGTGGCGATCCTCAACCGCGGACAGACCCGCGCGGACGCGCTGGTCGATCTCAAACTCGAAGGCGACTGCGGCGAGGTGCTGGCGGCCGCCTTTTCCGACGCTTGAAATTACAGCGCCGGCTGCACCGCAGGGGCGACGGTTTGGTCGAGCGGCGTCGCCGGCGCCGGCTTCGCCACCACGAACATCGCGCGATAGGTCGGAGCGAGGTTCGGCATCAACACCGCAGTCGGCACTTCGACCGTGCGCACGCCGTCGACGTACGGTCCGACCTGATACGGCGGAAACACGAAACGCAGGCCCATCAGCTTGTCGCTGTCGGGCGCCAGCACCGGCTCGAACGCCGCGAACGACGCCGGCACCGGATCGGTGCCCTCGTCGATCATGCGTCCGACCGAACGCATGACTTCGGCGCGCTCGACGGGCGGCAACTCGTCGGCATCGACCCGCTGCGAGAGCGATGCGTGCAACTGCTCGCGCGCGTACTCGGAAACCGCGTTCCAGCTCTTGGGATCGGGGAACAGATCGTTCGCCGTCAACAGCTTGTCCTGCTGCGGCAGCCAGACGAAACGCGCGACCAGCGGCGCGCCGTGGGCCCCGCCGGTGAATGCCGCGCCGTCGGCGGCCACCGCGACGACTTCCGGGGTTTCGGCGAGCAGCGTGAAATTGAGGGTGAGATCGTAGGGGCTGGTCTGCTTGGCCGGATCGCCGGTCTGCACCGCCTTGAGCAACTCGGCGCGTGCGCCCTCGGCGTAGTGCAACAACGCTTCTGCGAGGCCGGGATACTTCTTGGCCTCAGGCGGATAGCTGATCCCGATGATGTAGCGGGCGTCGTGTTCGATGACGTCCTTCAACTCGGCCGGTGCGGCCGGCGGCTGCACGGCAGCCTCGACGGGGACTTCGGCAGGGGCCGGCGTCGCATCCTCGTCCTTCTTGCAGGCGGGCAACAACAAAGCGGCGGCCAGCAGGGCCAGCAACGCGAACGAAGGAAGCGCACGGTATGGATTCGAATGCTTGGACATGAGTGAACGCATGACGGGCCTCCTGACCCGACCCGGATCGGGTGTGCGATCAGGATAACGGAACATCGGCGGCGTAAACGTGGGACGGACAGACGCGCCACAAACGAGGCGCAATAAAAAACCCCGGGCGCGAACGCCCGGGGCCATGTTTCTGAACGCTAGATGCAAGCAGGCTGGATTGAAGCCGGCTGGATCAGAGCGCCTGGACTTCGTCGGCCTGCAGACCTTTCTGGCCCTGCACGACCTTGAAGGTGACCTGCTGGCCTTCCTTCAGCGACTTGAAGCCGTTGCCCTGGATCGAACGGAAATGGACGAAGAGGTCCTGACCGCTTTCCGGGGTGATGAAGCCGAAGCCCTTGGCATCATTGAACCACTTGACGGTACCGCTCTGACGATCTGACATTTGAATTACTCCTGAAAAATTGTTGGATGGATCCGCGAGCCTGGTGGGGCTGAATGCAGGATCCGGTGGAACAGGACACTAACCAATAGCTAGAGCCCCGGCGCTTCCGCCCAGGGCCCCGTCATGTGTGTATTACTGCGGCTGCACTTCATCGGCTTGCAGGCCCTTCTGGCCCTGCACGACCTTGAAGGAGACCGCTTGGCCTTCCTGCAAGGACTTGAAACCGGTGCCTTGGATCGAACGGAAATGGACAAACAGGTCCTGGCCGCTTTCCGGGGTGATGAAGCCGAAGCCCTTTGCATCGTTGAACCACTTCACGACGCCGTTTTGACGATCGGACATGGGGTGTTACTCCTCAAATAAACAGTTGGGTGGATACACGAGGCCTTTCGGCACCGCGACTGTCTAGCCAGGGGTAACGCGAACGATGAGCGGATCGTCTGGGCTTGACCGAGTGTAACCCCGCCTGCAGAACCCTCCTGGGAGGGCATTGCAGGGCAGGCCGCTGCCGGCTTGCAACCTTGGATCTACCGCATCGGGCCACGATGTACCGTGATCCCGCTTGGAACAGTACGCGCACCATACACCACAACGTTGTCGTTTTGGGAAGTGGGGGACGGAACTTTTTTGGACCCCGACGGTCGGGCGGTCCGTTTCCCGCCCCCGCCCCACCCTGCCGAGTGCGTAAATGACATGAATACAGTGGTTTTCGCTGAACGGAAGCCGACATCCGCGGGCTGCGGCGTTCTCGCGCCCGGGATCGACACAGCAGGTCAGCCGCCGTCGGCGGCCGGTGGGTAGTGACGTAATGCGGCAGATTCGATCGCTCCGCAGCGAGCGCGGGGCATTGGCACGCTTCATGCTTTAGCCCTCATCGAAACACCCGTGCAGCGTACCCCCGTTTCATCTTCGTCAAACCGCAAGAGGAGTTCCCAATGCAGCTCGACGCTCCTGCGAACAACGTCAGCGACGACGTCGTCGTCGCCCGGCTCTACGACCTCGCCCGCCAGGGCGACACTGCGAACCGCGAGTATCAACTGTTGGATTACGTGGTCCAGAAACGCCTGCAACAGACCTACGGCGGCGAAATCACCCGGGCTGCCTACGCCGCGTAAGCGGTCGCGACGGCCGGGCTCGTGTCTGGTCAGCCCAGGTCGGGGCTGACCAGACGCTGCAGGAAGCGCCCCGCCAGCGCGGGCTGTTGCAGCAATGTGAACATCACACCGTAGAGCGCGCCCCACAGATGGGCACTGTGGTTGATGTTGTCGCCGCCGCGCTTGTCCATCCAGACGCTGTACCAGACATACAGACCGGCGAAAACGAACGCCGGCACCGGGATCGGGATGAAGAACAGATAGATCCCCGACCACGGATCGAGCAGGATCGATGCGAACAGCACCGCGGACACCGCCCCCGACGCGCCGAGGCTGCGGTATCGCGCATCATGGCGGTGACGCATGAACGTCGGCAGGATTGCGATCACTACCGCCGACAGATAGAACAGCAGAAAACCGATCGGCCCGATCCGCATGCCGAAATAACCTTCCATCACCCGCCCGAACGAATACAGCGTGACCATGTTGAAGACGAGGTGCATGCCATCGGCGTGGATGAAGCCGTGGGTCAGCAAACGGCGTACTGCTGCTGGCGATCGATCGCCGGCGGCCAGAGGATCAGGCGATCCATCAGCTTCGGGCGCTCCCAGGCCTGCCAGGAGGCCAGCACGGTGACCGTCACCAGCGCCAGCGTGATGTAACCGTTCACGCCCGAACCTGCGCCTGCGGATCAGCCGGCACGATAGTAATCCTGCAGCGGATAGCGTCTGGCGTACCAGGCGAAGATCAGCGCGGCCAAAAAGGCGAAGCCGGCGAAGAAGAACATCAGGAATGCGTTCTCGCTCAATCCGGTGTTCGCGATCTGCGTCATCGCGGTCTCGTTGCGCACCGCGGCATTGGTCAGCAGCACCCAGACGTTGCCGAACGTCACCGACAGCATCCAGAAACTCATGATCACGCCCTTCATCGGCGGCGGCGACTGGCTGTAGGCGAATTCGAGGCCGGTGGCGGACACCAGCACCTCGCCGAATGTGAGCAGTGCATAGGGCACGATCTGCCACGCCAGCGACACCGGATCGCCGCCGTCGATCGACAGCTGGATCATGCCCGCGACCACCCAGGCCAGACCCGAGAACCCGATGCCGAATCCCATCCGGCGCAGCGCGGTGACCTTGAAACCGAGCTTGGTCAACAGCGGATACAGCACGATATTGTTGAACGGGATGAGGATCATCACCATCAGCGGATTCAGCGCCTGCATCTGCCCGGCTTCCTTGACCAGCCAGCTCGGCCACCACCACATGTCGTGCGGCACCATCATGGTCTTGCCCTGCAGCACCCAGGTGGACGCTTTCTGGTCGAACAGCGACCAGAACGGGCTGACGATGGCGAAGATGATCAGGATGCGCAGCACCGCACGCACGCCGTCGACCGCGACATCCGGATGCGCGCCGCGCGCGCGATCCAACTGCATCGCCGTACCGATGCCGCCGAACAGCAGCAGCGCGCCCAACGCCAGACAGAACGAGATCACGAAGCCGAAGCCCTTGGGCCACCAGACCGGCGACAACGCCCAGCCCAGCAACAGTCCTACCGCGATCGCCACGCCGGCCATCGCCACCAGGCTACCCGCACCCTTGCCGTCGCTGCCGCCGCGCAGCGCGGTCTTGACCACATTCATGAACGAATGCGGATCGGCCGGCGCGGGCGGCATGTTCACGTATTTGGCGCGCCCCATCCAGAAAATGACGGTCGCGATGAACATCAGCACGCCCGGAATGCCGAACGCGATCGCAGGGCCGTAGTCGCGCAGGAAAATCGGCATCAGCAGCGAAGCGAAGAACGAACCGAAATTGATCGTCCAGTAAAACGCGTCGTAGACGATCTTCGCCAGATGCTTGTTGGCCTGGGTGAACTGGTCGCCGACGAACGACGACACCAGCGGCTTGATGCCCCCGGAGCCCAGCGCGATCAGCAGCAGGCCCGCGTAGAACCCGGTCCGATTGGTCTCGAACAACGCCAGGAAGGCGTGGCCCACGCAGTACAACAGCGAGAGCCAGAGGATGGTGTTGTACTTGCCGAAGAAGCGATCCGACAGCCAACCGCCGAGCAGCGGGAAAAAATACACGCCGATGACGAAACTGTGGAAAACCTCTTTCGCCATGCCCTCGCGCTCGGCGGCGGGCAGGTAGGCCAGAATCACGCTGCTGATCAGGAACTGCACCAGGATGTTGCGCATCCCGTAGAAACTGAAGCGTTCGCAGGCCTCGTTGCCGATGATGTAGGGAATCTGGCGGGGCAGCTTCGCCGGGTCTCCGGCGTACTTCGCTTCAGCGGCTGCAGTCATGGGCGGGTCTCGTGTTGATGAACGGGGCCGCCGCTGGCGCGGCGGGTTCGGGTTCGCGTGTGGACTCGGGAGTGTAGTGCGGAAACCCCCGCGGGCGCATGGCCCGGGACATTCCCGCCGCAGCGGCGTTGAGCGCGCGCCGCCCGCGGTTGATCGACCGGGCCGCGGATCAGGCCCAATCTGTCAGCCCTTCGCGCTCGTACAGGCGCGCGAACGAAGGCCGCGCCTTCAGACGCGCCGCCAGCGCCGCCAGATGCGGCCATTCGGTGGCCGGTCTGGGCATGTTCCGCGACCAGCGCATCAGCATCACCAGGTAGAAATCGGCGGCGGTCAGGCGCGCTCCCAGCAGATGCGGGCCGTGTCCGGCCAGATGCAGGTCGATCCGCTGCCACTCCGCCTCGATCCTGGGCTGCACGTGAATCCGCACCGCTTCGGCATTGCCCTCGCCCGCCGGTTCGTGCGGATACCACCACTGCCGGAACAGCGGCTGCACCATATTCGCGAGATTGAACATCCACTGGATGTAATCCATCCGCTGCGGTTCCGAAGGCGCCGGAGCCAGCGCGACAGCGGGAAACGCGTCGGCCAGATGCATCGACAACGCCGCGGCTTCGTAATGCGGCGTACCGTCGATCGCCAGCGTCGGCACCACGCCGTTCGGATTCAGCGCCAGATACTCCGGGCGCTTCTGCGCGCCGGCAGCGGTATCGACGAGCGCCAGCGCATGCTTCGCATCCACTTCCAGCAACAACCAATGCACCACCAGACTGGCCGCGCCCGGCGAGTAATAAAGCGTGTATTCCGAACGGGACATGACGGCTCCGGCATCCAAAGCGCCAATCTTCGCATGCTGTCCGAGGCCTCGCGCGTGACCATCGACATACCCGCCGCAGGGTCATTGCCGGCACAATGCCGGGCCGCCCCGGAGCCCGTCCCCATGCGCCCTGCCCTGCTCTGCTGCTCTCTGATGTTGGCGCTCGTCGCCCCAGTCGGCGCGCGCCATGCGCACGCCGCATCCGACCTTTCGACCATCGCCGAACGCAGCGGCTATGCCCGCACCGGCCGCTACGACGAAGTGATCGCACTGTGCGGCGCGTTCGCGGCACGCTACCCGGAAGCGGTGCGCTGCATCGAGTTCGGCACCACCCCGGAAGGCCGACCGATGCAGGCGCTGGTGGTCACCCGCAGCGGCGCGCGCACGCCGGACCAGGCCCGCGCCGCGAATCTGCCGGTCGTGCTGATCCAGGGCGGTATCCACGCCGGCGAGATCGACGGCAAGGACGCCGGTTTCCTCGCGCTTCGCGAAGTGCTGGACGGCAAAGCCGCGCAAGGCGCGCTCGACAGACTGGTGCTGATCTTCGTGCCGGTGTTCAACATCGACGGCCACGAGCGGTTCGGCGCATGGAACCGGCCGAACCAGAACGGTCCGGCCGAAATGGGCTGGCGCGTCACCGCACAGAACTACAACCTCAACCGCGATTACGCCA
>JAIMKJ010000017.1:0-39205 GCA_020692565.1 Thermomonas sp.
GCTTCTCGCTGCTCTACACCGTCATCGCTTTCATCTGGATGGGCGAAGAGCCCTTCCGCGCGCTGTTCGAATACCAGTTGCCGCGCATGGCCAGCGGCGAAGCCTGGGGCTTCCTTGAAATCAAGGAACTCGGCTTCGTCACCGCGATCAACGATTCCGTTCCCGGCATCGTCTACAAGCTCAACGCGCTGCAGGTGCCGGGCATGACCCGCGCGCTGACCCAGCAGATCTCGTGGGCGTGGACGCTGGTCGTGGTGGTGTTGACGATCTTCTCGGCAATGCGCGCGTCGCGCATGTCGCGCCTGGAACTGGCCGCGACCTGGCTGGCCCTGCTCGCGCTGGCCTCGTTCCGCAGCCCGTTCCTGCCGGACCACACCGGTCTGTTCACGCCGCTGTGGATCTGGAGCCTGGTCGCTGCCGGCAGCGTGGCCACCGGCGGCCGCACCTTCCTGTTCGTGCTGATGTGGGTGGCGCTGTCGACCGTGGTGCCCTTCAGCGGAACCCCGCTGGATGACGGCATGGACCGCTTCGTCGTGTCCGGCATCAGCCAAGTCATCGCCGTGGGCCTGTGCCTGTGGGTGGTGTTGCGCAAACCGGCGGCGATGCGGGGGAATGATGGGAAGGATCCGCTGGCGCATCCGGTGCCGTTTACGCCGCAGGCTCCGGCGGGCTGATCGGGTTTGAATCGCTGTGGTCAGGAAGGCCACCCGCAGGGGTGGCCTTCTTCGTGATGCGTCCGATATCGTGCAGCAACGATGGCCGCACAAAAAGAAACGGCGCAGCCCGCAAAGGCCGCGCCGTTCAACTACTGTGTCGTGGTGGGCGGTACAGGGTTCGAACCTGTGACCCCTGCCCTCTGCATGATTGTATTTGCCCGGAGTCCCGGGATGGCTCGTGCAACAGCACTGTGGCTCAGCCCCGGGCTTCGTGGCGTACTCGCTTCGAAACCACGTCAGTTGACAGTACCGAACGTGTTCATACCCCGCGCCCTCACAGGCCGCTGGAACCCACGTAGGTCAGGAAGCCAAGCGCCGCCTCCTTGTCCTCGAAGAAAGCATCAACCCTGTCATCGTTCGAGTACTTGACTATGATTTCGTACTTCCGGAATGGACCCTCGCAGGCATCTCCGGGCTGGTGCTTTGCAAGAAATCGCATCGCTCCATCAACTGATTCGAACGTACTCTCCGCTCCATGTAGCGGAATCACTATGATGCGTGTTATCGCGCGGCCGATGGCTTTTTTCAATCGATCGAAGAAGTCCTTCAGTTGTTTGCTGTTGTTCTCGACCAAGTACTTCTTGAGGGCAGCGCGCTTGGGTCTGGAGAGACCTACTATCGCTTTAACTGCCTTGGTGAACTCTGCATCCTTCGTAGATTCATCAAAATCAGCCTTGACACCTACTGATGCGAATGCCGCGACGATTGAATCGTAGGGCATAAGCATCGTTTCAAACCCACAACTCCGCATCTGCTCAAGGGATTCCTTCGTGAAAACTCCCGCCAGAATCGCCCCCAGGAACGGCTTGTCCCAGTGGTGCTTATCCGCAATCGGCAGGACGGCACCCTGAATCTCCTGCGCCTTGGCGCGAGAGTGCTTGGTATAACGCCGCCACGCCGCTTCAATGAAAGCGAGGGGCCGACCGACCTTCTCAGCGGTACCACCGGCCTCAATCACGAAATCAAGGTCGTGGAAATTCTCGAACTTGTCCTGCCACTTAACTTTCCTGCCTTTTCGGGCAGTGCCGCGAGCGCCTTTCTTGTCCAGATAGAGGCCACGTTCGTCGCAGTACTCCTGAAGCTGTGGAAGGATAATTTCCTCAAGGAGATCGCCGATAATCTGACCAAAGCGGTGTGCGGGAGACTCAGCCACGGTTAGCCCTCAATCCAGAGTTGACCTTCGTGCAACGGCACGGTGTGCTTCCTATTCTTCCACTTGGTATTACGGTCGCGAAGCTTGTTGAAACGAAACGACTTGAAGCCATTCGCCACTGCCAGTTCGCCTAACCAGCGGTCTACCGGCACATACACGCCATAAGGCGCGGAGTCCCCCACAACGAAGCACATGGTGGCACCCGACTTACACGCACTCCTGAGAGACGCAAAGGTGGCCGCCATGTCCAAAAAATAGGCCGCAACCATCGTGTGATACGCCTTCTTGCCACCCTTACCGAGTCGTACGTCTGCGAGTTCATCACAGACCACTTGGATTTCAGGCGCGATGGCGGCGAGACTCGAATGGCCAACTGTAACGCTGAGGTCGACTTTGTCAGCGGCCGAGTGTTGGGAGCAAGACCGAATGATGTGTTTTCTGACCGCACCCTGAAGGTCACCCCAGCCGGTAATCTCGCCCCAGAACATCATTTCCAACCTTGTTGCGTCCGCGTAATCGTAATTATTTGCGTACGGCGGGGAGGTTACGACCAAGTCGATGGAGTTAGGCTGGATCGGCATGTCACTGTTTCGTGCGTCATGGCTAAAAACGCGAGCATCGCTCCTCCACCCTTGTGCATGGGCGATTCGCATATCCGCAAGAAACTGGTCGATCTTTGCCTGAAAGGCAATGAGCGGTGATGCTACCTTGCTCTTGCTCTTATTGGGCAGAACATACTGCCACTGCGCTGTACCTGCGCCGCTGCACTGACGGAGGACACACGTCACTGCCAGCCAGATAAGCTGTGCCGCTGGATGGCCAGCGTCTCTTAGGCTCTCGTATGCGTTGCGCATCGCATACAGCTCTGCAAGAGCGCTATCCGTGTAACACCGCTTGAGAAGGTCTGGTGCGCCGCTAACGTGTGCCGCAAATGCTGCTGGCCGCCGGGCCGCCACGCACACCGTCTCTGCCGCCGCAGCGACGTCGGCGCTCTCGATTGGCCATGCGAGTTTGGCTTCCGCAATTCTCTGCACGAATGGATGGCTTTCGAAACCGAAGGCCGCGACGCCGGACTTCTCTGCCGCGAGTAGCGTAGTACCGGAACCAGCAAACGGATCCAGGACCGTGAACGAACTACCGGAGCGATACTCGGCAATGACTTGCTCCGCCCATTCGGCGGAGAAGCCTGCCGAGTAGCGGAACCACCTGTGGAGCGGGAGTCGCAGGTTATCCGTGAATGTTCCGGACCGGGCGGTTTGGCGCATCGACGTTGCGGAAAGGATGGCGGCGGGTTCGGCCAGGAGCGGAAGTTGCATCAGTGCCTCTATTCTTAATCTTTCGCGATGATAGCCGCTTCGCCATCCGCGTTCTGACCAGACGCCCCGCCAAACAAAAACGGCCCGAGAACGGGCCGTTTTTTCGTACATTCCTTTATATCTTTCGGCCAATTACCCCAAGACGCACAGCTAAGTCATTGATGTAATTGGTGGGCGGTACAGGGTTCGAACCTGTGACCCCTACCATGTCAAGGTAGTGCTCTACCGCTGAGCTAACCGCCCGTCGAGTCTTGACCGCCAACCCTAAAGGGCCGTCATCTTAACACCTGATGACGCGGGACGGAACCATGTTTCGCAGCTTCCTCCCCTGCCCCGGCAGGAAACATCCGCCGCAGCAGCCGATGGGTGGCGCCGTAGGCGATCCCGGACAACAGTGCCCAGCAGACCGCCAGATGCAGCGCAGCGGGACCGAACTGGCGGCCGAAGAACGGGTCGGTCCAGGCGAAGTTGATGTTCTCTCCAGCCGGCGCCAGCAGCCGGCCAGCAACGAGAGCCAGCGCAGCGATGCCGGCCTGCAGCGGCCAGCCGCGCGGGTCGTAGCCGGTGCGTCGCAGCACGTACCAGAGCAGCAGCGGCCAGGCAACGTGGTACAGCGACAACAGCCGCGCGAACAGCGGATAGCCCGCGTCCCACATGTAGGACGCGCCACCGAACAGGAAATCGCCGGTGGCGAGTTTCCAGCCGACATCCAGCGCCCAGACCAGCGCGATGATCGGCGCGGCGATGGCCTGACTGGACAACAGCAGCCGGCTGCGGGCGATCAGCCCGATCGCGGTCAGGATCACGCCGATGTTGCACAGGAACAGGAAATTGCGCGTGCCGTAGGCCGACTGGTACGCCGGCAGATAGATCAGCAGCCAGAGCAGCCCCAGCCAGCCGAGGCGAGGAAACCCCGAACCCGGCGTCGCGGCGCTCATCCCAGGCTCGCTTCCTTCAGCTTGCGGATCTCGTCGCGCACCTGCGCGGCCTCCTCGAACTCCAGATTGCGCGCGTGCTGGTACATGGTCTGCTCCAGCGCCGCGAGCTTCGCCGTCAGTTTTGCCGGCGGCATTGCGGCGTAGTCTTCGACCGGCTCGGCCACGCGCTGGGTCTTGCCTCGGCCACGGCGTTCGCCCGGTGCCTGTTCGCTGCGCGCACCCTCCATCACGTCCATGACCTGGCGCACGATCGAGGTCGGCACGATGCCGTGTTCGGCGTTGTACTCCAGCTGTTTCTCGCGGCGGCGCGCGGTTTCGTCCAGCGCCGCCTTCATCGAGCGCGTGACCACGTCGGCGTACAGGATCGCCTTGCCGCGCACGTTGCGCGCGGCGCGGCCGATGGTCTGGATCAGCGAGCCGGCCGAACGCAGGAAGCCTTCCTTGTCGGCATCGAGGATCGCCACCAGCGACACCTCGGGCATGTCCAGACCTTCGCGCAGCAGATTGATACCGACCAGCACGTCGAACACGCCTAGGCGCAGGTCACGGATGATCTCGACGCGCTCGACGGTCTCGATGTCGGAGTGCAGATAACGCACGCGCACGCCGTGGTCGCCGAGGTATTCGGTGAGGTTCTCGGCCATGCGCTTGGTCAACGTGGTCACCAGCACGCGGTCGCCCATCGCCACGCGTTCGGTGATCTCGCCCAGCAGATCGTCGACCTGGGTGCCGACCGGGCGGATCTCCACTTCCGGATCGATCAGGCCGGTCGGGCGCACCACCAGTTCGACCACCTGCCCCTGCGACTTCTCGATTTCGTAATCGCGCGGCGTGGCGGACACGAAGATGGTACGCGGCGAACGCGCTTCCCATTCCTCGAAGCGCAGCGGCCGGTTGTCCAGTGCCGAGGGCAGCCGGAACCCGAATTCCACCAGCGTTTCCTTGCGCGCGCGGTCGCCTTTGTACATCGCGCCGATCTGCGGCACGGTGACGTGGGATTCGTCCACCACCAGCAGCGCATCCGGCGGCAGGTAGTCGAACAGGCACGGCGGCGCCTCGTTGGGCATGCGCCCGGTGAGATGCCGCGAGTAATTCTCGATGCCGGTGCAGAAGCCGATCTCGGCCATCATTTCGATGTCGTACTGCACCCGCTGCGCCAGCCTCTGCGCTTCGATCAGTTTGTTCTGGCTGTAGAACTGCTCCAGCCGCTCCGGCAGCTCCAGCTTGATCGCCGCGATCGCATCCAGCACCGTGCGCCGCGTGGTGACGTAGTGCGACTTCGGATAAATGGTGTAGCGCGGCAGCTTGCGGAGACTTTCGCCGGTCAACGGGTCGAATACCGTCAGTTGCTCGATTTCGCCGTCGAACAGTTCGATACGCAGGGCTTCGACGTCGGATTCTGCGGGATGCACATCGATCACTTCGCCGCGCACGCGGTAGGTGCCGCGCCGCAGTTCGGTGTCGTTGCGCTGGTATTGCATATTGGTGAGGCGGGTGATCAATTCGCGCTGATCGATGCGCTCGCCGCGCACCATGTGCAGCACCATCTTGAAGTATTCGTTCGGGTCGCCCAGGCCGTAGATCGCCGAGACCGTGCAGACGATGATCGCGTCGCGTCGCTCCAGCAGCGCCTTGGTCGCCGACAGACGCATCTGCTCGATGTGCTCGTTGATCGAACTGTCCTTCTCGATGAAGGTATCGCTGGAGGGGATGTAGGCCTCCGGCTGGTAGTAGTCGTAATAGCTGACGAAGTATTCGACCGCGTTGTTAGGGAAGAATGCCTTGAACTCGCCGTACAACTGCGCCGCCAGCGTCTTGTTGTGCGCCATCACCAGGGTCGGCTTCTGCACCGTCTGGATCACGTTGGCGATGGTGTAGGTCTTGCCCGAACCGGTCACGCCCAGCAGGGTCTGTTTGGCCAGCCCGCTCTCGAAGCCTTCGATCAGGGCCGCGATCGCCTTCGGCTGATCGCCGGCGGGCTCGTAGGGCGCGACCAGTTGGAAAGGTGTGTCGGCGAGGTGGCGAACGGGCTCGTTCATTGCGGGCGTCGTGGTGCGAAGTCCGGAAGTCTAGCGGGTCGTCATGAATCGGAGCGGGTTTTTCCTACCCCGCGACGCGGCGGCCACCGATCCCGCAGCTTCAGCCGCTTGCCGACACTGAACGCCCGTTCATGCTCATCGGAGCCGCCATGTCCCGCCCGCGTTCCCCAGCCGCCCGCCGCCGCACCGGCGGCTTCACCCTCCTCGACCTCGTGATCGCGATGACCATCCTCGGCATCCTCATGGGCATCGTCATCCCCGCACTCAAAGACGCCGTCGCGCGGACCCACGCCGCCTCGGCGCGCAGCGCCATCACCACAACCCTGTTCGACGCCCTGCGTCACGCCACGGTGCTCGGCCGGGAAATCGTGGTCTGCCCGGCCAGCGCCAGCCAATGCGTCGGCAGCACCGACTGGAGCCCGGGCTGGATCGCGTTCATCGACGGCGACGGCAACCGCCTGCGCAGCCCGGACGAGCAGATCATCCGCAAACAGGAAGCCCTGCCCACCAGCGTCCGCCTGCAAGGCACCATCGGTCGCCAACGCATCGTCTACCAGCCGAACGGCGGCAACGGCGGCTCCAACATCACGTTCACGCTCTGCGACCGGCGCGGCCCGAAGCACGCCCAGGCCCTGATCCTGTCCAACGGCGGCCGCCTGCGCAGCGACCGCGCCGCGCCCGCCGCCGCCGCGGCCTGCGCCAACGGGCTGTGACGCTGGTCGCCTCCGGACATTCGGCTGAACAACACGCTTGATCGCACGCGGCCGGACCATTACGATATGCAGCCCCGCCCGAATAGCTCAGCCGGTTAGAGCACTTGACTGTTAATCAGGGGGTCGTTGGTTCGAGTCCAACTTCGGGCGCCAGATTCGGCGATGTACCACGAAAGCCTGCGATGCGAATCGCAGGCTTTTTTTGTTGTCGCGGCTTCGATGAAACACTTGCGGTTCAACGAAAAACCCGCTCGATGAGCGGGTTTTTCGTGTTTACAGGCATCACGGAAGCCTTTACCAGCAATAATCGACCGATTCGCTACCGGTTCTGGTCTTGACTCCGATGTTATTGATTCCGATTGTGCCGCAGTCAGTGTCCTTGGCGAGCTGAAGACCCTGCGGTGTGGCGGTGATCGTGTATGCGCGCGGATTCGCGGGGGCAGCCACCGGCGTCACGGTGTAGTGGTTCGTCACGTCAGTGCCTGCCGCACAACCGATCGCCAGCCATGCGGCATCTCCGCCTACATATGTCAGGTTGTTGGTGGTGAAGAAGCGTTCCATGAACTGGCTCGCTTCCATGATGCAGGCCTTGGCCGCACTGCGCCGGCTTTTCACCACCGAGTCCTGGTAGGCCGGATAGGCAATGGCGGCCAGCACCGAGATGATCAGCACGACGATGATCACCTCCACCAGCGTGAACCCGACGGCAGAACGACGGCTCGCGGAACGATTCGATCGGTTAAGACTCATATTCACCTCTGGATGATTTCGCGCCAGGAGATCCGGCCGCCGACCAGGTTCTCGTCAACGTCGCCTTTCGCAAGGTCGTCATTGCCGTTGACGAAATACTGGTTGCCGACGATCACGCTTTCCGTGATCAGACCGACGTTGTGATTGACCGACCCGAGCGGGGTGCCCGGGCCGACGGTGGCCGGAACGAACACGCCATTGCCGTCGTAACTGCCGAAGAAGCCGGTCGCCAGACTGGTGCCGGTGAAGGCATCCAGTGCGTTGACGTAGCCACGACCGCCGCGACAGGGATTCTCGGTGCTGGGAATGATGCTCGAAGCGATCAGTACGTTCTTGATCACCTGCTGGTCCCCGATCATGCGCTCGCCTTCCCGCGTATTCCCGGGCGGCAGATCCAGATCGATGTACCAGCCCTTGCTGCCTGCCGGAAGCGCGCTGTTCGGTTCGAAGGCGCGCCCCTTGGTCGCGGCATCGAAGTAGGCGATGTTGCGCGCGGTCATGCCGGCGCGGGTCGTCGACGAAGTGGCAGTGGGATCGTCGATCACGCCGTTCCAGACCTGTAGCGCGGTGTCGGTCAGATCGGTGGTGGTCAGCAGACGGCCGGTACCGAAGAAGACCCAGCGCTTGTCCGTGGCCGGATCGACGGCGATGGTGACGCCGCCGGTCACTGGCTGGGCACCTGCCGTCGCGGGCGTATACAGCGCGCGACCGTTGGCGACATTCCACAGCGACCGGTTGGTGCTGGTGAGGTCGAATTTCCACAGGTTGCCGCGGAAGTCGCCGGCATACACGAAGTCGACCGTGCCGTTGCCGTCCTCGTCCCAACCGCGCGGCGAGGACAGGCCATTGGTGGCGGTGGCCGAACCGACGCCGGTATCGATTTCGGCAATCTTCACGCCGGTTTCCAGATCCAGTACGAACAGCACCGCACGCTCGGTGGCGCTGTTCAATCCATTCGGAACCAGTACCGCAGTGCTGCCGTCGTTGAGCTTGGCGATGACCGGCTTGCCCAGGATCTGGCCCATTTCGGTATCGAAACTGCCGTCCTTGTCCCACAGCACCTTGGCGTTGGTGAAAGCGGTCGGATCGGTCACGTCGAGGGCGTACAGGCCCTTGCCGCCGCGACCAAGCGCGCCGACCAGCACGGTGCGGCTGGCGAGCTCGCGCTTGGTGGACGTGATGATCGCGCCATCGACGAAGAAGCGGTGGCCGTAGGCCGGGTCGCTGTATTCCCTCAGATCGGCCAGATCGATGCCGCGGGGCACGTAGGCGAAACGCTCCACGCCGTTGGTGGCATTGAAGGCGTGCAGCATGCCGTCGTTCGCGCCGACGTACACCGTTTCGACGGTGTCATCGGTCTTCACGTAGACCGGCGAGCTGTTGACGATGCTGCCGAGCAGCGAGCTGCGGTTGCGGAAAACGGCGGTGGCGCCGGGCAGCTCCTTGCTGCGATCGCCACGGATGTAGTTCGCGACATCCGCGGTCAGTGCGGCGGTCTGCGCCGTCGTCGGGAAAATCGCGCCAGACGTCCCGTTGTGGGTACGGATCGTGCGTGAAGTGTAGGCCGGGATGCTGGCGGTCCACACCGGCGCCGTCGTATCCACGCCGCTGCTGGTGATGTTGAACGCCTGCATTTCGCCGTACCACTTGGACGAGAAGAACTTCGCCTGGAACAACTTGGTGCCGGCACTGGTGGAACTGCCGGTCACGGCAGCATTGGAACCCGAACCGCGGCGCTCGGCGATCGCACGCAATGCGTTGCCGAGACCGGCGGCGAACTCGGACGGATCGCTCGCCGAGACGAACGTGCCGTGCCCGTTCACGGAAGCATGGAGCAGATCGTCGATGCGATCGTTGTCTTCGTTGTCGATCGGGTTCGGCCATGCCACGGACTGGCCGTTGCGGACGCGGGTCAGGGTGTCGGCGACGTTCAGATTACCGCTGAGGCCGATCGAGATACCGAACGTCACCATGTGCTGCCAGAACGCCGGGTTGGCGGAGGAGGAAGGCACGGAGTTGACCATCTGGGCTTCCGGGCGCAGATCGGCTTTCCAGTACGCCATCGCGATATCGGCCAGCGTATTGCTCCAATTGTCGCGGAACGGATCGGCCGGCGTGTATTGATAGGAAGCCGCATTCGGACGGGTGATCACCGCACCATTGGCGTTGTCGCTGTTGCCGACCGTGCCGTTACCGCTGTTCCAGAAACCATCGGTGGTCAGGATAGAGAAGTTCTGCCGGCATTCGTACTGCGAGCCGTTCGTCTGCGGGCCCCACGGACCGTTCGCACCGGTTTCCTTGAAATATTCGCCGGCACGCGTCAGCGCCGGGAGCAACGGCGTGCCGTTGCTACCGGCAGCACCGAAGAGACGATCGAACCATACACGGCGGTTTTCACCCGCATTGTTGCCCCGGAACAGGCCGTTGTTGTTGCCGACCGGAATGCGGAACTCATTGCGCTGCCAGATAGTGGTGAAGCCGACGCGATAGTCGTTTTCGTTGTTGAAGATGCTGGGGTCGTTGAACGCATAGCTGGCGCCGGCTTTCGCTACCTTCATGCGGGTGCGATGGTACGAGTACCAGTTGGCGAAGTTCTGCTTTTCCTGGGCCAGGGTACGGACGATGGGGCCGGGCCACGTGAATGTAGTGACGTTGTTGACGCAGGTACTGTGCGCATTGGCGACCGCATTCCAGACGCACGATTGGGCGGTGCCGTCGGTCTGGAAGCGATAGCGGGTGTACTGTCGCGCATCGGCGAAATTGGTGATCGTGGGGAGCGGGACAAAGAACGTCCGCACCGCACCGCCGAGGTTGATCGGAGTATTGGCGAAGTCGTTGCTGTTGAAGGCCGCGTTGTAGGGCGTGTCGGCCATGTAGCTGCCATCGGCCTGCTGCCACGGACGATAGATCTCGGTCGGGTTGTAATAGATGGTGTTGCGGGTGTAAGTCTGCAACTGGATCGCGACCGGCGTCGTCGCCGGCACACCACCGGAATTGAAGGCGCCAGGCATGAAGTCCCACGCCATCGAACCCGAGTCGTCGAGGATGAACCAGAGATTCGGCGGCACGCCGTTATTCGTCTGCATCGGCACGTCGGGCAGCGAGACCGCCGCATGCACGGGCAAGCCGAGCGCGGTGATGAGGCATACCAGGAAAGGCGCCAGACGCGACTTGCGCGCGCTGCGGACAGGTGTTGTGCGGGGAGTATTGTTCACGGCTGCCTCGGCTTATCTGCCAGCGAAAATGGTTTGCAGCGTCACGGACGCGCGGCCGGCCTGCTGACTCAGTACGGTCACGCGATAACGCGGCGTCAGGCACAGTGGATGGATGGGAGAAAGACGGTCGCAGTCGCGCCAGTTCGGGCCTTCGCCCATCTCTTCGACGATGTAGCGCGGCGCATCGGTGTTGGCATTGGAAACCGACGCAGTGCGCCATGCGTTGAAACCGGAATCCGGAGCCCAGCGCTCGCGGGCCGTGGGCAGCGGACGCGCGCACAGGCCGTTGACGCAACCCGCGGCCGGAAACACGGGCATCGGAATGAGTGTGGCCTCCGCTTCGCGCAAGCCGGCCTCGGCGACCTGGAAACTCAGGCTGCGATCGAGCAGATTCGACGTCATGCGCTCTTCGAGCACGGTACTGCGCAGGCTGGCGAGCCCCAGCAGGGTCATCAGCAACAGCAGGATGAGTACCACGACCAGAGTGGCGCCGCGCTGGCGTTGGATCGACGTAACGGGATGGCGTGCGTGACGGTTCATTCCATGCGATTCCGGAGAGTGACGGTATGGGCGACGCGACGCGCGAGCTGCGCGCCGCCGATGCCCGCGCCGTCGGCGCTGAGCATGTCGAGCGTCACGCGCACCGCGACGACATCGTTCCAGCGGTTTGCGGGGACTGCGGTGGCATCGACATAGCCTGCAGCGCCTGTCAGCAGATATTGCAACTCCATGTCGTTGACGCCTTGGGCGATTTCCTGATCGCGCACGGCCAGGACGCCGCCGGTATTCACGACCGTGCTGCGGAACAGCGAACGCCCGCCGTCCGCAGTCGTACCCACGAACCAGCGCATCGGCTGCATGCGGATCACCGTCGCGCTCGCGTTGGTTTCCGCCGGAATGGGGCCAAACTGCTTCACCTTGCCGTTTACGCTGCAGGTGGCAGGACTGGAATACCCCAGTCCTTTCGAACAATTGCCCGGATTGCCGCTGTTGTTGTGCAGGATGACATTGCCGGCCACGCCGGTCACCTGGAACAGCGAAGCCTGGCTCCAGTCGCAGATGATCGCGAGGTCGGAAACGTTGAACCCATGTGTCGCGGTATTGAGCGTGATGCTGGTGCCTGCCGTATCGTGGCTCGCAACCACCGCGCTGCTGGAGCTGTCGCCGCCCATCAGGTCGATCGCGTCGGTGCCCGCCACCCGGTTGGCAGGACTGCCGCCGGGAATCGCGGCTTCATAACCGGTGATGCCGTTGTTCCAATTGGTCCACCACCGGGTGGCCGGGTTGGTCAGGACGTTGACCATCTTCAGCGGCTCCTGACGGTCGGCATTGCCGCAGGGACTGCCGCCGGCTTCGCGCAGATCGCGCGACAGCAGTTCGAAGGCCATGCGTCCGTTTTCCTGCACGCGTCCGAGCCCTTCGGTCGCGCGATAGGTCTGGCGGTTGGAAATGAAGATGGCGCTGGCGCTGCCGACCACGAGCAGGCCGAGCATCAACGCGATCATCAATTCGACCAGCGTGAGGCCGCGAACGGCGTTGCGCGCGGCCGGGCGGCCACGAAGGGAAAAGCGCCTCGTAGAAAGTGTCATGAGCGTCATATGCGTGTCGTCGTGCTGAGGGTCTGAGCGACGTTTCCGCCGCTGCCGCGGGAGTCGTCCCAGCGCACGGTGATCGTGCAGACCGCGGCCACGCAGGTCACCTGTCCACAGGCGGTGGCGCCAAGATTCTGCTGCAGAACGGTGATCCACTGGCGCTGGTCGCTGGAGACGAGCGAGCCGGCGGCCGGCGGCACGCAGGTCATCCCCATGTTGTAACCGCCGCCGCGCGCGGCGTCGGGATTGGCGCGCATCGCATCCAGAATGGTGTAGACGTGCATGACGCCCTGGCTGCGTTCGAGCGAGCTCTGGCTGTTGCGAAGCGCCGTAGCCTGCATGGCCGCCACGCCAAGCAGGCCGATGGCCAGCACGAGCACCGCGACCAGCACTTCGATCAGACCCACGCCGCGCACAGCGGCCAGCGAGCGTGGAACCCGCCGCCTGCCGGCGATGCGCTGCGGGAATGGCTTGGTATGCACGGACATCAGAGATTCCCCGGGACGTTGCAGTTGCCGCCAGCGTCGATCGGAGCCCGCACTGCGACGCGACCGCCGATGGCGATATTGACGTCGCGCACGTTCAAGGCCGGGTTGGTCACCGGCAGACAGACGCGGAGGTTGCCTTCCAGCAGATTGTTGCCGGCATAGGCCAGACCGTCGGCACGGAAGGTGATGCGGGTGTTGGCGTTGGTCACACTGGGACTGGAAAGCACCTGCACGGGCGCCTCGATGACCCCCGCGCGCACGATTTCGTCGGCTTCGGCCGTATTGTTGCCATTCGCGTCCGCGAACACGATCCAGCCCTGCCAAGGGGAGGCATTGCTGCAACTGGCCCCGTCCGCGCTCTGGCAGAGGGAGGTGCGCACGTTGCCGCGGATGGCTTCCGAACGCGCGATCAGCACCGCAGCCACCAGTTCGTTGGCGTTGCCGGTCAGGCGGTTGCCGTTGGTCATCCCGGTGAACAGCGGCGCCGAAAGCCCGAGCAGCACGACCAGCACGGTCACGGTAATGGCCAACTCGACCAGGGTGAAACCGCGGGACAGGCCACGACGCAGCGCGCGCGACGCCCGCGCCTGCGGGTCGGTGGAAGATGGGGTATGTCGGCACAGGACTCGCATTTCGCCTCCACGATCAATGCCGGCGAGCATAGGCCCCGGCTCGGGGCATGACCTAGCGATGCCCGATGGGCGGGCTGCACGGAAGTATGAACGGTCCCCCTGCCCGTTCGTCCCGGAGCCGGGCATCATGGGCCGATGTCGAAGTCATCGCCCCACCCGCGCCCGAACGTGCCCGCCGCGACCGTCGGTCCGCTCGACAGCCTGTGGCAGGGACGCGTGGTGATCTGGGTGGTGCTCGCCGCCGAAGGCCTGGCAGCGGTACTGACCCTCGCCGGCGACGCGCCGCTGGGCCGCTGGGTCCGTTTCGGACTGCTTTCGCTGATGGTGCAGTGGGTGGCGCTGCTGACCCTGGGCGGCCTGTACCTGCTGCGCAAACGCCTCAACGACGTCAAGCCGCAGCTCATCGCCTATCTCGCGCTCGCCCTGCTGCTGCTCAGCAGTTGGTCGGTCCTGGCGATCAGCGACCTGTTGCTGGGCGATCTGTGGCGCATCTCCGAAGCGGCGCGCCTGGATGTCGTGCTGCGCGTCACCGGTATCGTGATGATCGTCGGGTGGCTGGCGCTGGCCGCGTTCCAGAACCACTGGCGCCTGCGCCTGCTGGCGGTACGCGCGAAACAGGCCGAACTCGCCGCACTCCAGGCCCGGGTCCGTCCACATTTCCTGTTCAACACGCTGAACACCGGTGCGGCACTGGTGCACAACCGACCCGACGAAGCCGAACATCTATTGCTCGATCTCGCGGATCTGTTCCGCGCCGCGCTCGGCGGCCCGCGCGAAATTCCACTGAGCGAAGAGATCGCGCTGATCGAACGCTATCTTGAGATCGAATCCCTGCGTTTCCGCGAACGCCTGCGCGTGCGCTGGACCCGGCCCGACCCGATGCCCGAAGCGCTGGTCCCGTCACTGTCGCTGCAGCCGCTGGTCGAAAACGCGATCAAGCACGGTATCGAACGCATCGCCGAGGGCGGCGACATCGACATCCGCATCGACAGCGACGAGCGCGGCATCGTCATCGTGATCTCGAATCCGATTCCTGCGGACTCCTCGCGCGCCGCGCCCGGCCACAACGTCGGCCTGCCGTCATCGCTCGCGCAGATCGAAACCTACACCGAAGGCCGTGGCAGCGTGGAAGCGAAAACCGGAGACGGCCGATTCATCGTCACCGTGAAACTGCCGGCGAAGGATTGAGCTTCGCCGGCCCGCAAACCCGATCGATCTCCGATTACGCGACCACTTCGTAACACGGCCGGTACGCACCGGAAATCTTCATCCGCCGCTGTTCGACGAACGCGCGCAGCAATGCATCGAGCGACTGCATCATGTCCGCGTCGCCGTGGATCTTGAACGGACCGTATTCCTCGATCCGGCGCAGACCGTCTTCCTTCACGTTGCCTGCAACGATGCCGGAAAACGCACGGCGAAGATCCGCGGCCAATTCGTGCGGCTTGCGCCCGTGGTGCAGATCCAACGCAGCCATCGCCTCGTGGGTCGGCACGAACGGCTGCTGGAACGCCAGCGGAATCTCGAGCGACCAATTGAAGAAGAACGAATCCTTCCCGGCGATGCGATGCTCGCGCACCTTGCGGATACCTGCGGCCATGCGCTTGGAGACTTTCGCCGGATCGTTGACGATGATCTCGTAACGCGAGGTCGCGGCTTCGCCCAGGGTCAGACGCAGGAACTTGTCGATCTGCTCGAAATACGGCGCCGATGCGGCCGGACCGGTGAGGATCAACGGGAACGGCAGGTCCGCGTTTTCTTCGCGCAGCAGGATGCCGAGCAGATAGAGGATTTCCTCCGCCGTGCCCACGCCGCCCGGGAACACGATGATGCCGTGCCCCATGCGCACGAAGGCTTCGAGGCGTTTTTCGATATCCGGCATGATCACCAGGTGATTCACGATCGGATTCGGCGATTCTGCGGCGATGATGCCCGGCTCGGTGATGCCGATGTAGCGCATGCGACGGTGGCGCTGCTTGGCATGGGCGATCGTCGCGCCCTTCATCGGCCCCTTCATCGCGCCCGGGCCGCAGCCGGTGCAGATGTCCATCCCGCGCAGGCCCAACTCGTAGCCGACCTGTTTGGTGTAGAGATATTCGTCGCGATTGATCGAATGGCCGCCCCAGCACACCACCAGATTCGGATTGATCGGATGCAGGATGCGCGCATTCCGCAGCAGACCGAACACCGCATCGGTGATGCCTTCGGAGGTCGACAGATCGCGGCTGCCATTGCAGTCTTCGCGCAGTTCGATCGCGGTATAGGCCAGATCGCGGACCACCGCGAACAGCAGCTCGGCGACGCCGCGGATGATCTCGCCATCGACGAAGGCCATCGCCGGCGCGTTGACCAGATCGATGCGCACGCCACGATCCTGCTGCAGCACCTGGATATCGAAATCGGGATACAGCTCGCGCGCCGCGCGCGGGTCGTCGGACGCGCTGCCGCTGGTCAACACCGCCAGCGCGCAGCGGCGCAGCAGTTCGTGCATGCCGCCGATCGAGGCATCGCGCAGGCGCGCGACCTCGTCGCGGGACAGCACATCGAGACCGCCGCGCGGATAGATGTGCGCGTCGATGGTGGGGAGGATGGATTGGGTGGAATCGTTCATTGCACTCTTGTGTTCGTCGTTGTGTGTTGCAGCGACTTTATCGCAGGAAACTGGGGATTGACAGCAGACAAGCGGCAGCGCCGGAAACGACGACGGCCGGGTTTCCCCGGCCGTCGTCTTCGCACGTATTGGCTCAACCGATTAGAAGCTGTACTTCAGGGTCAGCTGAGCAGCCCACTGCGACTCGCCCTTCTGCTGGCGGGTCACGAAGTCTTCCACCTGACCGTTCACACCGTAGATGTAGCGGCCCTGGGCGTCCAGACCCTGATAGTTGACGAAGCTGCGCGCCAGACCACCCGCAGACTGGAACGCGATTTCGTCGATATGACCCCAATCCTTGTTCAACAGGTTGCCGACGTTGAGGATGTCCAGAGCCACCAGCACTTTGTTGCCGCTGAAGAAGCCCGGGAATTCCTGGCTGAAGCGCACGTCGAAGTTATTGGTCCACTTGGCGTAGGAGCTGTTGCGCTCGACCGCGCGACCGGCGTAGCGGTTCAGGCCGTTCGCATTGGCGATCTCCCAGAACAGCGCTTCTTCGTCCACGCCGCTGCCGTTGCCGTTGATGTCGCGGAACACCACTTCGTTCGAGCCGAAAGCGGTCGGGATGTACATCAGGTCGTTGGTGATGCCGTCGCCGTTGAGGTCGTTGTTGTAGATCCAGCTGTACGGCTTGCCCTTGCGACCTTCATAGAACAGGCCGAACGAGGTCTGGTAATCGCCGAAGAACTTGTGGTTCCAAGTGAGCTGGCCGATGAAGCGGTCGCGCACGAGATAGGCGGAGTTGGCGGCGACTTCCTCGTTGGCGTTGAACACCGAGACCGAGTTCCAGTTCGAGTTCGACACCGACGACGTCAGCGGGCTGACTTCCTTCGCGCGGGTGTAGGCATAACCCAGGCCCCAGCGCCAATCTTCGAGGAACTGGCCGCTCAGCTGCAGCGTCAGGTTATCGCCGTAGCCCTTGCCGGTGTTGTCGGCAACCAGCACGTTGGCGAAGTTGGCATTGCTGAGGGCACGATTGCGGAAACCGGTACAAGCGCCGGACGTGATGCTGGAACCGTTGGCATTCCAGCAGGCGCCGTTGTAGCCCTGCGGGGTGTAGAACAGGTCGCGACCATCGCTGCCCTGACGCGTCGGGTTGCCCAGGTTCAGGTGACGGAAGTAAACGCCATCCTTCACCTCGGTGCGGATGTACTCGATACCCGCCACCATGCCCCACCACGGCAGTTCGTGTTCGAACGCGATGTTGGCTTTCCACACCGACGGCTGGCGAAGATCCGAGGACAGGAAGTCGACGTTGGCGGCCGGGATTGCACCGACGAAGTTGGTCGGCTGACCGTTGGGATCGGTGGTAAACAGACCGTCGGCGGTCGGGCACGCGGCGAAGCCGGCGATACCGCAGCCGATGATGCGGGTCGCGATGCCGGTATTGGAGTACGGGTTCGACAGCCACACGTTGGCGGCCGCGCCCTCGAACAAGCCGAAACCGCCGCGCAGCTGGGTGCGACGCTCGGACGAGAAGGTGTAGTTGAAGCCGAAGCGCGGCTGCACCAACATGTTGCCGTCGAGCGTGACGTCGTTGCGAATGCCGAAGCCACCGGTGGCGCGGACCACGGTACCGTTCTGCGGGGTGGTCGAGCCATTCAGCGCGCCGTCGACGGTCGCAGCGGCAGCAGCACTGTTGAACAGCGGGCTTTCGCCCATGCCCTTGCGGTCGACGCGTACGCCGGCGGTCAAGGTCAGGTTTTCGTTGACCAGCCAAGTGTCCTGCAGGAACAGACCGTAGTTCTGGTAGTCCCAGTTCGCAACGCCGTCGTCGATGCCAAAGCCCGGTGCGCCGACCTGCACCTGATAGCTCGTGGGGCGGCCTCGGCGGAAGTTCTCGAGCACGGCCGCTTCGTTCTGCGCGCGGGTCGCGGTGTTACAGGTCACTGCAGCAGCGGTGAACTGATAGAAGCCGGCGGCGCCGTTGATGCACGCGAAGGTGTAGTTACCCTTCGTGTCCTGCAGGAACGCGTTGTAGACGGTGTTGTCGTCGTAATCGACGCCGAACTTCACGGTGTGATCGCCGAGGAACAGGTTACCGGCCGCGTAGAAGTTCCAGGTCTCGGTACCGAGATCGTTGAAGTGGCGGCTGCGCTCGGTGCCGAACACCAGACCGGCATTGGTGCTGGAGACCGACGGCGAACCGGCCGGCAGCGCACCGGCGAAGTTCAGGCGGATCTGCGGCAGATCGGAGTTATTGATCGGCGCACTGACGTAATCGCGATAGGACAGCTTCAGTTCGGTGGAGAACTTGTCGTTCCAATCGGAGAAGAGTTCGCCGACGTAGGTTTCGATGGTCTTGTCCTGGCTGTACCAGTGCGAGCTCAACGAAATGGCGTTGTTGAAGAAGGTCGGGAAGATCGGGTCGGACTGTTCGGTCTTGCTCCAGCGCAGGCTGGCGCGGTGGTTGTCGCCGAGATTGGCGTCGAGCTTGAACAGCGCATCGGTGACTTCGAGCTCGGCCGCGGAAGCGGTCGTGCCGCCGATGTCGACGTTGTAGTTGGTGCTGGCGATACCCTGGGCACCGGCGATGGCGGTGGGCGTGATCGCCACGTTGGTCCGCGCACTGCCGAGCGGGCCGAATTCCGGCGTGCCGCGCGTGCTCTTGAGTTCTTCGTACGCAGCGAAGAAGAACAGGCGGTCCTTGATCAACGGGCCACCGATGGTCAAACCCTTGGTGGTTTCTTCGAACACGGGCGCATCGAAATAGCTGTCGTTGGTGCGGTTGTAGCGGTCGCCGACGCCGTTCTCATCGCGGTAGATGTAATAGACCGAACCCTTGAACGTGTTGGTACCCGACTTGGTCACGGCGTTGATGTTGGCGCCGGTATAACCCTTCTGGGTCACGTCGTAATTGGAGATATTGACCTGCACGGAATCGATCGCGTCGATCGAGATCGGCTGCTTCGCGGTCGGCAGGTTGTTGGCTTCCAGACCGAAGGTGTCGTTGGTCGCGACGCCATCGATGGTGATGGTGTTGTAGCGGGAGTTCTGGCCGCCGGCGGAGATTTCGCCGCGGTCCTTGTCGGTCTGCGAGATGCGCGGATCGAAGCGCACGTAATCCTGCAGGTTGCGCTGGACCGACGCGTAGTTGTCGAGGTCCTGGCGGCTGATCGCGGTGCCGGCGCCCATCTTGTCGGCGCTGAAGATCTGCGGACCGGAAGCGCCGACGACGCTGATGGCTTCCAGTTCCTGCGCGCCGATCGAGATGTCGACCTGGGACACCTGATCGAGCTGGAGATACACATTGCTCTCGCTCTGTGTGCCCTCGCCTTCCTTGTTGGCGGTGATCTTGTACGGACCGCCGACGCGCAGGCCGCGGGCGTTGTAGCGGCCGTTCGCGTCGGTAACGACGCGGCTCGCCGTGCCCGATTCGGTGTGCAGAATGACGACTTCGGCGCCGACAACCGGCTGGCCGTCTGCGCCGACGACCTGGCCGTTCAGCGCGGCCGTGGTGTTCTGGGCGAATGCCGGGGCCGCCGCGAGGGCGACGATCAGTCCAATCGACAGTTTCGAAAGTCGGAGACGGTTGTTGTGATTCATTTGCTCTGGGCCTCGATGGGAAAACAATGCGGTGGTTCGTTCTAAGTGAAAAATCGCGGACACATGAGCGCCGCGATTGATGAACCCTGAATGTGGTCCCGTCGCCTGCCCAACAGACAAGCTCGGGTTAACCATAGGTTAACACGATAGAGCCTGGAGATGACAGTTGAATGACGGTTTATCGGGCTCTAAGTCATTGAAATCATTGACTGAACGCTCGTGACAAATCACATGAATGTCATGCTGTAAGCAGTTCATCACCCTACGGCGACGCACGGGTGCTTTCGTCACAGAACCGTCAGGGTGCCTGGATCCGCAGATAAGCGGTGATGCCGTCCATCAGCATCTGCACCGAAATCGCGACCAGCAGCATGCCCATGAGGCGCTCGACCGCGGTCAGCACGCGCTGGCCCAACCACTTGTAAAGGTAGGTCGCGGAGAACAGGATCGCGGCGGTCGCTGCCCAGGCGATCAGCAACGCCAAGCTCCAGTCGCCCAGGCGCGTGGGGTCGTTGCTGCCCATCAGGATCACCGCCGCCATGCCCGAGGGGCCGGCGACCAGCGGAATCGCCATCGGCACGATGAAGGGCTCGCCGTCGGGAATTTCGCCCATCAGGCCTTCTGGGGGCGGGAAAATCATCCGGATACCGATCAGGAACAGCACGATGCCGCCGGCGATCGACACCGACTCCTCGCGCAGATGCATCAGCTCCAGCGCGTACTTGCCGGCCCACAGGAACAGCATCAGCACGACCAGCGCGATCAGCAGTTCGCGGGCGAGTACGATCCGCTGCCGACGCGGCGGCAGGCCGCGCAGCAGACTGAGGAACACCGGGACATTGCCCAGCGGATCGAGGATCAGGAACAGCAGCAGCGCGGCCGAAGCGATGGTCATCCGTGCGGCGACCAGAGTTGCCCGCGCTGCTCGGCGCCCG
This sequence comes from Thermomonas sp., assembly GCA_020692565.1. Taxonomy (GTDB): domain Bacteria; phylum Pseudomonadota; class Gammaproteobacteria; order Xanthomonadales; family Xanthomonadaceae; genus Lysobacter_I. The sequence goes on from JAIMKJ010000017.1 coordinate 20,684, forward strand.
CCGCCGACAACAGATGCACGCAGGCCGGCGCAACGGCGGCCGCGTCACGGGCGATGGAGGCGTCTTCTTCGACGAAGACTTTCGCGCGCAGCGGGGTGCGCATCGGCCCGGGCGCCAGGCCGCAGACGCGTACGCTCGAATTGGCGAGTTCCGCGTGGAGTGTCTGCATCAACGTGTTCAAGGCGGACTGGGCGATGCCGTAGCCGCCCCAGTACGGCAGGCCGCGACCCGCGTCCTCGTCGATGGCGAACACCACCGCGCTGTCTTCGGCCCGGCGCAACAGCGGCAGGCAGGCCTGCGTCAGCCACCAGCGCGCGGTCACGTTCACGTGCAATGCGCGCGCGAATGCGGCCGGATCGGTGTTGTCGAGCGGCGTCAGCCCGGGAAACTCGGCGGCGCAGTGCAGCAGACCATCGAGTCGGCCGGGGCCGGAGCCGATGCGCTCGGCCATCTCGACGTAGTCGTCGGGCGTCGCGCCTTCCAGGTCCAGCGGATACAGCAGGGCTTCGCCCCCCGCGCGCACGATGGCGTCGTACACGCGATTGAGCTTGGGCACTTTCCGCCCCAGCAGCACCACGATCGCGCCGGCCTGTGCGCACGCGACCGCCGATGCGTGGCCCAGCGCACCATGCGCGCCGGCCACCAGTACGACGCGGCCTTCCAGCGGGCGCGCGACGGGCATCGCCGGCTGCACGCTTTCCGAAGCGGAACCTGCCGACATCAGCCCTTCTGCGCCTCGGCGATCATGCGGGCCAGCTCGCCGGACTCGAACAGTTCGAGGGCGATGTCGCAACCGCCGATCAGCTCGCCGTTGATGAACAACTGCGGGAACGTCGGCCAATTGGAGAAGCGCGGCAGATTGGCACGGACTTCCGGGTCTTCCAGCACGTTGACGGTGTGGTAATTGCTCGCGCCGGCAGCCTTGAGCGCCTGCGAGGTACGGCTGGAAAAACCGCACATCGGGAATTGCGGGGTTCCTTTCATGAACAACACGATCGGATGGGTTTCGATCTCGGACTGGATACGCTCCAACACCGGCATGGGACTCTCCTGCGGGATGGTGCCGGCGGCGCGGTGGCCGCAGCGGCTTGGGTGGGGTTAGGCTGGGTGGGGTTAGAATCGCGCATTGTAATCCTTCGCGCGCGGCCGGGCCTGCCCCGGCGCCCGTCCCACCCCTACCCCCCAAGGAGCCCGCCCATGGCCATCGAGCTGCCAGCCCTGCCCTACGACCGCACCGCTCTGGAACCGCACATTTCCGCGGAAACCATCGATTTCCATTATTCCAAGCACCACCAGACCTACGTCACCAACCTCAACAACATGATCGCGGGCACCGAGTTCGCCGATCTGTCGCTGGAAGACATCATCCGCAAGTCGCAGGGCGGCATGTTCAACAACGCCGCGCAGGTGTGGAACCACACCTTCTACTGGAACTGCCTGAAGCCCAACGGCGGCGGCGAACCCACCGGCAAGCTGGCCGAGGCCATCAATGCCGCGTTCGGCAGCTTCGACAAGTTCAAGGAAGAGTTCACGAAGACGTCGGTCACCACCTTCGGTTCGGGCTGGGGCTGGCTGGTGCAGCGCCCCGACGGCTCGCTCGCGCTGGTGAGCACCTCCAACGCCGCCACCCCGCTGACCGGCGACGACACCGCGCTGCTGACCTGTGACGTGTGGGAACACGCCTACTACATCGACTACCGCAACCTGCGGCCGAAGTACCTGGAAGCGTTCTGGAATCTGGTCAACTGGGATTTCGTCGCTTCCAACATGACGCGATGATCATCACTATCCTCCTGAGCGCAGCGAAGAACATGTCGCTACTTGTTTGAAAGCATCAGAAGAGATCAAGCCGGTCCCTTGGCTTCGCCTCGGGATGGCAGACATGAAAAGGCCGGCATGAAGCCGGCCTTTTCTACGTCCGGTTTCATGCCGGCGTCATCAACCCGGCCGCGCGATGAACGATCCCCGCAGCACGTCAACGACATCGCTTTCACGCGCATTCACGGATGGCCTTCCACGCAACGGAGCCACCGATGACACCTTCCAAGACACTGCTCTCGAAATCCGTGCTCTCCAGGTCGATGCTGTGCGCATTCGCCCTTGGGTTCTCTCTCGTCTCCGCCACGGCCATCGCCGCGCATCCGCGCGATCGCGACAACAACCCACCGGGTCGCGCAGGCGGTCCGGGTACCAATTGGGAAAACCCGCCGGGCTGGCGCGGCGGCCCGGGAGCCTCGCCGGACTATCGCTACTACCGTCACCGCAACGTGCGCCACAAATTCAACGTCGTCGACGGCGGTTATTATTTCAACGCCAACTACGGCTATTGGCATCCGCGCTACGGTTTCTGGAACCAGGCGAAGCGCTGCTGGTTCGACAACGACAATAATCCGCCGGGCCGCGCGGGCGGACGCGGCACCAACTGGGAAAACCCGCCGGGCCGCAGAGGCGGTCCGGGCGCATCGCCGGATCGTTACGGGCGCTGCCGCTGAGCGATGAAGTCACTGTCGCGGGCGGATCGACGTCTCGAAGATCGCGCCTGCGGCGTTTCAATCGCAGATATCGCGCCGGAATTCATCGCGACCGCGCGAAAACATCGAACCCGCCAGCGTCGCAGGATCGGGGCGGCTGCCCGAAGCCGCGCCGATGCCGGAAGGCGCACTGCGCGCGCGCGCGACGTCCGCCTGCGGAAGCCGCTGTTCGAGCGCGGCGATCCGTTCCTGCAGTCGCGCCGCGACCTGTGTCACTGCAGGATCCGTATTGCCGGCGGCGACGGTGCGCAGCCCGTACAGCAGCGCCAGCGCTTCGGCCGGCGCCGGCTCCACCGCCTGCGCAAGCAAGGAACGGCGGAAATCGGCGGGGTCGGCTGCGTAGGCGTTGGCGAGCGCCCAGGCCGACGGCAGGTCTCCGGCCGCGATCGCCGTGCGCGCCAGGCTTTCCGCATTGTCGCGATAGAACGTGAGTTCATTGAGATTTTCGAGCATGTCGCGATTGCGGAACATGTCGCCCGAGACGTAGTAACCGCTCGCTTGCGGATGACCGGCGGCGGCCGCATTGCGCATATGCCGCGCGATCTCGCTCGATGCCGGCACGACGACGCCCTCACAGTGCGCATAGCGTTCACTGACGCTGTCGAACGCCTCGGCCATGCGTTCGGCCGAGCGCATCCCGCGACCCGACCCCTGGCCGGACTGCGTCTGCGCGCGCGCCACGCCGCTTTCGATCATCTGCATCCGCGCCTGCAGATCGCCGCAGTACTGGTACTCCGCGGCAAGCCGACACATCGAGCGCGCATCGCCGGCTTCGGCACGTGCGACCAGGTCGCGCACGATCGTGCGCAACGGCGCGTCGAGCGACGGCAGCGGCTCGGCGGACAGTCGCGCGCGACGTGCGGCGTCGATGGGTTTGGCGGCGACGTCCGCGGCATGCGGCGGCGCTCCGGCAATGCCTTCGTTACCCTCTTCAGGCGCGTCGCGCATCGGCGCGCCGATGGTCGAGGCTTGCGGACGCCCACGGTTCCAATAGAACGCACCCGCAACGACGACCAGCGCCACAACGATTCCGATCACCGCGAATTTCGATCGCATGCCTGATTCCTCCCCGTGATGCCGGTTCGACGTCTATCCGATCGCCTCGGCGCGCGCGATCAGATCCTCGAGGCCCAGGGCAGCGCCGACCCGACGCAGCGCGACGGCGAGTTCCCGCGTCGAATCCGCGCGCAGCGTGGCATGTCCGACCTTGCGGCCCGCACGCGAGTCCTTGCCGTAATCGTGCCAGTGTCCGCCGGGCTCGCGCAGCACGGCGCCCGCATCGGGCATCGCGCCGATCCAGTTGAGCATGCAGGCGTGGCCGCGCATGCGGGTGTCGCCCAGCGGCAGACCGAGCACGGCGCGCAGGTGGTTCTGGAACTGCGAGGTTTCGCTGCCTTCGATGGTCCAGTGGCCGGAATTGTGGACGCGCGGCGCGAGTTCGTTGGCCAGCAGCACGCCGTCGCGGCAGAACAGTTCCAGCGCGAACACGCCGACGTAATCCAGCGACTCGGCCAGCGCGCGCGCATGCGCGACCGCGGACTGCGCCAGCGCGTCGTCCACGCGCACGGGCGCGAGGCTGACGGACAGCACGCCGTCGACGTGCCAGTTCTCGGTCAGCGGCCAGGTGCGGAACTCGCCATCGCGTCCGCGCACCGCGACCACGCTGAACTCGCGCTCGAACGGCACGAAGGCTTCGAGGATCAGACCGACGGTCGCGGCCTGCGCGCCGAGCGCATCCCACGCAGCGTCGACATCGGCCGACGATCGGATCCGGAACTGGCCCTTGCCGTCGTAGCCGAGACGGCGTGTCTTCAGGATGCAGGGTGCGCCGATCGAAACGATGGCGGCATCGAGCGCGGCGCGATCCGGCACGTCGGCGAATGCCGGCACCGGGATGCCGAGTTCGCGGAACAGGGTTTTTTCGGCCAGGCGATCCTGCGCGATCGACAGCGCCCGCGGGTTCGGGAATACCGGCACGCGCTCGCTCAACCACTGCGCGGATTCGGCCGGCACGTTCTCGAAATCGAAGGTGGCGACATCGACCTGCGATGCGAACTCGGCCAGCGCCGCGCCGTCGCGGTAGTCGCCGACGATCAGCGGCGCGAACTGGCCGGCGCAGGCATCGGCGACAGTGTCGAGCACGCGGAAACGCAGGCCGAGCGGTGCGCCCGAGAGCGCGAGCATGCGCGCCAATTGACCGCCGCCGAGAATGCCGACCGTGGTCATGAGCGACTTGTTTCGAAGGGCATGATCATGTGCGCCTGCTCATGCACGTGGATCGTCGTGCTCGACGACGTCCTGCGTCTGTTTCGCCCGGAACGCATCGAGGGCGGCGCCGATCCGCGGATGATCGACGGCGAGCATCGCCGCCGCGAACAGGCCTGCGTTGGCGGCGCCGGCATTGCCGATGGCGAAAGTCGCGACGGGAATGCCCGCCGGCATCTGCACGATCGACAACAATGAATCCATGCCGTTCAGCGCCTTGCTCTGGACCGGTACGCCGAGCACCGGCACCGCGGTCTTCGCGGCCAGCATCCCCGGCAGGTGCGCGGCGCCGCCGGCGCCGGCGATGATCGCGCGCAGGCCGCGCGATCGCGCGGTAGCGGCATAGTCGAACAGCACATCCGGCGTGCGATGCGCGGAGACCACGCGGACCTCGTGCGGAACCCCCAACGCTTCGAGCCTGGCGACGGCATGCTGCATCGTCTCCCAGTCGGAGCGCGAGCCCATCACCACGCCGACCAGTGGCCGGTTGTCTTCGTTCGCGTCTGCCATGGCCCACCCTGCGGCGTCACGCCTGCTGCAAAACGGTATTCTAGCGGCTCTTCACCCCCGGCTTCATCGAATGGACCGCAAGTTGCTCGATCTCCTCGTCTGCCCCGCCACGCGCCAGCCGCTGGCGCTGCTCGACAAATCCGGCCTGGAGGCCCTCAACCGCGCCATCGCCAGCGGCGGCGTGCAGCGCGCCGACGATACGCCGCAGACCGAACCGGTGCGCGAGGCGTTGATCACCCGCGACCGCAAGACCCTGTACCGCGTCGACGACGGCATTCCGGTGCTGCTGATCGAGGAAGGGATCGCGGCGACGGCGGTGGAAGGACTGTGACCGCCGCAGTGATGCCGCCGCCGGCCGAAGCGATCGCCGCAAACGTGGCCGCGGCGCTAGCCGAAGACATCGGCAGCGGCGACGTGACCGCCGCATTGCTGCCCGACGGCCCCGACATCGCCTATCTGCTGTGCAAGGAGGACGCGGTGATCTGCGGACGACCGTGGTTCGACGGCTGCCATCGCGCACTCGATCCCGACGTGCGCATCGATTGGCGGATCGCCGAGGGCGACCGCATCGCCAAGGGCACCGTCATCGCGACCCTCGCCGGGCGCAGCCGCGCACTGGTCAGCGCCGAGCGCGCATCTCTGAATTTCCTGCAGACGCTCAGCGGCACCGCCACGGTGACGGCGGAACATGTCGACGCCGTACGCGGCACCGGCGCGAAGATCCTCGACACCCGCAAGACCATTCCCGGGCTGCGTCTTGCGCAGAAATACGCGGTGCTGATGGGGGGCGGCAGCAACCATCGCATCGGCCTTTACGACACGGTGATGCTGAAGGAAAACCACATCCGCGCCGCCGGTTCCCTCGCGGGCGCGATCCGCGCCGCACGGGAGAGGCATCCGGCGCTGCCGCTGATCGTCGAAGTGGAAACGCTGGCGCAGTTGGAAGAAGCGCTGCGCGAGGGCTGCACCCGGATCCTGATCGACGATTTCGATGCGGCCACGCGCCGCGAGGCCGTCAGGATCGCGAAGTCCGCGCCGTTCGATGGCCGCATCCCGCTGGAAGTCTCCGGCGGCGTGGACATGACCACGCTGCGCGGCATCGCCGAGGACGGCGTCGACTGCATTTCCATCGGCGGCCTGACCAAACACATCCGCGCGATCGATCTGTCGCTAAAACTGGGACCGCCGCCCGCCGGTCTTTAGGCCACTGCCCGCAGGCGCCGGGCTGCGGCCGAACCATCCCGCTGCACCGCGTCAGCGAAGCGCGAACACCAGCGCAGCCGCCACGGACAGCGCGGCGACCAGCCACACCCAACGCGGCACGCCTGCACGGGCCGCGGGCGCCGAAGCCATGCCTTCCTGCCCCAGCTCAAGCAGTTGGAAGCGCAAAGTATCGAATCCGATCTCGTCGCCAGCCTGGGCGACGGCACGCTGCACGCGCTTGCCGTTGTGGAAACTGCCGTTGGTCGAGCCGAGATCCTCGATCACCACGCCTTCGTTGGTCGGAATGAGCTTGGCGTGCTTGCGCGAGAGATTGGTATCGTCCAGGCGCAGCTGGCAATCCGGCGCACGCCCGACGACGGTCGCGCCGGTCAAGGGGTAACTGCGGCCGAGCATGCGACCGGTCAGGGCGCGCAGCGTGTACTTGGGCAATGCCGCACGCACGGTGGTGACGTTGACGTCGTCGATCTCGGGCGTCGCAGGGCGCTCGCCGGGACGCACCGCATCGATCACCACCAGCGTGGCCTCCACCGTATCGAAGGCGATCTGATCGCCGGGGCGGAGCGACAGCAGGCCATCGACCAGTCGCTGGTTGACGCTGACCGCCGCGCCGCGCGCGATCTTCAGCATCACGCCCTGTGCGTTGACCTGCATCTCGCAATGCTGCGGAAGCACGCCCTCGCCGCGCAGCACGATGTCCGCATCGGGTGCGGAGCCGATCCGCTTGACCCCCGGCTCAAGGAGGATCTGCATGTGATCGGCGGCGAATACGAGCTTCATCATTGAGGTTGCGCTCCAGGGCGACATTCGGGGATTGCATCCGGGGCGCACAGGCCGCAGATTGAACAGATGCCGACTTTACTGATCTTGATGATTTTGGGTGCGATGGTGTTCGCATTCTGGAGCGCGTCCCGCGCGGCCGCCGAACGAGCGATCCAGCTCGGCGGCGACGCCTGCCGCACGGCCGGCGTGCAACTGATCGACCATACCGTGCACGCGACCGGCCTGCGCCTGCATCGCGGCGAAGACGGGCGGCTCGGTTTCGAGCGCAGTTTCCGCTTCGAATACTCCGAGGACGGCACCGATCGCCATATCGCACGACTGGTACTGCGCGGCAATCGCCTGGTGTCTTTCAGCGGCCCGGTCGCCTCGGCGGCGAGTGTAATGCTGGATTGATGGCATGGTTCCCCCCGGACCAGGCTATGCGCAGGCGACCGCTGCGCTTGGACAACACTATTTGACGACTCTCAGATGCCCGCCGCGTTTCGGCGGCGGCGTGCGATCGTCGCCGTCCCCGCCATCATCGCCGCCATCCGCATCTCCGTCGAGATCTGCCACCACCCCGACCTCCGCTTCGTCCGCCTGAATCTGCGACCCGATGGCTTCGTCGGGCAGCGCCATGCCCTGGCTGGTTTCGCGGGCATAGATCAGCAAGACCGCACCGACCGGCACCCGCACCTGATGGCTGACGCCGCCGAATCGGGCCGTGAACGAAATCTCGTCGTTGCCCATCTCCAGCGCGGCCACCGCGCGTTCGGCGACATTGAGTACGACTTTGCCGTCGTTCACCGCGAACGCCGGCACCCTCACGCCGGGGCGCGAAGCGTCGACCAGCAGATGCGGGGTCATACCGTTGTCGGCGATCCATTCGTACATCGCCCGCAGCAGGTACGGGCGTCGACTGGTCATGCCTGGCGCGGGACCATCGGTCATGGCCGGAGTGTACTCCCGGCGAAATCGAGCGGAAACATCGGGCGGGAGATCGGACGGGCGGTCAAGCAGGCAGATCGCGCAGGCTCTTTTCCTGCGACGTGAGGCTGCGGATGAACCCGGGATTGCGGAAAATGCGGTTGCCGTAATCCTCGATCACCTTGCCGTCGCCGGGCAGCGGCACGCCCAGCGCATGGAGCCGCCAGACGATGGGCGCCATCGCGCAATCGGCGAGGCTCATTTCGTTGTTCAGGAAGAATTTGCTGGCCTTGAACAGCGGCACCGCGGCGGTCAGCAGCTCCTTCAGACGCTTGCGACCGGCCTCCGCCTGTTGCTTGGTGCCGAACTGCACGGCCTGCACCTGCGGCACCCAGTCATGCTCGATCCTCAGCATCGCCAGACGCAGGCGCGCACGCGACAGCGGATCGATCGGCATCAGCGGTGGATGCGGATAACGCTCGTCCAGGTATTCGCTGACCACCGACGCCGCATACAGCACCAGATCGCGCTCGACCAGCGTCGGCACGGAGTGATACGGATTCAGGTCGATCAGATCCTCGGGCGGATTCTGCGGATCCACCGCCACCAGATCGTAGGTGACGCCTTTCGCCGCCAACACCAGACGGGTGCGATGGCAGAGCACATCGTCGACGGAAGAAAACAGGGTGAGTGTATTACGCATACGCAGACTCGCCATCCATCCTCAAGAGCGGGTGCGACCGGGCAAGCCGGCCGCCTCGCAGGTGATCGTCGCGCGAAGGAATCGCTCTGCCATCAATGCACGTCGCGCCAGTATTCCTTCTTGAGCAGCCAGGCCATCAGGGTGAAGAAGGTCAGGAACAGGATCACCCAGACGCCGGTCTGCTGGCGTTTGATCGCACCGGGTTCGCCGACATACTCGAGGAACGTGGTGATATCGCGCGCAGTGCGATCGAAATCCGCCGCATTCTGCGTGCCGGCCTGGGCGATTTCCAGACGTTCGACCGGCGCTTCGCCCGTCGCCGCATCCTTCTTGCCGTAGACGGCGTGCTGCAGACCCTGCATTTCCCACAGCGGATTGGGCATCGAAGCGTTCGGGAACAACTTGTTGTTCCAGCCCAGCGGACGGGATTCGTCGAGGTAGAAGGACTTCAGGTAAGTGAAGATCCAGTCGCTGCCGCGGACCCGCGAGATGACGCTGAGATCCGGCGGTGCCTTGCCGAACCACTTGTCGCCACCCGCCGCCGGCATCGCGCTGATCACATGCTCGCCGAACTTGGCGCCGGTGAAGTTGAGGTTGGTCATCACCTGCTCTTCGCTGAGGCCCAGATCTTCGGCGATGCGCGAGTAGCGCATGTACTTCAGCGAATGACAGCCGGCGCAGTAGTTCATGTACAACTGCGCGCCTCGCTGCAGCGAGGCCTTGTCTTCCAGATCGGTGCCGGCCTGGAGCAGATCGCCGCCGCTGGCCGCAAGCGCGGAAGCCGACAGCGTCAAACTGGCGAGGAATGCAGCCACGCGCTTGAGGCGCGAAGTCTTCATCGTGGATGGCTTAGTCATGCATCGTCACCCGATCCGGAACCGGCTTGGTCTTGTCGATCTTCGTCCACACCGGCATGGTGAGGAAGAACAGGAAGTAGAACGCGGTCAGCACGCGGCCGATCCAGGTCTCGACCGGATCCGTACCCGGACCCGCGCCGATCTTGCCCAGCCACACGAAGCTCAGCGCGAACAGCAGCAGCATCGTCCACGACAGCCTGCCGCGGTATCGGTAGGACTTGACCTTGGCGCGATCGAGCCACGGCAGCAGGAACAGCACCGCGATCGCCGCGAACATCACGATCACGCCGCTCAGCTTGTGCGGCACCACGCGCAACATCGCGTAGTACGGGGTGTAGTACCACACCGGCTTGATGTGTTCCGGCGTCACCAGGCGGTTGGCTTCGGCGAAATTGTCGTGCTCCAGGAACCAGCCGCCGAACGCCGGAGCGAAGAACAGGATGAAGGCGCCGAAAATCAGGAAACAGCCGACGAAGAACATGTCCTTCACCGTGTAGTACGGATGGAACGGCACGCCGTCGGCGGGCGCGGTAGCCGACCAGCGGTTGCCCTTCGGGCCTTTCTTGATTTCGACGCCGTCCGGATTGTTGGAGCCGACTTCGTGCAGCGCGCCCAGATGCAGCACCACCAGCAGCAACAGCACCAGCGGCAGCGCAATGACGTGCAGCGCGAAGAAGCGGTTCAGGGTGGCATCGCCGGGCAGGTAGTCGCCCATGATCCATTCGGTCAGCGCATTGCCGATGTAAGGGATCGCGCCGAACAGCGAGATGATCACCTTCGCGCCCCAGAACGACATCTGGCCCCACGGCAGCACGTAGCCCATGAAGGCTTCGGCCATCAGCACGAGGTAGATCAGCATGCCGAGGATCCAGACCAGCTCGCGCGGCTTCTGGTAGGAGCCGTACATCATGCCGCGGAACATGTGCAGGTACACGACGACGAAGAACAGCGAAGCGCCGGTACTGTGCATGTAGCGGATGATGTCGCCGCCGGCGACGTCGCGCATGATGTATTCGACCGAGGCGAAGGCTTCCGCCGCGCTCGGCTTGTAGTGCATCGTCAGGAAGATGCCGGTGACGATCTGGTTGACCAGCACCACGGTCGCGAGGATGCCGAAGATATACCAGATGTTGAAATTCTTCGGCGCGTAGTACTCGGTCATGTGCTTGCGATAAAACGGCATCAGACCGGGCGCGCGTTCGTTGACCCAGCCCATCACGTTGTCGGCGGTGCGCATCAGGATGTTCGCCATGGCTTATGCGCCCCCCTGCGGATCGACGCCGATGATGATCGTGTTGTCGTCGGCGAAATAATGCGGCGGCACCGGCAGATTGGTCGGTGCGGGCACGCCCTGGTAGACGCGACCGGCCATGTCGAACTTCGACTTGTGGCAAGGACAGAAGTAACCGCCCTTCCACTCCGAATCGAACGGCTCGGGCCGGATCTCGGCCTTCATTTCCGGCGAACAGCCCAGATGGGTGCAGAGCCCGACCAGCACCGAGATTTCCGGTTTGATCGAGCGGAACTCGCCCTTGACGTAGGACGGCTGCTGATCGAGGTTCTCGGATTGGGGATCGCGCAGATTGCCGTCCAGCGTGGGCAACGCATCGAGGACCGCCTTGGAACGCTTGACGATCCAGATCGGCTGGCCGCGCCACTCGAACACCAGCCGTTGGCCTTCGACCAGGCCGCTGATATCGGCGGTGACCGGTGCGCCGGCCAATTTGGCGCGGGCGCTGGGCATCCAGGATTTGATGAACGGGACCGATGCACCGGCAACGCCGACGGCACCCACCACGGCGGTGGACACGGTCAGGAAGCGGCGACGACCCGCGTCAACCGGTTGCGCGCCGCCACCCTGGGGGTGATCCGACCCGCTTTCGACTTTTGTTGCCATCCGGCACTCCGCAAAACGTAGGCTACATTTGGACTGCCGGCCTGCTTCGTTGTGGAAGCGGGCCGGCAAAGACGACAAAGTGTAACGGAACGCTGAATCGACCGACAATGTTTACCGCTGCGCGCCTGCCGGGCTGCGGTGTCGAAAAGGCCGGAAGCGTTCGAAAAGAGGCCCGGGACGAGGCTCCCGCCAGGTGCGGGGCAACCTTCGGACAGCATCACAGGGGCGGGATTTGCGGCCGGAACAGGCGGCCGGAGGCGTCAGCCCTGTCCGCCGAGCAGCCCACGGTAGCGCTCGGCGAGGACCCGCACGCGCTCCACGTAACGCCGGGTTTCGTTGTAGGGCGGCACGCCCTTGTATCTGTCGACGGCACCTTCCCCGGCGTTGTACCCGGCGGCGGCAAGCGTCAGATCGCCGTTGTAGCGCTTCAGCAGCCAGGCCAGATATTGCACCCCGCCGCCGATGTTCTGCACCGGATCGTAGGAATTGCTCACACCGAAACGGCGCGCGGTGGGCGGCATCAACTGCATCAACCCCTGGGCACCGACCCGCGACCGCGCGTTGGGATTGAACGACGATTCGGCGTGGATGATCGCGCGGACGATGGCCTCATCGACCCCGTGCTGCGCCGCCGCCGCGCGGATTTCGGCCGCGTAAGCCACGGTATTCAGACGCAGCGTGCCGAAATTGACGCCCGGCAGCGGCGCGCAGGCGTAGCAGGTCTCGATGAAGCTGTAGCGGATCGAACGGATCGCGGTCGCACCCGCCACGCCCTTGGGCTGCTTGCTGGTGTAGTGGCGCACGCCGTCCTTGATATAGGAGTAGACCTGCCCCTCGACGCGGCGGGTGACGCCTTGGGGCGGTGCGGCCGGAGCGGGCGTCGGTGTTTGGGCGGCGATGGGCGGCGATGTCGTCGGGGCAGCCCCGGCAGCCAGCGACGCCATGGTCGCGGGTGCGCCGGTCGTGAATTCGCTGGTGGAGCGGGTGGTGGCCGTGGTCGACGGGGCGCTGCGCACCGCGGGGGCCGATGGCGTGTAGCTGCTGACCACGCTGCACTTGGCGCCCTTCACCCGTTTACTGGCGTAGGTGCGGCTGCCGTCCGGGCTTTCGCAGCGATAGACCGTGCCGGCATGCGCCGGCCACGCCAGCGTTATCGCCAGCAGTAGTCCCCACCCCGCAATGGCCTTGCCCCCGATCATGCGCGGGAGTGTCTCCGGATTCGAAAGGTTTGCCAAGTGTTTGATTGTCAAACGGCTACCGCCGTCACCCGAGGACGTCGCGGGCCGCCGGAGGCCGGGCCGGCTTACACTATCGTCTCTCTCCGCCCTCTTCCGGCCCGGAATCACCGCCGCGCCCCGGACACGATCATGACCGACACCCTCGCTCCCCAAGCCGACGCCCAGGCCGCCGTCGCTTCGCCTCATCCGTCCGCGCTCCCCGCATCGGCTCCCAGAAAACTCTTCATCGAAACCCACGGTTGCCAGATGAACGAGTACGACTCGGCCAAGATGGCGGAAGTTCTGGGCGCGGAGGAAGGCATGGTGATGACCAACAACGCCGAAGAAGCCGACGTCATCCTGATCAATACCTGCTCGATCCGCGAAAAAGCGCAGGAGAAGGTGTTCAGCCAGCTCGGCCGCTGGCGCAAGCTCAAGGGCGGCGACCGGCCGGTGGTGATCGGCGTCGGCGGCTGCGTCGCCAGCCAGGAAGGCGCGGCCATCATCAAGCGCGCGCCGTACGTGGATCTGGTGTTCGGCCCACAGACCCTGCACCGCTTGCCCGACCTGCTGCGCGCGAAGCGCGAGACCGGCCAGCCGCAGGTCGACATCAGCTTCCCGGAGATCGAGAAGTTCGATCGCCTGCCCGAGCCCCGCGCCGAAGGCCCGACCGCCTTCGTCTCGATCATGGAAGGCTGTTCGAAATACTGCAGCTTCTGCGTGGTGCCCTACACCCGCGGCGAAGAAGTCAGCCGTCCGTTCGAAGACGTGCTGGTGGAAGTCGCCCAGCTCGCCGCGCAAGGCGTGCGCGAGGTCAACCTGCTCGGCCAGAACGTCAATGCGTATCGCGGACCTATCGCATCTGTCGGAAGCGAAGGCGACAACGAGATTGCCGACCTCGGTCTGCTGATCCGCACCATCGCCGAGATCGACGGCCTGGAACGCATCCGCTTCACCACCTCGCACCCGCTCGAATTCAGCGACTCGCTGATCGAAGCCTATCGCGACGTACCGAAGCTCGCGAACTACCTGCATCTGCCGGTGCAGTCCGGCAGCGACCGCGTGCTCTCGGCGATGAAGCGCGGCTACACCGCGCTGGAATTCAAGCAGAAGATCCGCAAGCTGCGCGCGGTGCGCCCGGACATCTCGATCAGTTCGGACTTCATCGTCGGCTTCCCGGGCGAAACCGATGCCGAATTCGAGAAGACGATGAAGCTGATCGAAGACATCGGCTTCGACCAGAGCTTTTCCTTCATCTATTCGCGCCGCCCGGGCACGCCCGCCGCGGACATCGAAGACACCGTGAGCAGCGAAGAGAAGCACACCCGCCTCGCCCGCCTGCAGGCCGCGATCAACGACAACGCCCGCAGGATCAGCGCCGCGATGATCGGCAGCACACAGACGGTGCTGGTCGAAGGTCCGTCGAAGAAAGACCCGAACGAGCTCACCGGCCGCACCGAGAACATGCGCTTCGTGAACTTCCCGAAACCGGCAGGCGCGAGTCTCATCGGCCATTTCGTCGATGTCATCGTGACCGACGCGATGAGCAATTCGCTGCGCGGGCGGCTGGTCGGTGCAGCGGAAGCCTGAGCCATGACGATGTCGCCCCACGACAACGGTACGCAAAGCCGCTTCGTCAGCCGCGCGATGATCGGCTTCTGGTTCGCGGGGCTGTCGATCCTCGGTTACCTGCGTTTCTTCATGCGCGTATTCCGCGATGGCGCCTTCAATCCCGATCTTTCCGCCTGGCTGTGGCTGGGCGGCGCTGTCGTACTGAGCCTCTCGAGCCTGTACATCATCGTTCGCGAAGCGCGGCGGAAGCCTCCTTCGCGGCATTGATCGTCCGCACGGCTGTGCGAACGAGGCGGTCGCCCATCGGGCGATGTGTCGCGCAACCGATCCTTCAGCGACGCAGGCCCGGCAGTGCGCAGCGTCGCTCGTCGCTAGATTAAAGCGGAACCACGTCGCAGCAGATCGCGGTCGTCTCGATCCGCTGGTCGACCCCGCTGAAATTGTCGCCCTCGCAGGAATAGCGGTATCCGCTGTAGACCGCACCGCTCAGCTGTCCCGGCGGTGGCGTGCCTTGCACCTGATCGAGCCAGCGGCAACTGCCGCCCACAGCGGCGCTGTAGCGATACAACGTGTAATTGAAGGGACATTCGGCACTGGGAGATCCATAGTTCGCATGCGGAAGAGTGCTCACCCACACCACTTTCTGGCAACTCAGCGACTTGGCCGGCGCGGCGCCGAAGAAACCCACGACATCCACGACCACGTCGGTCCGGGCATACGAGTAGATCGACACCGCAGGCCCACTCCCGGCCGCCTTGCCGACGATGATCTCGTTGCCGGCGATCGCGCCGGCGGCATAGTTCAGGCTCGACGCCAGCGGCATCGCGGCCCCGCGGGGAAACACGCTGAGGTAGCCGGGCGCATCGGGCTGGACAACGGTGACGTTCACCACCACGGCCTTCGCATCGGCCGGCACCCCGCAATCGGACGCAGCGCCGCCCTGGGCGCCGTACCCGGCCCCGGAGACATGGATGTCCAGAATACTGCCCGCGTCGATCCGGGATGCGGTGTTGCGGGTATCGACCAGACGACAGGGTGTCAGCACGTTGTAGGCGCCGTCGCCCGCAGGGACGGCCTTGGCGCCCTCCGGGCCGACGCCGCGCGACGAGACTGCCGATGTCGGCTGCAGAACCAGTGCGGCCATCATCGCGTCGAACGAGGTCGCCGCCAGCGCAGGCCCGAGTTCGCGCTCGCCGACCCTGGCGAGACTGGGGCGCATCGCCCGCTTCCAGGCGGCCGGAGCGGTGCCGTAGACGCGTTCGACATGGCCCGCCCAGCGGTCGAGCAACAGGTCGACGCTCGCATCGCGGGCGGCGGCAGCCTGCCGTTCGGGCAGCCCGTCCCGCGTCGGCGATGCAGCCGCGTCGGCGGGATGACCCGCAGCCATGCCGGCGACCGGCGCCGCGGCGTAGCGATAAGCGGCCGCCCCGACTGCCGCAGCCGCCGACACCAGCGACAACACCAGCAGACCGGCCCGCAGGCGTCGATTCTTCATCGTTTTCTCCCCATGGGTCGCGCGGATACGCATGGACTCAGATCCCGGGAATGCGGCAGCAGATGCCGCGTGCGATGAAAGTGGTCGACGAGGCTTCCCTGTTGTTGCCGTCGCAGACGTATGCGCTGTCGGCGCTGGGCCCAAAACTCGAGAAATAAAGACCGTTCACCGATGGATAGATGTTACTGATGCAGCCGCCGCCCATGCTGGTGTAACCGGCCGGACAGGCAGGCGCGGCGACACGGAGCGAAGTGCCGGCAGCGATTGTGGCCAGCGCGCTGTCCATTGAGGTGCACTGCAGCGGCTGCGCGATGGGCGGCGCGAAGTAGCCAGACACGTCGACTACCACGTGCGTTTCCGCGTAGGAATACATCGAGAACGACGGCAGCGCCGTTTGCACGTCGTCGCGGGCCTGGCGGGCGATGATCTCGTTACCGACGATATCGCCGGCGCGGTAATTGAGGCTGGACGCCGTCGGCCGATAGGTGCCGTAGGGGTACACGGTCAGGTAACCCGCTCCGGTGGGGCTGACCGCGGTCACGTTGAATGTCACAGCGGAGGCTTCGGCGGGAATGCCGCATCCATTGGGGGCGCCGCCCTGGACGGACATGAAGCTGTATCCGAAACCGAAACCGCGCGATTCGCCCGCCAGCAGCGGGCGCGCGACCGTGCGCGTGTCGATGATCCGGCAAGGCGTGGCGAGCATGGTGTAGACGAGATTGTTCTGGACCGTGATGTCGGTCTTGCTCGGAATCCCGTTCAGCTTCGAGGCAATGGGAACGCCGCCGCCGGCCAGCAGCGCGAGCGCGGCATCGATATCGGTCGCTTTCGCGGCGGCCTGCAGCGAAGCCAGCGGCGCGCGCGCGAAGGTCGCGCGCATCGCGTTGGCCCAGGGCTGCGGTGCTGTGCCATAGGTGGCCTGCACTTTGGGCGCCCATCGCAGGACGATCGCATGCACGGCCTTCCCCCGCGCT
Organism: Thermomonas sp.; assembly: GCA_020692565.1. Lineage (GTDB taxonomy): Bacteria > Pseudomonadota > Gammaproteobacteria > Xanthomonadales > Xanthomonadaceae > Lysobacter_I. The sequence goes on from JAIMKJ010000017.1 coordinate 37,615, forward strand.
GTGCGCGGCTGGTAACCGCTTGTCGAAGCCGTCGCACGGTTTCCGGTGTCGCGCCCCGCAGCAGCCGCTTGCGCATTTCCCGCCATGCAGATGAGCACCGCGGATAGTGCGCAGCCCAGAATCGTTGGTTTCATCGTCTCGTGCTCCGGCGGCGATCGCCGCTTCCCAATAGTGAGGTGGCCCCACGAACGGCGCGACAGAGCCTGCCGACGTCTTTCGACGACGACCACGTCCTGTTGAGAGAGAGCCCCTGTCGCGCGATCCCGGCGCGTGAAGGCCGAATCATAGCCGAAGACTTTCGACGATGTCCTCCGCCGAAACGTGGCACCGCATCGTTCTGTGTGAACCCGGACTTCACACTGCCGCCACGTTCCACCCTCTCCTGCCACCGACACTGCACCGGTCTTCCCCGCCGGAGTGCCCATGGCCGCAGTGCCCGAACGCGATTACGACCTGGTGGTGGTCGGCGCCAGTTTCGCCGGCGCAGCCTGCGCCATCGCAGCCGCTCAATATGGTTTGCGCGTGTGCGTGCTGGAGCGCAAGCGCGATCCCGGGCTGAAGCTGCACACCACCGGGATCATCGTGAAGGAAGCCGCCGAGCGCACCTGGCTGAACCGGGTGCCGGCGCATCTGGTGCGCAAGGTCGATCGCGTGCGCCTGTACGCACCGAACCTGCGCAACGTCGCGCTGCAGGTGCCGGATTACTACTTCCTCACCACCGACACCCCGAACCTGATGCGCTGGCTGGCCGACGAGATGCGCGACCAGGGCGTCGATCTGCGTCTGGCACAGCCGTTCACCCAGGCCTCGCGCGAAACGTCGACACAACGCGGCCGGTGGCATCTGCCGGGCATCGGTCGCACTCACTGGCTGGTCGGCGCCGACGGCGCGAAATCGCGGGTCGCGCAGCGTTTCGGCATGGGCGGCGTGCGCCACTTCCTGTATGGCATGGAATACGAATTCGCCGGGCTGGAACTACGCGAACCGGAGGCCTTGCACTGCTTCGTGAACAAAGCGCTAGCGCCCGGCTACATCGGTTGGGCGACGCAGAACCCGACCGGCGTACAGTTCGGCCTGGCGTTCCGACATCGTGCATCGCGCAAGGGCACGCCGGACATCGACGCGCTGCGCGCGCTGGTCGGTCACCGCATCGGCATTCCCGACGACCTCACCCCCAGCGCGATCCGCGCCGGCCTGATTCCCTGCGGCGGCCCGGTCGCGCCGCTCGCGCGGCCTGGCGTGATCCTGACCGGCGACGCCGCCGGCATCGTCTCGCCGGTGACCGCCGGCGGCATTCATTCCGCTTGGCAGCACGGCTGGACCGTTGGCGAAGCCGTCGCCCGGCATCTGCGCGACGGCGGGCCGTCGCCGGAACGCATCGCCGAACGCGCCGCGCCGCGCTACCGCATCAAACGCGCACTGCGCTGGGCCTTCGATCACGCGCAGATGGACTGGCCCTTCGACCTGATGCTGGGCTCCGCGCCGATGCGCTGGGCGGCGGAGCGGGTGTATTTCCATCGCAGTTCCGGCGGAACCGCGTGAATGGATGCGATCGCGACTTTCGAGCTTGTGTCACTGCTGAGGACAGCAT
>JAIMKJ010000017.1:39211-75631 GCA_020692565.1 Thermomonas sp.
TCGCGATCGTCCTCTTGATATCGGCAACGCCGTTTCCACGCCACCGCGGCATCCGCGCGATGGTTGCGGTGGTGATTGCATGGATCGCCTCCGTCAGCTACACCGGGGCCATCTACAATCCGGCGGGCATCGCGGCCGGGCATGCGTTGGGCTGGCACTTCCCGGAAAACCGCTACGACAACAACACCATCGCATCGACGATCCTCGGCGGCTGGATTGAGCCGACGCTCTGCGTCATTCTTCTGGCGGTTAGTCGGCGTATCTACACCCGAATCCAGAAGCATCGCGACTGAAGTCGCTCCTACAACAGCGGCTATGAAAGCGTGAACGCATCGCCATCCAGCATCGCCGGGAAACGTTCGCGATGCGCTGCGAGTGCTTTCGCCTGCAGGGTGACGGTGACGACGACATCCTCGTCGCCGCATTCGCTGACCGGATGGCCGAGGAAATCGATCACTGCGCTGTCACCGGCATAGTGGAGGCTGTTGCCGTCGGTGCCGACGCGGTTGAGGCCGGCGACGTAACACAGGTTCTCGATGGCGCGCGCACGCAGCAGGGTCTTCCAGGGATAGGCGCGCGCCGACGGCCAGTTGGCGACGTACAGCAGCAGGTCGTAATCGAGCTGACCCGGGCGCTCCACGTCGTAGCGGTTGCGTGAAAACACCGGGAAGCGCAGGTCGTAGCAGACCAGCGGGCAGATCCGCCAATCGCGCCATTCGACGACCAGACGGTCGCGGCCCGCGGCATAGCGTTCGTGCTCGCGACCGAAGCGGAACAGGTGGCGCTTGTCGTAGCTGCGCAGCTCGCCGTCGGGCGTGGCGAACAGCAGTCGATTGAAAACGTCGTTGCCGACCCGCAGTTGCACGCTGCCGCACACCGCGGCATCCAGCGCGCGCGCCTGTTCGCGCAGCCACGCGACCGTCGGACCGTCCATGGTTTCGGCCTGGGCGATGGCGTCGTTGGAGAAACCGCTGGTGAAGGTTTCCGGCAGCAGCACCAGATCGGTCTTGCCGCGCAGGCCGCCGATCAGGTCACCGTAGTACTTGCGGTTGCCGGCGGGGTCGTGCCAGCGGGTGCTGCCTTGGGCCAGGGTGATGCGCAGATCGTTCATGCAAGAAGCCACCTGTGGGAGCGACGGAAGTCGCGACTTGGATTTCGACGTGCCCGCAGTCGCGACTTCCGTCGCTCCCACAGGAACCGCGCTCAGAGTTTCTGCAACCGCTCGATCGCGGCATCAAGGGTGGTTTCGTTCTTGGCGAAGCACAGCCGCGCCAGACGCTGGCCGGCTGGCGGCGCCTCGTAGAACGGCGACAGCGGAATCGCGGTGACGCCCTTCTCGATGGTGAGCCAGCGGCAGAATTCCAGATCGTCGAGGCCGCTCACCGCGGAATAATCCACCAGTTGGAAATAGCCGCCCGGCACCGGCAGCGGCACCAGCCTGGTGGTCAGCAACTGTTCGCGGAAGCGGTCGCGCTTGGCCTGGTAGAACGCGCCGAGCTGCTCGTAGTGCTCGGGCTCGGCTTCGATCATCGCCGCGAATGCGTGCTGCGCCGGGTGGAAAGTGCAGAACACGTTGTACTGATGCACCTTGCGGAATTCGGCGCTCAATGCCGGCGGCGCGATGCAGTAGCCGACTTTCCAGCCGGTGCAGTGATAGGTCTTGCCGAAACTGGAGATCACGAACGCGCGTTCGCGCAGTTCCGGGTACTGCAGCGCGGACTCGTGACGCGCGCCGTCGAAGACGATGTGTTCGTAGACCTCGTCCGACAGCAGCCAGATGCCGGTGTCGCGCAGGATGTCGGCGACGATGGCCATGTCGTCCGCGCCCAGCATCGCGCCGGACGGATTGTGCGGACTGTTGATCATCAGCATCCGCGTCTTCGGGCCGATGGCGTCGCGCACGCGCTGCCAGTCGGGCGCGAAGGTCCGCGGATCGAGCGGGATATGCACGGCGCGCGCACCGGCCAGATCGATCGCCGGTTCGTAGCAGTCGTAGCAGGGATCGAGGACGATCACTTCCTCGCCCGCACGCACCACTGCGTGGATGGCGTTGAAGATCGCCTCGGTGGCGCCGCTGGTGACGGTGATCTCGCTGTCGGCATCGGGCTGCACGCCGTAGACGCGCGCGGTCTTGTCGGCGATGGCGCGGCGCAGCGCCGGGATGCCGGTCATCATCGAATACTGGTTGTGGCCGGCGCGCATGGCCTTGTCGAGTTCGTCGACCAGCCGCGCCGGCACCGGAAAATCGGGAAAACCCTGTCCGAGATTGATCGCGCCGTGCTCGGCGGCGAGCTGCGACATCACGGTGAAGATGGTGGTGCCCACCCTGGGCAGCTTGGTCTGCGGCATGTCGAGTCCGTTGATAGGGTTTGAGGCGGAAAATGTCGAGGAGGAAACTCGAAACGGAACGCGAGTCGGAATTCCTGGCAGGAGTACCCAGCGACGCGGTCGCTAGCACATCCGCATCGACAGGCGCCAGAGTTTACGGGGCGGCGCGTCTGGGTTAAACCTTGTCGGATGCAATCGTCTCTTCTATGCGCCGGCGAGGCCCGGATCGCCGAACTGGTTCGCGCCTATCTGGCTGCGGAATATCGCTGGGAGCAGGACGGCGAGTGGCTGAACCTGCGCATCGGCGACGCTGCCCCCGAACTGCGGCAGCGTTATCCGGACGCCCGGCACTTCGGATTGCTGTCGGCGTGGGATCCGTATTCCATTCCTCGCCCCGAACCGGTCAACCGCAGTGCGGACGATGCGCTGCATGCGGCCCTGCAGGCCAGCGGCCGTAACTTCAGGCCGGCGTTTTCCTCGGCTGCGAACCGTTCCTGGCGCGAACCCAGCTGGCTGGTGGTAGACATGCCGGTGACCGAGTTCGATGCGCTTTCGCGTGGTCATGGACAGCTGGCTACGCTTTACTGGCCGGCGCGCAGCCCCGTGCGTATGCGCGTGGACGCCGCGCGGCCCCGCGCGTACGAGGGACATCATGCGTTGGACTGGCTGCAAGACTGAACGGTCACCCGACGCCGGACCGGAATCCGAGCCGAAGCTCGGAACCCGGCCCCTTACCATCACCGCCCATCCACAGCCCCGGTGAGCGCTTTGGCGAACGATTCGGCCATCCCTGACGCGAGCGAGGACCTTCCCGAGTCCCATATCGCCGCCTTGCCCGCGGTGTTCATGGCTGCGGACTACAAATGGGAGCTGGACGGACGGTGGTCGTCGATCCGCATCGGCGAATCCGCCCCGGAGCTGGATGCCGCCTTCCCCGACGCCCGGCGCTTCGGCATGACGGCAGCCGCCAACCCCGGGCAGATCATCCGCGGGGATGCCGACAACCGCAGCAGCGACCTGGCGCTCCAGCAAACGCTGACCCGTCTGGGCCTGCGCCATCGGCCGGCCTTCGTGGCCGCGCACAGCCGGATCTGGAAAGCCTACAACTGGCTGGTGATCGACCCCGACGAGACGACCTTCGATGCGCTGACCCGCGATTTCGGCCAGATCGGCAGTCTGCTGTGGCTGCGCGGCCAGCCCGTGAGGCTGCGGATGCGGGCGCAGCGGCCCGAATCGATGGCCGAACACGCTCACATCGACTGGGTGGGCGACACCGGACAGGCAAAGCCGCCGGCCAGCCCGTAAAATCACCGCTTCCGGCTGGAACGCAGCCCCGATCCGGCCCCCGACCCGTCTGCGATGACCGATCCATACGCTTCTGCGCCGCCGCTGCTGGCAGCCCGCGGCCTCCGCTTCGCGCGCAACGACGAGCCGGTCTTCGGCCCGCTCGATTTCGCGGTCGATGCCGGCGAAGCCCTGCTGATCCGCGGCGACAACGGCGCCGGCAAGACCACCCTGCTGCGGGTGCTGGCCGGGCTGCTGCAGGCCGAAGCCGGGCGGATCGAGATCGACGGCCACGGGACCGACGTCCCAGCGCGGACGCGGGCCCTCGCCTATCTGGGTCATCTGCCGGCGCTGAAGGCCGATCTGGGCGCGCTGGAGAACCTCGAATTCCTCTGCGGCCTGCAGGGCCGCCGCCGCGGCCAGTCGTCCGATGCGGCGATGCGGATCGTCGGTCTGGACGGTTATCAGGACGCGCTGGCCCGCCAGCTCTCGGCCGGACAGAAGAAACGCCTGTCGCTGGCGCGGATCTGGCTTTCGCCCGCGCCGGTCTGGCTGCTGGACGAGCCCTACGCCAACCTCGACCTGGACGGCATCGAACTGGTGAATCGCATGGTCCAGGCGCATCTGCGCGAGGGCGGTGCCGCGCTGGTCACCACCCACGGCGCCTACGCCGCGCCGCCGGTCCGCACCCGCGAACTCATCCTGGAGCGGCCCGCATGACCGCGCCGTTGCCGCAACATTCGCCACGCATGACCGTCGCCGGCAACGCCCCTTCGCTGTGGCAGGCCGCCCGCGCCCTGCTCGCCCGCGACCTGCGCCTGCTCTGGCGCCGCCGCGGCGACGCCCTCCAGCCGGCCTTGTTCGCGCTCATCGTAGTGGGGCTGTGCGCACTGGCGCTGGGCAACGACCCCGCGCTGCAGGCGCGGGTCGCCGCCGGTGTGCTCTGGGTGGCGGCGCTGCTGGCCGGGCTGCTGGCGCTGGACACGCTGTTCCGCGGCGACGCCGAAGATGGTTCGCTGGAACAGTGGATGCTGGCGCCGGTACCGCTGGCCTGGCTGGTCGCGGTGCGCACCTTCATGCATTGGGCGACCACCGCATGGCCGCTGCTGCTGGCGACGCCCTTTCTGGCCGAATTGATGCATCTGCCGCGCGCGCAGTTGCCGGTGCTGATGACCGGGCTGGCGCTGGGCACGCCGCTGCTGAGCCTGATCGGCGCGGTGGTGGCGGCGCTGACCGTGGGCATGCGCCGCTCCGGTATCCTTGTCGGACTGCTCGCGCTGCCGCTGTACGTCCCGGTGCTGGTGTTCGGCGCCGGCAGCGTCGCCGCCAGCGCGCAGGGCCTGGATCCGGTCGGCGCGCTGCTGCTGTTGGCCGCCGGCCTGATCGTGGCGATGGTGCTGGCGCCGTTGACCGCGGCGGCGGCGATCCGCATCGCGGTCAATTGATATGCAGCGGTCAATCGATGATGCAACCGTCGATTGATGCATGCCGTCAATTGATACATATCAATGATGCCCCTTTGAAATCACGGACGATTGCCACGCCCCGCCTCCAGACCTTCCGCCAACGCCTCACCGAGCCCCGCTTCCACCCATGAATCCCGTCATCCGCTGGTTCCATCAACTCGGTTCGCCACCGTCTTTCGACCGCTTCGCCGCGCGTTGGGCGCCGTGGAGCTTCGGCCTGGGCCTGCTGGTGATGCTGTGGGCCGGGTGGCAGGGCCTGTTCGTGGTGCCGGCCGACTACCAGCAGGGCGACAGCTTCCGGATCCTCTACATCCACGTGCCCTCGGCCTGGATGAGCATGTTCGTGTTCGGGCTGATGGCGTTCTACGCGGCGATCGCGCTGATCTGGCGGATCAAGCTCTGCGAGATCCTGGCGATGGCCTGCGCGCCCATCGGCGCCGCGTTCACGGTCATCACCCTCGCCACCGGTTCGATCTGGGGCAAGCCGATGTGGGGCACCTGGTGGGAATGGGATCCGCGGCTGACCAGCGAACTGCTGCTGCTGTTCCTGTATCTGGGCGTGATCGGCCTCTATCAGGCCATCGACGACCGCCGCAACGCCGCGCGCGCCGCCGGGCTGCTGGCCATCGTCGGCGTCGCCCTGCTGCCGGTGATCCGCTATTCGGTGGAATGGTGGAATTCGCTGCACCAGGGCCAGACCATCCGCGTGTTCGGCGAATCGAGCATGGACCCGAGCATGCTGCCGCCGCTGATCGGCATGGTGATCGGCACCAAACTGTGGTTCATCGGTTCGCTGCTGCTGCGCGCCCGTGCCGACAATCTGGAGCGCGAAGCCGGCAAGGACTGGGTGCGACAGCGCGCCGGCGTCGACGCCGTAACGGAGCGCACACCATGAGCGACCTGACATGACCGACACTTCGATGACCTATGCCGGCTACGTCGCCGCCGCCTACGCGGTGTTCGTCGTCGTGCTGCTGTGGGACGCGATCGCGCCGCTGCTGCGCATCCGTCGTACCCTACGCACTGTGTCCTTGCGCGCGAAACGCATCGCCGCCAGGGAAGCGCCCACCTCCACGGAACTGCAACGATGAATCCCACCCGCAAACGCCGCCTGTGGCTGGTGCTGGGGCTGCTGATCGCAGCGACGGCCGTCACCGCTCTGGTCGCGCTGGCGCTGCAGCGCAACGTCGCCTATCTCTACACGCCCAGCGAAATCCTCGCCGGCGACGCCGGCGCCAAGGTCGCGGCCGGCGACGCGGTGTTCCGCCTCGGCGGCATGGTCTCGGCGAATTCGTTCCAGCGCGACGAAGGATCGATGGAAGCGCGCTTCAAGGTGACCGACGGCGACGCCGAAATGGCGGTCCGCTACACCGGCATCCTCCCCGACCTGTTCCGCGAGAAGCAGGCGGTGGTGGCGACCGGTCGCATGGACGGCCGCGTGTTCGTCGCCGAGCAGGTGCTCGCCAAGCACGACGAAACCTATGTCCCGAAGGAAGTGGCCGACAAGATGGGACTCGCGCACAAGAAGCACAACGTGGTCGACCCCGCCACCGCTTTGCCGCCGGAACGCTGACCGCGCATGCACCTGCTCCCGGAATTCGGCCAGATCGCCCTGATCCTGGCGCTGTTGATCTCCCTGCTGCTGTCCACACTGCCGCTGATCGGCGCGCAGCGCGGACTGGCGCCGTGGATGGCGGTGGCGCGCCCGGCGGCCTGGGCGCAGTTGGCGCTGGTCGGCATCGCATTCGCGATCCTGACCCGGGCGTTCGTGACGCAGGATTTCTCGGTCGCCTACGTCGCCACCAACTCCAATTCGCTGCTGCCGATGATGTACCGCTATTCGGCGGTGTGGGGCGCGCACGAAGGCTCGCTGCTGCTGTGGGCGCTCATTCTCGCGGCGTGGACCGCAGCGGTGGCGGCGTTGTCGAAATCGCTGCCGCTGCCGGTGGTCGCGCGGGTGCTCGGGGTGATGGGCATCGTCAGCCTCGGCTTCCTGGCATTCCTGATCTTCACCAGCAATCCGTTCGAGCGCATCCTCCCGGCCGCCGCCGAAGGTCGCGACCTCAACCCGTTGCTGCAGGATTTCGGCCTGATCGTGCATCCGCCGATGCTCTACATGGGCTATGTCGGTTTCGCGGTGCCGTTCGCGTTCGCGATCGCCGCACTGCTCGATCGCAACGCCTCGCGCCCCGAAGAAGTGGCGCGCTGGCTGCGCTGGACACGGCCTTGGACCAATGTCGCCTGGGGCTTCCTGACCATCGGCATCGCGCTGGGCAGTTGGTGGGCGTACTACGAACTGGGCTGGGGCGGCTGGTGGTTCTGGGATCCGGTCGAAAACGCCAGCTTCATGCCGTGGCTGGCGGGCACCGCGCTGCTGCACTCGCAGGCGATCACCGAAAAACGCGGCAGCTTCCGCAGTTGGACGCTGCTGCTGGCGATCGCGGTGTTCTCGCTGTCGCTGCTCGGCACCTTCCTGGTGCGCTCCGGCGTGCTCACCAGCGTGCATGCGTTCGCGTCCGACCCCGGCCGCGGGCTGTTCATCCTGATCTTCCTCGGTCTGGTCGTCGGCGCATCGTTGCTGCTGTACGCGATGCGCGCGGCGGACGTGGACGGCGGCAAGCCCTTCACCGGCGCATCGCGCGAAGCGCTGCTGCTGCTCAACAACGTGTTCCTCACCGCCGCCTGCGCGATGGTGCTGATCGGCACGCTGTATCCGCTGCTGGCCGATGCGCTGGAACTCGGCAAGATCTCGGTCGGTCCGCCGTATTTCTCGCTGCTGTTCATCGTGCTGATGACGCCGATCGTGCTGCTGCTGCCGCTCGGTCCGCTGATCCGCTGGCAGCGCGACGAATACGCCCGCCCGCTGCGCATGCTGCTGCCGTGGGCGTTGCTGGCGCTGGTGGCCGGCGGCATCGCCTACGTCCAGGCGCCGAACGGCCCGTGGAAGACCGCGACCGGCGTCGCCGGTGCGGTCTGGATCGCGTTCGGGACCGCGCGCTTCGTCTGGCAGCGCCTACGCACCCATCGCAGTGCGCTGACCGCCGAGATGTGCGGCATGGTGCTGGCGCACGGCGGCCTCGCGGTGTTCCTGATCGGCGCATTGTTGGTGGAAGCGCAGTTGCAGCAGCGCGAGATCGCGATGACGCCGGGACAGACGCTGACCCTCGGCCGCGACAGTTTCCGCTTCGACGGCGTGCAGCGTCTTGCGGGGCCGAACTACACCGCCAGTCGCGGCACCGTGCAAGTCTTCCGCGACGACCGTCGCGTGACCACCCTGCATCCCGAGAAGCGCGAGTACGCCAGCGGCGGCCAGGTGATGACCGAAGCCGCCATCCGTCCGGGCGTGACCCGCGACGTATTCGTGGCGCTGGGCGAACCGCTGGGCAACGATGCCTGGGCGGTGCGCGTGCACATCAAACCCTTCATCCGCTGGGTATGGATCGGCGCGGCGCTGATGGCGCTGGGCGGCTTCGTGACGGCGCTGGATCGGCGGTTCCGGAAAAAAGACGGCGAACCCGATCATGAAACAGTGCTGGGTACGCTCGCCCGACCGTCATCGCCCTCAGCGCGCCCCGGCACCGACGGTGTGCACGCGGATGCCGGCGCACCGGTCACGTCCGGAGGTTCCGACTGATGTCCGCCAAACGCTGGCTTCCCTTCGCCGCCTTCCTGCTGATCGCCGCACTGCTCGCCACCGGCGTGTGGCTGAGCCGTCGCGACAACCGCGAGGCATTGCCCTCGCCGCTGATCGGGAAACCCGCGCCCGAGTTCGCGCTGCCGGTGCTGCACGAGCCGCAGCGCACCGTGACCTCGAAAGACCTGCGCGGCCAGCCGTACCTGCTGAACGTCTGGGGCAGTTGGTGCCCGGAATGCCAGGTCGAGCATCCGGTGATCAGCCGTTTCGCCGCGACCAAGCGCGTGCGCGTGATCGGCTACAACTGGAAGGACGAACCCGCCGACGCGCTGGCGTGGCTGGAACGCTTCAACAATCCCTACTGGCTTGTGCTGGCGGACATCGAAGGCGGCACCGCGATCGATTTCGGCATCTACGGCGCGCCGGAAACGTTTCTTGTCGACGCCGAAGGCATCGTGCGCTGGAAGCATGTGGGCGCGATGACCGACGCCATCGTCCGCGATGAGCTGCTGCCGGTGCTGGAAGCGGCGGAGGGGATGAAGCAGTGATTCGCTTCTGGAAGCGCAAGAACAAATCCCCCCTGCCCCCCTTTTTCAAAGGGGGGAACAGCACCGCTTTTTTCAACGGAAGGAACGGCACTGCCTTTTTCGAAAGCAGGAACGGCATGACCTTTGCCAACGGGCGGGACAACGACGGGTTTCTCGACACAGGAAACAGGAAAGTCGCCATCCTGCACCGAGGTCTGTCCCGCTTGTCTTCCCCCTTTGAAAAAGGGGGGTCGAGGGGGATTTGCCTTGCGCTTTTCCTGCTGCTGAGCCTGCTCGCAGCTCCCGCCTTCGCGCAGAAGGCCACAGACCCCGCGCCGCTGCAATTCCGCGACACCGCCGAGGAAACGCGCTTCCACCATCTGGTCTCCGAACTGCGCTGCGTGATGTGCCAGAACCAGTCGCTGGCCGATTCCAACGCCCAGATCGCGGTGGATCTGCGCCGCGAAGTACTGGATCTGATGCGCGAAGGCCGCAGCGATCCGGAAGTACGCGATTTCCTGGTCGCGCGCTACGGCGAATTCGTGCTCTACCGCCCGCGCGTCAGCGGCACCACCTGGCTGTTGTGGTTCGGGCCGATCCTGTTCGCATTGGGCGGCGCTGTCGTGGTCTGGCGCCTGCTGCGCCGCGACCGAAACGCGCCGCCGCCGGGCGACGACGACACCCAGGAGTGGTGATGTACGGAGACCCCTCATGACGACTTCGTCGATTTTCGCGCTGATCGCCGCCGCAGCGACGCTGATCGCGTTCGCGGTGGTGCTGCGTCCGCTGTGGCGCGCGAAACCGCGTTCGGCCGCAATCATGATCGCCGGGCTGACGCTCTCTTCGGCCGGCCTGTATCCGTTGATCGGCACCCCGATCGCGCTGGATGCATCGATGGTGAAGCGCCCCGACACCATCGAGGAAGCCTTGGCGCAGTTGGAGCGCAGCCGCGACCGCTTTCCCGACCACGAAGGCTGGGTGATGCTCGCCACCGCCTACGCCCGGGTCGGCAAGCCCGAGCAGGCGCGCGAGGCCTGGGAAGAAGTGCTGAAGCGCGCGCCGGACGACGCCAATTTCCTCGCCGCAGCCGCCGAAGCGCGGGCGCAGGTGCATCCGCAGCGCCGCTTCGACGCGAAGGCGGTCGAATACCTGCAGCACGCGCTGAAGAACACGCCGGACCACCAGCGCGCGCGCTTTTTCCTCGGCATCGCGCTGCGCCAGCAGGACAAACCGGCGGAAGCCGCCGCCGTCTGGGAACCGCTGCTCGCGACGGTCGACGCCGCCAACGCCGACACCCTGCGCGCCGAGATCGACGCTGCGCGCGTGGATGCCGGCCTGCAGGCGCTGCCATCGCCCAGCGCCGGCACGGCGAACGCACCGGCAGAGCGTGGACTCGTCGTTGAAGTCGCGCTCGATCCCGCCTTCGCCGCTCGCGTGCGCCTGCGCGGCGACGCCACCGTGTTCGTGATCGCGCGCGCGCCCGGCGGCCCGCCGATGCCGGTCGCGGTGGAAAAGCACACCCTCGCCGATCTGCCGCTGCGCGTGATCCTCGACGACGCCGATGGCCCGATGCCCACCGCCAGGCTGTCCGCGCTGAAAGACGTGGAAGTGATCGCCCGCATCTCCGAAAGCGGCAACGCCATGCGCCAGGAAGGCGACCTCGAATCGAAGCCAGTGCGGGTGACCTTGCCGGCGGACACGCCGGTGAAGCTGGTGCTCGGCGCGGAATGACGGTAGCGGAGCACCCCGGCCGGCTCGGGCGCCTCGTCGCCCGCGCACGCTGGTGGCTGTTGCCCTGTGGCCTTGGCCTCGCGCTGCCGCTGCTCAATCGCCTGCTACCGCCATCGGCGAACGCATTCGCATGGCTGATCGATCTCGCCGCACACTGGCAACTGCTCTACTCACCGCTGTGGCTCGCGCTGTGCCTGCTCTGCGCGATCCGGTCGCGGCGCTGGCTGCTGCTCACGCCGTTCGCGCTGCTGCCGCTGTGGAGCGCAAGCGCGCGCCTGCCAAGCAGCGACGGTGGCGCAACGGCGCTGGTGGTGGTCGCGGCGAACGTGCATGCCGGCAATCGCGATCCGAGTCCGCTGATCGCATGGCTGCGCGCGCAGCCGGCCGATGTGGTGGCGATCTCCGAACTGTCGGCGCCCTATGCCGAAGCGCTGTCGCATGCGCTGGGCGACGATTACCGCTACCGCGAACTGCATCCGCGGCAGTCTCCTTTCGGGATCGGCATCGTGTCGCGGCTGCCGCTGCGCAATGCCGCGCGCATCGACGATACGGGCGGCGTGCAGACGCTGCTGGTGGACGTGGACGTCAATGGCCGGCCGGCGCGCATCGCCGCCGCGCATCCGATGCCACCGCTCGCGCCCGAATGGCACGGCAAGCGCGACGGCTTGCTGGCATCCATCCCCATGCAAGCCGGCCCGCTGCCATCGATCGTCGCCGGTGACCTCAACGCCACGCCGTGGTCGACCGCGCTGATCGGCGCGGAACGTCAAGGATTGTTGCGCACCGCCGGCTTCGCGCCCACCTGGCCGGGTTCGGGGCGGGGCGCGCTCGGCATCCCCATCGACCATGTCCTTGCCAGCCGCCACTGGCGGCGAGGCCTGACCTCGCGCGGGCCGGACATCGGTTCCGACCACCTCCCGATCCGTGTCGCATTGCACTGGGCCGACGGCCGGCAATGACCGCGCAAGCCGACGGACTCGGAAAACTGCGGTCCATCGCGTACCCTCCCGTCCTGTCGCTCAGGATCGTTAGACTTCACGGATGACCGAATTCATACCTCCCGGCAGTCGTTTTGCCGACTTGCCCTCGCCCTTCCCGATGAAACGCGGCGGCGCCCTGCACGGCGCGCGCATGGCCTACGAAACCTGGGGCACGCTCAGTCCCGCGGCCGACAACGTCGTGCTGATCCTCACCGGGCTCTCACCCGACGCGCACGCCGCCAGCCACGCCGACAACCCCGAGCCGGGCTGGTGGGAGGCGATGCTGGGACCGGGCAAGGCCATCGACAGCGACCGCTGGTTCGTGATCTGCGTGAATTCGCTGGGCAGTTGCAAGGGCTCGACCGGCCCGGCGTCGATCGAAGCCGCCACCGGCGCGCCCTACCGCCTGCGCTTCCCCGAGCTGTCGGTGGAAGACTGCGCCGATGCCGCGATGTGCGTGGTACGCAGCCTCGGCATCGAACGCCTGGCCTGCGTCATCGGCAATTCCATGGGCGGGATGGTCGCACTGGCGCTGTTGCAACGGTTCCCCGGCGCGGCCCACAGCCACATCAACATCTCCGGCGCCGCGCGCGCGCTGCCGTTCTCGATCGCGATCCGCTCGCTGCAGCGCGAAGCGATCCGCCTCGATGCGAACTGGAATACCGGCGACTACGGCGACGACACCTATCCCGAATCCGGCATGCGCATGGCGCGCAAACTCGGCGTCATCACCTACCGCTCGGCGCTGGAGTGGGACGGACGCTTCGGCCGCGTACGCCTGGATTCCGACCGGCGCATGGGCGACGACCCGTTCGGTCTGGAATTCGAGGTCGAAAGCTATCTCGAAGGTCACGCACGCCGCTTCGTCCGCCGTTTCGATCCCAACTGCTACCTCTATCTCAGCCGTTCGATGGACTGGTTCGACCTCGGCGAATCCTGCCACGGCACCTGCGAAGAAGGCCTGTCGAAACTGCGCGTGAATCGCGCCCTCGCCATCGGCGTACATACCGACATCCTGTTCCCGATCCAGCAGCAGCAGGAAATCGCCGACGGCCTGCTCGCCGGCGGCGCCGATGCGCGCTGCCTGGCGCTGCCGTCGCCGCAGGGCCACGATGCCTTCCTGGTGGACATCCCCCGCTTCGATCCGGCGGTGCGCGGTTTTCTCGATTCGCTATAGGGCATGCCCCGGCACGCCATCGCATCACGTCAGCGCTTCACAACGTCCATCGAAACGGTTTCGATCATTTCCGCATTCGGTTGAACCGTTGCAATGGCGGGCCGGGACCCGCCCTACGATGTGCCTCAATCCAAGCGCTTGCGGAAGCGCGAGATCGCCAGCGTCATCATCACCGCCGTGAACGCGATCAGCGCCAGGACGTCCGGCCACAGTGCGTACAGATCCGCGCCGCGCAGCATCACCCCGCGGATCAGACGCACGAAATGGGTCAGCGGCAACACCTCGGCGATCCACTGCGCCGCCACCGGCATGCCGTCGAACGGGAACATGAAACCGGACAGCAGGATCGACGGCAGGAACAGGAAGAACGCCATCTGCATCGCCTGGAACTGGGTCTGCGCTTTGGTCGACACCAGCAGCCCGAGGGCCAGATTGGCGACGATCAGCAGCATCGCCGCGACGTAGACATCCAGCAGGCTGCCGCGCACCGGTACGCTGAACACGGTCATGCCCAGCGCCAGCACCACCGTGGTCTGCACCAGACCCACGCCGATGTAGGGCAACACCTTGCCGATCATCAACTCGGCGCTGGACACCGGCGTGGTGATCAGCAGTTCGAGATTGCCGCGCTCGCGCTCGCGCACGATCGCCATCGCGGTGAACATCACCATCGTCATGGTCAGGATCACCCCGATCAGGCTGGGCACGATGTTCACCGCCGCGCGCCGTTCCGGGTTGTAGAGCGGCAGCACGCTGATCGATGCCGCACGCAGCCCGCTGCCGCCGTCCAGCGGCATCGCCGCGAGCTGGCGCGCGGTGGCCTGCACCGAGGTATCGCTGCCGTCGACGATCACCTGCACCGCTTCGCGACCGTCGAGTTTGCGGCGCTCGAAATCCGGCGGGATCACGATGCCGATCTTGATTTTCCCGCGATTGAGCAGCGCCTGCAGATCCTGCGGCGTACGCGCGGGCGCGACCTGGCGCACGACGCCGGTCGCCAGCATGTCCTGCGCCAGTGCGCGCGAACCGGCGGTATCGGCCATGTCCGCGATCGCGGTGGGCAGGTTGCGCACGTCGGGATTGATCGCGAAGCCGAACAGCATCAGTTGCAGGGTCGGAATGCCGACCATCATCCCCAGGGTCATGCGGTCGCGGCGCATCTGCCGCAACTCCTTCAACATCACCGCGAAAATCTGCGCGAGTTTCATGCTGCCCTCACTGCGTCGTCGCGATGCGTGGCGGACACGAACACGTCTTCGAGATTCGGTTCGATCGCCGACACTTCCGCATCGACGCCGGCTTCAAACAACGCCGCATGCAACTGCGCCGCATCGACGCCGGCGACCGTCAACACCCGCAGCCCGTTGCCGATCTGCGCCACGCTGATCACGCCCGGCGTCGCATGCAGCGCCGACTGCGCCCTGCGCGGCTCCTGCGCGCGCACGCCCAGCGTGCGGCCCACGAGCGCGCTGGTGAGCTCGGCGGGCGTGCCGTCGGCGACCAGCCGTCCGCTGTCGAGAATCGCGATGCGGTGGCAACGCTCGGCTTCGTCCATGTAGTGCGTGGACACCAGGATGGTGGTGCCGGCATCGGCGAGGTCGAAGAGCTTTTCCCAGAAATCGCGGCGCGATTCCGGATCGACCGCGCTGGTCGGTTCGTCGAGGAACAACAGCTCCGGCTTGTGGACGATGGCGCAGGCCAGCGCCAGGCGCTGTTTCTGCCCGCCGCTCATCGTGCCGGCGAGCTGTTTCCGGCGATCTGCAAAGTCGTAGGCCTCCACCAGTTCATCGATGCGCACCTTGCGCGCCGCTCGCGGCAGCCCTTGCACCGACGCGAGGAATTCGAGGTTCTCGTACACCGTCAGGTCTTCGTACAGCGCGAACTTCTGGGTCATGTAGCCGATCCGTCGACGCAGCGCTTCGGCTTCCTGCGGAATATCGAAGCCGAGCACTTCGATCTCGCCCGCGCTCGGCGTGAGCAGCCCGCACAGCATCCGGATCGTGGTGGATTTTCCGGAACCGTTCGGGCCGAGAAAGCCGTACACGTTCGCGCGCGGCACGCTCAGATCGACGCCATCGACGGCTTTCAGCGCGCCGAAGTGTTTGCTGAGGCCGCGGGCGCGGATGGCGAGGTCGGCGCTCATCGTGCGCTCACTCCGCCGCGAACTCGACCCGCACCGGCAATCCCGCGGGCAGATCTTCACCGCCCTCGATGACGATTTCGGCGAGATAACTCAGCCGTGCCGCGTCCTTGCCGCTCAACGCGTAGTACGGCGTGAAACTGGGTTCGCTGCGGATCGCGCGCACGCGGCCGGGAAGCGCCGCGTCGCGGCCGTCGATATGCACCATCGTGCGATCGCCGATCTTCACGTCCGCGCGCATCGGTTCCGGCACGTAGACGCGTGCGTAGGGCGCATCGCCGACCAGCAGGATCGCCAGCGATGCGCCGACCGGCGCCTGGTCGCCGAGCTTGTACGGCAGGCTGTCGATGCGGCCGTCGCGCGGCGCCACGATCTTCAATTTGTCCAGCGCGACGGTCTGCGCCGCCAGCTGCGCGTCGGCCGCACGCACCGCCGCCGTCGCCTGTGCGATGCGTTCCCTGCGCGTGCCGTTCTGCAGTTCGTCCAGCAGGGCCTGCGCGGCGCGCACCTGGGCGTCGGCGCTGTCGGCGGCGGCTTTCGCGCGATCCACGTCCACCGCGGCGATGAGCTTGCGCTGGCCCAGCGGCTGCACGCGGGCGAAGTAGGCCCGGGCATCGCGGGCCTGCGCCTGCGCGCCGACCACTTGCGCACGCGCCTGCGCAATCTGCTCGTCGCGGCTGCCGGCTTCGAGTTCCGCCAGCGAATCGCGCTGCTGCTGCGCCTGCGCCACCGCGACATCGGTCTGCGCCGCAATCCGCGTACGCTCCAGCGTGAGCAGCGTCGCACCGGCCTTCACCGTGTCGCCCTCGCGCACATCCACCGAGACGATGCGCTCGGCCGACGGCGCCGGCAGGCTGATGCGGTCGTATTCCAGCGTGCCCAGCACCTGCGGCGCGTCGTCGGCGCACCCCGCGAGCGCGGCAAGCGCGAACAGCATCGGGATCCTCAGGGACTTAGCCATCGCGCAACTCCAGACCGTGTTCGAGCAAAACCAATACGTGGTTGCACAGCGCGTCGACATCCACGTCATCGGCATCGAAGATGCCGCGCCAGATCGGCGCGCTGGCGGCCATGAACATGGTCTGCCCGATCAGCGAGACCACCAGCAGCCGCGGATCGAGCCGCGGATTCAACCGCCCCTGCGCCTGCGCCTGGGCGAAACGTTCGGCGAGCGCGCGCGGCAGCATCGGACCGATGCGTTCCTGCATCAGTCGGCGCAGGCCGCCGCCTTCGTGCAGCACTTCCCGCACCCACAGCTGCGGCAGCCACGGATGCGCCAGTGCGGTGGTCAGCACCGCCCGCACGAAGCCGCGGACCAGCGCGCGCGGGTCGTCGCCGGCCTGCAGCAGCGGGCCGCGCAGGCCCTGCGTCACCGGCATGAGTCTTTCCTCGATCACCGCCTCCACCAGCGCCTCCTTGCCGCCGAAGTAGTAATGCAGCAGCGCCGGGGTGACGCCGGCCTCCGTGGCGATCTGGCGCAGCGAACTGCCGTCGATGCCGTACCGGGCGAAACACGCGACCGTCGCATCGAGCAGACGCTCACGCAGGTCGGCGCCCTCGCCGACCGGGCGGCCGGGGGTGCGTCCGCGTCGTTTGGCGACCGGCCGCGGAGTCCGGGGGGGCGATGCCGATGGGGGTATCGAAGACATGACGGTAAATTTAATTGATCAATTAATTAATGTCCAGGGACTGGGCCGGTAGCCCCGTTCGGCGTCGCGGGTTACCCTTTGCGCCTTATGCAGAATCAAGCCCTACGCCCGTACAGCCGGGATTTCGCGCTGGACCCCGCCGACCCCGAACGCCTGGCCAACCTCGCCGGCCCCTTCGACGCCCATCTGCGCCAGATCGAACTGCGGCGCGGCGTCGAAATCGCCAACCGCGGCAACGTGTTCCGGGTCAGCGGCGACGACGAAGCCACGGTCGCCGACGCCGAGAAACTCCTGCGCGCGCTGTACCTCGAAGCCGGCGAGATCGTTTTCGACGCCCAGGCGATCCATCTGCGGCTCGGCAACGACGACGCGCCGCCCACCCCCGTCGTCGGTTACCAGGCGCAGGAAGTCGCGGTGAAGGTCAAGCGCGGCACGGTCCGCGGGCGCGGCGCGAACCAGCAGAAATACCTGCACCTCATCGCCACCCACGACATCAACTTCGGCATCGGCCCGGCCGGCACCGGCAAGACCTTCCTGGCCGTGGCGATGGCCGTGGAAGCGCTGAACACCGCGCGCATCCAGCGCATCATCCTGGTACGGCCGGCGGTGGAAGCCGGCGAGAAACTGGGATTTCTTCCGGGCGATCTGTCGCAGAAGGTCGACCCCTACCTGCGCCCGCTGTACGACGCGCTGTACGAAATGCTGGGCGTGGAGAAAGTCGCGAAGCTGCTGGAAAAGAACGTCATCGAGATCGCACCGCTGGCCTACATGCGCGGACGCACGCTCAACGATGCGTTCGTGATCCTGGATGAAGCGCAGAACACCACCATCGAACAGATGAAGATGTTCCTCACCCGCCTGGGCTACGGCAGCACCGCGGTGGTCACCGGCGATCTCACCCAGATCGATCTGCCGAAACACGTCAAATCCGGCCTGCGCGACGCCATCGACGTGCTGCGCGAAGTCGAGGGCGTGAGCTTTACCTTCTTCGAAGCCCGCGACGTGGTGCGCCATCCGCTGGTGGCGAAGATCGTGCGGGCGTATGAGAAACAAAGCGCGCAAACCGGAGAGAACGCCTGATGTCCATCGATCGATCATTGGCCTGCCTGCTGGCCATCGCGATGTCGCTGGCCGTCGCAGCCCAGCCTGTCGACGCGAAGGGACGCAAGGGCAAGGAAGCGACGCAGCCATTCATCGTCGAAACCAGGATTTCGGCACCCAAGCGCGTCGGCGATTTCGTGCTTGAACAGAGCGCTTACGATCCCGCAACGAAGTATGCGGGCGCCAGTTTCCGCTACCTGTTGCCGCAACATCCCGAAATCAGATTCGACCTGTTCGTGTATCCGGCGGGCGAGATGCCGGCAGAGGCCGCACTGGAAGCGGGCATGAAGCATTTCGTCGAATCCTTCGATGCCGGCGTGAAGCTGAAGTATTACAACGACCTTGAAATCGTCGACACGATCGCGTTCGATATCGCGCCGAAGGGCGATGCCTCAAAGCCGGAACACAAAAAAAATGCGGCACCCGCCGAGACCATGAGTGAAGCCGACGCGCGACGCGCAGCCATTGTCGAAAGTGTCCTTGCGCCGAAACCGATCGCGGGCAAGCGCATCGATCTGCGCTACAGGTTCAACATGGAAGAGACCGGCGACATGGTGCCGATGCGTTCGCGCGGCTACCTGTTCTACAAGCAGCTCTATTTCTTCAAGGGCCGGATTTCGGTCGCCGAGTCGCGGATGGATCAGGCCACCTACGAAACGCTGTCGGATCGCGCCATGCGCGAACTGGTGCCGGCTGTGCGGGCGACGAATATCGGCGCCTGCGCGGAGATCGAGGTCGCCATCGACAAGGATGCCATGACTGAAGGCAACGATCAGATCGGGCAGATGATCATGCAGGCGCTCGGCCAGATGGCCGGCAAAGGCGATCGCAACTGCCTCGCAACGCGCGAAGAAGCCGAAGTCGATGAACCTGCCGACGTTGAGGTCGTCACCATCGAATACGACGCCAAGGACTGGGGCAACCCATGACCCGCGGCCCGACCCGCCTGGATGTCGCCGTCGGCTACGCCGCACCGCGCACCGGCGTGCCCGCGGCGACCAGTTTCCGGCGCTGGGTCGCGACCGCGCTGGAAGGCCGCATCCGCGAGGCCGACCTGGCGATCCGCATCGTCGGCGAGGACGAGGGCCGTGCGCTCAACCGCCACTATCGCGGCAAGGATTACGCCACCAACGTGCTGAGCTTTCCGGCCGACATCGCCGAGGGCGTCAAAATGCCCAAGGGCGTGGTAATGCCGCTGATGGGCGACATCGTGCTGTGCGCGCCGGTGGTCGCGCGCGAGGCGGCGGAACAGGACAAACCCGCGAGCCACCACTACGCGCATCTCACCGTCCACGGCGTGCTGCACCTGCTGGGCATGGATCACGACGACGAGCGCGAGGCCGAGTGCATGGAGCAGTTGGAACGCGAGATCCTGGCCGAACTCGGAATCGAGGATCCCTACCGCATCCGCGAGTAATGTCGCGGAGCACGCCGCTCCTGTAGGAGGGCCTTCAGGCCCGAGCTTTTGCCCGATCGTCATGCCCGATCGTCATGTCCGGTCGTGATGTCCGGTCGTGGAGCTATCCGACGTAGAGCTCGGGCCTGAAGGCCCTCCTGCAAGATGGGGCGCGTGCTTATTCCACCTGCGCGCGCACCGCTTCGCCGTAGCCGAGCTCGCGGACGCCGGCTTCGATCTTCTTCAGATCGCCGACCACGATCCACACCAGCTCATCCACCTTCACCACCTTGCCCGCGTCCGCCAGCGCCGCGGGGTCCAGCGCCTGCAGGTTCTGCGCGTAGTCGTAGTAATACGCCGGCGCGCGGCCGGTGTTGACGTGATCCACCGCCGCCGAGACCAGCGCGTCCAGGGTTTCGAAGCGCCCCGGCAAGCGCGCGACCTGGCTGCGCATGATGCTGTCGTACTCCTCGCCCACCAGCGGGCGGGCGCCGGCGACGCCGCGGATTTCCTTCATCACTTCGATCATCGATTCGCGGGTGCGATCGGTCTGCACCGGCGCCACCACGATGAAATTGCGCGGACCGCGCGCACCGGACACGCCGCCGGACGCCCCGTACGACCAGTGCTTTTCCAGACGCAGATTGCGGTTGAGGCGCGAGGTGGCCATGCCGCCGAAGTTGCGCATCACCGTTTCCAGTGCCAGATCGTTCGGCGTGGCGCCGACCGGGCCGAGGTGCGCGGCGATGATCACCGACTGCGGCGCATCGGGTTTGTCGACCAGATAGACCTTGCCGCGACCGGGCGAATTCGGCGCGCTCAGCGCCTTGGCCGGCGCCGCCGCGCCGCGCCAGCCGCCGAAACTGCGCTCCAGTTCGGGCATCAGCGCTGCAAGGGTGATATCCCCGGCGACCACGAGGGTCGCATTCGACGGCGTGAACCAGCGGCGGTGCCAGTCGAGCAGTTCGGCGCGTTGCAGTTTCGACACCGACGCCTGGGTGCCGAGACTGCCGCCCGGGGTGCCATAGGCGTGATCGGGGCCGTACAACAGCTGCGGCAACAGCCGCTGCACCGCGCCGCTGGGATTCGCGCGCTGCTGTTCGATCGCCGCCAACTGCTGCTTGCGCTGGATGTCGATCATCTCCGCCGGGAAGGCCGGATTGCGCGCGACATCCGCCAGCAGATCCAGCGAACCGGCGAGATTGGCGCGCAGCGCGCCCATGTAGACGAACGACTGGTCCAGCGAATTGCCCACGTTGAGCGTCGCGCCCAGGGCGTCGCGCTCATCGGCGAGGCGGTAATTGTCGCGACTGGAGGTGCCTTTCAGCAGCAGGTCCAGCGCGAAGCGCGAGGTGCCCGGCGCGGTCGCGGGATCGGCGCTGACCCCGGCATCCACGGCCAGCGCCATGCTCACCAGCGGCACCGAGTGGCGTTCCAGCAGCACCACCTGCATGCCGTTCGCCAGCGTCGCCCGCTGCATCTGCGGGAACGCCACCTTCGGCGGCGCGCCCAGCGCCGGCAGCTGCGTGCGATCGAAATCGTCCTTGCCGGCGCGCAGATCGGGGAACGGCGCCACGATCAGGGTCGCGTGATGGCGGCTCAGCCACGCCTGCGCCGTCGCCTGCACCTGCGCCGGGCCGAGCGTCGCCAGATTGCGCAGGCGCTGCAGGTAGGCTTCGGAATCGCCGTAATAGGTCTGGCTCTCGGCCAGCACGTCGGAACGCCCGCCGAAACCGCCCAGCCGCTCGCTGCGGCGCGCGAACGCGGCGAGGAAACGGGTCCGGGCGCGCTGCAGATCGGCGGGCGCCGGCCCCTGTTTCATCAGCGCGGCGAGGGTCGCGTCGAGTTCGCGTTCGGCCTGCGCCGGATCCACGCCCGGCTTCACATCGACGGTCATGATGAAACTGCTGGTCAACTCACCGACATCGACGAAGGCGCCGACATTGGTCGCCAGCTGCGTGTCGAACACCAGCCTGCGATCCAGCGGCGAGCTTTCGCTGCCCGCCAGGACGCTGGCGAACAATTCCATCGCATGAACCTCGCGCTCGCCCCCGGGCGGCAGCGGCCAGGCGCGGTAGATGCGGTGCTGCGGCACCCGATCCTGCATCGAATCGCGCAGATCGCTGCCCAGATCCGGCACCCACGCCTTCAGGCGCGGCAACGGCGGGCCCGGCGGAATCGCGCCGAAATACTTCGTGACCAGCGCCCGCGCCTGTTCCACGGTGATGTCGCCGGCCAGCGCCAGCACCGCGTTGTTGGGGCCGTAGTACGTGGCGTACCACGCCTTGATGTCCTCGAGCTTGGCCGCCTGCAGATCCTCCATGCTGCCGATGGTCGACCAGCTGTAGGGATGCGAATACGGATACATGACCTGCAACAAGCGGTCGAAGGCGCGGCCGTAGGGCTGGTTCTCGCCCTGGCGCTTCTCGTTCTGGACCACGCCGCGCTCGCGCTCCAGCATCTCCTGATTGATGTTCGCGGCGAGGAAGCCCATGCGGTCGGCTTCCAGATACAGCGTGCGTTCCAGGCCCGAGACCGGCACGTCCTCGAAAAAATTGGTGCGGTCGGTATTGGTGGTGCCGTTGCGGTTGTTCGCGCCCAGGTCGTCCATCGCCTCGCGGAAACCGTGCGGATAATTCTGGCTGCCGTTGAAGAAGAAATGCTCGAACAGATGCGCGAAGCCGGTGCGACCGCGGCGCTCGTCGCGCGAACCGACGTGGTACCAGACATTCACCGCGACCAGCGGCACGCTGTGGTCCTCGTGGACCAGCACGGTCAGGCCGTTGGGCAGCACGATCTTCTCGTGCTTGATCCGCAGTTGTTCGACATCGGGTACCACCGGCGCGGCGGCCCGGACCGGCGCCACGCAGGCAAGCAGGACCGCCAGCAGGACGGCGGAGACGGCAATGGGAGAGGCGGCAGTACTGCGCATGGGAGGCGATCCGGCGGGCCGAAAGGGGCCGGGCGGCGGCGCCCGGCACGAGAGTCGCCGGAAACTACCACCCGCCACCGGCGCGGCGACAGGGCCGAATGTCAGGGGCCGCCGCGACCCGGCCGCCTGCGCGCCGAAGGCGCCCGGCCGGCCGGGCGACATGCGCACCCTGCCCCGCTCCGCTAAACTGGCCGTCCGGCCCCCTGGGGCGACGCAATGACCGCAATGTCCGAGGACGACAGTAGTACCCGCGCACAGGACGCCGCCGACAAGGCGCCTGTCGAGAAGAAGGCCGAGAAGCGCCGCTCCTGGCTCTCGCGGCTCAGCGCGGCGATCTCCGGCGAACCGGACAATCAGGAAGATCTGGTCGAGCTGCTGCGCGACGTGCAGGCCGACGGCGTAATCGACGCCGACACCCTGCGGATCATGGAAGGCGCCGTCGCCATTTCCGACATGAGCGTCGGCGACATCATGGTGCCGCGCGCGCAGATGGTGGTGCTGCCGGTCGACGGCAAATTCATCGGACTGATGAAGGACGTGGTCGAATCCGGCCACTCGCGCTTTCCGGTCCACGGCGAGGACCGCGACGAGATCCTCGGCATCCTGCTGGCAAAAGACCTGCTGCGCGGCGTGGTCGCCGACAACGGCCCCGGCACGGTGCGCGAACTGCTGCGCCCGGCGGTGCTGGTGCCCGAATCCAAGCGCCTCGACATCCTGCTGCGCGAGTTCCGCCAGTCGCGCAACCACATGGCGATCGTGATCGACGAATACGGCGGCGTCGCCGGCCTGGTCACCATCGAGGACGTGCTGGAACAGATCGTCGGCGAGATCGACGACGAGCACGACGACGCCGAAGACCCGAATGCGCTGATCGCGGCGCAGGCCGACGGCCAGTATCTGGTCGATGCGCTGACGCCCATTTCCGATTTCAACGCGCGGTTCGGCGCCGATTTCGACGACGACGAATACGACACCATCGGCGGCCTGATCACCGCTGCCATCGGCCATCTGCCGGAAGCGGGCGAAGAGCTGACCCTCGGTCGTTTCGGCTTCCGGGTGGCGCGCGCCGACGCCCGCCGCCTGCACACGCTGCACGTGAGCGTGCATGCCGCCTGATCAACGCGAGCGCCGCCGCCGCGCGGCCGTCGCGGCGCTGCTGGCATCGCTGCTCGCACTGGTCTTCAGCGTCGCCTGCATGGCGCAGGATGTGTCGCGGGTCGGGCAGCCGGCCGCACCGCGGATCGGCATCGCGACGATGCAGCCGGGCGAGATCTTCTTCGAACGCTTCGGCCACAACGCCATCGTCGTCGACGATCCATCCTTGGGCGAACCGCTGTCCTACAACTTCGGCTTCTTCGACATGGCCGAACCCGACTTCATCGGCCGCTTCGTCAAGGGCGACATGCGCTATTACCTCGCGCGCCTGCCGTGGCGCGACGACCTGCAGTACTACCTCGACACCGGACGCGGCGTGAGTATCCAGTGGCTCGACCTCTCGCCTGCGCAGGCCCGCGGAATGGCCGCCGCGCTGGCCGAGAACGCCAAGCCCGAGAACGCGCGCTACCGCTACGACTACTTCATCGACAACTGCGCCACCCGCGTGCGCGACGCCATCGACCGCAGCCTCGGCGGCGCCCTGAAACCGCAGCTCACCGCGCGTTCGCAGGGCAACAGCTTCCGCAGCGAAGCCGTGCGCCTGGCCTCGCCCGCGCCGTGGATGTGGCTGGGCTTCGACATCGGCCTGGGCCCGTCGTCCGACCCGCCGATGTCGCGCTGGGAAGAGGCCTACGTGCCGATGCGCCTCGCCGCCAGCCTGCACGAAGCGAAACTCGCCGACGGCCGCCCGCTGGTCGCCAGCGAGGAACAGGTCGCGCCGCACCGCATCGCCCCCGAGCCGCCGGAATTCCAGCGCGCCTGGTGGCGCTGGCTGCTGGCTGGCCTCGCGATCGCCGCGCTGTGGTCGTGGCTGCAGTCGCGGCGTCCCAAGTCCGCCGCGGCCATTGCGCTGGCGTTCTGGTCCGTCGCCGCGCTGCTGGGCACCGTGATGGCGCTGATCTGGCTGGGCACCGAACACCGCTTCGGCTGGGCCAACCACAACCTGATGCTGCTCAGCCCGCTGTCGTGGCTGCTGCTGCCCGGCGGCTGGCGGTTGGCGCGCGGCCAACCCGCGGGGTCGCTGTTCCGGCGCGCGCTGATCGCGACCGTCGTCCTCGCCATCCTCGCCCCGTTCCTGCACTGGTCCATCGCCGTCCCACAGGCCAACGCCCACTGGATCGCCCTGCTGCTGCCGATCCACGCCGCCTTCGGCATCGCCTGGCTGCGCAATCCCCCGTAGGAGGGCCTTCAGGCCCGTTGCGCGACAACCGCTCCTCGTAGGAGGGCCTTCAGGCCCGAGCTCTCCGGAACGATCACCGCGATCCCATCAAGCTCGGGGCTGAAGCCCCTCCTACAACATCGCCTCCCGACCCCTCGTAGGAGGGCCTTCAGGCCCGATCTTTCCCGCTCTCGGAAAACACCGACATCCCGCTGCGGCGTTGCCTGATGCCATCGCCCCCGGCATCCACACATGCTGCACGCATGAACTACGCACACCACCAACTACGCAAAGGCCGCGTCTCGCAACCGGGACAAATCTATCTCATCACCTTCTGCACACACGCGCGCAAACCGATCTTCCGCGATCACGACATCGCCACCGATGCGGTCGCCGCACTGCTCGAACCCCGGCTCTGGACCGACGCCCGCCTCATGACGTGGGTGCTGATGCCAGATCACTGGCACGGCCTGATCCAGCTCGATACCGAGATCGCGCTATCGCAAGTGATCGGCAGGCTCAAAGGCGCCAGCGCCCGCCTCCTGGGCCAGCGTCATCCGCAGATCGGGCCCATCTGGCAGAACAGCTTCCACGATCATGCGCTGCGCGTCGAAGAAGACCTCCCGACCGTGACGCACTACATCCTCGACAACCCGGTCCGCGCTGGCCTGGTAGACACGCCATCCGCCTACCCGTATTCGGGCAGCCCGCCCCTGTAGGAGGGCCTTCAGGCCCGAGCCTTCCCGAACGATCGCCGCAACCCTTAGAGCTCGGGCCTGAAGGCCCTCCTACGGGCCCTCCTACGCGAGCTCGGGCCTGAAGGCCCTCCTACGGCGCCGGCTTGCCCATGCAGCCCCATCCCGGCAAGCTGCCTGCCATGAACAGCCCCGCCACCGCACCGACGCTGCCGCAATGCGTCGTCAACTGCGCCGTGTACCGCAACGGCGAGCGCACCGACATCAGCCTCGACCACATCAGCGACGCCCTCGCCATCGACGACGGCAGCTTCGTGTGGGTGGGCCTGTACGAACCCGAGGAAACCCTGCTCGACAAACTGCAGGAAGAATTCGGCCTGCATGACCTCGCCATCGAAGACGCCCAGCACGCGCACCAGCGCCCGAAAATCGAGGCCTACGGCAACTCGCTGTTCCTCGCCGTGCACACCGCTCAACTGCTCGACGGCCACGTGCGCTTCGGCGAAACCCACGCCTTCGTCGGCCCGCGTTTCCTGGTCACCGTCCGCCACGGCGCATCGCTGTCGTACCGCCACGTGCGCGCGCGCTTCGAGCGCGAACCGGAACTCCTCGCGCAAGGCCCGGCGTTCGCGCTGTACGGCATCCTCGATTTCATCGTCGACAACTACCAGCCCATCGTCAACGAATTCCGCGACGAACTGAACACGCTCGAACACGACATCTTCGCCGCCGAATTCCGCCGCGACACCATCGTCAAACTCTACGAACTCAAGAAGGAACTCACCCAGCTGCGACTCGCCGTCGCCCCGCTGCAGGACATCCTCGCCCAGCTCACCCGCACCCCGATGACCCAGGTGACGGACGAAGCCAAACTCTATTTCCGCGACGTCCTCGACCACGTGGTCCGCCTCAACGACGCCATCGACACCCTGCGCGAAATGCTCAGCGCCGCCATGAGCGTCAACCTGTCCCTGGTCACCATCAACCAGGGCGAAGTGGTGAAGAAACTCGCCGGCTGGGCCGCCCTCCTCGCCGCCCCCACCCTCGTCGCCAGCTGGTACGGCATGAACTTCAAGTTCATGCCCGAGATCGAAGGCAAATACAGCTACGCCATCCTCATCGGCGGCGTCGCCACCGTCTGCTTCGCGCTGTACCGGTATCTGAAGAAGGTGCGGTGGCTGTAGGAAAATAACGGCGGCGGTATACATTGGCGATGCACACCATACAGCGATACATGGAAATCGGAATTCAAGGCCCTATAGACATTTCACCTTACTAGTTGCAACCTTAAGTCGTTTTTATCCTACAGCCGAGGGCGCGCGCCGCACTGGTTCGAAGGTGCATTCCTGAGGCGCTCTATACTTAGGCTGGAATGCTTATGGAAACTGGCAATTACTTGCTGCAGTCGTCACCTTGTGTCGCCGAATTAAAGAATTCAGCAGCGTGGTCGCTCGATAATTTCTTGCAAACAGAAGGGAACTCTTATGTCGTTTTCCGCATCGGTCTATCGCGTCCTTATTGCTTCACCTTCAGATGTAGCTGAAGAATCGAGCAGCAGTAGCCTCTGCAATTCATGATTGGAACTCTCACAACTCTAAAGTGAGGGGAATCGTGCTTCTTCCCGTCATGTGGGAAACCCATGCCGCCCCCTCACTGGATGCCCGTCCGCAAGCAGTGATAAATGATCAACTTGTTCGCGATTGCGACATGCTCGTAGGTATCTTCTGGACACGACTAGGATCCCCTACTGGCGAAGCAGAATCAGGCACAATCGAAGAAATAAACTGGTTTGTAAAAGAAAAAAAACCAGTGATGATTTATTTTTCAACTCGAAACTTGCCCAGCAACTGCGATATTGACCAAGTTAAGCGACTGCGTGAATTCAAGAAGCAAATCCAGCAAAAGGGCTTGGTGTTCGACTATGAGACGCCATCGACTCTCGAGAACATGTTGTTTAAGCAGCTTACGACCGTCATTGATCGTATGAATGTCACCCCCACTGTTAACGTGGCAGAACTCAAACGAGCAACAAAATCAGAAGCTGTTTCCACGGAAAATTCGGACACTAAATCCTTTGAACTCAACAATATCGCCAACGAAGAAGTGGTGATTTTATATGATTATACTGACAAGTCTTTTGTGGTAGCCGGCAATACCATTGCACATAAAGATAAATTTAAGGAATGGGGCGGACGTTGGATGAAAGCTCGAGGCGGTCAATATGTCTGGATGTTTGCAAAGAAGAGTAATCTCGAGCGAGTCGCCAAATTGCTAAAAAAGAAAAAAGTGCTAATTCCGTACCCAGTTGCCCCAGCCGAATAAAGAGGCGAATTGCCATGATACCCATGTTGCAATACGCATTGAGTCGGCAAGCGATACGCGACACGCTTACGTCACCATCCACGCGGCGAACACCGACATGACTGGATTGAAAAACATCGGCTGGGGGCTGCTGTCGCTGTTCGCGGCGTTCTGTCTGGGTACGGTGGCGCTGTCGCGGGGGGAGACGATCAGTGCGTTCTGGATCGTGGCGGCGGCGGTGTCGATGTTCGCGATCGGGTACCGGTTCTACTCGAAATACATCGCGGAGTACGCGCTGCATCGCGCGGAATTCGACATCGGCCAGCGCGTCCGCGTGCGGGTGCACGTGGGGCGGCTGGTGATCGAACCGACGGGCTGAGCCCGTGCCCTGCCGGGCGGCAATGGCGCATGCATGGCTATCGCCGCCGGCCTTCCAGGCACGCTTGCCGGTCAGCGGGCAACGATGGCGGTCGAAGGGTATGCGTGGGCTTGGCGCGGCGTACTAGGGTGTATGGATTTTCGTGTGCGCGGCACGCCGGGCGCGGCCTATCCGATTGATCTGACAGGTCCGATTGATCTAACAGGTTTTTCCGGCGAGGGCGATTGCCTACACTGGGCCGGCTCGCCCGAAAGGCCCAAGGACAGGATGGTCATGCAGTCACTCCCGCAATCTCTCGCCGTATGGGCGTGCCTGGGTCTGGCGCTGCTGTCGGCATGCGCGTCGCAGCCGGGGCTGTCTCAACCCGATGCTTCGGATGCCGAGCTGTCGGCATTCCTGCCCGCTGGCGCCAGTCTGCGTCTGGCCGCACGCGGGGACTTGGACGGCGATGGCGACCAGGACGCGGCGATCGTGTTGGAAGCCGGTGATGGCGAAGCGGCCCGCCAGCCTCGCCCGTTGCTGGTGTTGCGTCGCGATGCCGACGGGCGCCTGCAACGGGCGATCGACAGCCCGCGCGCGATCGCCTGCCTTCGCTGCGGCGGCATGGCCGGCGACCCGCTGCAGAGCATCCGCATCGAACCCGGAGCGCTCACGCTGCGTTTCGAGGGCGGGTCGCGCGAGTCGTGGTCGAGCGAGTTCCGCTTCACGCCTGCGCCCGGGAGCGACGACTGGCGCTTGACGGGCGTGGTGCATCGCGGGTTCGACCGCGCCGAAGGCGGGAGAGGCGCGGAACGCGTGCTGGGCCCGGAAGAGATCGGGGATGTGTCGCTGGCTTCGTTCGATGCGTCGGAATTTCCTGCGGATGCGTTGCGTTGAGGGTTTGCGGCGTGTGTGGGTTGTTTGGGTGGTGGGTGGCGGCGGGGTGTTTGGATACAGGGTCAAGAGATCGGGCCTGAAGGCCCTCCTACGAAAAAGCCCTCCTACGGAAGAGCGAGAGATCGGGCCTGAAGGCCCTCCTACAGGGAGGCCCTCCTACGAAAGCCAGAGCCCCGCGGCTTGATTGACCGGCAGGGGTATCCGGGCGACCCTTCGGGCTTCGGCCGGAGGGGCCGCGCATTCGGGATGTGGGGCATGACGATGATCAGGATCGCCGGCTGGGGGCTGCTGTCGCTGTTCGCGGCGTTCTGTCTGGGCACGGTGGCGCTGTCGCGGGGAGAGACGATCAGTGCGTTCTGGATCGTGGCGGCGGCGGTGTCGATGTTCGCGATCGGGTACCGGTTCTATTCGAAGTACATCGCCGAGTACGCGCTGCGGCTGGACGGGACGCGGGCGACGCCGGCGTGGCGGCGCAACGACGGGCTGGATTACGTGCCCACCGACAAGCGGGTGCTGTTCGGCCACCATTTCGCGGCGATCGCGGGCGCGGGGCCGTTGGTGGGGCCGGTGCTGGCGGCGCAGATGGGGTATCTGCCGGGGATGCTGTGGATCCTGTTCGGGGTGATCCTGGCGGGCGCGGTGCAGGACTTCATGGTGCTGTTCCTGTCGACGCGCCGCGACGGACGGTCGCTGGGCGACATGATCCGCAGCGAGATGGGCAACGCGGCCGGGCTGACGGCGATGGTGGGCATCCTGGCGATCATGGTGATCCTGCTGGCGGTGCTGGGGCTGGTGGTGGTGAAGGCGCTGGCGATCAGTCCGTGGGGCACGTTCACGGTGGCGATGACCATTCCCATCGCGCTGTTCATGGGCATCTATCTGCGCTGGCTGCGGCCGGGGCGGATCATGGAGGTGTCGGTGATTGGCCTGGTGCTGTTGCTGGCATCGATCTGGCTGGGCGAAGCGGTGGCGGCGTCGGCGGTCTGGGGGCCGCGCTTCACGTTCGACGGCAAGGCGCTGGCGTGGATGCTGATCGGTTACGGCTTCGTGGCGGCGGTGCTGCCGGTGTGGCTGCTGCTGGCGCCGCGCGATTACCTCAGCACCTTCCTCAAGATCGGCACGGTGGTGCTGCTGGCGGTGGCGATATTGTTCGCTATGCCGGATCTGAAGATGCCGGCGATGACGAAGTTCATCGACGGCAGCGGCCCGGTGTTCTCGGGGTCGCTGTTCCCGTTCCTGTTCATCACGATCGCGTGCGGCGCGATCTCGGGTTTCCATGCGCTGATCAGCAGCGGCACCACGCCGAAAATGCTGGAGAACGAGCGCGATGCGCGGGTGATCGGCTACGGCGGCATGCTGATGGAAGCGTTCGTCGCGATCATGGCGCTGATCGCGGCCTGCGTGCTGGATCCGGGCCTGTATTTCGCGATGAATTCGCCGGCGGCGCTGATCGGCACCACGCCGGAATCGGCGGCGGCGGCGATTTCCAGCTGGGGTTTCGTGATCACGCCGGAGATGTTGACCGCGACCGCGAACGAAATCGGGGAATCCACGGTGCTGTCGCGCACCGGCGGCGCGCCGACGCTGGCGGTGGGCATGGCGCAGATCCTGCACGGCCTGGTCGGCGGCAGCGGGATGATGGCGTTCTGGTATCACTACGCCATCCTGTTCGAGGCGCTGTTCATCCTCACCACCATCGACGCCGGCACGCGCGTGGCGCGCTTCATGATCCAGGAAGTGATCGGCGTGGTGTACGCGCCCTTCCGCCGCACCGAAAGCTGGACCGCGAACATCGTCTGCACCGGGCTGGCGGTCGCCGGCTGGGGCTGGTTCCTGTACCAGGGCGTGGTCGATCCGCTGGGCGGCATCAATACGCTGTGGCCGCTGTTCGGCATCGCCAACCAGATGCTGGCGAGCATGGCGATGATCTTCGTGTGCGTGGTCATCGTGAAGATGAAGCGCGAGCGTTACCTGTGGATCCCGGCGGTGCCGACGGTGTGGCTGCTGGTCTGCACGATGACCGCGGGCTGGCAGAAACTCTTCCATGCCGATCCGAAGATCGGCTTCCTCGCCAACGCCGACAAGTTCGGCGCGGCGCTGGCGTCCGGCGAGGTGCTGGCGCCTGCGAAGTCGCTGCAGGACATGGAGCGGATCGTCTTCAACAACCAGCTCGACGCCGCGCTGTGCGTGCTGTTCATGAGCGTGGTCACGCTGATGCTGGTCTTCGGCGTGCGCGCCGCGCTGATCGCGCGCCGGCAGGCGCAGCCGAGCGTGCTGGAGAGCGATTATGTCGCCATCGATGCAGTTCGCTGAGCGCCTGCGCAGCCTGTGGCGGTTCCTGGCGCAGACCGGGCGCCTGATCGTGGGCGTGCCCGACTACGACCTGTACGTGGCGCACATGCGCCGCATGCATCCGGACACGCCACCGATGACCCGCGAGGCGTTCTTCGCCAACCGGCTGGAAGCCCGCTACGGACGCGGGGCGTCGCGCTGCTGCTGAGGCGCGGCGAATGAAGCCCGGCCGCCGGGTTTTGCGCTAGGATCGTCCTCGCGCGCCGCCGGGGACTGGCGTCGCGCCTTTCGTCTTCAATCGTCCGTTCCGGGGAATCTCCATGCATCGAACCGTCATCGCGCTCGCCCTCGCCTGCGTCGCGCACACCGTCAACGCCGCAGCACCCATCGATGTTCCCGCCGATATTCCGGTGATGGATTTCGTGCGCAATCCGACCTACAGCAGCGTGAAGATTTCGCCGACCGGCGAGTATCTGGCGATGACCGTGGATCGCGGCGAGATCGATGTGCTGACCGTGCTGCGCACGCGCGACATGAGCATCATGAAGGTCAATCAGCTGCCCAACGAAAAAAGCGTCGGCGCCTTCCATTGGGTCAGCCCGGACCGGCTGATGTTCACCTCCGTGCGCAAGGTCGGCCGGTTCGCGCAGCCGTTCGGCACCGGCGAGTGGTATACGGTCAACGCCGATGGTTCGATGCCGCGGTTCCTGGAAATGGGCAAGAAAGGCGCGCGCGATCTGCAGGACGCCCGCTTCAACCTGCTGGACAACCCGCAGAACGACGACGGCAAGATCCTGATGTCGGTGAGCTACCCGCGCTCCTCGGAGGGCGTGAATACCGAGGTCGTGGAAGTCGATACCCTCAGCGGGCGCTGGAAAGGCCTCGGCCGCGCGCCGCGCGAAAACTGCGGGATCGCGCTGGACGCGCAGAAGAAGCCGCGCTTCGCCGTATGCCGCGATTACAAGAACGACGCTGGCGAATACGACGAAAGCACCGAGCTCTACCGGCGCGAGGAGAACGGCGACTGGACGCTGGTCAACAGCGCCAAATCCTCGGGCAAATCGCTGAGCGTGTTCAGCAGTTCGCGGGACGGTCGCATCTACGCCACCGAGAACGACGGCAAGGCGCCCATCGCCTTCGGCACCATCGACAAGAACACCGGCAAGTTCGACGCCCTGTTCGAGGATCCGGTGTCGGATCCGGCCGGCTACATTGCTTCGGTCGACGGCAGCGACGTGGTGCTGGGCATCGTCACCGCGGCCGGCGCGCCGGAGATCACGATGCTGGAGAAGGATCACGCGGACGCGCAGTTGTACGCGTCGCTGGCGGCGTCGTTCCCGGGACAGGCGATCGCGTTCTCCAGCGCCACCCGCGACGGCAGCCAGATCATCGTGCAGGTCCATAGCGACAGCAATCCCGGCGAGCTGTATCTGTACGACCGCGCGAGCAACAAGGCCCGCTTCCTCATGCAGCAGCGCAAGTGGATCGACAGCAAGCGCATGGCCAGCGTGAAACCGATCTCGCTCACCACCCGCGATGGCCTGAAGATTTATGGTTATCTGACCGTGCCCAACGGCAGCGACGGCAAGCATCTGCCGATGATCGTCAACGTGCACGGCGGCCCGATGGGCCCGCGCGACGACTGGGATTTCAACTGGGAAAGCCAACTGCTGGCCAGCCGCGGCTATCTGGTGCTGCAGATCAACTTCCGTGGCTCCGGCGGCTTCGGCAAAGGCTTCCAGGACATGGCCTACGGCACCTGGGCGACCGGCATCATGAACGACATCATCGACGCCACGCGCTGGACCATCGACAAGGGTTACGCGGACAAGGACCGGGTCTGCATCTATGGCGGCAGTTTCGGCGGCTATGCGTCGATGATGGCGCCAGCGCGCGAACAAGGCCTGTTCAAGTGCGCTTTCGGCTACGTGGGCGCGTACGACGCCGAGATCCAGATGACGAAGAGCGATACCAGCCGGTCCGACGGTGGCCGACTGTATATGCAGCGCGCGCTGGGCAAGACCAAGGCGGAACGCGACGCGATGTCGCCGGTGAACCATGCCGACAAGATCAAGATCCCGGTGTATCTGGCCGCCGGCGCGCGCGACCCGCGCTGCCCGCCGGAAAATACCGAGGCGATGCAGAAGGCGTTGATCGCCGCGGGCAACACGCCGGAGGGCATGATGATCACCAGCGGCGAGATGCACGGGTTCTACAAGGACGAGAACAAGCTGAAGCTCTATACCGAGATGCTGGATTTCTTCGCCCGGCATATCGGGGGGAAGGCTGCGGGTGCTGGTGGGGCTGCCAAGGCCGGCAGGTAGGTCTTGGATAGGCTTCAGGGTTCCACGAAAACGGGTCGCATTGCGGCCCGTTTTTTTGGAAATCCATTTCGGTGAGCATGTTTTGCGGGTAACGCTTGGAATCTTTTCCGCGCTGGCGCGCGGGTTACTTTCTTTGTCGCACTGCGCCGCGTGCGCAAGTCAAGAAAGTAACCAACAAGCTTGAATCCGTAGCTGTGCTTGCGTAGGAGGGGCTTTAGCCCCGAGCTGGCTTTTGGTCGGGTTTGCGGTCTGAAGCTCGGGCCTGAAGGCCCTCCTACGTACTTGACTCGCGCCTGTGGCGCTCGCCCCCGTATCAAGTACGGGGCAGGCCCTTCGGGCCGGCTTCGCCGTTCGCGCCGCACGCGGCGCAGTGCGACAAAGAAAGTGACCCGCGCCCCAGCGCGGAAAAGGTTCCAAGCGTTACCCGCAAAACCGACATATCGATATCGGAATTGTACGAACAGAATAAACCCTGATCACACCATCCACTGCAACATCAACCCCACCATGTACGCGCAATACGTCCCCAGCGCATACCCCAGCACCGCAAGCAGCACGCCCACCGGCGCCAGCGACGGATGGAACGCGCTGGCGACCACCGGCGCCGAAGCCGCGCCGCCGATATTCGCCTGCGAACCGACCGCCATGAAGAACAGCGGCGCGCGGATCAGCTTGGCCATGCCGATCATCAGCACGGCGTGCGTGGCGATCCAGATCAGGCCCAGCGCGAACAGCCAGGGGCGTTCGAGCAGCGCGCCGAGATCCATCTGCATGCCGATGGTCGCGACCAGCACATACAGCATCACCGAGCCGATCTTCGAAGCGCCGGCGCCTTCGAGCTTGCGCGCCCGGGTGAAGCTCAGCAGCAGGCCGATGGTGGTCGCCAGCATCGTGATCCAGAAGAATCGCGCGGTCAGGCTGTAGTCCTGCAGCCGCCACTCGGCCGGCAGGGATTTGATCCACGCGACCAACGGGTCGGCGATGGCATGCGCCAGACCGGTCGCACCGAGGCCCAACGCGAGGATCAGCATGAGGTCGGTCAACGACGGGTTGCGGGTATGTTCGGCCTGATAAGTCTCGATCCGCCGCTTCATGTCGTCGATCGCCGTGGTATCGGCGCCGGTCCAGCGGTCGAAGGCCACGTGGCGCGCGGCCAGGAACAGCAGCACCGCCATCCAGACGTTCGCGACCAGCACATCGACCGCGACGAACTGCCCGAACACGGTGGCGTCGACCTGGAACATTTCCTTCATCGCCGCCTGATTGGCGCCACCGCCGATCCACGATCCGGCCACGGTGGTCATGCCGCGCCAGGTCTCGCCGGCCACGGTCTCAGGATGGATCGCCTGCATCGCCAGCAGCGAGACCGCCGCGCCGAGCATCACGC
The DNA here is from genome assembly GCA_020692565.1 of Thermomonas sp. Taxonomy (GTDB): domain Bacteria; phylum Pseudomonadota; class Gammaproteobacteria; order Xanthomonadales; family Xanthomonadaceae; genus Lysobacter_I. The sequence goes on from JAIMKJ010000017.1 coordinate 74,125, forward strand.
CGAAGGTGCCGGTGAGGAACATCACCACCGCTTTCGGCCCCAGCCGGAGGATCGCCTTGAAGTCGATGGCGACGCACAGCAACACCAGCGCGCTGGGCAGCAGATAGTCGCGCGCCATCGGATACAGACCCGAGGTCTTGCCATCGATCACGCCGAGCGAGTTGAGCACCGACGGCAGGAAATAGCACAGCAGCAGCGCCGGGACGATGCCGTAGAACTTCTTCCAGAATCCGCTCTCGCGCGAAGAGGTCCAGAACACCAGGCCGAGAATGACGGCCAGGATGCCGAGAACCACCGCATCGTTGGCGATCATCGGCGGCGGGCCGGCGGGAACGGTATCGGGAGCGAGCATGGGCGTAGGTATCCGGACATCGTGACGAACGATGGATCATGCCCGAGCGCGTGGCCGCATGCACGTGCCGGCGACCGGCCGGAAGTGTGCGCCTGGACATGAACCCGCTTCGCCCGAGGCGTATGGTGGACGCACAGGGGACCCTTCGCGCGAAAAGGAATCCGCAATGAAACGACGCCTGTTCAAACCCGCCGCCGCGATGTGCGCTTTCGTACTGTTGACCGCAAGCGCCCTCGCCGATGCCGCGGTCAATCCCCGCTGCACCCAGTGCTGGAACCAGTACGTGGCCTGCCTGTCGGCCGGCGGCCAGGACTGCTATACCCGCTACGAAATCTGCCTGTATCGCAATGGCTGCCCGGTGCCCTGAGCGCATCGCAACCCGGTAACGAAAAGCCCCGGGACACCGGGGCCTTTCGTTCGTCGGAACGGGCGCCGACCTCGGGCGCCCGCCTGGAAGCCCGCTTTCAGGGTCCGATATGTTTCTTCAGCCACGCATGCACGGCGTCGTGCCACTGCAGGCTGTTCTGCGGCTTCAGCACCCAGTGGTTCTCGTCCGGGAAATACAGCAGCTGCGACTCGATGCCGCGGCGCTGCAGGGCGGTGAACGTCGACAGACTCTGATCGATCGGCACGCGGAAATCGTTCTGGCCGGCCACCACCATCATCGGCGTCTTCCACTTGCCGATGTGGCGCGCGGGATTGAAGCGCTCGTAACCTTCGGGTTTCTCGTGCACCGGGCCGCCGAACTCCCACTCGGTGAACCAAAGCTCTTCGGTGACCAGGCCCATCGAACGGGTGTCGAACACGCCGTTGTGGTTGAGCAGGCACTTGAACGGCGCATTGCCCTTGTTGTCGAACCAGTTGCCGGCGAGCCAATTGATCATGTAGCCGCCGTAGCTGGCGCCCAGCGCGCAGGCGCGGTCGCCGTCGAGGTACGCGTATTTCTTCTGCGCCGCGGCCCAGCCTTTCTGCAGATCTTCCAGCGGACGGTCGCCCCAGTGGCCGGTGATCGAATCGGTGAATTTCTGGCCGTAGCCGGTGGAGCCGTGGAAATCGATCATCACCACCGCGTAACCCTGACCGGCGTAGGTCTGCGGGTTCCAGCGGTAGCTCCAGCCGTCGCCGAAGCTGCCCTGCGGGCCGCCGTGGATCAGG
>JAIMKJ010000018.1:0-15212 GCA_020692565.1 Thermomonas sp.
CGCCCTTGACGCTCATGCCGGTCTGGGCGACTTCGCCGTTGACCTTGACCATGCCTTCGGCGATGCGCTGCTCCAGTGCGCGGCGCGAGCCCAGTCCGGCCTGGGCCAGGACCTTGTGCAGGCGTTCTTCGAGGCGCGGGGCTTCGGCGGGGGCGTCCTTCTCGCGTTTGAGCGAGAGGGTGGTGGGGCGTTTTTCTTTCATGTCAGGCTCCGGTGCTGTCGTCGTCGTCGACGAGGGCGGTGTGGGTGTCGTCGGACGCCGGAATGGCGTCGTCGTTATGGTGTTCAGTCGTGCTTTCGTTGGTGCTTGTGTCGGTGTTATCGCTTGCGTCTTCGTCGGCGCTATCGGCGACGGTATCGATATTGTCTGGGTCGTGTGTCTGGTCTTCGTCATCGGCCGGATCGGAGCCGCTGGCGTCGGCCTGCCCGGCATCATCCTGTTCTGCGTCATCCTGCTCGGCGTCGTCGTGCACGCTGGCGACGATGGCCTCGGGTTTCGGCGCATCCGGGTCGGTGAACGACAACTGCGGGTCGAGCTCGCCGAAATCCTTGAGCGCCGACAGCGGCGGTAGTTGGTCCAGGCTCTTGAGGCCGAAGTAATCGAGGAAACCCTTGGTCGTCCCCAGCAGCTCCGGGCGACCGGGCACGTCGCGATGGCCGATGACCCGGATCCATTCGCGCTCTTCCAGCGCCTTGATGATGTTGCTGCTGACCGCCACGCCGCGGACCTGTTCGATCTCGCCGCGGGTGATCGGCTGGCGGTAGGCGATGATCGCCAGCGTTTCCAGCGTAGCGCGGGTGTACTTGGTCTGGCGCTCGGTCCACAGGCGCGCGACCCAGGCGTGGACGTCGGCCTGCACCTGGAACCGATAGCCGGACGCGGTTTCGGCCAGTTCGATGCCGCGGCCGTCGCAGCTCGCGCGCAGATCGGTCAGCGCCTGTTCGATGCTGCCTTCCGGCGCCGGCTCGTCGACGGTGAACAAACCGCGCATCTGCACGATGGTCAGCGGTTGGTTGGCCGCGAGCAGGGCGGCTTCGACGATGCGGGTGATGAAGTGTTGATCCATGGGGTCCGGTTCTAGATCGTGCGGGTATGTCGTCGATGCCGCCGACGCGGGCAGGACAATCCACGCAGGGCGCGGGTCATGCCTGCGGGTCGTCGTTGGCGGCCGTCGCCGCCGATGTGGGTTCGACGATATCGTCGTCGAACTCGCTGCTCAGGTCGGGTACGACGGTGTCGCCGTCTTCGCCGGTCGCCAGCGACTTCACGTAGATCGGCGCCAATGGCGCTTCCTGGACGATGTCGAGCAGTTGTTCCTTCGCCAGTTCGAGAATGGACAGGAACGTGACGACAACGCCGAGCTTGCCCTCGCGCGCGTCGAACAGCGACTCGAAGCGGTGGAAGCTGCCGTCGCCGAGGCGGGTCAGTACGTCGGTCATGCGCTGGCGCACGCTCAGGGCGTCGCGCTTGATGGCGTGGCCGGTGAACAGCTCGGCGCGCTTGAGCACGTCGTGCAGCGCCAGCAGCATTTCCTTCAGTTGCACCGCCGGCGGCAGCTTGACGCTGGCGCGGTCGGGCAGGAAGGCGGCGGCCGGCGAGGTGTCGCGTTCCATCCGCGGCAGCGCGTCGATGTCTTCGGCGGCCTGTTTGAAACGTTCGTAATCCTGCAGCCGGCGGACCAGGTCGGCGCGGGGGTCGTCCTCGTTGCCCTCGTCGCTGGGCGGGCGGGGCAGCAGCATCCGCGATTTGATTTCGGCCAGGATTGCGGCCATGACCAGGTATTCGGCGGCCAGTTCGAAGCGCATCTCGTGCATGACGCCGATGTAGCTCACGTACTGCTTGGTGATCTCCGCGACCGGGATGTCGAGGATGTCCAGGTTCTGGCGGCGGATCAGGTACAGCAGCAGGTCGAGCGGCCCCTCGAAGGCTTCGAGGATGACTTCCAGCGCATCCGGCGGGATGTAGAGATCCTGCGGAATCTGCAATACAGGTTGCCCCAGCACCGTCGCCAGCCGCATTTCATGCTGCTGCGGCGCGTGCTGCTGCGGGGCATTCGCTTGCGGAGCCGGCTGCTGAGCGTGCGCGTCGGCCGCCTCGGCGGGAGCAGGCACGTCGGGCGCGGTTTCAGTGGTCATTCGACAGCGGGGTCATTTGACGGCAGGGATCATTGCGGGTTCTGCATTCGACAGCGATGGCGGGTAGCGGCTGAGATGCCGGGCAGACGGCGATCGCGGGCATGATCGCGTGCTCGGCGATCACGGTGTGCGTGGCGTGGTCAGCCTCTTCGGGCCGATCCGGGCGACACGTCGCTGCTGTCGTCCGGGGACGCGGTGAACCGCAGGCCGGGCGTCACGGCAACAGGTTGAACGTCGGAACGCGCATGCCACGCAAGAGCTGGCGCGTACCATGCAAGACAGACACAGAATCAGGACGAAAAGGGCTACGACCGCACCATCCAGCGTCATCCCGTGCCGGAGGCGGGGGCGTGAGCGGTAGTGTCGTGGGCCAGTGCCGGGTGGGGGCGGCGGATCGAATGCGGGTGCTGGCTTGGCAGCGCCTGCGTGGATTCGATGGGTCGCAGCAGCCGGCTTCGAAACGATGCGTTGCCAAGAGTACGGGCTGGGCGCGCCGCTGTCCAGCCGGCGCTGTTCATCCGTGATCGCCACCGGCCGTGCGGGGCAGGGGCGGCAGCGATCCACTATCCTGTGCCGCAGCATCCGCACAGAGAGACATATAAGTATGTGGTACGCCATCGAGGGCTACGACGCCCCGCAATCGCTGGACCGGCGGATGGAGGCGCGGTCCGCCCATCTGGCCCGTTTGCTCGCCCTGAAGGATGCCGGCCGTCTGTTGCTGGCGGGTCCGTGCCCCGCGATCGACGCCGAAGACCCGGGTCCGGCAGGATTCAGCGGCAGCATCGTCATCGCCGAGTTCGAATCGCTCGATGCCGCCCGCGTCTGGGCCGATGCCGATCCTTATGTCGATGCCGGCGTCTACGCCCGGGTCGAGGTGCGCCCGTTCAGGCAGGTGCTGCCATGAGCGCGGCCGGTCCGCTGCCCCGCGAGGCGCGGGTCGAAGCGATCCGCGATCTGCTGCAGGTCGCGTTCGCGCCAAGTGCGCTGGAGGTCATCGACGACAGTCATCGCCACGTCGGGCATGAGGGCGCGAAGGACGGGCGCGGACACTTCACGGTGCGCGTGGTCAGCCCCGTTTTCGCCGGCATGGCGCCTCTGGCGCGCCACCGCGCGGTCTACGCGGCGCTGGGCGATCTGATGCAGACCGATATCCACGCGCTTTCGATCCAGGCGAGCGATTGAACCGCCGCAGTTGTTGCGATGCAGCATCTTCCGCAGTGTCCGCGCACGGTTCTTGCTCATGTCAATCATCAATATAATCAGTTGTTTACATGGCATGCGTGAGCACTGGAAACGGCCGCTGCGAATGCTTTACACGATTTGATGAAAACGGTTACATTTCCTCGGCGCGATCTCCTCCTTCACTGATTCCGGGACGAATGCATTGAGCGTGACGATCAAAGATGTGGCACGTGCGGCGAAGGTGTCGGTGGCGACGGTTTCGCGCGCCATCAACGGGCACGACAATGTGGCCGAAGCCGTGCGTCGCCGGGTGCTGGCGGTCGCGCACGAGCTGCGCTACAGCCCGCATCACGCCGCGCGCAGCCTCAGCAGCCGCCGCACCCACACCATCGGCGTGGTGCTGCCGGATCTGCACGGCGAGTTCTTCTCGGAACTGGTCCGCGGCATCGACCTCGTCGCCCGCGACTGCGGCCTGCACCTGCTGGTGTCGAGCTATCACGGCCATCCGGAGGAACAGGCGTCCGCCTTGCGCGCGATGCGCGGCCGGGTCGACGGCCTGCTGGTGATGTCGCCCCACGTGGGCAATATCGATTTCCTCAGCGAAAACCTGGCCGCGCTGCCGGCGGTGTTGATCAATTCGCAGCCGACCGAATCCGACCACATCGCGTTCGGCATCGACAATTACGGCGGGGCGCGGGCGATGGTGGCGCACCTGCTGGCCGCCGGGCATCGCCGGATCGCGTTCATCGCCGGCCCACCCAACAATTTCGACGCCTTCGAGCGCCTGCGCGGCTACCGCGACGCGATCCTCGAGGCCGATCCGACCGCCGAGCCCTGGGTGCTGCCCGGCGATTTCAGCGAATCTTCCGGACATCAGGCCGGGCAGATGCTGCTGGAATCGGCCGAACGCCCCGATGCCGTGTTCGCCGCCAACGACATGATGGCGCTGGGCTGTCTGTTCGCCTTGACCCAAGGCGGCGTGCGGGTTCCGGAACAGATCGCGCTGGCCGGTTTCGACGATATTCCGATCGCGCGCTACGTCGCACCTTCGCTCACGACCATGCGCGTGAACATGCCCGAGCTGGGCGCGCACGCGATGCGCCTGCTGCTCGCCCTGCAGAACGGAGAAGACGTGGGCGAACGTCTCGCACCGCTGGTGCCGGCGTTGATCGAGCGCGACTCCAGCCGCCGCGTCGGTACCGACCGTCCGGCCATGCGACCGGGTGGAGACGGATAACCGGAACGCTTTTTTTTGAATTTGGATGTAATCGGTTACAGACAACAAGACCAAGCGTGCTCGAAACCAGAGATACCAACACCCTCGGGAGGGGTGACACCATGAACGAACAACGTCGTCCGCATCAGCGCCGGTTCGAGCGCACATTGCTGAGCTGCGCACTGGCGAGCTGCCTGATCTGGGCAACGCCCGCAGTGCTCGCGCAGTCCACCGGCGCCACGGTCCGCGGCCAGGCCGCGGCCGACGCCAGGATCACCGCGACCAACGTCGCTACCGGTTTCAGCCGCAGCGTCGAAGCCGGCGACAGCGGCGGTTACGCGCTGCCCGGCCTGCCGCCGGGCACCTATCGCATCAATATCGAAGCCGGCGGCGAGACCATCACCCGCAACGTCACCCTGCGCGTGGGCGAAACCGTGACCCTCGATCCGGCGCGCGTGGCGCAGCCGGCGGAGGGCGCGACCGGTGAACTCGATACGGTCGTGGTGGTCGGCCAGCAACTGGTCGAAACCAAGACCTCGGAGATCGCGACCTATCTCAGCAACCGCCAGATCGAAGCATTGCCGCAGAATTCGCGCCATTTCCTGGCGTTCGCGGACATCGTGCCCGGTGTGGTCTTCACGACCGGTACCGAGGGCTCCAGCAACCTGCGCAGCGGCGCGCAGCTATCGAACGGCATCAATGTCTTCATCGACGGCGTCGGCCAGAAGGACTACATCCTCAAGGGCGGCATCACCGGACAGGATTCCAGTCGCGGCAATCCGTTCCCGCAGAACAGTATCGCCGAGTACAAGGTCATCACCTCGAACTACAAGGCCGAATACGACCAGTTGAGCAGCGCCGCGGTCACCGCGGTCACCCAATCGGGCACCAATGAATTCAAGGGCAGCTTCTTCTGGGACAGCTCGGACGGCGAGTGGGTCTCCAGGACCATCCGCGAAGACAAGGGCCTGGACCGCAAGGCCGACACCAAGGATCTGCAGTACGGCGTCGCGTTCGGCGGGCCGATCATCCAGGACCGGATGCATTTCTTCGTCTCCTACGAAGCGAAAGACCGGGACGATGCGCGCCGCGTGGATCCGGGCAGGAATCTGGAGATCGAGGATCTGCCGCTGCAATTCCAGGACGAAGCGCGCAGCACCACCAACTCCCCGTTCCGCGAAGACCTGTATTTCGGCAAGCTCAGCTGGACGCCTGCGGACGACCACTTGCTGGAACTCAGCGTCAAGCGCCGCGAAGAAGATGAGCTGACCAGCATCGGCGGACAGAATCTGCTGTCCAGCGGCACCGTGAAGACCGGCGAAGAAACGCGTATCGACCTGCGTCACCAGTACAACGCGACCCACTGGTTGAACGACGCCCACATCACGTTCGAGGACAGCAGCTTCGCGCCTCGCGCCGCTTCCAACGAGAACGGCTATCTGTTGTTCATCCCTCGCGCCGGCGAAGAGGCCAACAACAATCCCGGCATGGACCAGATCATCCGCACCGGCGGCGGCGGCGACTTCCAGGACAAAGGGCAAAAAGGCTATTCGCTGCAGAACGACTTCACGTTCTTCGGCTGGGAAGGCCACACGCTGAAGGCCGGCATCAAATACAAGCAGATCGACATCAGTGCGTTCGAGCAGAGTCCGTCCTCGCCGCAGTTCCGCTACGACGGTCTGCGCAGCCTCACGGTGCCGTATTTCGTGCAGTTCTCGGCCTCGGGCAACGGCTATCCCACGACGGTGGATTCCGACAGCAAGCAGTTCGGTATCTATCTGCAGGACGACTGGGACGTGACCGATCGCCTGACCCTCAACCTCGGTCTGCGCTGGGATTACGAAAGCACGCCGAGCTACGAGGATCACGTGACCCCCGCCAGCCTCGTGAGCGCACTGCAGGCCTGGCCGAACATCAACAACGCCAACGTCGATTACGACTACAACGATTACATCAGCACCGGCGGCAACCGCAAGGCATTCAAGGACGCGTGGCAGCCGCGGGTCGGCTTCTCCTACGATCTCGGCGGCGATGAACGCCATGTGATCTTCGGCGGCGCCGGACGCTCCTACAACCGCAACCAGTTCGATTATCTGTCGTACGAGAAATACCGGCTCGCGTTCCAGCGTTACGAATTGAACTTCAATACGCCGGGCCACACGTGCACGGTCGGCCCGACCTGCTTCGACTGGGACCCGAGCTATCTGGATCCGGCCAATCTCGCCGCGCTGGTCGCGGGCACGTCCAACGGCGCAGAAGTGTTCCTGATCAACAACGATCTGAAGACGCCGTATTCCGACCAGTTCAGCATCGGCATGCGCAATGCGTTCGCGATGTTTGGCCACGACTGGAATTCGTCGGTCACCCTGATGCACGTCCGCAGCCACGACGGCATCCTGTTCACGATGGGCAATCGCTATCCGAACGGCGAGTTCCGCAACAATCCTGCGCTCGACTGGGGCGGCCAGCCGTGGAACGAATCGCTGCCGGGTTGGGGACGGTTCTTCCTCGGCGACAACGCGGTCGAAACCAGGCTGAATTCGCTGCTGCTGTCGCTGGACAAGCCCTACACCCGCGAATCGCACTGGGGCGTGAGCTTCGCGTACACCTACAGCGACGCCGAGGAAAACCGCAGCAATTCCGACCAGTTCTCGTTCGATTATCCGAACCTCGATGGCGTCTCGTTCACCGATGCGCTGGGCGTTTCCAAACATCGCCTGGTCGCCACCGGCATCGCCGATTTCTGGGGCATCACCGCATCGGCGAAATTGATTCTGGCCAGCCCGAAGTCGGTCGAAGCCATCAATTGTTTCGCCACGACCGCGCCGGGCAACTGCTATTTCGATCCGTATCGTCCGGACGGTACCGTCGCTTACAAACAGTTCGACGTGGCCTTGCAGAAAGAGTGGGACACCGGCACCGACGTCAAGCTGCGCGTGCGCGGCGACTTCATCAACGTCTTCAATTGGCGGAACTACAGCCCCGGCGAGTATTCGAACTGGCGCGGCTTCGACGGCAATCCGGATGCGAACTTCGGTCGCCGCACCGGCGACGGCATCGAACGTCCGACGCGTACCTTCAAGTTGACCCTCGGCCTCGTCTGGTGATGCTGCGGTAATCGTTCTTCATCGGCCGTCCGGTCTGTCCCGGACGGCCGATGTTTTCCCCCGCGACAGGAGATCCGTTTGAGCCGTTCGCCATTCCGCGCTGCCGCCATATCCATGTTGTGCCTGTCGTCTGCATGGCTGGCTGCCTGTACCGCGTCAGAAGAAACGCCCGAGGTCGCAGCAATCCCGCCGCCGGCTGCAGTCTCCGCGACGCCTTTGCCGCCGCTGTTCGACGACATCGAACGCCGCACCTTCGATTTCTTCTGGGACACCACCAATGCCGATAACGGCCTCGCGCCGGATCGGCATCCGTCGCGGCCGTTCTCCAGCATCGCGGCGATCGGCTTCGCGCTGACCGCCTATCCCATCGGCGTCGAGCGCACGTGGATCACGCGCGAACAGGCGACCGCACGTACGTTGACGACACTGAAGTTCCTCCGCGATGCGCCGGCCGGACCCGAGGCGACGGGAAAGGCCGGTCATCGCGGCTTCTATTACCACTTCCTCGACATGCGCAGCGGGCAGCGCTTCGCCGAGTGGGTCGAGTTGTCCAGCGTCGATACCGGGCTGATGATGATGGGCATTCTGTTCGCCCAGAGTTATTACGACCGCGACGATGCCGCAGAGCGCGAGATCCGCGACATCGCCGACCAGTTGTACCGCCGCGTCGAATGGGACTGGATGCGGCCGCGCGCGCCGCTGATCTCGATGGGCTGGAATCCGGAGACGCAGGATTTCCTCGACCACGACTGGCGCGGCTACAACGAAGCGATGCTGGTCTACGTGCTGGCGCTGGGATCGCCCACGCATCCGGTCGAGCCGGAGGCATGGCAGGCGTGGACGCAGACCTACGACCGCAACTGGGGCGAATTCCAGGGGCAGACGCATCTGCGTTTCGGGCCGCAGTTCGGCCATCAATACAGCCACGTCTGGATCGATTTTCGCGGGATCCAGGACTCGTACATGCGGGATAAAAGCCGGCGCGACAAAGGCCTCGACTATTTCGAGAACAGCCGGCGCGCGACGCTCGCGCAGCATGCTTACGCGGTCGCCAATCCGATGGGCTGGAAGGGCTACGACGGCGAGGTCTGGGGATTGACCGCCAGCGACGGGCCGCAGGGCACGAAGCAGACCTATCGCGGCGAACAGCGCGAGTTCCGCGGCTACAGCGCGCGCGGCCCGGGGCCGGTCGATGGTTTCGACGACGGCACGCTGGCGCCGACCGCCGCGTTGGCGTCGCTGCCGTTTGCGCCGGAGCTGGTCGTGCCGGCGGCGGAAGCGATGCGCGCGCGTTACGGCGACGATCTCTACGGCCGCTACGGTTTTCTCGATTCGTTCAATCCGAGTTTCGAGTACGACGTTCCGTTGGTCACCGGCAAGGTCGTGCCAGGGAAGGGCTGGTTCGCGAGCGATTATCTCGGCATCGACCAGGGGCCGATCCTCGCGATGATCGCCAATCACCGTGACGGGTTTGTCTGGGAGGTGATGAAGCGCAATCCGCATATCCGTCGCGGGCTCGAACGCGCGGGTTTCGACGGCGGATGGCTCGCCGCGCCGTCGCCCACGCCATCGCCTGCAGCGACGCGGTAAGGTAGGCCATGCGCCTGATCGCGGTCGTGTTGTGCGTGGTGATCGGCCTGACGGCCTGCCGTCGGGCCGACGACCGCGTCGCGATCCGCTTCTGGGCGATGGGCCGCGAGGCCGAGGTCGTCGGTGAGCTCATCCCGCAGTTCGAGCGCGAACATCCCGGCCTGCGGGTCGAACTGCAGCAGATTCCATGGACGGCGGCGCACGAGAAATTGCTGACCGCCTACGCCGCCGATGCGCTGCCGGACCTCTGCCAGCTCGGCAATACATGGGTGCCGGAATTCGCCGAGTTGAACGCGCTGGAGCCGCTGCAACCGTACGTCGATGCGTCCGGCATCGTCGTGCAGAGCGATTATTTCGAGGGCATCTGGGACACCAATGTCGTCGATGGCCGCCTGTACGGCGTGCCGTGGTATGTCGATACGCGGCTGATGTTCTACCGCAAGGATCTGCTCGCCGCGGCCGGTTACGCGCAGCCGCCGAAGACCTGGGCGGAGTGGAGCGCGGCGATGGCTGCGATCAAGCGCCAGCGCGGCAAGGACCAATACGCGATCCTGCTGCCGCTGAACGAGTTCGAGCAGTTGCTGTCGCTGGCGTTGCAGCAGGACGATCCGCTGCTGATCGATGGCCGCAGCAATCTCGACAGCGCCGGGTTCCGCCGCGCGCTGGGTTTCTATGCGGGCATGTTCGAGCAGGGGCTGGCGCCGCCGATGTCGGAGACGCAGATCTCCAACGTCTGGGACGAATTCTTCAACGGCATGTTCGTGTTCTATGTGTCCGGGCCGTGGAATATCCGCGAATTCCGCAAGCGTGCGCCGGCGCATCTGAAGGATGCATGGGGCACCGCGCCCTTGCCAGGCCCGGATGGATTGGGTGCGGGCATCGCCGGCGGCACCAGTCTTGTGCTGTTCCGCGATTCCCCGCGCAAAGAGGCTGCGTGGAAGTTCGTCGAGTTCCTGTCGCGACCGGAGATCCAGCAGAAATTCCACGCCGAGATCGGCGACCTGCCGCCGCGGCGCAGCACCTGGGAGCATCCGGAACTGCGCGCCGACCCGTACGCGGCGGCATTCCGCGATCAGCTGGAACGCGTAAAGCCGACGCCCAAGGTGCTGGAGTGGGAGCGGGTGGTGCAGGAGATGCGGCTGACCAGCGAGCGCGTGGTCCGTGGCGGGCAATCGCAGGACGACGCGGTGCGCGCGCTCGACGCCAGCGTCGACGCGCTGCTGGAAAAACGCCGCTGGGTCGAATCGCAGCGCGTGGCGCGCATGAAAGCGGCGCGGACGGAGGCGGCGCCGTGAAGCGCTCGCTGGTCGCTTGGGTATTCGTGGCGCCTGCGCTGATCGTGCTGGGCGTTTTTTTCGGATTGCCGGTGCTCGCCGCGCTGCTGCTCAGCCTGACCGATTTCGATCTGTACGCGCTCGCCGACTGGCGCAATCTGCGCTTCGTCGGTCTGGGCAACTACACCGAACTGTTGCAGACGCCGCTGTTCTGGAAATCGCTTGGCAATACCTTCTATTTCGTGATCGTCGGCGTGCCGCTGTCGATCGCGGTATCGCTGGGGGCCGCGCTGCTGCTCAACGCGCCGGTCGCGCGCTTCCGGGCGTTCTTCCGCACCGCGCTGTTCGCGCCGGTGGTGACGACCCTGGTCGCGGTCGCGGTGATCTGGCGCTATCTGTTCCACTCCAGTTACGGGCTGGTGAACTGGGCGCTGGGCCATGTCGGCATCGCGCCGATCGACTGGCTGGGCGACCCGCAGTGGGCCATGCCCACCATCATCCTGCTCGCGGTGTGGAAGAACTTCGGCTACAACATGGTGATCTTCCTCGCCGGACTGCAGGCGATCCCGCAGGATCTGTACGAAGCGGCGCGGATCGACGGCGCGTCGCGCCGTCGCCAGCTCTGGCACATCACGTTGCCGATGCTCGGACCGGTGCTGATGGTGGTCGGTGTGATTACCGTGGCTGGCTACTTCCAGTTGTTCGCCGAACCGTACGTGATGACCCGCGGCGATCCGCTGCAGAGCACGGTCAGTGTGCTGTATTTCATGTTCGAGGAAGGCTTCCGCTGGTGGAATCTGGGCCGCGCGTCGGCGGTGGCGTTCCTGCTGTTCCTGATCATTCTCGCGATCACCGCCGCGATGATGCGCTTCGGGCGCAAAAAAGGAATGGTATGAGTGCGGCCGTCCGCGGAGGCGTCGGCGAATCGCGCGGCCATGCGCTGCTGGTGCATGCCGGACTGATCGCGCTGACCCTGCTGAGCCTCGCGCCGTTGCTGTGGATGCTGTCGGTCTCGTTCATGCCCGCGGGCGGCGCCAGCCGCTTCCCGCCGCCGTTGTTGCCCGCGTCGGTGACGCTCGACAATTACCGCGCGCTGTTCGATCGCATCGGCATGGGCGGCTACTTCGCGAACAGCGCGCTGGTCGCTTCGGCGATCACCGTGCTGTCGCTGCTGATCAATACGATGGCCGGTTACGCCTTCGCCAAGCTGCGCTTCGCCGGCCGCGAGCGCATCTTCAAGCTGTTGCTCGCCGCGCTGGTGATTCCTTCGCAGGTGGCGATGCTGCCGCTGTTCCTGATGCTCAAGCAGATGGGTCTTGTGAACAGCTATGCCGGCGTCGTGGTGCCGGGGCTGGCGTCGATCTTCGGCATCTTCCTGGTACGCCAGTACGCGCGTTCGATTCCGGACGAACTGCTCGAGGCCGCGCGCATCGACGGTGCCGGCGAATGGCGCATCTTCTTCCGCATCGTGCTGCCGATGCTCAAGCCGGTGCTGGTGACGCTGGCGATCTTCACCTTCATGGGCAGCTGGAACGACTTCATGTGGCCGCTGATCGTGCTGACCGATCAGACCAACTACACGCTGCCGGTGGCGTTGGCCTCGCTCTCGCGCGAGCACATCCAGGATGTCGAAATGATGATGGCCGGCGCGGTGCTGACGGTAATGCCGGTGCTGCTGCTGTTCCTGATGCTGCAGCGGTATTACATCCAGGGATTGCTGCTGGGCAGCGTGAAAGGGTGAGCGGCTACGCTTGCGCGCCACTGGCGCGCGTGGCCGCGAACGCCCGTGCATGGATGCACGGGCAGGGCGACCGGAAGCCTGTCATGCGATGCCACGGCTGGCACGGGGCTTTCTACCTGGCACTTTTCGTTCGTACGTCAAGAGGCTTCCGATGAAAATTCTGCTCCACCGCGCGCTGCTTCTCCTGGCCTTCGCAACGACACCGAGCCAGACGAAAGACGCCACGGCCACGCTCGACACCTTCGACGACCCCGCGCAGTGGCGCGTCATCGCATCGACGCAGGTGACAGGGACGATCCGTAGCGATGGCGGCGCACTTTGCCTGGATTACGACTTCAACGGCGTCTCCGGCTATGTCGGGATGCAGCGCGATATCGCCATCGTGTATCCGGGCAACTATCGCTTCGACTTCCGGCTGCGCGGCGAATCGCCGGCCAACGATCTGCAGTTCAAACTCATCGACGCCAGCGGCGACAACGTCTGGTGGGTCAATCGCCCGAAATACGCATTCCCGCGCGAGTGGACGCCGGTCCGCTACAAACGCAGGCATATCGGCAAGGCATGGGGGCCGGGCGCGGACCCGGCGCTGCGCGACAGCGCGAAGCTGGAGTTCACGCTCAACAACAGCGTCGGCGGAAAAGGATCCGTTTGTTTGGACGATCTGCGCTTCACGGCGCTGCCGCCCGATGTCATGGAACCGCGGATCGCCTCCGCGAGCGCCACCACGGCTGCCCCCGATGCGAGCAAGGCATTCGACGGCGATGCGGCTACGGTCTGGCGTGCAGGCTCCGGCGTGCAGCGGCTGTCGCTGGATCTCGGCGCGCCGACCGAATTCGGCGGGCTGCGCATCGATTGGGTCGAGGATGCGCATCCGGCCGCATACGCCGTGTTGGCTTCCGACGATGGTCGCGAGTGGCGCACGCTGCGCGAAGTGGTCGGCAGCGACGGCGGACGCGACTGGATCGCGCTGCCGGAATCCGAAGCGCGCCATCTCGCTATCCAGATTCGCGATGCGGGCAAGAGGTCCGTGGCCCTCGCCGAAATACACGTCGAACCGCTGGCGTTCGCGGCCATTCCGAACGATTTCATCGCGTCGGTCGCGAAGGATCAGCCGCGCGGTCGCTTCCCGCGCGGCTTCAGCGGCGAACAACCGTACTGGACCATCCTCGGCATCGACGGCGGCACCGAGCAAGGGCTGATCGGCGAGGATGGCGCGGTGGAAGTCGCGAAAGGCGGATTCAGCATCGAGCCGTTCGTGATCGTCGACGAAAAACTCCTGAGCTGGGCCGACGTCGAAACCGCGCAATCCCTGCAGGACGGCTATCTGCCGATCCCGAGCGTCGACTGGTCGCATCCCGATGCGGGATTGCGGGTGACGGCCTTCGCGGACGAGTCGATGGCGCCATCGACGAAAACGCAGATCGTCGCGCGTTATGCGCTGCGCAATCAGGGTGCGACCGCGCGCGATTTCACGCTGGCGCTCGCGGTGCAGCCGTTCCAGGTGAATCCGCCCAGCCAGTTCCTCAATACCACCGGGGGCGTCAGCCGCATCGCATCGCTGGCCTTCGCGCACGATGGCGTCGCGAGCGTGGATGGACGTGCGCGGGTCTTCCCGGGGCAAGCGCCCGACGCTGTATTCGCGACGCCCTTCGATGCCGGCATGGCCGCAGCGCATCTTGCGACAGGCGCATTGCCGTCGGCGACTACGGTGGACGATCCGACCGGGCTCGCATCGGGCGCGCTGCTGTATCGCTGGCGGCTCGCGCCGGGCGAATCGCGCGAGGTCGCGCTGGTGATCCCGATGTCCGGCACGCCGTTCTGCGAAGGCGGAACCTGCACGCCCGAACAGCGACAGGCGATGGCTGCGGAACAATGGCGCAGCAAACTCGACGGCGTGCGCTTCGTCGTGCCCGACGAAGGCCGGCCGCTGGTCGACACGCTGCGCACCGCGCTGGCGCATCAGCTGATCTCGCGCATCGGCCCGCGCCTGCAGCCGGGCACGCGCTCGTATGCGCGCAGTTGGATCCGCGACGGCGCGATGATCGCCGAAGGTCTGCTGCGGATGGGCCGCGAGGACGCCGTACGCGAATACATCGAGTGGTACGCGCCATACCAGTTCGAGAACGGCAAGGTGCCGTGCTGCGTGGATGACCGCGGCAGCGACCCGGTGCCGGAAAACGACAGCCACGGTGAACTGATCTTCGCCATCGCCGACTACGCGCGGCATACCGGCGACGATGCCTTCCTGACGACGATGTGGCCGCACGTGCAGGGCGCATTTGCGTACATGGAAACTCTGCGCGCCAGCGAGCGTACCGAAGAGAATCGCGCACTCGATCCGGCGTTCTACGGCATGATGCCGGCATCGATCAGCCATGAAGGTTATTCGGCCAAACCGATGCATTCGTACTGGGACAATTTCTGGGCGCTGCGCGGTTACAAGGATGCGGTGTGGATCGCCGAACGTCTGGGCAAGCGCGACGATGCCGCGCGGATGGCGGCGGCGCGCGATGAGTTCCGCGCCGATCTCGACGCCTCGCTGCGTGCGGCCACCGCGCGCCACGGCATCGATTATCTGCCCGGCGCAGCGGAGCTCGGCGACTTCGATCCGACTTCGACCACCATCGCGCTGGCGCCGGGCGGCGAGCAGGCACGGCTGCCGCAGGACCTGCTGCACAACACCTTCGAGCGTTACTGGCGCGAATTCGAGCAGCGCCGCGACGGCAAGCGCGAGTGGAAGGACTACACGCCCTACGAATGGCGCAACGTCGGTGCGTTCGTGCGTCTGGGCTGGCGCGAACGCGCCTGGGATGCCGTCCGTTTCTTCTTCGACGACCGCGCGCCGCGCGGCTGGAACCAGTGGGGCGAAGTGGTCTCGCGCACACCGCGCAAACCGTTCTTCCTCGGCGATCTGCCGCACGCCTGGGTGGCGTCGGATTTCATGCGCTCGGCGTTGGACATGTTCG
>JAIMKJ010000018.1:15222-26624 GCA_020692565.1 Thermomonas sp.
CGAAGCCGACGACCGGCTGGTGCTCGCCGCGGGCATACCCGCGCGCTGGTTGGGCGGCGAGGGCATCGCGATCGATGGACTGCGCACCCCGCAGGGGTCGTTCGGTTACGCGCTGCGCCGCGAAAACAAGCATTTGACCCTGACGATCGCCGAGGGCAGCGCACTTCCCGCCGGCGGCGCGTCATTGCCTTGGCCGCTGACGGATGCGCGGCCGGGGCGCATCACCATCGACGGTCGGCCCGGGGAGTGGCGCGGCGATGAGCTGTGGATCCCGGTCGGCACGCGCACGGTCGCGATCGAATTGCGTTAGCCAAGCGTACGCAAAAAAAACCCGACGACCCAGGAGCCTGTGTCGTCGGGCGCACCTGCCCAAGAGGGGGGAGGGGGTGCATGGAAAGCGGTGGAGCCTGGTCTGTTGAAGCGGGATCGGCGACGCGGAATCAATAAGGGGACGGCTCGTCGAGCTTGCGGCCGTGACTGCCGATCACGTCCGAATACCAGAGCGCGCTGTCTTTCGGTGTGCGTTCCTGGGTGCCGTAGTTCACATGGACGATGCCGAAGCGCTTGGAGTAACCCAGCGACCATTCGAGATTGTCCAGCAGCGACCACACCATGTAGCCGCGGATGTCCACGCCGGCCGCGATGGCGTCGTGGATCGCGCGCAGGTGCTTGTGCAGATAGTTGATGCGCAGCGGATCGCAGATGTGGCCGTTCTCGGCGACCGGCGGGTCGAAGAACGCGGCGCCGTTCTCGGTGATGTAGACCGGCAGGTCGCCGTAGGTGTTCTTGAACCACAGCAGCAGATCGGTAAGTCCCTGCGGAAAGACTTCCCAGCCGGTCTCGGAATAGGTGCCCAGCGGCTGCCGCACCGCGCCGGCCTTCAGCGGATAGCTGTCGTTGGCCTGGGTGACGCTGCGGGTGTAGTAGTTGATGCCGACGAAATCCAGCGGCTGCACGATCAGCTTGAAGTCTTCGGGATCGAAGTCCGGCCAGGCGTCGCCGAAGATGTCCTTCAGTTCCGGCGGATAGCGGCCGAGCAGGGCGGGGTGCAGGTATTGCTCGTTCATGTAGGCGTGCGCGCGCTGGGTCGCGGCCTGATCTTCGGCGCTGTTGGTGGCCTGGTATTTCGGTTCGATGTTCACCACCAGACCGATCTCGTGCTTGCCCTCGGCGCGATACGCCTGCACCGCGGCGCCGTGCGCGCGCATCAGGTTGTGCGAGGCGATCGGCGCTTCGTACTTGCTGCGATGGCCCGGCGCCAGCGCGCCGTGCAGATAGCCGCCGTCGGTGATCACCCAGGGTTCGTTGAGCGTCACCCATTTCTTCACCCGGCCGTCGAGCGTGCGGTACAGCACCGTGCCGTACTCGGCGAACCAGTCGGCGCAGTCGCGGTTGAGCCAGCCGCCCTTGTCGTCCAGCGCGGCGGGCATGTCCCAGTGATAGAGGGTCAGCAGCGGTTCGATGCCATTGGCCAGCAGTTCGTCGACCAGTTGCGAGTAGAAATCGAGACCCGCCTGGTTCACCCGGCCGATGCCCTCGGGCAGGATCCGCGACCACGACACGCTGAAGCGATAGGCCTGCAGGCCCAGTTCGCGCATCAGCTTCACGTCGTCCTTCCAGCGCCGGTAGTGATCGCAGGCCACGTCGCCGGTGTCGCCGTTCAAGGTCATGCCGGGCGTGTGCGCGAAGCGGGTCCAGATGCTGGGACCGGCGCCATCGGCCAGCGGCGAACCCTCGATCTGGTGCGCGGCGGTGGCGGCGCCCCACAGGAAGCCGGGCGGAAACGTATGGGTCTTGTCGTGGGCCTGCGGCACGGCGGGGTTCCTCGGCGGCGAGTTCGATGGCATGATGCGGACGGGGTATGTAAACGGTTACATGAAGACTATAACAAGCTTTCCGGTCTGTAACCTCCTCGCATCCGCGGCGCATCGGCGCCGTTTCGCAAGTAGGGCAATCGGTCACGGACTGAGGACGGAAAATGGCGACAGTGGTGCTCGATCGGCTTCGCAAGGTCTATCCGGATGGGCATGTCGCCGTGACCGGCGCGAGCTTCGAAGTGGCCGACGGCGAACTGCTGGTGCTGGTCGGGCCGTCGGGCTGCGGCAAGTCCACGCTGCTGCGGATGATCGCGGGCCTGGAGGCGATCAGCGATGGCACGCTCGCCATCGACGGGCGCACCGTCAATGACACGGCGCCCAAGGATCGGGACATCGCGATGGTGTTCCAGAGTTATGCGCTGTATCCGCACATGACCGTGGCCGAGAACCTGGCCTTCGGCCTGAAACTGCGCGGCCATCCCAAGGCCGAGATCGCCGCGCGAATCCAGGCGGCTGCCGACACGCTTGAACTGACTGCGTTGCTGGAACGTCGCCCCGCGGCACTGTCCGGCGGCCAGCGCCAGCGGGTCGCTTTGGGCCGCGCGCTGGTGCGCCAGCCGAAGGTATTCCTGCTCGACGAGCCGCTGTCGAACCTCGACGCCAAGCTGCGCACCTCGATGCGCACCGAAATCGCCCGTCTGCACCGCAGCCTCGCCGCGACGATGGTCTATGTCACCCACGACCAGATCGAAGCGATGACCCTCGGCCAGCGGATCGTGGTGATGAAGGACGGCGAGATCCAGCAGATCGATACGCCGATGGCGCTGTACCGGCGGCCCGCGAATCTGTTCGTGGCGACGTTTCTGGGCAGCCCGGCGATGAACGTGCTGCGCGGGCGACTGGTCGCCGAGGGCGGGGCGCCGGGGCTGCATCTGGCCGACGGTCTGGTGCTGCCCCTGCGGGGGCTGGAGATCGACCCGGAATGGCTGGGCCGCGATCTCGACATCGGCCTGCGCCCGGAGCACCTGTTGCGCTGTCCTGCCGGCGAAACGCCGCACTTCGGGGCTGAGCTGGAGGTGATCGAGCCGGTCGGCAGTGAAGCCTTCGCCTATCTGCGTTATGGCCCGCACGCCCTGGTGGCACGGTTCGCGCCCGAAGACCTGCCGGAGCCGGGCGGGACCCAGCCGCTGCGCGCGGCCCCGGGACAGTGGCATGTCTTCGACCCGGCGACCGGTCTGAGGCTGACTGCCGCCGGCTGAGCTTCGCAGGCGGCAACGTTCTATATACTGCGGAGACGATGCGGCGATCAGGCCGGATTGTCGCCAGTGGAATCAATCGCTTGGCGCTCGAAACTCAACCCATTTCTACCTGCGCCGGCGCCGGCTTCCACCGGTCGGGCCGGCGGAGTAACCGATCAGCGCATGCGTCTTTCCACCATCAAGCTCTCCGGCTTCAAATCCTTCGTCGATCCGACCACCCTGCACCTGCCCACGAACATGACCGGCGTGGTGGGGCCGAACGGATGCGGCAAGTCGAACATCATCGACGCCATCCGCTGGGTGATGGGCGAAAGCGCGGCCAGCCGCCTGCGCGGCGACTCGTTGACCGACGTGATCTTCTCCGGCAGCTCGGCGCGCAAGCCGGTGTCGCAGGCCACCGTCGAACTGGTCTTCGACAACGCCGACCACACCATCACCGGCGAATACGCCGCGTTCAACGAAATCTCGGTCAAGCGCCAGGTCAGCCGCGACGGCCAGAGCAACTATTACCTCAACGGCACCAAGTGCCGCCGCCGCGACATCACCGACCTCTTCCTCGGCACCGGCCTGGGCCCGCGCAGCTACTCGATCATCGAGCAGGGCATGATTTCGCAGGTCATCGAGGCCAAGCCCGAAGAACTCCGTGTGTATCTGGAAGAAGCCGCCGGCATCTCCAAATACAAGGAACGCCGCAAGGAAACCGAGACCCGCATCCGCCACACCCGCGAGAATCTCGACCGCCTCAACGACCTGCGCGAAGAAGTCGGCAAACAGCTGCAGCATCTCGCGCGGCAGGCCAAGCAGGCTGAGCAATACCAGTCGATCCAGGCCGAGCGCCGGATCAAGGATGCCGAGTGGAAAGCGCTGGAATTCCGGCTGCTCGACACCCAGTTGCAGGCGCTGCGCGAGGGCCTGTCGCAGGAAGAAACCCGGCTGCAGCAGACCATCGCCGAGCAGCGCGAGGCCGAACGCGAGATCGAAACCGGCCGCGAGCGCCGCGAAGCCGCCGCCGAGGCGCTGAACAAGGCCCAGGCCGCGGGTTACGAAGTCGGCGGCACGCTCGCCCGCATCGAACAGCAGATCGCCCACCAGCGCGAACTCGGCCAGCGCCTGCAGCGCGCCCGCGACGAAGCCCAGCAGGCGCTGTCGGAAATCGGCCTCCACATCGAAAGCGACCAGAGCCGGCTCGACGCGCTGCGCGCCGAAATCGCCGATGCCGAACCCCGGCTGGACGCGCTGAAGGACGCCGATGCCGACCGCCAGCAGGCGCTGCAGGACGCCGAATCGAAACTCGCCGACTGGCAGCAGCGCTGGGACGCGCACAGCCGCGCGCAAAGCGAAGCCGCCCGCGCCGCCGATGTCGAACGCACCAAGGTCGATTACCTCGACCGCCAGTCGCTGGACGCCGAGCGTCGCCGCGAACAGCTCAACAACGAGCGCAGCGCACTGGACCTCGATACGTTGGCGGATGCCTTCGCCGGTCTCGAACTCCAGCACGAGGAACGCAAGGCCGCGCTCGACGGGCTCAGCGAAGATCTCGAAACGCGCAAGCAGAACGTGGTCGGCGTGCAGGATCAGGTGCGCAACGCACAGGCCGCGCTGGCCGATGTCCGCAAACAGGCGCAGGCCGCGCGCGGCCGGCTGTCGTCGCTGGAAACGCTGCAGCATGCCGCGCTGGGCCAGGAGCAGGGCGCCGCGGTCGCGTGGCTGAAACAGCGCGGTCTGGATTCCGCCGCCCGCGTCGGCGAAGTGCTGAAGGTCGAATCCGGCTGGGAAAACGCGGTCGAAGGCGCGCTCGGTCAATTGATCGAAGGCGTGCTGGTCGATGCGCCCGAGGCGCTGGTCGACGCGCTGGGCGAACTCGGCGAAGGCCGCATCGCGCTGGTGTCGCCCCAAGCTTCATCCGGGCATGACGGCGGCGACGCGTTCGCGCCGACCTCGCTGGCCGCGAAAGTGCAGGGCCCGCTGGCGATCCGGCGGATGCTGTCCAAGCTCCACGTCGCCGAAACCCTGGTCGATGCGCGGCAGCTGCTGGCCGGGCTGGGCGACGGCGAATCGGTCATCACCCGCCAGGGCGAGCGCGTCGGCGCCGGCTGGGTGCGCGTGGTGCGCTCCGGCGCCGCCAAGCAGGGCGCGCTGCTGCGCGAACGCGAAATCCACGAACTGCGTGCCCAGATCGAAACTTTGCAGCAGCGCGAGGCCGAACTCGACCGCACCATCGCCAGCCTCCGCGACCAACTGCTCACCGCCGAGCAGCAGCGCGAGGATGCACAGCGCGCGCTGTATCTGGCGCATCGCAACGTCTCCGAACTGGCCGGCCAGTTGCAGAGCCAGCAGGGGCGGCTGGAATCCGCGCGCAACCGGATCGAGAAGATCGACCTCGACGTCGGCCAGCTGATCGAAACCATCGACATCAGCGTCGAGCAGGCGCGCGAGGCGCGTTCGCGGCTGGAGGACGCGGTGTCGCGGATGGGCGAACTCGAAGGCACCCGGCAGATGCTGGAAGCCGAACGCCGCGCATTCGCCGAAGCCCGCGACACCGCGCGTCTCAGCGCGCGCGAATCGCGCGATGCCGCGCACGCGCTGGCGCTGAATCTCGAATCGCAGCGCGCGCAGGTCGTCGCGCTTGCGCAAGCGTTGGACCGCATGGGCGGCCAGCGCGGCCAGCTCGACGCGCGCCTCGGCGAACTCGCGTCGCAGTTGTCCGATGGCGACGAACCGGTGGTCGCGCTGGAGCGCGAGCGCCAGACTGCGCTGGAACAACGCGTGCTGGCCGAACGCCATCTCGCCGCCGCCCGCGCGGCGCTGGAAGGCGTCGACAGCGAATTGCGCGCGTTCGAGCAGACTCGCCACCAGCGCGACGAACAGGCGCTGGCCCGGCGCGAAGGAATTTCGCAGCGCAGGCTCGACCAGCAGGCGCTGTCGCTCAAGGCCGGACAACTGGCCGAAGCGGTGGTCGCCGGCGGTTTCGTGCTGGACGAGGTCATCAACACGCTCGCCGACGATGCCGATCCGCGCGCCTGGGAAAAGATCGTCACCGATTTCGATGCCAAGCTGCGGCGGCTGGAGCCGGTCAATCTGGCCGCGATCCAGGAACATGCCGAAGCCGCGCAGCGCAAGGAATATCTCGACGCGCAGGATCTGGACCTCAGCACCGCGCTGGAAACGCTGGAGGAAGCGATCCGCAAGATCGACCGCGAAACCCGCGGCCGTTTCAAGGACACCTTCGATCGCGTCAACACCGGCGTGCAGGAACTCTATCCGCGCCTGTTCGGCGGCGGCCACGCCTATCTCGAACTCACCGGCGAAGATCTGCTCGACACCGGCGTCGCGATCATGGCCCGTCCCCCGGGCAAGCGCGTGTCCAACATCTCGCTGCTGTCCGGCGGCGAGAAGGCGATGACCGCCGTGGCGCTGGTGTTCGCGATCTTCCAGCTCAATCCTGCGCCGTTCTGTCTGTTGGACGAAGTGGACGCGCCGCTGGACGAAGCCAACGTTGGTCGTTTCACCGCGATGGTCAAGGAAATGAGCGAACACGTGCAGTTCCTGTTCGTCACCCACAACAAAGCGACGATGGAAGCCGCGCAGCAGCTCAGCGGCGTGACCATGCGCGAGCCGGGCGTCAGCCGCCTGGTCTCGGTCGATCTGGCCGAGGCCGCGCGCCTCGTCGGCGCGGCCTAATCCAAAAGGGAGGTCTATGTAATGTCGGATATCTGGTGGTTGCGCATCGGGATCGTGGTCGCAGGCGCACTGTTGATGGCGGCGATCTATTTCTTCGGCCGTCCGCGCAAACAGAGTCAGGGTCGCAAACTTCGCGACGAGTCCGCCGAGCGCACGCCGCCGCGGACGGTCGCCGACGTGCCGGCCCGGACTGATGCGGTGTTCGCGCAGGACGGCATGCCGTTCGACGAACTTTCGTCCGACGCCGCACCGCCGCCCTCCGGGCCGGAAGTCGGCAAACGCGACCGCGAGGATTTCGACAAATCGTGACGCTCTACGTCGCGGCGCGATCCGGTCAGGTGCTGTGCGGCACCGATATCGTGGTGGCGGCCGAAAAAGCGGGTCTGAGCTACGGTTACATGAGCATCTTCCATCGATTGATGGACGGTCGCGCCGACAGCAGTCCGATCTTCAGCGTCGCCAACATCAAGAAACCCGGCAGCTTCGAGATGAGCGAGATCCAGACGCTGGAAACCCCGGCGATCGCGTTCTTCCTGACCCTGCCGGCGCCCATCGCCGCGCTCGACGCGTGGGAAAAACTGCTGCCCACCGCCCAGCGCATGGCCGAACTGCTCGACGGCGTGGTGCTGGACGAATCGCGCAACGCCCTCGGCCGCCAGCGCATCGCGCACATCCGCGACGACCTGCGCGCCTACGACCGCCAGCACGAAGCGCCGCCGATTTCCAAGAACACCCGCTGGTGATGTTGTGTAGGAGCGGCTGACCAGCCATTCGGCTGTTGAAAACCAGCCGCGATGACAGTCTTCCGCCCTCCTATCGCGGCTGAAGCCGCTCCTACAGATTCTTTGCAGATGACCGACCCCGCTGCCCGCATCGCCGAACTGCGCCGCCTGATCGAAGACGCGAACCATCGCTACCACGTCCTCGACGATCCCTCGATCCCGGACGCCGAATACGACCGGTTGATGCGCGAACTCGAAGCGCTGGAAGCCGCACATCCGGAATTCGCGGATGCCTCGTCGCCCAGTCAACGCGTCGGAGACAAGCCTTCCTCGAAATTCGAGGAAGTTGCACACGCGATACCGATGCTGTCGCTCGGCAATGCCTTCGCCGACGAGGAAGTCGCCGATTTCGTGCGCCGCATCGAAGAACGCCTCGAGCGCGATGCGCCGGTGTTCTCGGCCGAGCCCAAACTCGACGGTCTCGCGATCAGTCTGCGCTACGAGCACGGCGTATTCGTGCGCGGCGCCACGCGCGGCGACGGCGCCACCGGCGAGGACGTCACCGCGAACCTGCGTACGGTGAACGCCATTCCGATGCGCCTGCGGGGCGGCGAATGGCCGGATGTTCTGGAAGTGCGCGGCGAGGTCTACATGCCGCTCGCCGCGTTCAAGACCTACAACGAAAAAGCGCTGAAGGACGGCGGCAAAGTGCTGGCGAATCCGCGCAACGGCGCGGCCGGCTCGCTGCGCCAGCTCGATCCACGCATCACCGCGCAGCGCCCGCTGGCGTTCTATGCGTACGCGGTCGGCGTGGTCGAAGGCTTCGTTTTGCCCGGCACCCATTCGGCGACGCTGAAGCGGCTGCGTGAATGGGGCTTCCCGGTCAGCGCCGAAAGCGATGTGGTCGCCGGCACAGAAGGGCTGCTGGAATACTACCGGCGCATGGGCGCAAAGCGCGATGCCTTGCCGTTCGACATCGACGGCGTGGTCTACAAGCTCGACGACTACGCCGGCCAGCGCGAGATGGGTTTCGTCTCGCGCGCGCCGCGCTGGGCGATCGCGCACAAATTCCCGGCCCAGGAACAGTCGACCGAACTGGAAGCGATCGAGATCCAGATCGGTCGCACCGGCGCGGCGACGCCGGTCGCGCGCTTGAAACCGGTGCAGGTCGCGGGCGTGGTGGTCACCAACGCGACCCTGCACAACGCCGACCAGATCGCCCGTCTGGATGTGCGCATCGGCGACACCGTGATCGTGCGTCGTGCGGGCGATGTGATTCCCGAGATCGTCCGCGTCGTTACGGAACACCGCAGGCCTGGCGCACCGGAGTGGCGGATGCCTAGTGTTTGCCCGGTCTGCGGTTCGGAGATCGTGCGCGAAGAAGACGGCGTCGTCTGGCGCTGCTCCGGCGAGCTGACCTGCGCCGCGCAGCGCAAGGAGGCGATCCGCCACTTCGCATCGCGTCGCGCGATGGATATTGAAGGGCTTGGCGACCGCTACATCGAGGATCTTTCCGACCTTGGTTATCTGGAATCGGTCGCCGACCTGTACTGCCTCGCGCTCGAAGATCTTCTGGAGATGAAGCGTCGCGTCGACGAGCGCGACGGCACGACGCCCGAAACCGTCAAGGCCGGAAAAATCGCGACGAAATGGGCCGAAAACCTGATCGAAGCGATCGACCACAGCCGTGCGACCACGCTCGAACGTTTCCTGTTCGCGCTCGGCATCCAGCATGTCGGTGAAAGCACGGCGAAGGCGCTGTCCCTCTGGTTCGGCGATCTGGATCTGATCCGGCATCTGCCGTGGCCGCTGTTCAAGCGCGTGCCCGATATCGGCGGCGAAGTGGCGCGCGCACTCGGGCACTTCTTCGATCAGCCCGGTAACCAGCGGGTCATCGACTCGCTGCTCGAACGCGGCGTGCATGTCGTCGATCCGCATCCGCCGTCGCCGAAACTGCGGCCGGACCTGACGCTGGCGACGCTGCTCGTCGACATGGAGATTCCGAAAGTCACCCGCATCCGCGCGGAACAGCTCGCGGTCGCTTTCGCGAGCGCATCCGCGGTTGCGGATGCGCCGATGCATGCGTTCGTCGCTGCGGGATTGCCGGCCGATGGCGCGCAATCGCTCGCATCCTGGCTGGCCGATACCACCAATGCGCAACTGCTCAAGCGCGCCGGCGATGCGTTGGCGGCGTTGCGGGTGCGCATTCCGGAAGCCGACCATTCGACGGCTGGCCCTCTCGAAGGCAAGACGTTCGTGCTGACCGGCGGCCTTGCCGCGATGTCCCGCGACGAAGCCGGCGCGAAACTCGAAGCCCTCGGCGCGAAGGTGTCCGGCAGCGTCTCGAAAAAAACCAGCGTCGTCATCGCGGGCGAAGCGGCCGGCAGCAAACTGGTCAAGGCGCAGGAGCTCGGGATCGAGCTCTGGGATGAAGCGACGCTGCTGGCATTCTTGGCGGAGCACAGCGGCGCATGAGCGGCTGGTGGCCGACCGCCAGCCTCGATGCCCTGCGCCTGCGCGCGCGGCTGTATGCGACGATCCGTGCGTTCTTCGCCGAACGCGATGTGCTGGAAGTGGAAACGCCGGTGCTGTCGGTCGCCGGCAACACCGATCCGAACATCGAATCGTTCTCGCTGGAATTTTCCGGGCGCACCGATGGTGCGCCGCGCACGCGCTGGCTGCGCACGTCGCCGGAGTTCGCGCTGAAACGTCTGCTGGCTGCGGGCATCGGCGATTGTTACGAACTGGGCCGGGTGTTTCGCAACGGCGAAGCCGGCGGTCGCCACAATCCCGAATTCGCGATGCTGGAGTGGTATCGCGTCGGCTGGGATCATCATCGCCTGATCGGCGAAACCGTCGAACTCGTGCAGACGGCGCTGACGCTGGTCGAGCGCAGTGCGACCGCAACGACAACGACCTTTCGCGATCTGTACCGAGAGCGCCTCGGTATCGATCCGTTCACGGCCAACGATGCCGAACTGCGCGCGGCGCTGGGCGATGTCGAGATCGACCCGGCCGGATTGAATCGCGACGACTGGCTGGATCTGCTGATGACCCATCGGCTGCAGCCGGGCTTCGACCGGAACGGCATCCTCGTCGTACACGACTATCCGGCTTCACAAAGCGCGCTTGCCAAAATCCGCGCGGAGCAGGGCGATGAACCCGCGGTTGCGGAACGTTTCGAGCTGTATCTCGGCGCGCTGGAACTCGCGAACGGTTATCACGAGCTGACCGATGCCGAGGAACAGCGCGCGCGTTTCCTGCGCGATCATGCGACGCGCGCGATGCGGGGCATAGTGCAGCCTCCGCTCGACGAGAGTCTGCTCGCCGCCATGCGCTTCGGGCTGCCGGCCTGTGCCGGCGTCGCCCTGGGCGTCGAACGCCTGCTGATGGCGATGATCGGCACCGATCGCATCGCAGATACCCTGGCGTTCGACTTTTTCCGCAGCTGAAGGCGTCGGATCGCCTTTCCTCCCGTGCCGGACCGGCGCTTCCTGAACGAAAATTCGCCGGTCACGGCGCGGCAGGGAAAATTCGCCGGCCATTCATCCGTCGCAGCTAGAGTGAACTCACTCATCAAGGGGATGAATCCATGCGTACCCGTCTTGTCCTCACTGCTTCCGCCTTCCTCGCCGGCGCGTCCGTTCTTCCAGCCCACGCCCAGTCGTATGGCAACGGTTACAACGGTTCAGTCGTTCGCTGCGAATCCCGCGATAACCGCACCGAGCGTTGCGCAGTGGGTGGGGGCGATATCCGCCTGGTTCGCCAATTGTCCAGTAACGCCTGCGTCCGCGGCCGCAACTGGGGCACCGATTCCCGAGGCATCTGGGTCAGCGGCGGTTGTCGCGCCGAGTTCAGTGTCGGCGGTTATGGCGATGATCGCTATGGCGGCGGCTACGGCAACGATGGTGCCGGCACGTTCC
>JAIMKJ010000018.1:26722-26951 GCA_020692565.1 Thermomonas sp.
AGTTGGGGCAGCGACTCGCGCGGCGTCTGGGTGAGCAATGGCTGTCGTGCCCTGTTTCGCAACGGTGGTTATGGCAACGGTTACGGCAACAACGGCGGCTACAACAGCGGTTACGGCGGCAGCGACCTGATCCGCTGCGAATCGAACGATAACCGCAGCCGGAGCTGCGGCTTCAGCACGACCCGCGGCGGCGAGATCCGCCTGTTGCGCCAGTTGTCAGACAAACCGT
>JAIMKJ010000018.1:26996-65787 GCA_020692565.1 Thermomonas sp.
TCACCAATGGCTGCCGTGCCGAGTTCGTGATCGGTCGCGGCAATGGCGGCCATACGCGGCCGCCGGGCACCAACCTGCGCCCGCCGGGCGATCTCGGCGGCGCCCCGGGCGGTATGCAGCCCGGCACGCTTCAACCCGGTGTGTTCCAGAACACGTCCGGCCGCGAAGAAGTCCGGCGCCCGCCGGCGCAAACCGTGATCGAACGCCCCCGCGACAATGACAGGAACGCCCAGGACGTCCCCGGCGGCCGACAGAGCCGTTCGGTCGAAGACACCCCGCCCGCTGCGCCGAGCCGCCTCGCCGAACGTCCACCCATGCCTGTCGAACAGCGCAATACCGGTGGTTCGGCCCAGCCCGGCGTTGTGGTGCAGGCCCCTGCGCCACGCGACGAACCGGCGCCTCGTGAGGTCGAGCGCAACATCCAGCGCGGCGAACGCCCGCTTTGACGCCCCGGCGAATTGCCCAGCTTGACAACTCCGTCCCGGCTTCTGCCGGGACGCGTTTTTTCGGCTGCCGGTAGAATGCGCGGATGACACAAGACATCGATTACGCGCGCTACGACCGCATCCGCCCGATCCGCTGGACCGGCGACACCATTGAACTGCTCGACCAGCGCAAACTGCCGTTCACCGTCGAATATGTGGCCTGTCGCACCAGCGGCGCGGTCGCGGATGCGATTCATGCGTTGATCGTGCGCGGTGCGCCTGCGATCGGCATCGCCGCCGCCTGGGGCGTGGTGTTGGCCGCGCGCGAACTCGACGCGACCAGCCGCGGCGAGGTCGAAACCGCGGCCGAGGCGATCGAACGGCTGGAACCGGTGATGCAACACCTCAACGCCGCACGTCCGACCGCCGTCAATCTGGCCTGGGCCCTGCAGCGTATGCGCCGTGCGCTGGCCAGTGCCGGCGACGATTGGCGCAGCGTGCTGCTGCGCGAGGCGCAGGCCATCGCCAGCGAAGATCTGGCCGCCAACCACAAGATGGGCAAGCTCGGCGCGCAGCTCATCGCGAAGGGCAGCGGCGTATTGACCCACTGCAACACCGGCTCGCTGGCGACCGCCGGTTTCGGCACCGCGCTGGGCGTGATCCGCGCCGGCGTGGCGCAGGCGCGGATCGAGCGCGTCTTCGCCGGCGAAACCCGGCCCTGGCTGCAGGGCGCACGGTTGACGGTGTGGGAACTCCAGCAGGACGGCATCGACGCCACCCTGATCGCCGATGCCGCCGCGTCGCATCTGATGAAGACCGGGCAAGTGCAGTGGGTGATCGTCGGCGCCGACCGCATCTGCGCGAACGGCGACGTCGCCAACAAGATCGGCACCTATCAGCTCGCCATCGCCGCCCGCTACCACGGCGTGAAGTGCATGGTGGTGGCGCCGTCGTCCACGGTCGACATGGCGACGGCCAGCGGCGGCAAGATCGAGATCGAAGAACGCGACCCCGCCGAACTGCTGGGCATCGGCGGCGTGCGCACCGCTGCCGAAGGCATCGACGCGTGGAACCCGGTGTTCGATGTCACGCCGTCGGAACTGATCGACGCCATCGTCACCGATCGCGGCGTCGTCGAGCGTCCGAACCGCGTTTCGATGCAGACTTTCTTCGGTCACTGAGTCGCGCTTTCGGGCGCGATTCCACAGCGCCGTTGTCGTGGCTGTGGTGCCGCTCGCAAGTGGCTGTTTCTGCATGGGAAAAACGCCGGCTTCGACGGGCGTCGAAGGCCTTCGCATGCTACAATCGAGGCTTCGCGCATGGACCCGCGTGCGCCCTCCGGAGCGACTTCCCGACTGCCGCCGCTGCATGCGTCGGCGGCTTGGGTATCTGCCCCCGCGACGGCGTCCGCCCGGTCATGCCGTCACTCCAGCATAAGAAGTCGCAATGACCGATCTCGCGAAGGAAATCATTCCCGTCAATCTCGAAGACGAGATGCGCCGCAGCTACCTCGATTACGCCATGAGCGTGATCGTGGGCCGCGCGCTCCCGGACGTGAGGGACGGCCTCAAGCCGGTGCATCGCCGCGTGCTCTTCGCGATGAACGAGCTGGGCGCGCACAGCAACAAGCCCTACTACAAGTCGGCGCGTATCGTCGGTGACGTGATCGGTAAGTACCATCCGCACGGCGACCAGTCGGTCTACGACACCCTGGTGCGCATGGCGCAGCCGTTCTCGCTGCGTTATCTGCTGGTGGACGGGCAGGGCAACTTCGGTTCGGTCGACGGCGACAATGCCGCGGCGATGCGTTACACCGAAGCGCGCATGGCCAAGCTCACCCACGAGCTGATGGCCGATATCGACAAGGACACCGTCGATTTCCAGCCCAATTACGACGAGAAGGAACAGGAACCGACGGTGATGCCGTCGCGGTTCCCGAATCTGCTGGTCAACGGTTCCGCCGGCATCGCGGTCGGCATGGCCACCAATATTCCGCCGCACAACCTTTCCGAAGTCATCAATGCGACCGTCGCACTGTTGGACGATCCCGAGATCGACATTGACGGTCTGATGCAGTTCATCCCCGGCCCGGATTTCCCCACCGCGGGCATCATCAATGGCGTCGGCGGGATCCATCTGGCGTACCGCACCGGTCGCGGTCGCGTGCGCATGCGCGCCCGCGCCGAGGTCGAGGTCGCCGACAACGGCCGCGAGGCGATCGTCGTCACCGAGATTCCGTATCAGGTGAACAAGGCCCGGCTGATCGAGAAGATCGCCGAGCTGGTGAAGGAAAAGAAGCTCGAAGGCATCAGCGAGCTGCGCGACGAGTCCGACAAGGACGGCATGCGCATCTACATCGAGGTCAAGCGCGGCGATTCCGCCGAAGTGGTGCTCAACAATCTGTATCAGCAGACGCAGATGGAGTCGGTGTTCGGCATCAACATGGTGGCGCTGGTCGACGGCCGCCCGCAGTTGCTCAACCTCAAGCAGATCCTAGAAGCCTTCGTGCGCCATCGCCGCGAAGTCGTCACCCGTCGCACCATCTTCGAACTGCGCAAGGCCCGCGCGCGTGCGCATATCCTCGAAGGCCTGACGGTCGCGCTCGCCAACATCGACGAGATGATCGAGCTGATCAAGACCTCGGCGAACCCGAACGAAGCGCGCGAACGCCTGCTCGCCAGGACGTGGGATGCGGGTCTGGTCGCAAGCCTGCTCGCCGCCGCTGGCAGCGATGCCTCCAAGCCTGAAGATCTGCAGGCGGGCGTCGGCCTGATCGACGGAACGTACCAACTGACCGAAGTGCAGGCCAAGGAAATCCTCGAAATGCGCCTGCACCGCCTCACCGGGCTGGAACAGGACAAGCTGACCGAGGAATACAGGAATCTGCTCGACGTCATCCGCGGGCTGATCGAGATTCTCGAGAACCCCGATCGTCTGCGCGAAGTCATCCGCGACGAACTGCGCGAAGTGAAGGACGCCTTCGGCGACGACCGTCGCAGCGAAATCCGCGCCAGCGAGGAAGATCTCGACATCCTCGATCTGATCGCGCCGGAAGACGTGGTGGTGACGCTCTCGCATTCGGGTTACGCCAAGCGTCAGCCGGTCACCGCCTATCGCGCGCAGAAGCGTGGCGGTCGCGGTCGTAATGCCGCGGCGACCAAGGACGAGGATTTCATCGACCAGCTGTGGCTGGTCAATACCCACGACACCCTGCTGACCTTCACCAGCAGCGGTCGGGTGTTCTGGCTGCCGGTGTATCAGCTGCCGGACGCCGGTCCGAACGCCCGCGGCCGGCCGATCATCAACTGGCTGGCCCTGGAGCAGGGCGAGCAGGTGCAGGCCGTGGTTCCGGTGCGCGAATACGATGAAGGTCATTTCGTGTTCTTCGCCACCCGCAACGGCACCGTGAAGAAGACCCCTCTGACCGAATTCGCCTACCGTCTGGCCCGCGGCAAGATCGCAATCAACCTCGACGAAGGCGATGCCCTGGTGGGCGCGGCCCTGACCGACGGCGATCGCGATGTGATGTTGTTCGCCAGCAACGGCAAGGCCGTGCGCTTCCACGAATCGGAAGTACGCGCGATGGGCCGCACCGCCACCGGCGTGCGCGGCATGCGTCTGGTGGCCGGCATCGAGCCGGGCGAAGTGGTGGAAGCCGAAGACGGTGTTGACGAGGCGGATGCCGAGCTTCCCGTCGACGGCGCGTCCGAAGTCGTGAGCCTGGTCGTGATCGAAGGCGACGGGGACATCCTCACCGCCAGTGCGCGCGGCTACGGCAAGCGCACCCCGGCGGCGGAATACCCGCGCAAGGGGCGCGGCATCAAGGGCGTGATCGCGATGAAGACCAGCGAGCGCAACGGCAAGCTGGTGGGTGCGATCCAGCTCAGCGATCACCATGAAGTACTGCTGATTTCCGATGGCGGCACGCTGGTGCGGACCCGCGCTGCCGAAATCTCGCAGGTCGGCCGCAACACGCAGGGCGTGACCCTGATGCGTCTGGCCGACGACGAGACGTTGCAGGCGATCGAGCGCCTGGATGCCTCGCTGGACGATGATGAGGCTGTCGATGCGCCGGTAGCGCCGACGCAAGCGGGGACCGGAGAGCTGCAGCCCGATGCGGGGGCCTGATCGATTCGCGCAATGTGCTCCGAGAGGCGGGCTTTGGCCCGCCTCTCGCGTTTCGGGAACCCGGTTTCGACCTTGTCCGCCGTCTCGCAGAGTACCTGCTGCGACCGTATCGTTCCCCGGCGACCCTGAAAATTGGGGTGGCCCGAAAGGATGCTTTACGGAATTTTTCGTTCGAACCGGCAAGCTGTTCTTCTCGCGAGTAAGTTGTCGTTAATGTTAAAAAAAAGTCAAAAAAATGTTTATGAAAAGTGATCAAGTCCTCAAACCTTCTCTATACTCCGCTGCAAATCCAGGAGGCCATATGTGTCGCACGTCGCGGTTCGCAGCGTTGAGTCGGGTTTACGGTTCGATTGGGAAATGGGTCGCGGGTGTGGGGCTGGTCATGGCCCTGGCGGTATTGCCGGGCTGCGGTAACAAGGAGACCGGGCAGTTGCCCGAGGTCAGCGGTGAGGCGATCCAGGCCAAACGCGACGAAATCAAGGAATTCGCCCT
Source organism: Thermomonas sp. (assembly GCA_020692565.1). GTDB lineage: Bacteria > Pseudomonadota > Gammaproteobacteria > Xanthomonadales > Xanthomonadaceae > Lysobacter_I. The sequence goes on from JAIMKJ010000018.1 coordinate 32,042, forward strand.
GGTCCGGGCGTTTCCGGACCAGGATGGCGACGCGCTGGCGATCGCGCTCGAGTTCTCGCGGCCGCTGGTCGGTACGCAGGACTTCGACAAGCTCATCACGTTCGACACCTCGGTCAACGACAAGAGCAGTTGGAAGCTGGACGACAGCGGCAGGATCCTGCGCTTCCCGTTCGTCACCGCGAACACCGAGTACACGCTGAAGATTTCCGCGAAACTCGCGGCGGCGGACGGCAGTACCCTCGGCCGCGATGTCGAGCAGAAGGTCTACACCGGCGAACTCGACCCCGCGGTCGGCTTCGCCTCGCAGGGCAGCGTGTTGCCGGCGCGCGACAGTCGCGGCCTGCCGGTGGTGTCGGTGAACGTGCCGGAAGTCGATGTCGAGTTCCTGCGCGTGCGCGAAAAATCGCTGCCGCAGTTCTTCTCCGAATACCAGCGCGGCGGCCGTCGCAGCGGCTGGGAGCTGGACAGCGAATACAACGAGAAAACGCCGCTGGCGAAACTGGCCGAACCGGTCTACACCAACCGTTTCGTGCTGGGCGGCAAGCGCAACGAGCGCGTGGTCACTTACCTGCCGACCCAGGACATCGAAGAACTGCGGGAGCCGGGTCTGTACTTCGCGGTGATGAAACGCACCGGCCAGTTCGGCAGCCAGTACGAAACCACGTTCTTCACGGTCAGCGACATCGGCCTGCACGTGCGCGCGTACAAGGACAAGCTGTTCGTGCATACCGCTTCGCTGCAGGACGGTTCGTCGATCAGCGGTGTCGATCTGCAGATTCTCGATGGCCCCGGCGAGACCGTGCTCAAAGGCCAGACCGACCGCAACGGCAATGCGATGCTGGGCTTCAAACTGCAGGCCACGCACGTGCTGGTCGCGCGCCGCGGCAAGGACGTGTCGCTGCTGCCGTTCAATCAGCCGGCGCTGGATTTGTCCGAATTCGCGGTCAGCGGCCGCGAGCCGGCGTGGTTCGACGTCTTCGCCTGGGCCGGGCGCGATCTGTATCGCCCCGGCGAGGTCGTGCGGATTTCCGCGCTGCTGCGCGACAACGACGGCAAGCCGGTGCCGATGAAGGACAAGAAAGCGCAGCCGCTGTTCGTACGCCTGAAGCAGCCGAACGGCAAGCCCTTCATCGAAAGCCGGATCGAAGCCGGCGCGCAGGGCTACTACAGCTTCGAAAAACTCATCCCGGTCGAAGCGCCGACCGGCCGTTGGCAGGTGGAATTCCGCACCGATCCGGCCAGCAGCGAAGCCGTGCAGGGCATGACCCTGCGGATCGAGGAGTTCCTGCCCGAGCGCATGAAGCTCGATCTCGACACCGCCGACGCGGTGCTCAAACCCGGCAAGCCGCTGGCATTGAAAGCCGTCGGCGCTTATCTCTACGGCGCGCCCGCAGCCGGCAACCGTTTCACCGCCAAGCTCGCGGTGGCGGTAGAGCAGCATCCGCTGGAGAACATGCCGGGTTATTTCTTCGGCGACCCTACGCTGCAGCTGCCGAAGGAAGCCAACGACGTGGTCGATACCACGCTCGGCGACGACGGCACGCTGTTGCAGGACATCGTCCTGCCGAGCGAAGTCAAACCGGTGTCGCCGATCGCGGCGATGGTGTCCGGCAGCCTGTTCGAAACCGGCGGACGCAGCGTCAATCGCTCGCTGAAGCGGGTGATGTGGCCGGCCGATGCGCTGGTCGGCGTGCGCCCGCTGTTCGACGACAAGGACGGCGCCGACAGCGACAGCAACGCGCGCTTCCAGCTGATGCGCGTGGGCAGCGACGGCAAGCCGCGCCCGGCCAAGGGGCTGAAGGTCACGCTGGTGCGCGAGCATCGCGACTACCACTGGAATTACGACGACGACGAGGGCTGGGATTTCGATTTCACCTCGCGCTTCCAGAACGTCGAAACCCGCACCGTCGACGCCGGCAACACCGCCGTAGGCTTCGATTTCCCGGTGGAATGGGGCGCCTACCGCGTCGATGTGCTCGATCCGGCCACCGGCCTGACCACGCGTTATCCGTTCCAGGCCGGCTGGAGCTGGGACGACGACAACCGCGGCCTCGACGCGCGTCCCGACAAGGTCAAGATCGCACTCGACAAGACCGCCTACAACACCGGCGACACGCTGAAGGTCACGCTCACGCCTCCGCATCCCGGCAAGGGCCTGCTGATGGTCGAGAGCGGCGACCGCATGATCTATGTGCAGGAAGTCGACGTGAAGCGCGGCAGCAGCTTCTCCATCCCCGTCAGCAAGGACTGGGAACGCCACGACATCTATGTGACCGCGCTGGTCTTCCGCGGCGGCAGTGCGTCCAGCAAGATCACCCCGGCGCGCGCCGTGGGCGTTGCCCACGTGCCGATGGATCGTGCGTCGCGTCGCGTGGAAGTCGGTTTGTCGCTGCCGAAGCAGATGCGCCCCGAGCAGACGCTCACGACCACGGTCGCGGCGCCGAAACTCGCCGGCCAGGACGCGTACGTCACGGTGTCGGCGGTCGATGTCGGCATCATCAACATCACCCGCTTCCCGGTGCCCGACGCCAACAAGCATTTCTTCGCCCAACGCAGGCTCGGCGTGGATGCGTACGACGTCTACGGTCGCATCATCGAAAGTCTGCCCGGCGAGATCGGCAAGATCCGTTTCGGCGGCGACATGGCGCTGCAACCGCTGGCGCAGGCGCGCAGGCCGACCTCGAAAGTGCAGACGGTCGACCTGTTCTCCGGCCCGGTGAAACTCGATGCCAAGGGCAACGCCAAAATCGCGCTGAAGGTGCCCGATTTCAACGGCACGCTGCGGGTTTCCGCGCTGGTCTATTCGGCGGAACGGTACGGCAACGGCGATGCCGAGGTGGTGGTGCGTGCGCCGATCGTGGCCGAAGCCAGCTATCCGCGCGTGCTCGCCCCGGGCGACCGCAGCAACGTCACTCTCGACATCACCAACTTCACCGGCAAGCCCGGCGATTTCGAGGTGAAGGTCGAAGGCCTCGGCCCGCTGACGGTCGCGCAGGGCGGGCGTTCGACGAAGCTCAACGCCGGCGGCAAGACCACGTTGACGTTCCCGCTGACTGCGGGCGATGGCTATACCACCGCGAAGATCCGCGTGCAGGTGAACGGCAACGGCTTCAAGGTCGACCGCCGCTTCGATGTGCCGGTGCGTCCGGCCTGGCCGAGCGTGCTGCGCACGCGCACGCAGACCCTGAACGAACTCGGCGCGATCACGATGGAAGCCGGTTTCGCCGATGGCCTGATGCCGGGCTCGGTCAACGCGCAGATGACGGTCAGCGCGCTGCCGCCGATTCCGTTCGCGAGCGCGCTGAGGGATGTGCTCAATTATCCGTACGGTTGCGCCGAACAGACCACCAGCAAGGGCTTCGCCGCGCTGGTGATGGATGCGGACACCGCGAAGATGCTCGACGCCAAGGGGCTCGATGCGGCGACGCGCAAGGCGCGCATGGACGGCGCGTTCGGGCGACTGGCGTCGATGCAGATGTCGAACGGCCATTTCTCGATGTGGGGTAACGACAGCTACGTCAATCCTGCGCTGACGCCATACATCGTCGAATTCCTCCTCGATGCGCGCGAAGGCGGGTTCGCGGTGCCCGAGGCGATGCTGCAGAACGCCCTGAAGCGCCTGAACGAGGATCTGCTGGCTGGCGGCAACGAGTTCTACGGCCAGACTCATCGCGACCACCTCAAGTTCGCCTATCAGGCCCACGCCGGATACGTGCTGTCGCGCGTCAATCGTGCGCCGCTGGGCACGCTGCGCGCGCTCTACGACAACGAGCGCGGCAAGGCCAAGAACGGCCTGTCGATGGTGCATCTGGGCCTGGCGCTGTCGCTGCAGGGCGACAAGAACCGTGGCGCGAAAGCCATCTCCGCCGGATTCGGCTTCAAGGGTCAGACGTACGAGTATCTCGGCGACTACAGCAGCCCGCTGCGCGACAGCGCGCTGATGATCGCGCTCACCCACGAGCGCGGCCTCGACAAGCCCGAGTACGACGCCAAGGTGGTCGCGCTGGGCAAGGAACTCGATGTGCGCCGCAACGAGCGCTGGTTCTATCTCAGCACTCAGGAGCAGGTCGCGCTGGCGCGCGTCGGCCGGGCATTGCTCGCCGATCAGAAGAAGACCGTCTCCGGCGTCTGGAAGCTCGGCGACGTGAGCGATCCGGTCGCGGAACGGCGCATGCAGGGCCGCCGCGTCGACTACACCACGCTGTCGCGCGGCTTCCGCTTCGAGCCGCAGGGTGCGGTGCCGTTGTACGCCAGCCTGGAAGTGGCCGGCGTGCCGCGGACGGCGCCGGCCGAGGACAAGTCGGTGATCGGCATCGAACGCAAGTTCTACACCACCGACGGCAAACCCTGGAAGGCCGGCCCGATCGCCGAAGGCGAAGCGCTGATCGTCGCGCTGAGCATCACCGCCGATCGATCCATGTCCGACGCGCTGCTGACCGACCTGCTGCCCGCGGGGCTCGAGATCGAAAACTTCAATCTCGGCGACGGCAAGCAATGGGCCGACGTGGTGGTGGACGGGATCGAGATCACCGATCGCGGCAGCGCCGCCGAAGTGCTGCACGAGGAGTATCGCGACGACCGCTTCGTCGCCGCGCTGAAACTCAACCGTGGACAAGCCGCGCGCGTGTTCTATCTGGTGCGTGCGGTCACCCCCGGTACCTACACCGTGCCGCCGTCGCTGGTCGAAGACATGTACCGACCGCAGCTGCGCGGCGTGGGCAAATCGATGCCGGCGACGATCACGGTGGTGCAGCCGTAGGAGCGGCTTCAGCCGCGAGCTCTTGGCTGTTCCATCCCTTCCTGCAGCGCCGGGAGGGATGGCCCGAAAACCGGCCCCGGACGCCATCCGGGGCTGGGTGAGGAGCAACACCCGCCGCAGCACAACTTCCCCGCGACACGACGAACCCCGATCGCGCATCCATGTCGCATTCCTCGCCGCCCCCCGCACGCGCCCGTATCCGCCGCCTGCTGCCCTGGCTCCGCTGGGGCACCGTCGCACTGTTGTCCTCGCTGCTGCTGCTTGATCTGATCTTCCCGCCGCAATTGCCGAAGGCCCGCGACACCAGCACATTGGTCGTCGCGCGCGACGGCACGCCGCTGCGTGCGTTCGCCGATGCCGACGGCGTCTGGCGCTATCCCGCGACGCCCGAAACCGTGTCGCCGCTGTACCTGGATGCATTGCTCAATTACGAAGACCGCTGGTTCTGGCGGCATCCCGGTGTGAATCCGGTGGCGCTGCTGCGCGCGGGTCGGCAGATGCTGGGCAGCGGCGAGGTGGTGTCCGGCGGTTCCACGCTGACGATGCAGGTCGCGCGCATTCTCGATTCGAAACGCACGCGGCATACGCGTACGCCGTTCCGCAAACTCCGCCAGATCCTGCGCGCGATCCAGCTCGAAGCGCATCTGTCGAAGCGCGAGATCCTGATCCTCTATCTCGAACGCGCGCCGTTCGGCGGCACCATCGAAGGCGTCGAGGCCGCGAGCTGGGCCTATCTCGGCAAGCCCGCTTCGCGGCTGTCGAAAGCGGAGGCCGCGCTGCTGGCGGTGCTGCCGCAGTCGCCGAGCCGGCGTCGCCCGGATCGTCACCCGGAAGCGGCGCAGGTCGCGCGCGACAAGGTACTGGACCGCATGGCCACGCTGGGCGTGTGGAGCAGGGCGGAGGTGGACGATGCGCGGATCGAGTCCGTGGTCTCGCGCCAGTTGCAGTCGCCGCTCAGCGCGGCGCTGTTGGCCCAGCGCCTGCGCGTGGCGCATCCGAAAGCCGAGCGAATCACGTCGACCATCGATGCGAACCTGCAACGCACGCTCGAAGAACGCGTGACGTCCTATTTCTCGAATCTGCCGGAACGCACGTCCGCGGCCCTGCTGGTTATCGACAACGACACGATGGAGGCGCGCGCCTACGTCGGCTCGCTGCGTTTCGGCGACAAGGAACGGCTCGGTCACGTGGACATGGTGCAGGCGTGGCGTTCGCCGGGTTCCACGCTCAAGCCGTTCCTGTACGGCATGGCCATCGACGACGGCATGATCCATTCCGAAAGTCTGCTGGTGGACGCGCCGCAGAGTTTCGGCGATTACCGCCCAGGCAATTTCGGCGCGTCGTTCAATGGTCCGGTCAGCGCGGCCCACGCGCTGCGTTTGTCGCTGAATGTGCCGGCGGTCGATCTGCTCGATCGGATCGGTCCGCACCGCTTCGCTGCGCGCATCGATCATGCCGGCATCGCGCTGAAATTTCCGCAGGGCTCGAAACCGAACCTCGCGTTGATTCTCGGCGGCACCGGCGCGAGGCTGGAGGATCTGGTCGGCGCGCACGCCGCATTCAACCGCAACGGTATCGCCGGGCGCGTGCGCTACACGCCCGGCGATCCGAAGATCGATCGGCGCGTGCTGTCGCCCGGGGCGGCATGGATCGTGCGCGAGATCCTCGAATCGAATCCACGACCCGGCGAACTGGAGCAATACGATCGCGGCTCGCGCCCGCGCGTGGCCTGGAAGACCGGCACCAGCTACGGGTTCCGCGATGCCTGGGCGGTGGGCGGCACGCGGCGATACACCGTCGGTGTGTGGGTCGGTCGCCCCGACGGCACGCCGCTGCCCGGGCAGTACGGCGCACTCACGGCCTTGCCGCTGCTGTTCGAAGTGGTGGATTCATTGCCCGCCGGCACCCGCGACGCGTCGCCGTCGCGGGTGCCGGCGACCGTCGCCGAAATCGACATCTGCTGGCCGCTGGGCATCGCTGCCGACAGCGTGCCGGCAGCGCTCTGCCAGCGCAGGATGAAAGCGTGGACGCTCGACGGCGCGGTGCCGCCGACGTTCGCGGAACGCGGCGCGCGCCTATGGCATGCGGGACGCGAGCGGTTCGAGATCGATGCCGACAGCGGCGAACGCATCTCTGCGGTGTGCTCGTTGCCGCATCGCGCGGAGACGGTGGAAATCGCGCGCTGGCCGGCGCTTGCATCGCCGTGGCTGTCTGCCGAAACGCGTCGTGCATCGACGCTGCCGCGGCTTGCCGACGATTGCATGGCCGACGGACGCGACGCCAGCGAAGAATTGCGGATCGAAGGTCTCAACGACGGCGCGACGCTGGTGCGCGCACCGGGCAGCGAGCATGCCGTGCGTCTGTCGCTGCGCGCGCTGGGCACCGATCGCGACGTGCAGTGGCTGCTCGACGGTCGCTGGATCGCGGAAACCGAAGGCCGCCAATCGTTGATCCGCGACTTCGGCGACCCCGGCGAACACACGCTGACGGCGCTGGCCGACAGCGGAGCGTGGACACAACTCGAATTCCGCGTATTGGAATGATCGGATGTTTGCAGGAGGGCTTTCAGGCCCGATCTCTCGCTTGCAATATCCAATTGCCTCGGGAAAGATCGGACCTGAAGGCCCTCCTACAAGGGATAGGCAGCGGCCTGAAGGCCGCTCTATCGGAACCGCGATGATCTCGTTGTCGTTCTATTACACCAGCGTCAGCATGTGCTCAGCCGACGACACCCGGAATTCGCCCGGCGCTTCGACTTCCAACTGCTTCACCACGCCGTTCTCGGCATACAGCGCGAAACGCTTGCCGCGGATGCCCATACCGTAGGCGCTCGCATCCATTTCGAGGCCCAGGGCCTTGGCGAAATCGGCGTTGCCGTCGGCGAGGATTTCCATGTCGGCCGGCGCGTTCTGACTGGCCGCCCATGCCTTCATCACGAACGGATCGTTGACCGACATGCAGACCACGCCGATGCCTTTGTCGCGGAACGCATCGAAGTGCTCGATGAAACCCGGCAGGTGCTTCTCCGAGCATGTCGGCGTGAAAGCGCCGGGGACCGAAAACAACACCAGCTTCTTGCCTTCGAAAAACGCGATGGTGTCGACGGTTTCGATGCCCTCGTTGATGTGCTTGATATTGACCTCGGGAATACGGTCGCCGATCTGGATGGTCATGTGTCGCTCCTGTGCGCTCGGGGGGAAGCCGACAGTGTAGTAAAACGAATCCTGAATGTGCGTATGACGGCTCTTGAAAGCCGGGTCGCAGCGCCTATTTCCCGTGCATGGCGGCGCGTCGCCGCCTTCAACGGAGATCACACATGAGCCTCATGCGCTACTCGCAGGCGTGGCCGGCGCAGGCCCGCATCCATGACGACCTGAAACAGGTTTTCGATCGTTTCCTCAACAATGCCGACAGCCCCGACGAGTCGTCCGTCGTGACCAGCCAGTGGGTGCCGCGCGTCGATATCAAGGAAGAAGCGGACCGTTTCGTGATCCTTGCGGACCTCCCGGGCATCGATCCGCAGAACGTCGAAGTCCTGATGGACAAAGGCATTCTCAGCATCAAGGGCGAACGCACGAACGAGGCAGGCGAACAGACCGACCGCTTCTCTCGCATCGAGCGCCGCTACGGCAGTTTCCATCGTCGCTTCGCGTTGCCCGATACCGCGGATGCCGAGGGCATCGTCGCCAGCGGACACAATGGCGTACTCGAGATCGTCATTCCGAAACGCCCGCAATCCACGCCACGCCGCATCCAGGTGGGCGCCGTGGCCGCCAAGACCTGACGCTCTTCAACGTCTGATGGAGATCGCGCACGGCCTGCGGCGTTCGCAGGCCGTGCGTCATGCCGGGCATCTTCTTCGCACCGCGCATCCGCTTCGGATACATCACGACGTAATGACTTCGTTATAGTGGATCGTATCGTCACGACATTCGCGGAACCGCAACATGCGTTTCAAGGACTACTACGACACGCTCGGCGTCGAGCCCGGCGCCGGCGAGGCCGAAATCAAGACGGCTTACCGTCGGCTCGCGCGCAAATATCACCCGGATGTCAGCAAGGAGCCGGGCGCGGAAGACAAGTTCAAGGCCGTCAACGAGGCCTATGAAGCGTTGCGCGATCCGGAAAAGCGCGCGGCTTACGATCAGCTGCGCGCGCGCGGTTATCGCCCGGGCGATGAAGTCCAGCCGCCGCCCGGCGGTTTCGGCGGTGGGCCCGGTGGCGCCGATTTCGAGGAGTTCTTCGCCGGGGGCGGCAACGGCGGTTTCAGCGATTTCTTCCAGGAACTCTTCGGCCGCCGACGCAGCGGTTTCAGCGGCGGACCCGGCGGTGCGGGTCCGCATGCGCGCAGCGGGCCGACCCGGGCCAAGTGCGCCGTGCCGCTGGAGACGATCTATCGCGGCGATGCGCTGCGGGTGTCGGTGGCGGGCAAATCGCTGGAGGTGCGGATCCCGAAAGGCATCCGCCCCGGTCAGGCGATCCGGCTTGCGGGTCAGGCGCCCGGAGGCGGCGACCTGTTGCTGGAAGTGGAATATGCCGCCCACCCGCAGTTCGAAGTGGATGGGCGCAATGTGATTCATGTGTTGCCGGTGGCGCCGTGGGAAGCGGCACTGGGGGCATCGATCAGCGTGCCGACGCTCGGTGGCGCGGTCGAGTTGAAGATCCCGGCGGACTCGGAAGGCGGCCGAAAACTGCGGCTGCGCGGTCGCGGTCTGCCCGGTACGGGCGCGGTTCCAGCGGGCGATCAGATCGTCGAGCTGGAGGTGTTGGCGCCGAAGGCGAATACCGACGAAGAGCGCGATGCCTACCGGCAGATGCGCGATGTATTCGGAGACGATTGGCGTCGGGCGTGATCGCGCAAGGTCTCGGGGCCGCCGCGTCAGCGGCCCTGGCGACTAGCCGAGGCCAGTGACGTACTTGGTGATGGTGTCCGACAGCTCGATTTCGCTGAAAGGCTTGGTTAGGTAGGCCTTGGCGCCTTGGCGCATGCCCCACATGCGGTCGGTGTCCTGGTCTTTCGTGGTCACCAGCACGATCGGGATGTGCTTGGTGGTCGGCTCGCGGCAGATGGTGCGGGTGGCCTGGAACCCGTTCAGGTTCGGCATTACCACGTCCATCAGGATCAGGTCGGGGATCTCGCGCTTGGCGACTTCCACGCCGGCGGCACCGTCTTCGGCGGTCAGGGCTTCATGCCCGAGTTTTTCGACGATGCGGCGAATACCCATCAACTGCGATGGAGAATCGTCGACGATCAGGATGCGTGCCATGTGGACCCCCAGAAAATTGCCGCCAGTGTAGTCGTCCGGATCGCCACCCGGAAGCGGGGCGACGCCATTTGTTGATGCAATGCACAAGCTACGGGCTCTTCGGGCCCCGGATACTGGCTGGAAGGCAGCCGATGGGGGGATCCCGTGATCAGTCCAGACGGACCAGCGTCCGTCCGAACGAGCCCCCCGCCAGCATGCCGGCGAACACACCCGGAAGCTCGGCCAAGGTCGCCTCTCGGGTGCAGATCGCGTCCAGATGGAGGGGTTTCCAGTCCGCGGCGAGACGTGTCCACACTTCATCACGGATATCGCGGGCGGTGCCGGCCGAGGCCACGCCCAGCAGCGAGACGCCGCGAATGATGAACGGCATGACCGTGGTCGGCAGGTCCGCCGATGCGGCGAGACCGGCGCTGGCGACGTTGCCGTAAGGGCGGGTGCGGGCGAGCAGGCTGGCCAGCATCGTCCCACCGACGTTGTCCAGGCCGCCGCCGAAGCGCGCGGCTTCCATGGCTTTCGCTTCGGCCAGCGCATCGCGGCCCAGCACCTGGGCGGCGCCGAGCGTCCTGAGGTAGTCGGCGTGCTCGGGTTTGCCGCTGATCGCGTGTACCTCGTAACCGGCGCGGCTGAAAATGTCCACGGCCAGAGAGCCGACGCCGCCTGTCGCACCGGTCACCGCCAGCGGGCCCAGCGCGGGCGTCTGCCGGTTGTCTTCCATCCGCAGCAGCGCCAGCGCGGCGGTAAAGCCGGCGGTGCCGATGATCATGCTCTCGCGCAGGCTCAGCCCGGCGGGTAGCCGAATCGCCCACTTTGCCTCGATCCGCGCGTACTGGGCGTAGCCGCCGTCGCGGGTCTCGCTGAGCCCGCTGCCGGTCACCAGAACCGCATCGCCCTCCTTGAATGCCGGGTCGGTCGACGACACCACGTGCCCGGCGACGTCGATGCCGCCGACCAGCGGAAAGAAGCGCAGGATCTTGCCCTCGCCGGTCCCCGCGAGGGCGTCCTTGTAGTTCACCGACGAGTACGCGGTCTTGATCACGATCTCGCCGGGCGCGAGATCGTCGATCGACATGTCTTCGAGACCGCTGCGGTAGCCGGCGCTGTCGTTGCGGATGCGGAAGGCCTGGAAGCTGTTCATTGTGATGTCCGGCAATGTGGCGGGCGGAAAGGCTTGAGGTCGTGATTCGAGCCGAGCAGCGCTGGCTGCGGAATTACCGCAACTCCCGCCGCTTCTTCTCATCCAGCCACTTGTCCGCCTGCGCGGGAACATAGCCGTGCATCCAGGCGAACAGGGTGTCGATGTCCTCACCGTGCCACAGGTCGTGGCGCTGTTCGGCGTGGAGGAAGCGTTCTTCGACCATGCGGTCGATCATGCCGATCAGCGGCGCGTAGAAGCCGTCGACATCGAGGAAGGCGCAGGGTTTCTGGCCGAGGCCGAGCTGGCGCCAGGTCAGCATCTCGAACATTTCGTCCAGCGTGCCGAAGCCGCCGGGCAGGGCGACGAAGGCGTCGGCGAGGTCGAACATCCGCGCTTTGCGTTCGTGCATGTTCGCGACCACTTCCAGGCGCGTCACGCCCTTGTGCGCGACTTCCCACTGCACCAGTTGTTCGGGGATCACGCCGACCACTTCGCCGCCATGCGCGAGCACGGCATCGGCGACGATGCCCATCAGGCCGACGTTGCCGCCGCCGTAGATCAGTTGCAGGCCTTCGGCCGCGATGCGCGCGCCCAGCGCTTGGGCGCGTCCGGCGTAGACGGGTTTATTGCCGGCGTTGGAGCCGCAGTAGACGCAGATCGATTTCATGGAATGTTCCGGAGATGGTGCGAAAAAGCAGAACGGCGCACCGAGGTGCGCCGTCCGTGTGTGCCGGCCGATCAATTGGCCTTGTGGATCGCGCGTTTGTGGACCGCCATCGCCGCGTCGTGGACCGCTTCCGAGAGACTCGGATGCGCATGGCAGATCCGCGCGAGGTCGTCGGCGGAGCCGCTGAACTCCATCGTCAATACACCTTCGTGGACCAGTTCGGACACATTCGCGCCGACCAGGTGCATGCCCAGCACGCGGTCGGTTTCGGCGTGCGCCAGCACCTTCACGAAGCCGGCCGGTTCGGCCATCGCGACCGCGCGGCCGACGGCGGCGAACGGGAAGCTGCCGGCCTTGTACGGAATGCCTTCTGCCTTCAGCTGTTCTTCGGTCTTGCCGACCCAGGCGATTTCCGGCTCGGTGTAGATGACCCACGGAATGGTGTCGAAATTGACGTGGCCGGGCAGGCCGGCGATCAGTTCGGCCACCGCGATGCCTTCCTCGAAGCCCTTGTGCGCCAGCATCGGCCCGCGCACGCAGTCGCCGATCGCCCACACGCCGTCGACGCCGGTATGGCAGTGATCGTCGACCACGATGCGGCCGCGCTCGTCGAGCTGCACGCCGGTGCCGTCGGCCAACAGGCCCTTGCTCGCGGCCTTGCGGCCCACCGCGACCAGCAGCTTGTCGAACACGACCGTCTGCTCGCCCTTGGCATCGGCGTAGGTGACATGCACTTCGCTGGCCTTGCCCTTCTTCTTGACTTCGGCCTTGCCGACCTTCGCGCCGAGCTTGATGTCGAGACCCTGCTTCTTGAATTCGCGTGCGGCGACCTTCGACGCTTCGCCGTCGGCGGCGCCGAGGAAGTCCGGCATGGCTTCGAGGATCACGACTTCGGCGCCGAGGCGGTTCCACACGCTGCCCAATTCCAGGCCGATCACGCCGGCGCCGATCACGCCGAGGCGCTTGGGCACGGTGGTGAAGTCGAGCGCGCCGACGTTGTCGACGATGGCGTCGCCGTCGAACTTCGCGAACGGCAGTTCGATCGAATCCGAACCGGGCGCGAGGATCACGTTGGTGCCCTTGAGTTCGACTTCGCTGCCGTCGTGTTGCTTCACCTTGACGACGTTGCCGGCGTGCAGGGTGCCGAAACCGTAAAAGGCCGACACCTTGTTCGCCTTGAACAGCATCGCGATGCCGCCGGTGAACTGCTTCACGATCTTGTCCTTGCGGCCGATCATCGCTTCGACGTCGATCTTCGCGTCCTTGAAGCTGATGCCGTGCTCGCCGAAGATGTGGCCCATGTTCCAGAACTGGCGCGAGGAATCGAGCAGCGCCTTCGACGGAATGCAGCCCACGCGCAGGCAGGTGCCGCCGAGCGCGGGTTTGCCGTCCTTGCCCAGCGCCGCGTCGATGCACGCGACCTTCATGCCGAGCTGCGCGGCGCGGATCGCGGCGTGGTAGCCGGCGGGGCCGGCGCCGATGACGATGACGTCGAATTGTTCTGTCATAGCGCTATTTACTCAGGTCGTGGTGGATTGGTTGTCTGAATGTTTACGATTTGCCCACCCTCTAGTCGATCAATCCAACCGAGAGCATCATTTCGATTCATGTTTGGATAAATGCCACACAAGTCACGAGCTCGACGACGGTTTGGAGCTTTATCCGTATTCGTCAAATTAGGCCGAATTTCTCGAAGGTCTTCAAAATAAACCTCTTCTAATTGGTGGTACGCCACTACCTGTTTTAGTGAATACGTCAAACTTCCTTTGGTCAAATCCAGTTCGCGCTTTAGTCTTTCGATTTCTGCGCGAGTTCTGTCCAGGTCATCTCTTAGCAGCTCTTTTGTGTTAGAGACTTTTGCAGCTTTAATGCTTCCATATGTGGTGATCGCAGCGGAAATTACGGTTGCAATGGCAATCGTGACTGTTGTGATCAGGGCAATCCATATGCCGTCCATGATTAATTATCCTCACATGCCCAACAGCATGCGGTGCGGGTTTTCCAGCTGATTCTTGATGTCGACCAGGAACAGAACCGCGTCCTTGCCGTCGATGATGCGGTGGTCGTAGCTCAGCGCGATGTACATCATCGGCGCGGCGACCACGACGCCGTTCTCGACGATGGCGCGCTCCTTGATGGCGTGCATGCCGAGGATCGCCGACTGCGGCGGGTTGACGATCGGCGTGGACATCAGCGAGCCGAAGGTGCCGCCGTTGGTGATGGTGAAGGTGCCGCCCTGCAGGTCTTCCAGCTTCAGGCCGCCTTCGCGCGCGGCCTTGGCGTAACCGGCGATGGCGCCTTCGATGTCGGCGAAGCCCATGCGCTCGACGTTGCGCAGCACCGGCGTGACCAGTCCCTTGTCGGTGGAGACCGCGATGCTGATGTCGGCATAGCCGTGGTAGATCACGTCGTTGCCGTCGACCGAAGCGTTGACGACCGGGTGGCGCTGCAGCGCGTTCGCGGCCGCTTTGGCGAAGAAGCTCATGAAGCCGAGCTTGATGCCGTTGGCCTTCTCGAAGGACTCGCCCAGCTCCTTGCGCATCGCCATGACCTTGCCGAGGTTCACTTCGTTGAACGAGGTGAGCATGGCGATGGAATTCTTCGACTGCATCAGCCGTTCAGCGATACGGGTGCGCATGCGGGTCATCGGCACGCGCTCTTCCGGGCGGGCGCCGCCGCCAACGCCGGCGGTCTTGCCGCTGGCGTAGTTGACGATGTCTTCCTTGGTGACCGCGCCGCGACGGCCGGTGCCGGCCACGTCGGCCGGATTCACGCCGGCGGTGGTGGCGGCAAAGCGTGCGCCGGGCGGCAGTTCGGAAGAACCGGTGGCGGGCGCCGGCGTGGTGCTGGCCGGTGCGGCGGCGGCAGCTTTCGCGGCTTCGGCCTTCGGCTGGACTTCCTGCGCGCCGGCGGCCGGTTTCGCGGCTTCCGTTGCTGGCGCAGCCGGAGCGGCAGCAGCGCCTTCCTCGATCACCGCGATGACCTGTTGGCTGAGGACGGTCGCGCCCTCGGCGAATTTCAGTTCCTTGATGACGCCATCGACGGTCGAAGGCACTTCCAGCACGACCTTGTCGGTCTCGAGGTCGACGATGTTCTCGTCGCGCTTGACCGCGTCGCCGACGTTCTTGTGCCAGGTGGCGATGACCGCGTCGGAGACGGATTCGGGAAGAACGGGAACCTTGATTTCGGTGGCCATGAGTGGCGTCCTGACAGCGTAATTGGAGAGGTGAAGCCGGCGCCCGAAAGCGCCGACAGGAACATCATTCGGCAGCGTGCTCGGCGTTGAGCGGGTTGACCAGCGCATCGGCGATCAGCTGCAACTGCTCTTCGACGTGATCGTTGAAATGACCGGCGGCGGGCGAGGGCGAGCGGGTGCGGCCCGCATAGTGCAGCGTTTGCTTGTCCTGTACGCAGAAGCGCAGGTGATGCTGGATCTGGTACCACGCGCCCTGGTTCTGCGGCTCTTCCTGACACCACACCACCTGGGTCGCTTTCGGGTAGCGCTTGAGTTCGGCGATCAGCTGCGCGCGCGGGAATGGATACAGTTGCTCGATGCGGATCAGCGCCACGTCCTTCTGCTCGCGTTTCTGCAGGTCTTCGAGCAGGTCGTAGTACACCTTGCCGCCGCAGACCACCACGCGCTTGACCGCTTTGGGGTCGGCGCTGGCATCGGGAATCAGGTGCTGGAACCCGCCGTTGGCCAGTTCGTCCAGGCTCGACACCGCCAGCTTGTGGCGCAGCAGCGATTTCGGGGTCATCACCACCAGCGGTTTGCGCGTTTTCATGCGCATCTGCCGGCGGATCATGTGGAACGCCTGCGCCGGGGTGGTCGGTGTGCAGACCATCATGTTCTCCAGCGCACAGAGCTGCAGGAAGCGTTCCAGACGCGCCGAGCTGTGCTCCGGGCCCTGGCCTTCGTAGCCGTGCGGCAGGAACAGCGCGAGGCTGCAGAGGCGGCCCCACTTGGCTTCGCCCGAGGACAGGAACTGGTCGATGACCACCTGTGCGCCGTTGGCGAAATCGCCGAACTGCGCTTCCCAGATGTCGAGCGTCTGCGGATCGGCGGTGGCGTAGCCGTACTCGAATGCCATCACCGCTTCTTCGCTGAGCAGCGAGTCGATGATGGTCGCGTCTTCGGGGTTTTCGACCAGCTGCCGCAGCGGGATGTGGTCGACGTCGGTTTTCTGGTCGTGCAGGATCGCGTGGCGATGGAAGAACGTGCCGCGACCGCAGTCCTGGCCGACCAGGCGCAGTTTGTAGCCTTCGTCGAGCAGGGTGGCGTAAGCGAGATTCTCGGCGAAGCCCCAGTCGCCGGCGAGTTCGCCGGTGCCCATCTTGCGGCGGTCTTCGTAGATCTTGGCGACGCGCGGATGCAGCACGGCATCGTCGGGCAGCGTGTTGATGATCGTCGCCAGCGCATCGAGCTTCGCGCGCGGCACTCTGGTGTCGACCGGGTCGGAAAGCTTGCCTTCCAGCAGCGGACGCCAGTCGATGGCGTACTGGTCGGGCTTCACCTGCGCCAGTTCGGTGGTGACCACGCCTGCATCCAGCTTGTCGCGCATATCGTCGACCAGCGCCTGCGCGTCCTCGGCTTTGAGCGTGCCGGCGGCGGCCAGCCGCTCGGCGTAGAGTTCGCGGGTGGTCTTGCGCTTGCGGATGATCTGGTACATCAACGGCTGGGTCGCCGCCGGTTCATCGGCTTCGTTGTGGCCGTGGCGGCGGTAGCAGACGAGATCGATGACCACGTCCTTGCCGAACTGCTGGCGGAAGTCGAACGCGAGTTCGGCGCAGAACGCGACCGCTTCCGGGTCGTCGCCGTTCACGTGCAGCACCGGCGCGCCGACCATCTTGGCGACATCGGTGCAGTACAACGTCGAGCGCGCGTCCTGGCGTTCGCTGGTGGTGAAGCCGACCTGGTTGTTGATGACGATGTGCACGGTGCCGCCGACGCGGAAACCGCGGGCCTGCGACATCTGGAACAGCTCCATCACCACGCCCTGGCCGGCGAACGCGGCATCGCCGTGGATCACGATCGGCAGGACCTGTTTGCGGGCCTTGTCGCCGCGGCGGTGCTGGCGCGAACGCACGCTCCCCACCACCACCGGATCGACGATTTCGAGATGTGAAGGATTGAAGGCGAGGGCGAGGTGGACGGGGCCGCCCGGGGTGGCGACATCGGCGCTGAACCCCATGTGGTATTTCACGTCGCCGGCGTGGGCCAGTTCGTCGTGGTCGAACTTGCCTTCGAATTCGTCGAACAGCTTGCGCGGCGGCTTGCCGAGGGTGTTCACCAGCACATTGAGGCGGCCGCGGTGGGCCATGCCCAGCACCACGTCCTTCACGCCGTCGCTGCCGGCGCGATGGATCATGACGTCGAGCATCGGGATCAGCGCGTCGCCGCCTTCCAGCGAGAAGCGCTTCTGGCCGACGTACTTGGTGTGCAGGTAGCGCTCCAGGCCTTCCGCGGCGGTGAGGCGTTCGAGGATCCGGCGCTTGTCTTCGTCGGTGCGCTTGAAATCGCCGCCGGCGGTTTCCAGGCGCTCATACATCCAGCGACGCTGTTCGACGTCGGTGATGTGCATGAATTCGGCGCCGATGCTGCCGGTGTAGGTGGTTTTGAGCCTGGCGAGCAGATCGCGAAGTTTCATCTGCGCCTGACCGCCGACGCCACCGCTGGAGAACGTGGCGTCGAGATCGGCGTTGGACAGCCCGTGGAAGGCGATGTCCAGATCCGGGGCTTCGCTCTTCTGCCACATGGCGAGCGGGTCGAGATCGGCGGCGAGATGGCCGCGCGAGCGGTAGGCCACGATGAGTTTGCCGACCGCGAACTCGCGGCTGTCGCTGCCGCTGGCGCCGTTGCCGGAGACCGTCGCGCCGCGGGCGGCCTGACGGCCGGCTTCGGCGATGGCGGCGATGACCGCCGAGTGCGGCACGTCGCCGGTGTCGCGGCCCTTGATGCCGTCGAAGTAGGTTTTCCACTTCGGGCCGACGCTGTCGGGGGCGACCAGATACTGTTCGTAAAGGTCTTCGATGTAGGCGGCATTGGCGCCAAGTTGCGAAGACTGGGCAAACTGCTTCAGGAGACTGTCCACTCGGGGATCACACTCGAATGTCGGGAAGCGCGGAGGTAATCGGGATGACCGATTGGGGATAACCGCTTGATCCACCGGGAAATCACCGGACGGAGCAGGGGGTCGGCGAAAGGACCGGAATTATAGCCGCAGGCGTTGCCGCAGCGCACCACTCGGGATGCCCGGGTTTAGGTCCGATGGTCCAAGTCGGAGCCGGCCGACCGGATGGAACCGGAGCCGTGGCTCAGATCTCCAGCGCGCGGAACTCGGTGACGATCCTGGACCGCTCCCAGACCGGCATGAACCCGTCGGCGAGCTGGCGGGCGCGGCCGCCGGAATCGATCGCGGCTTCGCCATCGAAGCGATTGCCGAGCGTGCGGAAGTAGTAGCCGCCGCTGTCGTTGGCGATGAAGGCCGAGGCGTAGCCGCGATCGGCCGGGTCGTTGGCTTCGCGGAAGCCGAACACGCTGGAGAGGCGCTGACCCAGGCTGATCAGCGGCGCATGCGCGCGCTGCGCGGCATCGGCGTCCTGCAGCAGGATGCGGATATCGACGCGCTGGCGGCGCGTACCGAGCCGGCGCAGGGCTTCCAGCACCTCGGGCGCATCCAGCAGGCCGGGGTCGAGCGCGCGGCTGTAGATGCAGAGCTCGCGGCGACAGGCGGCGATGATCGCGGTGGCGATCGCGACGGCGGCGTCGCGGGTGTCGATGGCGGTGGGGCCGCCGATCTGCCGGCGCATGCTCTGGTGCTCGATCCCGGCTTCCATGAAGCGTTCGCCGTAGGGCACGAAGCCGTGCTTGACGTAGAAACCGACTGCCGACGCCTGCGCGTGCAGGCGCAGTTCCGGCCAGCGCAGGCGCTCGGCTTCGTCGATCAGCGCCAGCAGCAGGGCGTCGCCGACGCCGTGGCCGCGCCAGTCCGGCAGCACCGCCATCCGCCCGACCTTGCGCTCGGGCGTCAGCCGGCCGGTGCCGATCGGCCGCCCGGTCTCGTCGCGGGCGATCACGTGCACGCAGAGCGGGTCGAGTGCGTCCCATTCGAGCGCCAGGGGGACCTGCTGTTCCTGCACGAATACCGGTTCGCGGACCGCGCGCAGGTCGTCGACACCGGCGGCGTAGTCGATGACCTCGACCCGGAAGCGGCCTTTCGGGGTCGTATGCTCAGCGTTCGTCGTCATCGCTCTCTCCGGTCGCGTCGTCCTCGCCGTCCAACCGGTAATGGCCCTGCGCCAGCAGGTCGAGCACCAGCGACTGGCCCTCCGGCGACAGCGCGGCGTAGGTCTCGCCGTCCAGAGTGTCGGCAGCGGCCAGTGCGCGGGCATCGGCGAGCGGCAGGGCGTGGGTCTGGCCCGCCACATAGAGCGTTGCCGCCGATTTGCGACCGTCGTTGCGCCGCCAGGCGACCCGGGTCCACGGGTGGCGCTGCAGCGCGGCGCCCTGCTGCAGGTCGAATTCGACCTCGATCCGCGACCGCGGCGGGTCCGGGTTCAGGCTTTCGCCGACGCTGCGGTACAGGGTCATGAAGCGGCCGAACCAGTCGCCCAGCCGCTCCGGGTCGTTCATCCGCAGCGCGTTCAGACCGGCGATGGCGCGGCGCATGGCTTCGGCATCGATCTCGTTCGGGTCTTTCGGTGGCGTCAGGTCGTCGTCGCGATATCGCACCGATTCGTCGGCATCCACCAGCAACGTGTCGACAAAATCGCCCAGCAGCTCCCCGGCGCTGGGGGCACGCATGCCGACCGAGAAGGTCAGGCAGGCGTCCTCGGCCACGCCGTGGTGCGGCACCGTCGGCGGCAGGTACAGCATGTCGCCGGGGCCGAGCACCCAGTCGTGGGTCGGGTGGAATTCGCGCAGCAGCTTCAGTTCGACGCCTTCGCGGAACTCGGCCGACGGCACGCCGTTGCCCAGGGCTTCGCTGGCGTCGATCTGCCAGCGGCGATGGCCGTGGGCCTGCAGCAGGAAGACGTCGTACTGGTCGATGTGCGCGCCGACCGAGCCGCCCGGCGCGGCGAACGAGATCATCACGTCGTCGATGCGCCAGCGCGGCAGGAACGCGAAGTGATCGAGCAGGGCGCGGATGTCCGGGTCCCACTTGTCCACGTCCTGGACCAGCAGGGTCCAGTCCTGGTGCGGCATGCCGGGGAATTCTTCTTCCGCGAACGGGCCGGTGCGCACGGTCCAGCCGTCGTTGGCCTTGTCGTGGACGATGATCCGCGACAGCGCGCCTTCCTCGCAGGCCAGGCCGGCGAGGTCTTCGGGCATCACCGGTGTTTCGAAGTCGGGAAACGCGTTGCGGATCAGCAGCGGCCGTTTCTGCCAGTAATCGCGCAGGAAATCGGCGGCGGGCATGCCCAGCGGGGGCTTCGCGCGCGCGTCGATCTCGAATGCAAGCGTGCTGGCTGTTGTCGGCGACCGCGTCGGCATGTCAGATCTCTCCGGCCAGACGTTCCGCGAGACCGGTGTAGCTGCCCGGCGTCATGTCCAGCAGGCGCTGTTTCGCGTCGGCCGGCAGATCGAGGCTGGCGATGAATGCGCGCATCGAAGTTTCATCGATGCCGTGGCCGCGGGTCAGCGCTTTCAATTGCTCGTACGGATTCGGCAGGCCGTGGCGGCGCATCACCGTTTGCACGGCTTCGGCCAGCACTTCCCAGGCAGCGTCGAGGTCGGCGGCCAGGCGCTCCGGGTTGGCGCTGAGTTTGTTCAGCCCGCGCAGCAGCGCGTCGTAGCCGATCAGCGCATGGCCGAACGCGGTGCCCAGCGCGCGCAGCACGGTGGAATCGGTGAGATCGCGCTGCCAGCGGCTGATCGGCAGCTTCGCGGCGAAGTGCTCCAGCAGGGCGTTGGCGATGCCGAAATTGCCCTCGGCGTTCTCGAAATCGATCGGATTGACCTTGTGCGGCATGGTCGAGCTGCCGACCTCGCCGGCCTTCACCGCCTGTTTGAAATAACCCAGCGAGATGTAGCCCCAGAGGTCGCGGCACAGGTCGATGCAGATGGTGTCGATGCGTTTCTGCGCGTCGCACAGTTCGGCGATGCCGTCGTGCGGCTCGATCTGGGTGGTGTAGGGCTGCCAGTCCAGGCCCAGCGATTCCACGAACCGGCGCGAGAACGTGGTCCAGTCGACCTCCGGATATGCCGCGACGTGCGCGTTGTAGTTGCCGACCGCGCCGTTGATCTTGCCGGCGATCAGCGCGCCGGCCAGGGTTTCGCCCTGGCGCTGCAGGCGCGCGACGACGTTGGCGATCTCCTTGCCGACGGTGCTGGGCGAGGCGGTCTGGCCGTGGGTACGCGAGAGCATCGGCAGGCCTGCGTGCGCATGCGCCATCGCACGCAGTGTCTGGATCAGTTCGTCCAGCTTCGGCAGCATCACCCGCTGCCGCGCTTCGTTGAGCATCAGCGCGTAGCTGAGATTGTTGATGTCTTCGCTGGTGCAGGCGAAATGCACGAATTCCAGCGCCGGGGCCAGCGCGGCGTCGTCCTTCAGACGTTCCTTGATCAGATATTCGACCGCCTTCACGTCGTGATTGGTGGTGCGCTCGATCTCCTTCACCCGTGCGGCGTCGACCACCGACAGGCCGTCGGCCAGCGCGCGCAGGCGGGCGACGGCGGCGTCCGGGAAAGGTTCGAGCTCGACGATGCCCGGCTCGGCGGCCAGCGCCAGCAGCCATTCCACCTCCACCTTCACCCGCGCTTTGATCAGACCGTATTCGGAGAAGATCGGCCGCAGGGCATCGACCTTGCCGGCATAGCGGCCGTCGAGCGGGGACAGGGCGAGAAGCTGGGCATCGGACATGGGCGTTCGCGGGCGCACGGGCGCAGTCGAGTGGAAACCGCAATTGTAAACGCCCGGAATTTCAAACGCCCGCGGCGTATGCTCCCCGCAACTCGACGATAGGAGCCGATCATGGCGAAACGCAGCGCGATTCCGGGCACCGGCGCAGTGCCCGATCCTTTCCGCACCGAGCGCGACAGCATGGGTGCGCTGCGGGTGCCGGCTGCGGCCCTGTGGGGCGCCCAGACCCAGCGTGCGGTGCAGAACTTCCGGATTTCCGGCCAGCCGATGCCGCGCGGTTTCCTGCGCGCGCTGGGCTTGATCAAGGCCGCCGCCGCCCAGGCCAACGCCAATCTGGGGCTGATGTCCAAGACCCGCGCCGCCGCGATCCGCCGCGCCGCGCTGGCGGTGGCCGGCGGCGATCACGACGACCAGTTCCCGGTCGACATCTATCAGACCGGTTCCGGCACTTCCACCAACATGAACGCCAACGAGGTCATCGCCGCGCTGGTGATGCGCGGCGGGCGCGGGCGAATCCATCCCAACGACGACGTCAACCTCGGCCAGAGTTCCAACGACGTGATTCCCAGCGCGATCCGGGTCGCCGCGCTGCTGGCGACGACCGAAGAACTGCTGCCGGCGCTGCGTCAACTGCGCACCACCATCGACCGGCGCGCCCGCGAGGCGCGCAAGCTGGTCAAGACCGGTCGCACCCATTTGATGGACGCGATGCCGCTGACCTTCGCTCAGGAACTGGGCGCGTGGTCGTCGCAGCTCGAATCGGCGCGGATGCGGATCGAGGACAGCCTCAAGCGTCTGCGCCGGCTGCCCATCGGCGGTACCGCGATCGGCACCGGGATCAACGCCGACCCGCGTTTCGGCAAGCGCGTGGTGCAGACGCTCTCGGTCATGGCGGGCGTGCGCTTCGTCTCGGCCGACGACAAGTTCGAGGGTATCGCTGCGCAGGACGATGCGGTGGAGCTGTCCGGCCAGCTCAGCGCGCTGGCGGTGGCGCTGATGAAGATCGCCAACGATCTGCGCTGGATGAACTCCGGGCCGCTGGCCGGGCTGGGCGAGATCGAACTTCCGGCGCTGCAGCCGGGCTCGTCGATCATGCCCGGCAAGGTCAATCCGGTGATTCCCGAAGCGGTGGCGATGGTCTGCGCGCAGGTGATGGGCCATCACACCACGATCACCATCGCCGGGCAGAGCGGCAATTTCCAGCTCAACGTCATGCTGCCGCTGATCGCCGCGGACCTGCTGGGGAGCATCGGCCTGCTGGCGAACGCGATGCGCGCGCTGGCCGACGACGCCATCGCCGGCATGGTGTTCCGCGCCGACCGCATCGCCGATGCGCTGGCGCGCAATCCGATCCTGGTGACGGCGCTCAATCCGGTGATCGGCTACGAAAAAGCCGCCGCGATCGCCAAGAAGGCGTATCGCGAGCGGCGTCCGGTGTTCGATGTCGCGTTGGAGGACAGCGGGCTGGAGGCCGCCGAACTCAGGAAGCTGCTGGACCCGGCGGCGCTGACCGATGGCGGCGTCCGCACCGGTGGGTCGGGCGGCGGTTGAGGCCGCCGCTTACCGCGTCACGCCTTTACTCGGCCGGTTCGGCGGTGGCCGCTTCGGCTTCTGCGGCGGTGTTGCCGTGGTCGCCGTCGCTGCGCATGTCGACGTCGGCATTGATCACGCCGCCGGGAATGTCGAGGTTGAAATTGCCGTCCTTGCCGCAGTCGTCCACGTCGCTCTGGTCCATCGTTGCGTAAGGCTTGAATTCGGGCATCGCAGCGGCGAGTTCGTCCTGAGTCGCTTTCATCGCCGGCAGCAGCTTGCACAGTTGCACGGCCGCTTTCTCGATGCCCTCGGCCTCGGCTTCGATCCGCTGCTCGATCTGATCGGTATTGCCGGTCAGCACGCCCTTCAGCGCTTCGCCGACCGCCTTGCCCGCGAGATCGGCGCCCTGCAGGCCGATATCGATGCCGGCCGAGGCGATCCCGGCGATGTGTCCGCGGTATTCCAGCAACAGCTTGCGTTGATCGGCGCTCGCGGTGACGAGCTTGCCGCCGATCAGCAGATCGCCTTCCGGCGTGATCTCCGCTTTCGGCTGCCGGTCCTTGGAAATCCGGATGTTGCCGGTTGCGAGTTCCTTGCGGGCTTCGTCGGTGGCTTGTTTCACCACCTTGCCGATCATGGTCTTGGGTTCGCCGGGATCCGCGCCGGACGATCCCTTGTCGGAGCACGCCGACAGCGTCGACGCAGCGAGCAGGGCGGCGAAGAGCAGCGAATGGCGGAACGCGGGGCGGGAGATGTTCATGGCGACCTTCTTGGCTGTTGTACGGACTTTGGAGTGCAATCGGGCAGAGCGTACTGCGATCAACGTTTGCGGGGCACGTCGACGCTGCCGGCGACGTCGCGGTGGCGCGCGGAGCCGCTGCCGATGCTGTCGACCTTCAGGCGCCCGCGCGCGCGCTCCACGTCGAGGTCGCCCGATCCGACCCGGTCGACGCTGATGTCGCCGCCGATATCGGCGAGCTCGGCATCGCCGGAGCCGATCGATCCGATCTGTACGTCCCCTTGGGTGCCGCTGATTTCCAGATCGCCGGAACCGACGCTGCCGATCCGGGCGTCGCCGCGTACGTTGCGCGCGGTCAGATCGCCGGAACCGACCGAAATCACGTTCAGGCCACCGATGTCGTCGAGTTCGATATCGCCCGAACCGACATCGGCGTAAACCATGCCGCGGACACGATCGGCCTTGGCATCGCCGGAACCGACATCCAGGCTCAACGATGCGACGCCGGACACGACCGCGTCGCCGGAACCTACCTTGACCTGGACCGGGAACGTGTCGGGCAGGGACGCCCGCACCTGCAGGTAGGCATAACGTTTCCCGCTGTCCCAGCCCATGAGCGCTTTGCGCTGCGCACGGACGACCAGCTTGTCGCCGACGCGCGTCTGGGTCAGGGTGAGCTGCGACATCAGTGCGGTATCGGAAGCGCAGGCCCTGGCATCGACCGACACCGCCGCGCGATCGTTTGCGACCAGAACGAGGTCCTGTGCGCCGATGTCAAAAACGACGGTCTTGACGCCGGCGAGATCCACTTTCAGATCCCGGGTTTCCGAGTGTTCGCAGTTCCGCTTGGCGCTGGCGCCGAAGGGGAGCGCCGCCAGTAGAAGGATGACCGGGAAGATTGCCGCTGTGTTGCGCATGACGCTCTCCGATATATCTGGGTATGGACGATCAGGACGTGGATAGGGTGTGTTCGAGGCTGTTCGATCGGGCGATGCGGCAGTGTCGGGCGTTCTTCGATGTTCGAATACCGTGCTTGCCATCCGAGGCGACGCCTGACGGGCTCAGGATGATCCCGCCCGGCCATCCGTGGCCGGATCTTCGGCGGGCGGCACGGCCATGCCGCGCAGTCCGCCTCAGCCTTCGTCGCGCCAGCGGCGCAGACGCATCGCGGCGAAGATCATCGCGGCACCGGCCAGCGCGCCCAGCCACATCTTCGTGGAGAGGAACGCGGTATACATGGTACCGACGCCGATCGCATGGGTCAGGTCGTCCGGGCCGTTGATGTTCTCGAACGCCGAGGTGTCGACGACATCGAGCCAGGTGCCCGGAACGCCGCTGAACAGCGCGCGGGAACTCACGTTGTGCAGGAACCACGTGAAGCTGCTCTGGTCGATCGCGTCCATCAGCGTGATCCAGCCCAGCAGCAGGGTCGCGACCACCGGAATCAATGTCGCCCAGAGGAAGGGCACGCGTCGCGCCCATGCGGAGCAGAGCATCAGCCAGCCGACGGTCGGCAGCGACCACACCGCGAAGAGCGGCACCATCGCCAGCAGATTGAACGCGACGGTGAGCGGATTGCCGGCACCGAACAGCAACTGCACCGGATTGCCGCCGTGATACAGCATGAACAGGCTGATGATGGCGAGGTAGCCGAGCATGGTCAGGATCGCCGCGATCGCTGCGATGGTGGGCAGCACCACGGTGGCGCTGACGACCTTCGACAACACGGTGGCGCCGTCCGACAGCGGCAACGATTTCCAGAACAGGACGCTGCGGTCCTTGCGTTCGTCGTAGAGACTGCCGAGGCAGTAGAAGAACACCACGAAGCCGAGCACGATGAACGGCCAGGTCGAAGCGAGATACAGACTCATGTCGACCGCGCCGCCCAACTGCTGCATGTCCGCGGGCGACATGTTCTGCGACAGGGCCTTGAGGTCGAGCCCGTTCATCTGGATGCGGGTACCGTCGTCGGTGACGATGTGCTGGTCGCCGATCGTGGGCGCGACCTTGATCTCGAAGGTCGCGATCACCCCGAGCAGCAGCACCAGCGAGACGATGCCGGCGACCACCGGCGCCCAGAAAAAGCCGCCCTTGTTCTCCCAGAATTCGCGCTTGAGCAGCAGTTTGAATTTGCTGGCGAAACCGAAGCTCTTCGCCGCGACATGGCTCTGGATCGCCGCGGGTTCTTGGATGGAGGCGTTCATGCGTAGGTCCCCTTCATGGTGGCGACGAACAGGTCGGCGAGGCCGGGGATCCGGGTTTCACCGAGTGCGGCGAGCCGGTTCAGCGGGACGCCGTCGAACATCATCACGGTCTTGCCGAACGGCAATGAGCGTTCGTCGATCGGTTTCATGGCGCGGGCTTCGTCGATGCGGTCGGCGCCGAGCAGTACTTCCACATAACGTTCGCTCAGGCTTTCCATCGTCGCGTCGAGCACGATCCTGCCGTCGCGGATGAACATCACGTCGGTGAGGATGTGTTCGATCTCCTCGACCTGGTGGGTGGTGATGATGATCGTCTTCTGATCGTCGAAGTAATCTTCGAGCAGGCGCTGGTAGAACTCCTTGCGGTACATGATGTCGAGGCCGAGCGTCGGTTCGTCCAGCACCAGCAGTTTGGCGTCGATCGCCATCACCAGCGCCAGATGCAACTGCACGATCATGCCCTTGGACATTTCGCGGACCCGCATGTTCGGCTTGAGCTGGGTGTTGGCGAGGAAGCGCTCGCATTTGGCGCGGTCGAAGCGCGGGTGCACGCCGGCGACGAATTCGATCGCCTCGCGGACCCGGATCCAGCGCGGCAACACCGCCACGTCGGCGATGAAGCACACATCGTTCATCAGATCGTCGCGCTGGGTGCGCGGGTCGCGGCCCAGCACCTTCAGTTCGCCCTCGAACGGGATCAGACCGAGCACCGCCTTCAGTGCGGTGGTCTTGCCGGCGCCGTTGGGGCCGATCAGGCCGATGATCTTGCCGGCGCCGATCTCGAACTGGGTATTGTCCAGCGCGACCTTGTTCTTGTAGACCTTGCGCAGGCCGTGGGCGGAGACGACCGCCTGGTGGGAGGCGAGGGCGTTCATGCGGCACCTCCGGGGGCGGTCGGCTGCAGCAACTCGTCCATTCGCAGGCCCAGGCGCTGGATGCGTTCGAGCACCAGCGGCCATTCTTCGCGCAGGAAGCGCTCGCGTTCGCTGGACAACAGTTTTTTGGCGGCTTCTTCGGTGACGTACATGCCCAGACCTCTGCGTTTCTCGACGAGCGCCTCGTCCGCCAGTTCCTGATAGGCGCGCGAGACGGTGATGGGGTTCAACTGGTATTCGGCGGCCACCTGACGGACCGAGGGCAGTGCATCGCCCGGCTTGAGCAGGCCGTCCAGCATCATGGCGATGACCCGGTCTTTCAGTTGGCGATAGATCGGAGCGCCGTCGCTCCATTGGATAGCGGTCATGGTCAGCTCCGGTTGCCGCTGCGCAGACCCTGCGCGAAAGAGAAGAAAGGGAGCGCCAGGGCTTCACGGGCCTGGGCTCTGCGATGGCGGCTGTGGGTGTTGGCCGATTCCGTCTCGACCTGGGGCGCGACGGATGCGGGGACGAGGTCCGCCGGGGTGGTGGTCGTGCCGCGTGCGGACACCGTGTCGGTCGCGCCGGGAAAGGGGGTCGCAGTGATGAGGGCAGCTGTGGCGAGGCTCAGCACGAGGCCGAGGGCGCGAAACGTATTGATCAGCTTGCGGTGCATGGTCAACTCCTGTTCGTGTTGACTGGTGTTGTATGCAACTATAACACCGAAACACGTCCGGTCAAGTGCCCCGGAAACCATTTCCACCCAACTGAAGTCATACTCCCGCCTACACCCCACCTGGAGCCCCGTCATGCCGAGATTTCCGGCCAGAACCCTTGCCATCGCGGCCTTGTGCGGACTATCCGCCCTCGTCATGGCGGCCGGAGGCGGGCTTCTGGACCGCAGCTATCGTCCCTTGGCCGGCAAGGCGCCGGTCCATCTGGGCAAGACCTATGGCGGTCAGGTGCTGTTGGTGGTGAACACCGCCAGCAAATGCGGTTTGACCCCGCAATTCGAGGCATTGGAAGCGACGCATGCGCGCTACAAACCGCGCGGGTTCGCGGTGTTGGGGTTCCCGTCCGGCGATTTCATGGGGCAGGAATACGCCGACGAGAAGCAGATCCAGGAGTTCTGCACGCTCACATACGGGGTGAAATTCCCGATGTTCCAGAAGGTCCATGTGACCGGCGACGAAGCCACGCCTTTCTACAAGGCGTTGACGGCCTCCACCGGCGAGGCGCCGAAATGGAACTTCCACAAGTACCTGATCGGTCGCGACGGCAAGGTGGTCGCCAGTTTCGGCAGCCGTACCAAGCCGGACG
Organism: Thermomonas sp.; assembly: GCA_020692565.1. Taxonomy (GTDB): domain Bacteria; phylum Pseudomonadota; class Gammaproteobacteria; order Xanthomonadales; family Xanthomonadaceae; genus Lysobacter_I. Next base: position 60,383 of record JAIMKJ010000018.1, read on the forward strand.
CGCCGGAAGTCATCGCTGCGATCGAAGCGGCGCTGCGCAAGCCTGCGCCCAAGTGAACGGGCGGCCGGGCGCATGAGCTCCGCCGGCTTTCCGGTCATTGCCCACTCGGGCGCCTGCCGCGACAATAAGCGATTGGCGCTGTACGGGCCGGACCGGACGACCCTGATCTCCGCCACGTTCCTTTTCTGGAGACTTCGATGAGTGTTGGTGTTCGCGGCCTGGCCGCATGGATGACGGCGGCGGCGCTGTTGCTGGCCGGCTGGGTGCAGGCGGAGGACAAGGCCGCGTTGACGACGGATCGCGAGAAAGTCAGCTACATGATCGGTGCCGATGTCGGCCGCGACATTTCGGCGGTCGGCCCGGATCTGGATTTCGCCGCGTTCGAGCGAGCGATCAGGAACGCCTTCGCGGGCGGCAAGCCGCTGTTGTCCGACGAGGAAGCCCGCACCGTCGGCACCGCGCTCATGCAGCGCATCAGCGAACGCGCCGGCAAGCCCGCACCGGGCCTGGCGCCCGGCACCAAACCGCCCGCGGTGGCCAAAGACAAGGTCGGCCAGATGGTCGGCGCCGATGTCGGCCGTTCGCTCGCGCCGATCCAGGACGAAATCGACCTTCAGGTGTTCCTGCAAGCGGTGCGCACGCTGACGACGTCGTCCAAGCCGCTGCTGACCGATGCCGAGATGGATCAGGTCCGCGATGCGTTCGCCAAACGGATGGATGCGCGCGAGAAAGCGCGGCTCGCCGACGCTGCGCGCAAGAACGCCGAAGCAGGCACTGCATTCCTCGCCAGGAACAAAACCGCCAAGGGCGTGTTCAGTACCGCGTCCGGCCTGCAGTACATGGTGTTGCGCCAGGGCAGCGGCGCGCGTCCGCGCCTGACCGATCAGGTCCGCGTGCATTACGAGGGAAAACTGCTCGACGGCACCATCTTCGACAGTTCTTACCAGCGCGGCCAGCCTGCGGATTTCGCGCTGGGCCAGGTCATCGCCGGTTGGACCGAAGGCCTTGCATTGATGCCGGTCGGCGCCAAATACCGGCTCTGGGTACCCGCGTCGATCGCGTATGGCGAACGCGGCAGCCCGCCCAATATCGCTCCGAACAGTACCCTGGTCTTCGATGTCGAGCTGCTCGACGTTCTCTGACAGCCGTTCTTCCGGAATACACGCTTCGAAATCCCCTTTCCACCTTTCGCGCGTCGCAGCGGCGATGCGCCACCCATCCTGAGAGTGCCTGTCGATGAAAAGCTCCAATACGACCCTTGCCGCCGCCGCTTCCTGCGCCCTGGCGCTGGCGGTCGCCGGTGACGCCGCCTCCGCCGAGACGCCGATCGAACTGAAGACCGAGAAAGAGCAGGTCAGCTACCGCATCGGCATGGATGTCGGCAATTCGCTGAAGCCGATCGCCGGTGAAGTCGACATGGCCATCCTCAAGCGCGCGATCGACGATGTGCTGGCCGGCAAGCCGCCGGTGTTGAGCGATGCGCAGGCGCAGCAGGTGATGCAGGCGTTCTCGCAGAAGATGCAGGCCAAGCAGCAGGCCGCCGCCGAATCGCTGGGCAAGCAGAATCTGGCCGCGGAGACGGCCTTCCTGGCCGAGAACGGCAAGAAGGCGGGCGTGGTCACCACCGCATCGGGCCTGCAGTACCAGGTGTTGACCGCAGGCAGTGGCGCCAAGCCGACCGCGGACGCGTTCGTGCGCGTCCACTACACCGGCACACTGCTCGACGGCACGAAGTTCGATAGTTCGCACGATCGCAACGAACCGGCCGAGTTCGGCGTGGGGCAGGTGATCCAAGGCTGGATCGAAGGCCTGCAGCTCATGCCGGTGGGCAGCAAATACAGGTTCTGGATTCCTGCCAAGCTCGGCTACGGCGCGCAGGGAACGCCCGGTGGCCCGATCGGTCCGAATGCCATGCTCGTGTTCGAAGTCGAACTGCTCGGTATCCTCTGACGCTCGAAGCTCCGAATCGCCCGATCTACACCGCTTTCCAATCTTTCGATCCCCCGAACCTTTCCTGCGCTGCCGTGGCCGCGCGTACCCACCCAGGAGTTCCTGTTGATGAAACTGTCGCGTAACCTCACCCTTGCCGTCGCCACGGCCTCGTGCGCGCTCGCGCTGGTCGCCTGCAAGCCGATCGAGAAGGATGCCGCCGCGGGCGCAGCCAAGACCGATGCCAAGGCCGAAGAAGCCGGCAAGGATGGCGTCGAGAAGATCGCCGGCCTGCCGACCGAGAAGCAGCAGGTCAGTTACATGATCGGCATGGACATCGCCAAGTCGCTGAAGCCGATGAAGGACGAAGTGGACATGGCGACCCTGCAGCGCGCCATCAACGACATCTTCGCGGACAAGACGCCGCTGCTCAACGAAGAGCAGGCGATGAAGGTGATGCAGACCTTCGCCCAGAAGATGCAGGCCAAGCAGCAGGAAGAAATGGCCAAGAAGCAGGCCGAGATGGAAGAGCAGGGCAAGAAGAACGTCGAAGCCGGCGCCAAGTTCCTGGCCGAGAACGGCAAGAAGACGGGCGTGGTCACCACCGCTTCGGGTCTGCAGTATCAGATTCTGACCCCGGGCAAGGGCGCCAAGCCGACCGCGAGCGACTCGGTGAAGGTGCATTACACCGGCACGCTGCTCGACGGCACCAAGTTCGACAGCTCGGTCGATCGCGGCGAGCCGGCCCAGTTCGTGCTGAATTCGGTGGTGCCGGGTTGGACCGAAGCGCTGCAGCTGATGCCGGTCGGCAGCAAGTACAAGCTCTGGATCCCGTCGAAGCTCGGCTACGGCGAACAGGGCACTCCGGGCGGCCCGATTCCGCCGAATGCGACGCTCGTGTTCGAGGTCGAACTGATCGAGATCGTCAAGCCGTAACGGCGCGACGACCGCAACAACCGATGCGCCGTCGCGGAAAGCGGCGGCGTATCGCACCGGAATACAGCGAGGCCCTCATGCGCGTCACCATCTTCGGCACCGGTTATGTGGGCCTGGTCACCGGAACCTGTCTGGCCGAGGTCGGGCATCATGTGGTCTGCGTCGATATCGACAACGCCAAGATCGATGGCTTGCGCCGTGGCGTGATCCCGATCTACGAGCCCGGTCTCGAACCGATGGTCAAATCCAATCACGCCGAAGGCCGGCTGGATTTCACCACCGATGCCGCCGATGCGATCGCGCACGGCGACGTGATCTTCATCGCCGTCGGCACGCCGCCCGACGAGGATGGCAGCGCCGACCTGCAGTACGTGCTGACGGTGGCGAAGACCATCGGCACCCATCTGCAACGCCCGGCGGTGATCGTCGACAAGTCCACGGTGCCGGTGGGCACCGCCGACAAGGTCCGCGCCGCCATCGCGGAGGCCATGACCGCACGTGGTGCCGATGTCGCCTACGACGTGGTGTCGAACCCCGAATTCCTGAAGGAAGGCGCGGCGGTCGAGGACTGCATGCGCCCGGATCGTATCGTGATCGGCGCCGACAGCCCGGCCGCCATCGAAAAACTCAAGCGTCTGTACGCGCCGTTCAATCGCAGCCACGAGCGCATCGTGGTGATGGACGTGCGCTCGGCCGAGCTGACCAAGTACGCCGCCAATGCGATGCTGGCGACCAAGATCAGCTTCATGAACGAGATCGCCAATATCGCCGAGCAGGTGGGCGCGGATATCGAAATGGTGCGTCAGGGCATCGGTTCCGACCCGCGCATCGGCTGGCATTTCATCTATCCCGGCGCCGGCTACGGTGGTTCCTGCTTCCCGAAGGATGTGCAGGCACTGGCCCGCACCGCGCACCAGCACGGCTATCGCGCCGAATTGCTGGATGCGGTGGAAGCGGTGAACCAGCGGCAGAAAGGCCATCTGTACGAACTGATCGTCCGCCACTACGGCGGCGAGGCAGGCCTGCGCGGCAAGACGTTCGCGGTGTGGGGTCTCGCGTTCAAACCCAATACCGACGACATGCGCGAAGCGTCCAGCCGCAGACTGCTGCAACAGTTGTGGGACGCGGGCGCCAGCATACGCGCGTTCGACCCGGAAGCCGGCCACGAAGCGGGGCGCATTTTCGGCGAGCGTGCCGATCTGGTGCTATGCGAACACGCGCAGGAGGCGCTGCACGGCGCGGACGCGCTGGTCGTGGTCACCGAATGGAAGCAGTTCCGCAGCCCGGATTTCGGAAAATTGCACGCCGCGCTGAAAGATGGCGTGGTGTTCGACGGCCGCAATCTCTACGACCCGGCCGAGATCGAAGCTGCCGGTGTGGCCTACTACGGGATCGGGCGCGGCCGCTCGATCCTGATTCGCTGATATGACGGCTGCGCTGACATGACGGCATCGGATTCGCACGCAGTCGACGCGCTGCAGGCGCGCGTGGTCGAGCTGGAAACCCGTCTGGTGTTCCAGGAACACACGCTGCTGGAGTTGAGCGACGCCTTGGCCGAACTGCGTTCCGAAGCCGCGCGCAGCGCCGATCTGCTGCGTCGCGTGCTGGAAGAACTCAAGACCAACCGCGGGGATTCGATGGCCAATCCGGCCGACGAACCGCCGCCTCCTCATTACTGATCGGAATTCACCCATCAGCCCCCTGATCCGACAACCGCCGATACCAATGCCATGAGCGATACGCTTCGCGACCAATTGCTGGGTCTCGGCTTCAAGCCCGCACCCAAACCCGAAAAGCCTGCACGTCCGCCCAACGAGGCGCGGCGTGGGCCGAATCCGAACGCCAATCCGAACGCCAAGCCCCACGGCGGCAGGCCGAACAGCAGCGGAGCGAACGCCCGGGCTGGCGGCAAGCCCGACGGCAGACCTGACGCGCGCCCCGGTGCGAAGCCGGGAACGCACCCCGGCAATCGTCCGGCGCGTCCGGGTGGCGGGCGCCCACAGCAGAACGCCGGCGCGCAGCAGCAGCGCAAGCCGCGTTCGCAGGAGGAAATCGATCTCGCCAAGGCCTACGCCATCCGCGCCCAGCGCGAGAAGGAAGAGCGGATCGAAGCCGAACGCGTGAAGCAGGAAGAAGCGCGCGTGCGCCGCGAAGCGAAGGCGAAGTTCGCCGAACTGGTGAAGGACAAGGGCCTGAACGATCCGGCCGCCGACATCGCGCGCCATTTCGAGTACGGCAACAAGATCAAGCGCATCTACGTCAACGAGGCACAGCTCAAGCAGCTCAATGCAGGCGAACTCGGCGTGGTCCAGCTCGACGGGCGCTACATGCTGGTCACCGCCGAACTGTTGGCCCAGACAGAAACGGTTTTCCCGCAGGCGGTGGCGTTGAAGGTCGATCCGAACGCGACCGCGGAAGAGGATCCCTACGCGGATCCGCAATATCAGGTGCCCGACGACCTCGTCTGGTAAAGGGCGTTCGACCCTGTTTCGGTGAGCGTGTCCAGCCGCAGGCGCGGCTCGATTGCCTCGGCATCCTGT
>JAIMKJ010000018.1:65794-71086 GCA_020692565.1 Thermomonas sp.
CGGTGCCGGATGATTTGTTCTGGTAAAGCGCATCGGTAGCGCGGGCCGGCGCAAGCTGCCGCTCTGTTGTGGGAGCGCCGGAAGGCGCGAGGCCCGCAAATTCGCCGGGCACCGCCATTCGCCATCGGAGCTGTGGATTGATTGCGAGCATCGTCTCGGTATCAATGTCGCGGGCCTCGCGCCTTCCGGCGCTCCCACAAGAGCGCGTGACTTCGTGGTTGCCGCGGTGCGTGGAACGTCTTCAGAACAGATCTTCCACCGGTGTCGCCAGCAGCGCTTCGGTGCTGTGCGCGAATTCGCGCAGCGAGGACACCCCAAGGTCGCGCAGCAGCCGGTAGGACTGATGCGGCAGCGCCGAATCGGCGATGTCGTGCGGCGCCAGATTCTTGCCGGATACTTCGGGCAACAGATGCAGGCCGGCCGCGGCGTAGCAGTGCTGCACCATCGCCGAGCAGTACAGCGCGCCTTCCCGCGCCAGCAGATTGTCGCGCTTGCGCAGGCGGCGGCTGCGCATTGCGAACATCGTGCCGATGAGTTCGCTCAGCGAATAGCGGGTGAGCCCCGACAACAGATCCAGTCCCGCAGTGACGACCTGCCGCGTCTGCGCGTCGTCCAGGTCGAAGTCGAGTACCGCGAGGTTCGGGAATTCGTCGGCATCGAAATAGCGGTCGATGCGGTTTTCCTGCACGCCCAGCCGCATCTGTTTGTAGCGCATGTCCAGGTCGGATTCGATCACCCACCAGCGGCCGTCGCTGCGACGCTCGCTGAAGAGGAAGGCGTGCGACCACAGGCTGCGGTGACCGTCGCGGGTCAGTGGCGACTGCGCCGTGCGGATCAGATGGCTGATCAGATCGCCGCCCGCGACCAGGCCGATGCGGCCGGGGGCCGCGTGGCGCAGCAGGAACTCGGCATTGCCGGTCGCGCCGCTGTCGTCGTCCCCGCTCATGCGATCTCTTCCGTCGTGCTCGTTCCGCTCATCGTATCGATCGCCGCGCGGATCAGTCGCGCGGTCTCGTCAGGCGCTTCCATCGGGAACAGATGACTGCCGGCGGTCCAGGACAGGCGCGGGCCGACCAGTGCCTTGGTCGCACGAAGGCCGACATGTCGCACTTCGCGCGATCTGCGTCCCGCGATGAAAGCCACCGGCATGCGCAGCTGCGCGGCGGCGGCGGCCACGCGCGCGGTCGGCAGCGAGCGGTAGATGCGGAATTCGATGTCGCGATCGAACAGCAGTTCGCGCTGGCCGCGGCCGTCCGGCGTGGTGCAGTGATCGGCGTAATCGCGCAGCACCCGCGGGTCCCAGCGTGCGAACGCGGCCTTGGCGGCGTAATGCGCATGCGCGGCGTCGGCGTCCGGCCAGTGCCGGCGGCGCTGCAGGGTCTGCTGCAGCGGCATCACCAGCCGGTCCAACCCGGTGAGTCGCCCGAATCGGACGAAACCCGCGCTGAGCCCGGAAATCAGCGGCGAATCCAGCAGCACGATCCCGGCGACGCGGGCCTGCAGCTTCTGCGCCGCGAGCACGCTGAGATAACCGCCCAGCGAATGCCCGACCAGCCACACGCGGTTGCCATTGCGGGGCAGGGCGTGGACGAATTCGGTGAGTTCGTCGACCAGATACGGCCAGCCCACGGTCACCGGCCGGCTGGGATCGTGGCCGAAGCGCAGCACGCCGGCGCTGTCGAACTCCGGCCGCAGCGCGTCCAGCAGCCGGCGGTAGACCGGCAGCGGGAAGCCGTTGGCGTGGGAGAAGACGAGGGTGTCGGTCACGGCGTCGAAAGATGATGTTGGGCAGGCGGACGATGCGCCCGCTGGTTAACTCTGAATGTTCACTCGGGATCGTAATCCAGATTCGAGGCCAGCCAGCGCTCGGCCTGCGCCAGGGTCGCGCCCTTGCGCTTCGCGTAATCCTCGACCTGTTCCTTCGACACCCGGCCGACCACGAAATACTGGCTCTGCGGATGGCTGAAGTAGTAGCCGGACACCGCCGCGGTGGGCAGCATCGCGAAGCTTTCGGTCAGGGTCATGTCGGCTTTGGCGGTGGCATCGAGCAGGCGGAAGATCGTGCCTTTCTCGCTGTGCTCGGGGCAGGCCGGATAACCGGGCGCCGGGCGGATGCCGCGATAGGCCTCGTCGATCAGCGCGTCGTTGCCCAGCGTTTCGTCGCTGTCGTAGCCCCAGAACTCCTTGCGTACGCGCTGGTGCAGGCGCTCGGCGAAGGCTTCGGCGAGGCGATCGGCCAGCGACTTGAGCAGGATCGCGTTGTAGTCGTCGTGATCGGCCTCGAAGCGCGCGACGTGCGCGTCGATGCCGATGCCTGCGGTGACCGCGAACACGCCGATCCAGTCCTGCTTGCCGGAATCCTGCGGCGCGATGAAATCGGCGAGGCAGAAATCCGGGCGGTCGGCGGGTTTGTCGACCTGCTGGCGGAGGAAGTGCAGCGGCTGCGTGGCGCCATCGCCGAGATCGACGATCACATCGTCGCCTGCACTATTCGCCGGCCACAGCGCGAACACGCCCTTCGCGGTCAGCCACTGCTCGTCGACGATGCGCTTGAGCATCGCGCGGGCGTCGCGGTACAGCTCGGATGCCTGTTTGCCGACGACGTCATCCTTGAGGATCGCCGGATATTTGCCGGCCAGTTCCCAGGTGCTGAAGAACGGCGTCCAGTCGATATATTCGATCAGTTCGGCCAAGGGGTAGTCATCGAAGACGTGCAGGCCGGGCGCACGCGGCGTCGGTGGGGTGTAGGTGTCCCAGCCGCCATCGAAGCGCTGTCCGCGCGCCTTGGCCAGCGGCACCAGGCGTTTGGCGTCGCCGCGGTTTTTGTGACGCTGACGGATTTCGGCGTAATCGCTGTCGTTGGCGGCGACGAAGGCGTCGCGCAGTTCCTTCGAGATCAGCGACTGCGCCACGCCGACGGCGCGCGAGGCGTCCTTCACCCAGACCGTTGGCGACTTGTAGTGCGGATCGATCTTCAGCGCGGTGTGCGCGCGCGAGGTGGTGGCGCCGCCGATCATGAGCGGCATCTGCAGGCCCTGGCGCTGCATTTCGCGGGCGACGTGGCTCATTTCTTCCAGCGACGGGGTGATCAGGCCGGACAGGCCGATCAGATCCGCATTTTCTTCGCGGGCGCGGTCCAGGATCACCTGCGCCGGCACCATCACGCCCAGATCGACCACCTCGAAATTGTTGCAGGCCAAAACCACGCCAACGATATTTTTGCCGATGTCGTGCACATCGCCCTTCACCGTGGCCATGATGATCTTGCCGTTGTTCTTGCCGGCATCGCCGGTGCGCAGTTTTTCCGCTTCGATGAAGGGCAGCAGGTAGGCCACGGCCTTCTTCATCACCCGCGCCGACTTCACCACCTGCGGCAGGAACATCTTGCCGGCGCCGAACAGGTCGCCGACCACGTTCATGCCGCTCATCAGCGGGCCTTCGATCACGTCCAGCGGCCGCGTCGACAGCGCGCGCGCTTCTTCGGTATCGGTCTCGATGTACTGGTCGATGCCGTGGACCAGCGCATGCGACAGGCGCTCGCGCACCGGCTTCTCGCGCCAGCGCAGGTCTTCGACTTTCTTCTCGCCCTTCCTGCCCTTGAAGCGATCGGCGATCTCGAGCAGGCGCTCGGTGGCGTCCGGACGCCGGTTCAGCACCACGTCCTCGACGCGCTCGCGCAGGTCGGGTTCCAGATCGTCGTACAGCGGTAGCGCGCCGGCGTTGACGATGCCCATGTCCATGCCGGCTCTGATGGCGTGATACAGGAACACCACGTGGATGGCCTGGCGCACCAGTTCGTTGCCGCGGAACGAGAACGACACGTTGGAAACGCCGCCGGAGATGTGGCTGAGCGGGAAGCGACGCTTGAGTTCGCGGGTGCCTTCGATGAAGGCGACCGCGTAGTCGTTGTGTTCCTCGATGCCGGTGGCGACCGCGAACACGTTGGGGTCGAAGATGATGTCTTCGGGCGGGAAGCCGATCTTTTCGGTCAGCAGCGCGTAGGCGCGCGAGCAGATCTCGACCTTGCGCTCGACGGTATCGGCCTGGCCCACTTCGTCGAACGCCATGACCACGACCGCAGCGCCGTAGCGGCGCACCAGCAGCGCCTGGCGCAGGAATTCGGCTTCGCCTTCCTTCATCGAGATCGAGTTGACGATCCCTTTGCCCTGCAAACATTTCAGGCCGGCTTGGATGACGCTGAACTTCGAGCTGTCCACCATCACCGGGATGCGCGCGATGTCCGGTTCGGCGGCGATCAGATTGAGGTAATCGACCATCGCCTTTTCGGAATCGAGCATGCCCTCGTCCATGTTGACGTCGAGTACCTGGGCGCCGTTTTCCACCTGCTGCCGCGCCACCGCCACCGCTTCGTCGAAGCGGCCTTCCAGGATCAGTTTCTTGAACTGCGCCGAGCCGGTGACATTGGTGCGCTCGCCGATGTTGACGAAATTCGTCAACGGCGTGATCACCAACGGTTCGAGGCCGCTGAGGCAGGTGTAGCGAGGCGGCTGTGCGGGGGCGTCGTCGTGCATGGGGCTGGGGAGTGCGTCGTCAGGCGCGGGATCGATCAGGATGGCGTTCATGCGGTTTCCACGGCGCGAGCAGTGGGCAGTTGCCGCGGCGGCAGGCCGGCGACGGCTTCGGAAATCGCCTGGATATGCGCCGGCGTGGTGCCGCAGCAGCCGCCGACGATATTGAGCAGGCCGGATTCGGCGAATTCGCGCAGCACCGTGGCCATGTCCTCGGGGGTTTCGTCGTAGCCGCCGAAGGCGTTGGGCAGGCCGGCATTCGGGTGGGTGCTGACGAAGGTATCGGCGATCTGGGCGAGCACATCGACGTGCGGGCGCAGATCCTTGGCGCCGAGCGCGCAGTTCAGACCGATGGTCAGCGGCCGGCTGTGGCGCAGCGCATACCAGAACGCTTCCGCGGTCTGCCCGGAGAGGGTGCGGCCGGAGGCGTCGGTGATGGTCCCGGAAATCATGATCGGCAGCCGCGCGCCGCGCGCTTCGAACACTTCCTCGATCGCGAACAGCGCGGCCTTGGCGTTGAGGGTGTCGAAGATGGTCTCGACCATGACCACGTCGGCGCCGCCGTCGATCAGGCCCTCGGTGGCTTCGCGGTAGGTGGTGCGCAGTTCGTCGAAGGTGATCGCGCGGAAGCCCGGGCGGTTGACGTCCGGGCTGATCGAAGCGGTGCGGCTGGTCGGGCCGAGCACGCCGACCACGAAACGCGGCCGCGACGGGTCGGCGGCTTCGGCGGCGTCGCAGGCCTCGCGGGCCAGACGCGCGCCGG
>JAIMKJ010000018.1:71140-74999 GCA_020692565.1 Thermomonas sp.
TGGTCGAATTGAAGGTGTTGGTTTCGATCAGATCGGCGCCGGCATCGAGATACGCGCTGTGGATGCTGCGGATGATGTCCGGGCGGGTGAGGCTGAGCAGGTCGTTGTTGCCTTTCTGGTCGCGGCTGTCGTGGCCGCACGGGCAACCCGGTGCATGATTGTGGCCGGCGATGGCCTGGGCGTCGAAGCCCCCGGCGAAACGGGTGCCGCGGTAGTCGTTTTCGCCCAGTTCGTACTGTTGGATCATCGTGCCCATGCCGCCGTCCAGCAGCAGGATGCGCTCGCGCAGAGCGGCTTCGAGCCGGGCGACGCGCCCGGGCGAGAGCCACGGCTGCAATTGCGGGAAGTCCGCGGCGGGGCGCGTCGGCGACGGCGCGCCGACGGTATCGGCTTGGGGGCTCATGGCTTGGTTCCGATCAGCGAAATGACTTCGAAATGCGGCGGACGTTTCTCGCGGGTGACGGTTTCGGAAGCGGTGATCGTCAGCCCGGCCTTCTCGACGAACCTGCGCAGTTCCTTGTCGCTGAAGCCCAGATTGACGTGGCTGTAGGCTTCCACCGCCGAGCGGTGTTCGTGCTTGGCCAGGCTGCTCAGCAGCAGCCGGCCGCCGGGGCGCAGCACACGCGCGGCTTCGGCCACCGCCACCTGCGGACGGGCGGCGTAGGTCAGCGCATGCATCAGCACCACCAGGTCGAAATGACCGTCCTCGTAGGGCAGGGCGTGCATGTCGCCCTCGCGCACCTCGACGTTCGCGAACTTGCGCAGTCGCTCGGTGGCGGCATTGACGACGCGCGCGCTGGCGTCGATGCAGATGTATTCGCGGGCGTGCGGCGCCAGCAGCTCGGCCAGCACACCGTCGCCCGAGGCGATGTCCAGCACGTGGCCGGGGGCCAGTAGCGGCAGTGCCGAGCGGGCCAGGGCTTCCCAGGTGCGGCCCGGGGAGTAGTGCCGCTCCATGTCGCCGGCCACGCTGTCGGCCCAGTTGGCGTCGACCGCACGGGCGGCCAGCACGCCGGGGATGCGTTCAGCGTCCTGGCGCAGCAGCGGGTCGTCACTGCCTTCGCGCAGGGTGCGCCAGAGCGCGCGCTGGGCGGCGTCGAGGGACGCCTCATCGAAGCGGTAATAAGCCGAGACCCCGGCACGGCGGTCGCGCACCAGGCCGGCTTCCTTCAGCCGGGCGAGGTGGGTCGAGACCCGCGGCTGCGCCAGCCGGGTGATCGAGGACAGCTCGGCGACCGTCAATTCCTCGTGCTCAAGCAATGCCAGCAGCCGGACACGGGTCGCGTCCGCCAACACTTTCAGTCTTGCCGACCAAGCTTCCAGATCCATTCGACAGGCCTCATATCTCAATATCGCGATACAGAGATAATTGTCTGCCCCCGGTCCCGTCAGGTCAAGCGCACCGCCGTTGGGCAAGCGTGCTGGGGTTACGCGAGACCCGCAGCTACAATAGTGGTTTCGATTTCATAGCCGAGGACGCGCCCGTGGATTTCCGCTTCACAGAAGAGCAGTTGATGATTCAGGACGTGGCACGCCGCATCGCGCAGGAAAAGATCGCGCCGAGCGCCGAGCATTTCGACCGCACCGGCGAATTCCCGGCCGACAACATGCGCACCCTCGGCGAGAACGGCCTGATGGGCATCGAGGTGCCGGCCGAATACGGCGGTGCGGGCATGGACCCGATCAGCTATGTGCTGGCGATGGTCGAGGTCGCGGCGGCCGATGCCGCGCATTCCACCATCATGTCGGTGAACAACTCGCTGTTCTGCAACGGCATCCTGAAATTCGGCACCGAAGCGCAAAAGCAACTGTACGTCCGCGCGATCGCCGAAGGCCGCGAAATCGGTGCTTTCGCGCTGACAGAGCCGCAGTCCGGCTCCGACGCCACCGCGATGCGCTGCAAAGCAACGAAACAGGCCGACGGCAGCTTCGTCGTCAACGGCAAGAAGAGCTGGATCACCTCCGGACCGGTCGCCAAATACATCGTGCTGTTCGCAGTGACCGAACCGGACAAGGGCGCGCGCGGCATCACCGCGTTCATGATCGACACCGCCCGCGAAGGCTTCCACCGCGGCAAGACCGAGCCCAAGCTGGGCATCCGTGCCTCGGCCACCTGCGAGATCGAATTCACCGATTACCGTGTTCAGGCCGATGAAGTACTGGGCCAGGAAGGCGAGGGCTTCAAGATCGCGATGAGCGTGCTCGACGCCGGCCGCATCGGCATCGCTTCGCAGGCGCTGGGTCTCGCCCGCGCGGCGTACGAGGCCACCATCGCCTATGTCAAGGAGCGCAAGGCGTTCGGCGCACCGATCGGCACCTTCCAGATGACCCAGGCCAAGATCGCCGACATGAAGTGCAAGCTCGACGCGGCGATGCTGCTGACCCTGCGCGCGGCGTGGCAGAAGGGAGAGTTCGAGAACGGCGGCGCGCGTTTCGGCAACGAAGCTGCGATCGCCAAGCTGGTCGCGTCCGAAGCGGCGATGTGGATCACGCACCAGGCGGTGCAGATCCACGGCGGCATGGGCTATTCCAAGGAAATGCCGCTGGAGCGCTATTTCCGCGACGCAAAGATCACCGAAATCTACGAAGGCACCAGCGAGATCCAGCGTCTGGTGATCGCCCGCAACGAGACCGGTCTGCGCTGACCGCGCGCCGTACGGACAAATCACGCACATGACCAAGAAAGCCTCCGCCCCGCGTCGCCCGGCCGCATCGAAACCGGGCGCATCACAACCGGCTGCACGAAAGCCGGCCGCACGGAAAGCGGAACGCCCCGAGACCACGGCGCTGGATCCCATCTTCGACGCGATCCGCAAGCGCGTCGGCAAGCGCGACCAGGATGCCGCCAGCGCCTTCGCCAGCGCGTTCTACCAGCGCATGACCGAGGACGAACTGCCGCTGCACGGCCCCGAAGGCTGGGCCGCACTCGCCAACGATTTCCTCGATTTCGCGCGCAGCCGCAAATCGGGGACGCCGAGCGTGCGCCTGTTCAACCCGACGTTGGCCCAGGATGGGTGGGAGTCGCCGCACACGGTGCTGCAGATCGTCAACGACGACATGCCGTTCCTGGTGGATTCAGTGAAGATGGCGCTGGCCGAGCGCGGTATCGGCGTCCACGTGCTGGGGCATCCGGTGGTGCGGATCGTGCGCGACCGCAGCGGCAGGCTCACCACTGTGGGCGAAGGCGAGATCGAGTCGATGATGCATCTGGAGATCGACCGCCAGTCGGCGGCCGATGCGGCCGGGATCGAACGCGCAATCCGGGATGTGTTGGCCGATGTGCGCAACATCGTTCGCGATTGGCCGGCGATGCGCGCCAGGATGCTCGAAGTCACCGAAGACCTCGGCAAGCGCAAGATGCCGGTGAGCGACGCCGGTCGCCTCGAAGCGCGCGAGTTCCTGCGTTGGGCCGCCGACGAGCATTTCACGTTCCTGGGATATCGCGAATACCGCGTGCGCAAACAGGGCAGCGAAGAAGTACTGGCCGCGGACGCCGACAGCGGCCTGGGCCTGCTGCGCGGTCGCGAAAGCGGTACCCCGCGCAAACTCGCCTCGCTCGCCGCGCATTACATTCCGCAGTCGGGCGCGGTCGACGCGCTGATCCTCACCAAGACCAATGCCCGCGCCACCGTGCATCGCCCCGGTTACATGGACTACATCGGCGTGCTGAGCTTCGACGCCGCCGGCCGCCCGATCGCGGAGCAGCGTTTCATCGGCCTTTACACTTCCAGCGCCTATACCCGTCGTCCGTGGGAAATCCCCCTGGTGCGCGAGCGCCACGACTACGTGATGATGAAATCCGGCCTGCAGCCGACCGGCCACAGCGGCAAGGCCCTGCGCCATATCCTCGAAACCCTGC
>JAIMKJ010000059.1:0-7615 GCA_020692565.1 Thermomonas sp.
GGTTAATTTGCGGGGGGATTACCGACGCATGGATCGAGGCGATGGTGGCAAGTCGATCAAAAAAATGATTCGATGACTAATGCGGGATACGGCACAAACTCGGCATCGCTCGCTTTCGCGGAAACTCTATCGATGCCCCCAGTTGTGAAAGAACGCCCCTTCATAGGGGCGTTTCTTTTTCCAGCTTTGGCGCCCATTTGTTGAAAAAAGCATGGCCGGAGTCGTACCAGGCCCGCAAAGCACTTTGCAATTTATCGGCTTCTTTATTTCGTGCCATTGATAACGCCACGGCGACCGCAAGATGAGTCAACACGACCGCATTTGTCAGGACTTCAATAAATTCGTCCGTCGGTGGATACGGGCCGATGCCGTCTTCGCCGATGTAGTAATTCAGTAGCGCTCGACCGCCGTGCGTCATCCCGCTAAGCGTTGCCCAAGACCCATGCACAGTGTCCGGAATACGGCCGACTGGTGTCCATCCAAAATGAGCTTCGTTAATGCGCGAGAGCGAACGCGGGCCTAGCTTGTTGCCATTGCGACGCGGCAGTTCATCTTCGTCCAGATAGGATGCCAACTCTTCGGCAGTGGCAGGACCTGCGAAAAACGCCGCTCGCATGAGCTGATCGACTTGGGAGCGTAGAAGTATCAGCGCGCCGAACACGCTTTGTTCGACATCGTTGGCGACCAAGAAACACGCTGACCGCCCCTGTTCTAGCGAGGCGTACAGGAGTGCGATCACGACATTTGTGCGCTCGTCGTTCGGAAGCTCCATTTCCGCCAGGACGGGATAGCAGCCGTCGATTGAAGTCACGCTCTCAGCTGCTGCCGGGACAAGCTTTTCTAACGTTGGGGCGGGGATTGCCTGATTCATGGCAGCACTGTCCCCTCTTTGCGCGGTAACGGCAACGACGTCGAAAACGAATATCCGTATCATGATCCGTACAACGACTTAGGCCACCCTCGCAGGTGGCCTAAGTCGTTGAATCATATGGTGGGCGGTGCAGGGTTCGAACCTGCGACCCTTGCCGTGTGAAGGCAATGCTCTACCGCTGAGCTAACCGCCCGATGTTCGGCCGGCCATTTTACGGAGCGGGGCCGGCGGAGGCAAGCCGTCATTTGCGGGCGGCTTGCCGGCCGCCGGGGCGGTCACTCCAGTTGCGATTTGGCGTAGGCCGCGTCCAGGGCTTCCATCGCGTCCACGGGTTTGCACTTGGCGGCCTTTTCGTAGGCGGCTGCGGCGTCGTCTTCCTTCTTGTCGCCGTGCAGGAGCATCAGCAGGTTGCCGTGTTCGATGTGGGCGATGGGCGAGGCCGGGGTGAGCTTCAGGGCTTCCTTGATGTGCTTTTCGGCTTCGGACGCCTTGGCGCCGTAGGTCAGGCCGCCGATCATCGCCCCGATCTTGGAGATGATTTCAGCGTGGTACAGCGCCATCGCGGTGTGGCCTTCGGCATGCTTGGGGGCCAGTTCCAGCGCGGTCTCCAGCGAAGCCCGGACCTTCCCGGCGATGCCGTCCTTCAGCGCCTTGGCGATCGACAGCCCCTGGCTGTAGCGGCCCAGCGCGAAGGCGTGGCGGTAGTGGCTGTTGGCGTCGTCGGGCAGGGCCTTGATGGCGGCTTCCGCGAGTTTGGCGGCCTGTTCGAAGCGCTTGAGCTTTTCGGCGTCGGCATCGACCAGATAGGTCGCATGGATGCCGATGGCCTTGATCGCGACCGAGGCACCGACCGGGCCAAGGGCTTCGCCTGCGTCGAACGCGGCCTTGAAGTCGCCGCGGTGGAAGCTGCGCCAGGCATCCTGCAGCGCTTTCGCCAGTGCGGCGGCGTCCAGCCCCTTCGGCGCGGCCTTGCCGGCGGCTTTGATCAGCGCGGCGGCACGTTTGTCGTCGGGGAAAGGCTCGCAGTCGCCCGCGTGCAGCTTGGGCCAGTCTTTCTTCAGCGCGTCGCCGGTATAGGCGAAGGCTTTGGCGTCGTGCGGGAAAGCGGCCCAGTCGTTTTTGGCCATGTGTCGCGTCCTCTCGATGGAAGCGGGCAGCATCCCGCGAGTCGCGATGCGAGGCAAGCCCCAACCATACGGGCTAGTGTGTTTGCTCGGCGCGGGCCGCGCATGCTGATCTCATCCAAAGCCGGTTTGCCGGCGCCCCGCAACGGAGACTCCCCATGGCACGCAAGAAAATCACCCGCACCGCTCCCAACGCGACGCCGCGTCACCTGTGGCTGGCCGGCCTCGGCTTGGCGGTCATCGCCAAGCGCCAGACGGTCGCTGCTGCTGCACAGACTGTCGATCGCGTCGGCCAGAGCCGCCGTCAGGCGATCGCCGCCGTCGGACAGGCGCAGTCGAAGCTGATCGAAACCGCCGACGAACTGCGCGGCCGGATCGAGAATGGCGTCGCCCTGGCCGGCCGCAATCTCGAATCGGCGCTGTCGCCGCTGGTCGCCCGGTTCAGGCCTGCGAAGGCCAAGCGCGCCGTGCGTCGCGGTCGCAAGCCGGGTTCGAAGAATGTTCGCCGTACGACCGCCAAGAAAGTGACGGCCAAGCGCGCGCGCAAGGCGTGATCGATCCGCGGTGCACATGATGAAAAAAGGGCGCCATCGGTGCCCTTTTTTCGTTCGGCTTCACTGCGGGGCCGGGCATGCATCATCTGCCGCTCCGCGCCGAACGGCGGGATCGAGCTTCGTCGGCGGGATGCTTGCGGATCAGGGAATCCCGCAGCCGGCATCCCGCAGGCACTGGTAGTAAACAGGCGAGCACTCCCAGACGGTACCGCCGTACGCCCTGCATTCGGCGTAACGGTGGTGGCAGTAGGTGCAATCGATAGCCGCGGATGCGGGGAGCAGGATGGCGACGAGCAGCACGATGCCGCTGGTCAGCGCGGCGAGTTTCGAGGTTTTCATGCGTGTCCTCCCTGGACTGTCGGAACAGGGCGCCAATCGCGCCCTGTCGTTTGCGGCGATGGTCGAACGGATCTAGGGAATCTGACAGCCGTTGCGGATCAGGCAGCTTTCATAGGCCGCATAACACGTCGCGAACGGGATGCCCGAAGCTCGGCACTGGTTGTACTGCTGGTAGCAGGTGTTCGGGCGGCATGCGGCGTCGGCGAGCGCCGAGGCGGTGAGCAGGACGAATGCGGTCGCGGCGAGGGTGGCTCTGAGCGATGTGCGCGTCATTGGATCATTCCTTCCGATGGATGCCCCTGTGCGCCCACCATAGCGCGGGTATGGAACGGTTTTTCTTGCCGGACCGCACGTTTTCGCGGGGCCGGACAGCCGTTGGAGCGGCGGACGCTGCGGGCTCAGTCCTGATAGGCGCGGATCAGGGTGTTCAGATGCATGCGCTCGGCATCGCGCAGGAACGGTGCCAGCAGCATCATCACTTGGATGATGCCTTGGCGGATGGCGACTTGTTCGTCGCGATCGCCGCGGGCGGCCGAGTAGTTGAGCCAGAAGGTGGACAGTACCAGCACGTTGGTGGCGGCGGCGTTCAGTTCGTCCGCCGAGGCGCGCATGATGCCGGCCTGCGACAGCCCGCGCATGACCAGGTGCGCGCGTTCGTCGGCGCGCTTGAGGATGCGCGCGAAGCGCATGCGCATGCGCCGGTTGCGGCTGAGGATCTCGACCAGATCGCGATACAGGAAGCGATAGTCCCAGATGCACTCGAACACGAGGTGCAACTGCAGCCAGATGTCCTCCAACTCGGGCAGCCGGCCGCTGGGCGCGGCCAGCGCATTGTCCATGCGCTCCTCGTAGCGCGCGAACAACTGCTCGATGATGTCGTCCTTGTTGCGGAAGTGGTAATAGAGATTGCCGGGGCTGATCTCCAGTTCGTCCGCGATGTGATTGGTCGTGACGTTGGGCTCGCCCTGCGTGTTGAACATCGCAAGCGAGGTGTCGAGGATCCGCTGTCGCGTCTGTCGCGCCATCGAGGAGGCGTCGTCGCAGCCCGGTCGGGCCGGCGTCAGCCGGCCAGTTTCTTCACCAGATCGACGTATTTCTGCTTCGCCTCGTCCTGATCGGTGCCCTTGAGCTTGGCCCAGGCTTCGTACTTGGCGGTGCCCACGAAGTCGAAGAAGCCGGGCTTCGCGCCGCTGACATCGCCTTCGGAGCCTTGTTTGAACAACGCATACAGCCGCAACAGCGTGTCGTTGTCGGGGCGTTCCGCCAGGCTCTGGATATCCTTCGCGGCTTGTTCGAAACGGTTCTGCAGATCGGACATGCTCAATCCCTCCGGTGAGGCGGGCATGACAGCATGGCCGGTCTGGCCGGTCAATACGAAGCCGCATGGGCTGTCGCCGCGGAGGCGCGTTTCCGGCCGCGCGCCCGAGGCGGTTTCGACCCCGCACCCTACGCCCGCGGATTGTTCTTGGCGGCCGGCTCTGGCAACTTAGCCGCTACGGACCGCGCCGCGGTCCCTGAGCCATGCAAGGGACACCGCGCAGGTTCTATTCTCATGAGGGCGAGGACATGAGTTATTTCGTTACCGGCGCGACCGGGTTCCTGGGCCGTTTCCTGGTCGAGAAGTTGTTGAAGCGCAAAGGCACGGTCTACGTGCTGGTGCGCAAGGATTCGCAAAAGAAATACGATGCACTGGCCAAAAAGATGGCCTGGGACCCGAAGCGGGTGGTGCCGGTGCACGGCGACATGACCGCGGCGAACTGCGGTTTGACGGCCGCGCAGCTGAGAACCCTGTCCGCCAAGGTCAAGCATTTCTTCCATCTCGCGGCGGTCTACGACTTCACCGCCAGCGCCGAGAGCCTGCGCAAGGCCAATATCGACGGCACCCAGAACGCACTGGATCTGGCCGCTGCCATCGGCGCAGGCTGTTTCCATCACACCAGTTCGATCGCCGCCGCGGGCATGTACCCCGGGGTTTTCCGCGAGGACATGTTCGAAGAAGCCGAGGGTCTGGACGACCCGTATCTGCGCACCAAGCACGATTCCGAGGGTCTGGTGCGCAAGGAAAAGCGCGTCAAGTGGCGGATCTACCGCCCGGGCATGGTGGTCGGTCACTCGCAGACCGGCGAAATGGACAAGATCGATGGCCCGTACTACTTCTTCACGTTCCTCAAGAAGCTGCGCGAAATGTTGCCGCCGTGGATGCCCACGCTGGGGATAGAAGGCGGTCGGATCAACGTGGTGCCGGTGGATTTCGTGGTCGACGCCATGGATCACATCGCGCACAAGCCCAAGCTCGACGGCCACTGCTTCCATCTGGTCGATCCGGAGCCGATGCGCGTCGGCGAGGTGCTGAACACCTTCGCCCGCGCCGGCCATGCGCCGGAAATGACCATGCGCCTGGATGCGCGCATGTTCGCGTTCGTGCCCAGCGGCGTGCGCGGTGCGGTCGGCAACCTGCCGCCGATCAAGCGTTTCATCGGCATGCTGCTGCGCGACTTCAAGATTCCGAAGGAAGTGCTGAAGTTCATCACCTATCCCACCCGCTTCGACAATCGCGAGACCGAGCGAGCGCTGAAGGGCAGCGGCATTTCGGTGCCGAAGCTCGAAGGCTACGCCTGGCGGCTGTGGGACTACTGGGAGCGCCACCTGGACCCGGATCTGTTCATCGACCGCACCCTGAAGGGCAAGGTCAAGGGCAAGGTGGTCGTCATCACCGGCGGATCGTCGGGGATCGGTCTGTCGACTGCGGAGCGCGTGGCCGAAGCCGGCGCGACGACGATCATCGTCGCTCGCGGCGAGGAGGAGTTGTTCAAGGCCCGCGATGCGATGAAGAAGAAGGGCGGCAAGGTCTTCGCCTACACCGCCGACCTCGCGGACATGGCCGACTGCGACCGGTTGATCGCGGCGATCCTCAAGGATCACGGCCACGTCGATATCCTGGTGAACAACGCCGGTCGCTCGATCCGCCGTTCGATCGAGCTGAGCTACGACCGTTTCCACGATTTCGAGCGCACC
Organism: Thermomonas sp.; assembly: GCA_020692565.1. GTDB lineage: Bacteria > Pseudomonadota > Gammaproteobacteria > Xanthomonadales > Xanthomonadaceae > Lysobacter_I. The sequence continues at coordinate 5,904 of JAIMKJ010000059.1, forward strand.
ATGCAGTTGAATTATTTCGGCTCGCTGCGCCTGATCATGGGCGTGATGCCGACGATGATCCAGCGCCGCAAGGGCCACATCATCAACATCAGCTCGATCGGCGTGCTCGCCAGTTCGCCGCGGTTCTCGGCCTATGTCGCCTCGAAGGCGGCGCTGGACGCGTTCAGCCGCTGCGCCCAGGGCGAGTTGTCGGGCAAGGGCATCAGCTTCACGACCATCAACATGCCGCTGGTCCGCACGCCGATGATCGCGCCGACCAAGATGTACGAAAGCGTGCCGACGCTGAGCCCCGACGAGGCGGCGGACATGGTGGTGAAGGGCATCATCGAGAAGCCCAGCCGCATCGCGACCCGCCTCGGCATCTTCTCGGCGCTGCTCAATGCGGTCGCGCCGAAGGCCTATGAGGTGATCATGAGCACCGCGTTCGAGCTGTTCCCGGATTCGTCGGCGGCCAAGGGCGACCGCAAGGCGCTGAAGGAAGACCAGCCCAGCCAGGAGCAGATCGCATTCGCATCGCTGATGCGCGGTGTGCACTGGTAAGGCGCGTCGCGCTACGGAGGCGATAGCCGGACCGATCGCGAAAACACAAAAGGCAGCCGAGAGGCTGCCTTTTGTCTGGAACTCCGCGAGGCGGTAGCGAGCTGCCGATGCCCGCGCCGATGTCCGCATGGATACGGATACTTTCGCGTCGGACAAAAGAAACCCGCCAACCTGAAGCCGTGAGGGGAGGGGAGCTACGGCATTCGTTGCGGGCTGGCGGGTCAAAAAGCGGCCGAAGGCCACCAATCGGAGCATCGCTTTCGCGACACGAGAGAGTGCGTTGAATCTGTTGCGGTCCAGACTAATCCGGATCGGCGGAGCGGGGCAACCGAAGTCGCCCGGCTTCGTTCATGCTTCGTACGTCGGGACGTTATTCCTTCGGCGCGGCGTTCTTGCGGGCGCGCTTGGCCGGGGCCTTCGCGGCTTTCGGCGCCTTCGCGACCTTGGCCGCCTTCGCGACTTTGGCGGCCTTGCGCGGCGCGGCGGCCGGCTTGCTACCCTGGCGACGCAGTTCGGCGGTCAGGGCTTCGACGCGACTGCTGAGATCGTTGAGATCTTCGCGGCTCGGCACGCCGAGTTTGACCAGGGCGCGCTGCACGCGGTCTTCGAAGACCTTTTCCAGCTTGTCCCAGGTGTCGGTGGCGCGCTCGCGGGCCTGGCCGACGCGGTTTTCGACCACATCGCGGACGACTTCGGCGCGACCGCCGGCGAATTTGCGCATGGTCTGCTCCAGACCCATGCCTTCCTTCACCAGACCTTCGAACAACTTGGTGCCTTCGGCCTGGGCGCGCGAGAAGGCGCCGACGCCGGCGAGCCAGATCTGCTGCGCGGATTCGCTCAGCGACTTGGACATGCGCTCGGCATGGGCCTGTGCATCGTCGGCTTTTGCGGTGGTCTTCTTTGCGGTGGTTTTCTTGAACTTGGCCATATGCCCTCCAAAGCGGGCGCGGGATCGATTGCGCAGCAGAATGGAGGAGTTGTCTAGAGTATTCACACGAGGAAATTCTCGAGCGTAGAGCCGCGACGGCGCGCCAGGCTGCGGTCGAAGCTTCAGCCAGCGGGCGATCGGCTGCGGCTTCCGATCAGCTGCGCCCGCGCTGCCGGATCAGATGCTCGGTCTCGTCCAGCGCGCGGCGCAGGCGGGCGGTGGTATCGGTGCTGCGCGGCGGCGC
>JAIMKJ010000059.1:7629-20823 GCA_020692565.1 Thermomonas sp.
TGAGGACCGTGCGGTGTTTGTCCTGCAGCACTTCGTCGCGCAGGCGGATGCCGTGCGCTTCCAGCACCGGGCGCAGGGATTCGGCGCGATTGCGAAGATCCTGCAGGGTGTTGCGGTAGCCGAGCTGGCAGACCCGGCGCCGGTTGTAGAAGCTGAAGGCGTTGGTGAAGAACATCTCGCCGTCGTTGGAATTGGGCTCGAAGATCAACTGGTCGATGCCCGGGTATTGCTGCGCGTATTTCGCCAGGCCCACCTGCATGCGCGACTGCAGCAGGGTGCGGAAGGTCTGCGACATCACCGCCGGCAGGCCGCCCTGCCAGATCCGGTGCGGGTCGACGTCGCCGCGCCGCCCGGCATCGCTGTCGACCCGGGTCGAGTCGAACGGCACCAGCGGGTTGATGCCGATCAGCAGATCGATGCCGCGCTCCAACAGCACCGAGGCGTGCATGGTCCGGCGCAGCGCACCGTCGACGTAATGACGGCCGCGTACTTCCACCGGCGGATACAGGCCCGGCAGCGCGGCGCTGGCCTGCACGGCCTTGGAAATCGGGATGTCCTTCCAGTCGCCTGCGCCGAAACGCACGGCTTCACCGCTGTCCAGATCCACCGCGACCACGTACAACTCGCGGTCGAGCTGGCGGAAATCGTTGCTGCGCCCGCGGCGCGAGAAGATTTCGCGCAGGAAACGCTCGACTTCGGAATTGTCGAACAGCCCGGCCGGCACCAGGCCGCCGAAACGCTGCATGAGGTCCGACAGCCGCGAGTCGCGCGGGTTGAGCAGGCTGCTCCACCATTCCATCGTCAGCCGGGGCAGGGCCGATGCGCGGCGCGCGTATTCCAGGATGGCGGGGCGGAGGAAGGTTTCGGGCCGGAAATGCACGTCGTCGCTGTCGCCGGTGATGAAGATCCGGCACATCTCGGCGGTGGACATGCGATTGACCAGGCCGGCGGCGAGGAACGCGCCGCTGCTGACGCCGACGTAACAATCCATGCGGGTCAGGTCGATGCCTTCCAGCGCATCGTCCAGCGCGCGCAGGGCGCCCAGTTCGTACATGGCGCCGATCGGCCCACCGCCAGCGATGGCGAGGCCGATCCGCGCGGTGCTCGCGGCGGGGGTCTTGGGAGTGGGTTTGCGCTTGCCGGATTTGGCCGGGACCGGACGCCGGGCGGCGTGGAGTGAGAGCATGCATGCAGTACGGAGGGGAACGGTCCGAGTGTAGCCGAAAGCCGGGAGGGCGGCGCCTGCACTTTGGTCTGAGATGTGCGGCGACAGCGTGTTTCGATTCAAGCCGTTGATCGGGAAGAGGAAAGTCGCGTGCGGCCTGTACGCGGCGCGCACAGTGCTTGCCGCACGAGGGCGCGCGGCCGATGATCGTCGTCGATGAAGATCGTGACTCCAGACTTGGCGCACGGCCGGCGACGGCTCGACAAACGCACATTGAGCGTGCTGCTGGCCCGCAGGTTGGCCTGGCACGATGCCGTCCACGACCCGGTGCGCGAGCCGCGCAACAACCTGCGCTGGCTGCACGAACTGCGGCGCTGGCAGGCCGCGCGCCTCGCGAACAGCTTCGAGGGTTTCATGCACGACCCGAAGCGCAAACCGGCCGCGGAATTCTTTCTGACCGATCTGTACGGAGACCGCGACTTCAGTCGCCGCGATGCCGATATCGCCCGGGTGGTGCCGAAAATGCAGCGGCTTTTGCCGCAGACCCTGCTGGAAACGCTGGCCGATGCGATCGAGCTGGGCGTGCTGAGTCATGCCTTCGACCTGCGCATGGCCGAAGCGCTGCAGCGGCTGGCGCCGCGGCGGACCACTCTGGACGACGCGCTGTACGGCCGCGCCTATCGCGAGGTCGGTCTGAAACGGCTGCGCTCGCATCAGATCGATCTGATCGTGGTCGCCGGTTATGGCCTGGGTCATGCATTGCGTGGACGCGGCGTCGCGACCCTGCTCGGCGTGTTGCGCGGACCGGCGCGCGCGGCCGGCTTCGGCGAGCTGCAGTCGTTCCTGGAGCGGGGCTTCGGCGCTTACGCGAAGCTGGACGACGTGGCGGCCTTCATCGCCGATATCGAGCGCAGCGAGCGCGAAATCGCGCGTCGGCTGTTCGCCGGTCACCCGGAACCGTTCGCGCCGCTGGACGATGCGCGCGCACCGGGCGCGAAGCCGGCGCGCATGCGCAACCGGTGATCCGAGGGCCGCGCGCCTCAAAGCCGTTATCGCTGCGGCTTTCGTCGGACGACTGCCCGGTCGACGGGGCGCCATCGTTGAAGATGTCGGGCCAAAGCACCGGCCTGCGTCGGCAGGCGTCCGCCGCGGATCGCTTTCCGGAGGGCTTGGCCTGGAGGCCCGGCTCAGGTGAAGCGTTCGTCCAGCACCCGGCGGATCTCCTTTTCGATCGGCCCCTGGAACGCCGAAACGAGAAAGCCGAGTTTCGCGGTGACCTGCAACTCCTTGGGCAACAGTGCGATCTTGCCGTCGACGCCGGACCGGCTGAAGCGCATGTCGTCACCGTCCCAGGCGTAGTCGAACTCGAAGCGTTCGGCGAGTTTGCTGGCGACTTCTTCCACCGCCTTGCGCGCTTTTGCGTGGGTGAGCGAATGCGAATGGCGGATATCGATGGACATGGGATCTCCTGGGCCTGTATCCGGCGGAATAGTCCGGTATTGTGCTGACTGACGGCCACGGTTCCAAGGCCCGAAGCCCGGCACACATGGTAGATTGCGGCCGCATGCAAGGTCTGAAACTCCGTTTCCCCGAACACCACCACCCCGAAATGCCGCTCGGCCCCGGCGTGCACGCCATCGGCCGCATCGGCGATACCGTCGGGCTGGTGGGCGATGATGAAGCCCCGTCGATCCGGCTGTTCGTCGATCGCCGCGGCGTGTGGATGACCGTCGCCGATGGCGCCCGCGGCATCCACGTCAATGGCCGTCCGGTCCAGCGCATGGCGATGTTGCGGCTGGGCGATGCGATCTATCTGGATGGCGTCGAAATGCTGCTGGTCTCGACCCGCGCGGTCGAACCCCTGCCCGAAGCGCTGCGTCATGTGCCGGGCGAATTCCGCGGCGACTGCCGGGTGCTGGTACGCGGTGTCGGCGGTCGTTACCACGGCCGCAGTTTCACCCTGGAAGCGCCGCGACTGGTCGGCCGCAGCGACGAGGCCGATATCCGCATCGACGACCCGGCCTTCGCCGAGCGTCACGCGCGGATCGAGATGATCGGCAACCAGGTGGTGTTGCGCGACTTCGGCAGCGGCGACGGCAGCGTGGTCAACGGCGAGCCGATGCGCGACGCGCTGTTGTCGCCGGGCGACCAGATCGTGTTCGATGTGCATCACCGGTTCGTGATCGAGGCGCCGGCCAACAGCACGTCGCTGTTGGCCCGGGTGGCGGCGGTCGAAGACATGGCCGAAGCCCTCCCGGCCCCGCGCCGTCGCGGCCGGCGCCTGCCGTGGCTGTTGCTGGCGGCGCTGCTGCTGGCGGCGGTGATTTCGGCGCTGTTACTGTTGGGCGGCGGCTGAGCGCATCGCGGCCGACGACCGTTTCCGCCACCACGTCCATAGTCGCCAGCCCAGCAGCACCGTGAGGATCCCGGCGTACAGCGCCGGCTCGCGGATGTCGGATTTCACCAGCCACCAGAAATGCAGCACGGCCAGCACGCCGATGGCGTAGACCAGCTTGTGCAACAGCCCCCAGCGCCGGCCGAGGCGTCGGATCCAGCCCTGCGTGGAGGTGATGGCCAGCGGCACCAGCAGCAGCCAGGCGGCGAAGCCGACGGTGATGTAGGGCCGCTTCGCGATCTCCTCGAAAATCTGCAGCCAGTAGCCGCGCAGGTCCAGGCCCAGGTAGGCCGCGAAGTGCAGGGTGGCGTAGGCGAAGGCGTATAGCCCGAGCATGCGCCGGAAGCGGATCAACACCGCTTGACTGGTCAGCTGGCGCAGCGGCGAGACCGCGAGCGCGATCATCAGGAAGCGCAGCGCCCAGATCCCGAGGCGGTGTTCGACCTCGGCCACGGGATCGGCGCCGAGGGCGTCGCTGCCGGTCCTGAAAACATCCCAGAACTGCCAGGCCAGGATCGCCAGGGGCGTCAGGCACAGTGCGTGGATCAGGGCTTTGGCGGCGATGAGGCGGGGCGAGCTTTTCGACATGGGCGACGACGCATCTCTATACACGTAGAGCGGCCTTCAGGCCGCTGCTTGGGGGCAAACGACCAGCGGGCTGAAACCCGCCGGCTTTTGTCATCTCGAACGAATGAGAGGGATCTGTTGTTGTTCCAGCGGCCTGAAGGCCGCTCTACGGAAACAGGCTCGTCAGAACCACTTCTTCAGGTCGAGACCCTTGTACATGCCTGCCACCTGCTCGGCGTAACCGTTGAACATTCGGGTCGGGATGCGTTCGGCGAACAGCTTGCTGGCGGTGCCGCTGATTCGGCGTTCGGTTTTCTGGCTCCAGCGCGGGTGGTCCACGTTCGGATTGACGTTGCTGAAGAAGCCGTATTCCGACGGCTGCAGGTCGTTCCAGGCGGTCGGCGGCATCTTCTCGACGAACTTGATCTCGATGATCGACTTGATGCTTTTGAACCCGTACTTCCACGGCACGATCAGCCGTACCGGGGCGCCGTTCTGCTGCGGCATCGGCTTGCCGTACAGGCCGGTGGCGAGCAGCGTCAGCGGGTGCATGGCCTCGTCGATGCGCAGGCCCTCGCGGTACGGCCAATCGATCGAGTCGTAGCGCACGCCGGGCATCTGCTTCGGGTCGGCCAGGCTGGTGAAGGCCACGTATCTGGCCTTCGAGGTCGGCTGGAACTGCTTCAGCACGTCGCCCAGCGGCACGCCCAGCCACGGGATCACCATCGACCAGCCCTCGACGCAGCGCAGGCGGTAGATGCGTTCCTCCGGTGTCAGGCCTTTGAGCAGTTCGGTCAGGTCGAGTTTGCCGGGCTTGGCGCATTCGCCGGAGACCGCGATGGTCCACGGGCTGGTGCGCAGGGTCTTGGCGGCCTGCGAGGGATCGGCCTTGCCGGTGCCGAACTCGTAGAAGTTGTTGTAGCTGGTCACGTCCGCCAGCCGGGTCAGCTCTTCGGTGGTCCGGAAGCCGGATTTCAGCTGCGCCGGGCTGGCTTTGGTTCTGGGCGGCGGCGGGGGCTCGGCTTCGGCGCAGCCGGAGAGGGCCAAGGCCGGGCTGGCGGCCAGCAGGCCGATCAGCCGGCGGCGGTCGCGATAGATCGCTTCGTCGGTGATCTGGGCGGCGGGGATGCGCAGGGCGTCGCGCAGGGAAGCGGGGAGGGGCATGAGGCGTATCCGTCTAGCAGAGGGTCCGACTATAAGACGGGCGAAGTAAGCGTTCGGTTGCGTGGCATCTGCAAATTTCTTTTCGGCATCCCCGCGCCCTCCCAAAACGATGCTGCGCTGCGGCATACTCGGCGGCCACCCCATACCCACGGAATCCCCCCGATGTCGCGCGCCTTCAACTTCAGTGCCGGTCCCGCCACCCTGCCCGAGAGCGTCCTTCGCCAGGCACAGGACGAGATGCTGGAGTGGCGCGATTCCGGCGCGTCGATCGTCGAGCACAGCCATCGCGGCCCGGAGTTCATTCAGGTCGCGGCCGAGGCCGAGGCCGATCTGCGCACGCTGATGTCGATTCCGGACGATTACGCGGTGCTGTTCCTCGGCGGCGGCGCCACCACCCAGCAGGCGCTGATTCCGCTGAACTTCGCCGCGCCGGGCCAAGCCGCCGACTACGTGATCAGCGGCCACTGGGGCAAGACCGCGATCAAGCAGGCCAAGCCCTACGTCGATCTGCGCGTGGCCGCGACCAGCGAAGCCGGCGGTTTCCGCGATATCCCGGCGCGCGATACCTGGCAGCTGTCGGCCGACGCCGCGTACGTGCACATCACCGCCAACGAGACCATCCACGGCGTCGAATTCCGCGAAACCCCCGACGTCGGCGACGTGCCGCTGGTCGCCGATTTCAGCTCCAGCATCGCGTCGGAGCCGGTCGACATCTCCAAATACGGCGTGATCTACGCCGGTGCGCAGAAAAACCTCGGTCCGGTCGGCATCACGGTCGTGATCGTGCGCCGCGACCTGCTGGAGCGTGCCGGCCAGCCGCGTGCGGACATCTTCAACTACGCCTCGCACCTCAAGGGCGAGTCGATGCTGAACACGCCGCCGACCTGGAACTGGTACATGCTCGGCCTCAACGTGAAGTGGATGCTGGCCGAAGGCGGCGTCGCCGAATTCGCCCGCCGCAGCGCCGAGAAATCCGCGCTGCTGTATTCGGTGATCGACGGTTCCGGCGGCTACTACCGCAACGAAGTCGCCGCCGCCGCGCGTTCGCGGATGAACGTGCCGTTCTTCCTCCACGACGAAGCCCTGGACAAGCCCTTCCTGTCCGAAGCCAAGGCCGCGGGCCTGATGGCGCTCAAGGGCCATCGTGCGCTCGGCGGCATGCGCGCTTCGATCTACAACGCGATGCCGGTCGAAGGCGTGAAGGCGCTGGCCGATTTCATGCGGGAGTTCCAACAACGTCATGGCTGAGCAACGCAAGCGCGGCGCCGCCGCCAAGCCGCCAGCGAAACCTGCGTCCAAACCGGCGGCCAAGCAGGCGGCGAAGACCGCGAAGTCGAAGGCCTCGAAAACGCAGGCCTCGAAAACGCAGGCCGTCGCCAAGGGCGCGGTGGAGATTCCGCTCGACGCTCAGGGCAAGCCCGACCTGTTGTCGGTGCGCGCGCAGATCGACGGCATCGACCACGAGATCCAGAGCCTCATCGCCGAACGCGCGCTGTGGGCGCACCAGGTCGGCAAGGCCAAGGGCAAGCTCGCCGCCGCGGTCGATTACTACCGTCCCGAGCGCGAAGCGCAGGTGCTGCGCCGCGTGGTCGACCGCAACGAAGGCCCGCTGTCGGACGAAGTGCTGGTGCGGCTGTTCCGCGAGATCATGTCCGCCTGCCTGGCCCAGCAGGAGCCGCTGCGCGTGGGCTTCCTCGGCCCCGAGGGCACGTTCTCGCAGCAGGCGGTCTACAAGCACTTCGGGCACTCGGCCAAGGCGCTGCCGCTGGCGACGGTGGAAGAAGTGTTCGACGAAGTCGCCGCCGGTCATGCCGACTTCGGCGTGGTGCCGGTGGAGAACTCCGGCACCGGCACCATCCAGTCCACGCTCGATCTGTTCCTGACCTCGCCGCTGATGATCTGCGGCGAGGTGGAACTGCGCGTCCACCAGTATCTGCTGTCGCGCACCGGCCATATCGAAGACATCGAACGCGTGTATTCGCACGCGCTGTCGCTGGCGCAGTGCAAAGCCTGGCTGCGGCAGAATCTGCCGAAGGTCGAGAAGCACGCAGTGGTCAGCAACGCCGAGGCCGCGCGCCGCGCGCGCAACGCCGACGACGCCGCAGCCATCGCCGGCGAGAACGCGGCCCACGCCTACGGCCTGAAAGTGGTGGCCGGCCCGATCGAGGACCGCGCCGACAACACCACGCGCTTCCTGGTGATCGGCCGCGCCTCGTTCCCGACCTCGGGCAACGACCGCACCTCGCTGCTGGTGTTCATCCGCGACCAGCCGGGCGCGCTGTACAAGATCCTCGAACCGCTGGCGCGGCGTTCGATCAGCATGAACCGCATCGAGTCGCGGCCCGCCCACGGCGCGCTGTGGCAGTACGCGTTCTTCATCGACGTCAGCGGCCACGCCGACGAGTCGCCCCTGAAGGACGCGCTGGCCGAGATCGACAAGTTCGCCGGCGACGTGCGCGTGCTGGGCTCTTATCCGGTGGCGGTGCCGTAAGGCGCGTTTCATGTTCTTCGTAGGAGCGGCTTCAGCCGCGATGCCGTTGCCGGCAAGCGTTCACCGGTGAATGCTTCAGGTCGGTAAGGCGATCGCGGCTGAAGCCGCTCCTACGGTTCACCTGTCGCCGAGTCTTCGGCATGCGATCTGGATCCGCGATGCGCGATAGCGACCAACAGCACAGCGAAAACTTCTTCTCCACACTCGCCCAGCCCGGCATCCAGCGCCTGCGCGCCTACGATCCCGGCCACGATCTGGTCGCGTTCCGGCGCCGGTTCAAAGGCGAGCATCCCAGCTCCTGTCAACTCGTAGAACTGGGCTCGAACGAAAATCCCTACGGCCCCAGCGCGAAAGCCAAGGAGGCCGTGCTTGGCGTGATCCACGACAGCTTCCGCTATCCCGATCCGCTCGGCGCCGATCTGAAGCGCGCACTGGCCGCGAAGCATGGCGTCGACCCCGCGTCGATTCTGCTGGGCAACGGCTCGCACGAGTTGCTGATGCAGTTCGCCCAGGTGTTCGCCGGGCCGGGCGTCGACGTGGTGGCGTCGCAGTTCGGGTTCGCGGTCTACGCCATCGCCGCGCAGGCCGCGGGCGCCACGCTGCGGGTCGCGCCGTGCAACGCCGACGATCACGCCATGCCGCGCGGCCATGATCTCGACGCGATTGCCGCCGCGGTCACCGACGCGACGCGGCTGGTCTATCTAGCCAATCCCAACAATCCGACCGGTACCTGGTACGCCGCCGATGCCTTCGCCGCGTTCATGGCGCGCATTCCGCCGGACGTCGTTGTGGTCGTCGACGAGGCCTACGCCGAATTCGTCGACGCGCCGGAATGGGCGTCGGCGCTGACGTTGCAGGCGAAACATCCGAACCTGATCGTAGCCCGCACCTTCAGCAAGGCGTATGCGCTGGCGGGGCTGCGCGTCGGTTATGCGATCGCGCATCCCGGCCTGATCGCGGTGATCGAGCGCGTGCGCGAGAGTTTCAACGTCAACAGCGCCGGTCTGGCCGCCGCCGAAGCCGCGCTGGGCGACGACGAACACCTCGCCTGGGTGATCGCGCGCAACGCCGAGCAGCGCGAAGCGCTTGCGTCCGCGCTGCGCGCCCGTGGCCTGAAGGTGTTTCCCTCGCAGACCAATTTCCTGCTCACGCAGTTCGCCGGCTTTGAGGGCGGTGCTCCCGGCGACAGCGCGCATGTCGCGAAGATCGAAGCTGCGCTGTGCGACATCGGCATCGTGCTGCGGCCGATGACCGGTTACGGCCTCGGTCACTGTCTGCGCATCACGGTCGGCAACGCCGACGAAAACCGGCGACTGTTGGCCGGACTCGACAAGGTACTGGCATGAGTGGTGCGGACAAAAAAGATTGGATCGTCGGCGCGGGCGCGCCGCTGCAGGGCCGCATCCGCGTGCCCGGCGACAAGTCGGTCTCGCACCGCGCGATCATGCTCGCCTCGCTGGCCGAAGGCGTGTCGCGGATCGACGGTTTCCTCGAAGGCGAGGACACCCGTGCCACGGCGGCGGTGTTCCAGCAGCTTGGCGTCAAGATCGAAGCGCCGTCGCCGCAGTCGCGGATCGTGCATGGCGTCGGTCTGCGCGGACTGCGCGCCAGCGCCGATGCGCTGGACTGCGGCAACGCCGGCACCGGCATGCGTCTGCTCGCGGGCGTGCTGGCGGGGCAGGCGTTCGATACCACGCTGATCGGCGACGCCTCGCTGTCGAAGCGGCCGATGCGGCGGGTGATCGATCCGCTGACGGCGATGGGCGCGGTGATCGACAGCGAGACCGGCGGTCTGCCGCCGCTGCGCATCCGCGGCGGTGCGGCGCTGCACGGCATCGACTACGAACTGCCGGTCGCGAGCGCGCAGGTGAAGTCGGCGCTGCTGCTGGCTGGGCTGTATGCCGAGGGCGACACCACCGTGCGCGAGCCGCATCCCACCCGCGATTACACCGAACGCATGCTGTCCGCGTTCGGCTGGCCGATCAAATTCTCGCCCGGCCTCGCGCGCGTGCGCGGCGGCGCGGACGGACGCCACGCGCTGCGCGCGACGGATGTGTCGGTGCCGGCGGATTTCTCGTCCGCGGCGTTTTTCCTGGTCGCCGCCAGCGTGATTCCCGGTTCCGATCTCACCCTCGAAGCGGTCGGCATGAACCCGCGTCGCACCGGCCTGCTGCAGGCGCTGCGGATGATGGGCGCCGATATCGTCGAAAGCCATGCGCGCAACCAGGGCGGCGAAGCCGTCGCCGATCTGCGCGTGCGCGCCGCGCAGTTGCGGGGCATCGACGTGCCCGAGGCGCTGGTGCCGGACATGATCGACGAATTCCCGGCGCTGTTCGTGGCCGCGGCCTGCGCCAGCGGCGACAGCCGCGTCAGCGGCGCCGCCGAACTGCGGGTGAAGGAATCCGATCGCCTCGCGGCGATGTCCTCGGCGCTGCGGGCGCTGGGCATCCGCGTCGACGAGTCCGACGATGGTGCGGTCATTCATGGCTGCGAAGCGGGCAGCGCCCCGTTCGCGCTCGACCCGCAGGCTCCCGTCGTCATCGACAGCCACGGCGACCACCGTATCGCGATGGCCGCCGCCATCGCCGGCCAGCGCTGCCAAGGCGAATTCAGGATCGGCGATATCGCGAATGTGGCGACGTCGTTTCCCGGGTTCGATACGTCGGCATGCGGCGTCGGGTTTTCGCTGCGCGAGGCCTGATCCGCCGCTTTCCGCTTTTGTAGGAGGGGCTTCAGCCCCGATGGACGATGCACCGAATGTCGTGCTCGGGGCTGAAGCCCCTCCTACAACGGACGACGGTCAGCGCCCATCCAGCGCGAACACGATCGGCATCTCCACTGCGCCAGCCACGGCGCGGCCGTTCTGCTGCGCCGGGCGGAAGCGCCAGCGTTTCGCGGCCTGCACGGCGGCGCGGTCCAGCGATCGAGAGCCGCTGCGCTCGACCACGCTGACCGCGGTGGGTTCGCCGTCGGCGTCGACCTCGATCCTGACCAGAACCGTGCCGGACTCGCCGTTGCGCAGCGCGTCGGAGGGATAGCGCGGGGCGGGTCTGGAGATCGCGACCGGCACGCTGCCGGGGGCAAGACCCGCGGCGGGCTGCGTGCTCTGCTGCGGACCGTCCGCGACCGGGCCCTGTGCGGGGATATTGCTTGGGGACGGCGCGGCCACCGGCGGCGGCAGGGGGCGCGGGTTGCGGCGCGCGTCCTCGGCGGCTTCGGACAGGCCGCTGGCGCTGCGGTCGCCGCCGGCCATCGGTGCGGGCAGCGGCTCGAACACCTGGCCGTCGATGCGCTTGGCCTTGTCTTCGGCGCGGTAGAAATTGCCGTTGTCGCGCATGTCCAGCCACAGCAGCAGGAACACCAGGAATCCGACGCCGAATCCGGCGGCCACCATCAGCCAGGCGCGGCGCGACAGGCGGAAATGCGATCGCCACGAGGGGCCGGGGGGCGATCCTTGCGGAGACATGCCTTGCGGCGTCGTGGGTTGGACTGTCGACATGCGGAGGGTCGGTGGCGCGGAGGTGGGGCCGATTGTGGCACGGGTTCCACGGTGGGGCTGCATTCATCCGGGCGGCGTTCAGACCGGGTTTCGGGCGATAATCCGCGTCCCGTCACGCTTCGCGATGCCCCCCATGCTCGATCCCGTCCTGCTGCGCAATCAACCCGATGTCCTGGCCGCCCGCCTCAAGGAGACCCGCGGTTACGACCTCGATGTCGCCGTGCTGCAGCAGTGGGAGTCCGAGCGCAAGCAGTTGCAGGTGCGCACGCAGGAATTGCAGAACCTGCGCAATACGAAGTCCAAGCAGATCGGCATGCTCAAGGCGAAGGGCAAGGACGTGTCGGCGGTGATGGCCGAGGTTGCCGGTTTCGGCGAGGAATTGAAGGCCAGCGAGACGCGGCTGGACGAAATCAAGCAGGCGATCGAGGCCATCGCGGCGGGGATTCCGAATCTGCCGCATGAGTCCGTGCCGCCGGGCGAAGACGAAGCCGGCAACGTCGAACAACATCGCTGGGGTACGCCGCGCGACTTCGACTTCGAGGTCAAGGATCACGTCGAACTCGGCGCCCGCAACGGCTGGCTGGACGGCGAGACCGCCGCCAAGCTCAGCGGCGCGCGTTTTACCGTGCTGCGCGGCCAACTGGCGCGCCTGCATCGTGCGCTGGCGCAGTTCATGCTCGATTTGCATACCGATACGCATGGCTACGAGGAAACGAACGTACCGCTTCTGGTTAACGCCGATTCGATGCGGGGAACGGGGCAGTTGCCGAAGTTCGAGGAGGATTTGTTTGCGGCTACGGGCAGCTTTGAGTTAACGACCTTCGATCTAATTTACAACTTCGTCAAGAGTAATTTCGGTGATCTGAAAGATGAAAGCGGATCATTTGATCGGGACAAAGTGTCCGATGCCATCAAAAACTTGAAGGTAGAGCCGCGCTACCTCATCCCCACCAGCGAAGTCCCGCTTACCAATATCGTCCGCGAGGAAATCCTCGACGCCGAGCGCCTGCCGCTGCGCATGACCGCGCACTCGATGTGCTTCCGCGCCGAAGCCGGCAGCGCCGGGCGCGACACCCGCGGTTTCATCCGCCAGCATCAGTTCGAGAAGGTCGAGCTGGTGACCATCGCGAAACCCGACGAAAGCGACGCCGAGCACGAGCGCATGACCCGCTGCGCCGAAACCGTGCTGGAAAAACTCGGCCTGCCGTATCGCAAGGTGCTGCTGTGCACCGGCGACATGGGGTTCTCGGCGCAGAAGACCTACGATCTCGAAGTCTGGTTGCCCGCGCAGAATACCTACCGCGAGATTTCCTCGTGCTCCAACTGCGGCGATTTCCAGGCGCGCCGCATGCAGGCGCGCTGGCGCAACCCGGCGACGGGCAAGCCGGAGCTGGTGCATACGCTCAACGGCTCGGGCGTCGCGGTCGGTCGCGCATTGATCGCGGTGATGGAGAACTACCAGAACGCGGACGGATCGATCACGGTGCCGGACGTGTTGCGCGGTTATATGGGTGGTGCGACTTTCATCGCTTGATTGCCTGATGCGACGCTTGTCGCATCACGCTCATCGGCCGCGCGCGCGGCTTGATCATCGTCGGGCTTGATGGTTCGTCCTGGGCGTGGCGGTCTCGAACGGATTGCCTGATTCGATACGCGAGTCAGAGCACGCCGACCCCGTAGCCCGGGTGTGCAAAGCACACCCGGGATGACGTGCGGCATCTCTGCCCGAAGAGCCCCGGGTGCGCGTGGCGCACCCGGGCTACGATTTCGCGGCGTGCTTCGAGCCCATCGGCTATTGCCTGAAGCAAAAACAGCCGCAATGCGGCTGTTTCCGTCGCCCGGATGTGCAAGGCACACCCGGGATGACGCGCGGCATCTCTGCCCGAAGAGCCCCGGGTGCGCGTGGCGCACCC
>JAIMKJ010000060.1 GCA_020692565.1 Thermomonas sp.
CGGCGCCCGAACGAAAAGCAAATCCCCCGTCAATCGCTCCGCGATTGCCCGCCCCCTTTTCCAAAGGGGGCAAAAGCACGGCATCCCGCGCCCTGCATCTTGCCTTTGTGGGAGCGACGGAAGTCGCGATGCTTTTCGCCTTTGCCATTTGTGGGAGCGACGCAAGTCGCGACGCTCTTCTCTGTCGCACTCTGCCCAGACAGCGCAAGTCGACGATTGCTCTTTTTCCGCTTGCACATCGCGCAGGGGAGGCCGAGAGCGGGTGATTTTGCTCTTGAGGAGCGACGGAAGTCGCGAATCGCCGCTTCGCTCACGGCGGGCTTGAGCCCGCCCTACGCAACGACGAATTCATCCCGCCGCAAAGCCCTCCCGCGTCAGATTGATCGGCTCCCCCTCAGTACACACCACATCATCCTCGATCCGAATCCCGCCGAATGGCTTGAACGTCGTAACACGATCCCAATTCACGCTCGGACCCAGGCCTTTGTCTTTCAATTCGTCGAGCAACATGTCGATGAAATAAATGCCCGGCTCGATGGTGACGACCATGCCGGGGCCGAGTTCGCGGGTGAGGCGCAGGAACGGATGGCCTTCGGGTTTGGCGATGGTACCGCCGGCATCGGAGGCGGCGAAGCCGGCGACGTCGTGGACCTGCAGGCCGATGCCGTGGCCGATGCCATGCGGGAAGAAGGCGCTGCTGACGCCGGTTTCCACCGCGACGTCCGGCGACACGTTGATGAGCTTGAAATCGCGCAGGATGCGGGCGAGCGCGAAGTGCGCGTCGAGGTGGATGCGTGCGTAATCGGTGCCGGCGCGGACCTGCGCGCACATCTCCAACTGCGCGACGTCGACGGCGTCGATCATCGCCTGGAATTCGCCGCCGGCATCGCTGGCGTACGTACGGGTGATGTCGCTGGCGTAGCCGCGGTGGCTGCCACCGGCGTCGATGAGGAAGCTGAGGATCTTCGTGGGCGGCATGCGGTCGCGGTCGGTGTAGTGCAGGATCGCGCCGTGTTCGTTGAGGGCGATGATGTTGTTGTACGGCAGATCGTTGGCGTCCTGGCGCGCGGCCTGGCAGTAGGCGAGATGGATGCCGAATTCGCTGGCACCGGCGCGGAACGCGCGCTCGGCGGCACGGTGGCCGCGCACGCCGACGCGGGTGGCTTCGCGCATCATTTCGATCTCGTACGGCGTCTTGTAGCCGCGCTGGTAATGCAGATAATCCAGCACCGGCTGCGGGTTGTTGGGCGCGAACGCGCCGTACGCGCCCAGTGCGCTCTGCGCTTCGCCGAGGATCGCGCAGCGCGAGGCGTTCTTCGGCAGATGCTGTTTGGCGTCTTCTGCATTGCGGATGATGTGGATGTCGAAGTGTTCCACCCAGTCGCCATTCGGCGCCTGCGGAACGACGTGCCAGTAGTCGTGCGGCTGCAGGTAGATGACTTTCGGGCGCTCGCCCGGGGTGCAGACCAGCCAGCTGCCCGGGATACTGTTCAGCGGCAGCCAGGCCTTGAAGTGCGGATTGACCGCGTACGGATAATCGCGGTCGTCGAACACCTGGTAATGCAGGGTGCCGCTGGGCACGACCAGATGGTCGAAACCGCCGCGTTCGAGCGCGATATCGGCGCGCGCGCGCTGGGTGGCGAGATGGTCGGCGTAGAGACGGGAATGATCTGCGGACATGGCGATTCGCTCTGGAAATACGTGAGAAGCCGGAGCGCGCATGCGGCGTTCCGACGGGGGTCATTCTGATCCAACACCGGGCCGCAGCGAGACGATGCGCGGTTGCGGTTCAGGCGCGCGTGGGTGTCAACGCGCGCGAGGCCCGGGTCCGGCCAGGGCTCGGTCGTGCGCTCAGTCGTAATGGGCGCCCGGCGCGCCGACCCAGTTGTGGAGGCGGTCGCGGTGCGCGTCGGAGAGCGAGATGAAGCGGAAGCCGGCCCATGACTGCCCCGGCGAACTTGCGCGATCGAACCAAAGCAGATGCGCGCCGACCTCGATATCGCCGGCTTCGCCCGGCAGGCGGAAACGGAACTGGTACAGCGCGTCCTCGGTCAGCGGCACGCTGGCCATCAGCAGCATCCCGCCCTCGGAGAGATTGCCGATGCGGCCGGCGACTTCCTCGGTCATCACGTCGCTGACCAGCACGGTTTCGTCGACTTTCCGCCGAGGCGAGCGCCGGTGCTCTTTCGAACTCATCGGGATTCTCCGCTCGAGGACGTGGCCGGACCCGTGCCGGACGCGTCGGGCATGCTTTCGTCATGCGGGACCGCGGGACCGGAGCGCACCGCGATGTCGCCATCGTCGTCGCGCTCGTCGCGACGAGCGGTACCGGTGAGGCTGCGCAGGGCGTTGATCGCGGCATGCCAGGCGCGATCGACCAGGCCGGCACGCTGCATGGTGACGATGCGTACCTGATCCTTGGCCATCATCCGCGCGAGGCTGTCCAGCGAATGCTCGCCGACGCGCTGGCCGCGCTGGTTGACGAACAGCGCGGTGCCGGTGACCGGGCTGAACCACGACATGCGCCGGCGGACCACGTCGCCCTGCTGGTTGGTGACGAATTCGATCCAGGTGCCGAACGGCAGCAGGCGCAGTTGTTCGTAGCATTCCTGCTCGTGCGGCGAACGCGACGGCAGATCGGGCTTGCGCGCTTTCTGCGCGTCTTCGCCCAGGCGCACGCGCGCCTTGAGCTTCATCGTCAGCTCGGTGCGGGACGCGCCGTCCTCGTCGTCGCGGACGCTGCTGGACAGGCGCTTGGCGATGACATCGGCTTCGGCTTCGTGATACCCGACCTGCTTGAGCGCCGATTCCACGTGCGCCTTGAGCGCCGGATGCTCGGCGTTGGTATCGCGATCGGTGCATGCAGCGGCGATCTGACGGGTCACGTCGATCTGCCGGTTCCACTCCTCCGAACCCTCGCCGTGACGCAGGAAGGTCAGCGTGAGCACGTCGGCCCAGGCCTGGTTCAACAGCGCGCGGCTGAACTTGGGCAGCGGCTGCTCGCCGACGATCTCGCCCAGCACCTGCTCGGCGCGCAGCTTGGCGGCTTCGAGCTTCTCCTTGCCGCGCGCGGCCTCGACGTGGCGACGCTCCAGCGTTTCGGCGCGGCGCACCTGGGTGTCGATGTGCGTCTGGAGCTGTTTGTTGCTCTGCTCGAAGACGTCGAGATTGCCGTCGTAATGCTTGACCGCGTGGGTCACCGCCTGCTGCAGCGGCGCCAGCAGTTGCGGATCGATATCGTCGTCGGCCAGCCATTTCGCCGCGGTTTCCGACACCGTTCCCAGCAGCTGCCGGGCCGGATGGTCGGGGCGGACGAAGAACGAGCGGTCCTGCAGCGCGACGCGCAGCAGGGTGAGCTGCAGCCGCTTGACCAGCGCCGCCGCGGGCGCGTCGTCGCGGATTTCGCGCTGCAGATGGCTGTAAAGCAGGCCGACCAGATCGAAGGTATCGCTGTCGCTGGGCGCCAGCGCCACCGGCTTGCCAGTCTGCTGACGCGCCTGCGCCAGCAGCGAGCGTTTGATGTCGGCGATGCTGGGCGCACTGCCGTCGGGCAGGGTCGGCTCGGCATCCATCCGGCCGAGCGTCTGCAGCAGGTCGCGGGTCGGAATGGGCATTTCCGCGCGCTGGCCGGGCGGTACCGGATTCAGCCGCTCGGCCTGGTTGCGGCGCTGCGACAGCAACTGCTGCAGATCGTGGAAGGCTTTCTGCTCATCGACCGCTGGCGTGGGCACGGGCTGCCCCATCCACACGGTATGCGGGCGGTTGCCGTCGTAGGGCTCGGCATGTCGGGTGGTGGACGACGAGGACGCATCGCCGCGATCCGCAAGCGGGCCGCCGGCCCCGGGCGCTCGGCCGGACATCTGCGGCGCTCCGCCGTCGGCGGAACCGCCGGACGTGCCGGATGGGCCTGCCCGCGACGGTGGCCCGGCAGGCGCTCCGAACTGCGAGGAGCCGGGCTGCGGGGAACCGTACTGCGGCGAGCCGGGTTGCGAGGAACCGGGCTGCGAAAATCCGGCCTGCGATGCCATGCCCGGAGACTGCCCCGGCGGCGAACCGCCGGGACGCCGCGCGGCCGCACCGGTCCTGGGCGTCTCGGCGTCGGTCTCGGCGTTCGCTTCGACATCGGCCGCTGCCAGACCGAAGTCTTCGTCGCTTCCGGCGCGGGTCCGGATCGGCACGTAGGTCAGACCCGGCAGAACGCCTTCTTTGGCGAGCAGGGCGTCCAGTTTCTCGAACAGGCCCAGGCACTGCACCATCACCCGGCGGTCGAAGATCCGGTAGAACAGCAGGCGTGCGCCGTGATCCAGTTGCATGACCTCGGCCGCGTGCCGCACCGCGCGGCACAGCGCCTGCGGGCCCAGCGGAATGCGCTCGCTGTCGAACGCGGGCGCCGCGGCCAGCACGCCGAAGCGCTGGCCGAGCAGGTGCAGGATCAGGTTGGCGCGGGATTCCTGGCGCGACGCGATGGCATACAGCACCGCGCCCTCGTCCATCACCGATTCGTCGACCAGACTGAGGTTGCGGAAATTCAGTGCGGGGCCGGGCATCGAGACCTGCCGCGACGGTACCGCCAGCGGGACCGGCTTGCGCAGGCCGGCGATGTTGCTTTCCAGCAGCTGCATGAAGCGCGGCGCCAGGTCGTGGCGATTGAGCCGCACCACGCGCAGGGTGTGCATGTAATCGATCGTGGCGCCGCCGGTGGTGCCAGAACGGTCGGCCAGGCGGAAGAGTTCTTCCTCGAACTCGGTCACCGCCGAGACCAGATTGCGCTCCAGATCTTCCCCGACCAGCGAGAGGGCGCGCTCCAGCGTGCGACGCACCCGGCGCGGCAATCCGGCAGAGGCCAAAGTCCTGGGCGCGGCGGAGTCCTGTGGGTCGGTGGGCGCAGCCATTTCAGCCTGGGGAAGTGCGATGAAGACCGCGTTTCTTAACATGTCCGGCTACCGCGAGCCAAATTTCGCGCTGCGGCGCCCCGGGACGCCCGGTCTCGGCGCGGGTCATCCGGCGGCCGTTGCGTCGTTCGACGCCCCGTCCGGCGCGTCGTCGGGGACGTCGTCGAGGAACAGGGACATCACGTCGTTGGCGAAGCGCAGTCCCGATTCGGTCGGCACGATGCGCCCATCGTCGGCGATCAGCCAGCCTTCGGCGATCGCACGGGCCAGCGGCGCATCGATCGCCGTACGCGACAGTCCGGTCCTGGCCTCGAAGCGCGCCAGCGCGAAGCCTTCGCGCAGCCGCAGCGCGTTGAGCATGAACTCGAACGGCAACTGCGCGGGCGGGATCGCGGTGTCGGCGCCGATCGCGGCGGCGGTGCCGGCGTGGGCCAGATAGGCCGCGGGGTGTTTGAGCTTCCAGCGCCGGAGCACCCGGTCCGGGGTGCCCGCATCGGTGGCGGGCAGGCTGAGCTTGCCGTGCGCGCCGGCGCCGATACCCAGGTAGTCGCCGAAGCGCCAGTAATTGAGGTTGTGCGCGCACTGTCGTCCAGGCCTGGCGTAAGCGCTGATCTCGTACTGTGCGTAGCCGGCGTTGGCCAGCAGCGCCTGGCAGTGCTCCTGGATGTCCCAGGCCGCATCGTCGTCGGGAATGCCCTGCGGCGGGCGGGCGGCGAACACGGTGTTGGGTTCCAGCGTGAGCTGGTAGTGGCTGACGTGGGCCGGCTGCAGCGCGAAGGCGCGCGCCAGATCGTGTTCGGCCATCGCCAGCGTCTGCCCGGGCAGCGCGTACATCAGATCGAGATTGAGATTGTCGAAACCGGCGTCCTGCGCCAGCTTCACCGCGGACTCGGCCTGGTGGCTGTCGTGGATGCGGCCGAGCCGCTGCAGGCAGCCATCGTCGAAACTCTGGATGCCGAACGACAGCCGGTTCACACCGGCCTTGCGGTAATCCTCGAAGCGGCCGTGCTCGGCGGTGCCGGGATTGGTCTCGAGGGTGATCTCGCAACCGGGCGCGAAGCGCAGGCGAGCGGCGGCGGCCTGCAGGAAGCGGTCGACGGCGGGCGCGGGGAACAGGCTGGGCGTGCCGCCGCCGAAGAACACCGTCTGCACGGTGCGGCCCCAGACCAGCGGCAGGTCGTGATCGAGATCGGCGATCAGCGCGTCGACATAAGCCTCGAACGGCAGCGCACCGCCGCCCTTGTACTCGTGCGAATTGAAATCGCAGTACGGACATTTGCGCACGCACCACGGCAGGTGCACGTAGAGCGAGAGCGGCGGAAAGCTCAACATCGGTTATTCGCGCCGCACGGCGGCGAGCAGTTTTTCGCGCATCGTCGCCAGCGCCAGGCCGCGATGGCTGACGCGGTTCTTCAGCACGGCATCGAGTTCGGCCGCACCCATGCCCTGATCGTGCGCGAAGAACACCGGGTCGTAGCCGAAACCGCCGCTGCCGCGCGGCGCGGACAGCACGCGACCTTCCCACACGCCTTCGGCGATCAGCGGCTGCGGGTCGTCGGCGTGGCGCAGCAACGCGAGCACGCTGACGAAGCGCGCGCTGCGGCGCGCGTCCGGCACGTCGCGCAACGCATCCAGTAGTTTGGCGATGTTCGCGGCGTGGTCGCCGTGACCGCCGGCGTAGCGCGCGCTGTACAGACCCGGCGCGCCGTTCAAGGCATCCACGCACAGGCCGGAATCGTCGGCCAGCGCCGGCAGGCCGGTGGCGCGCGACGCATGCCGCGCCTTGAGGATCGCGTTCTCGACGAAGGTCAGGCCGGTTTCTTCCGCATCTTCGACGCCGAATTCGGTCTGCGCGTGCAGATCGACGCCGGCATCGCCCAGCAGGTCGCGCAGTTCCGCGAGTTTCCCGGGATTGCTGCTGGCCAGCACCAGTTTCATCATTTCAACTCCAGCAGATCCCAACGATTGCCGTAGATATCCTCGAACACCGCGACGATGCCGTAATCCTCTTCGCGCGGCGGTTCGAGGAAACGCACGCCGCGCGCCAGCATCGCGGCGTGGTCGCGGCGGAAGTCGTCGGTGTGCAGGAAGAAACCGACGCGGCCGCCGGTCTGGTCGCCGATGCGGGCGCGCTGGGTATCGTTCGACGCCTGCGCCAGCAGGATCGCAGTCTCGGCGCCCCGCGGGGCCACCAGCACCCAGCGCTTGCCGCCGCCGCGTGGCGAGTCCTCGCGCAGTTCGAAGCCGAGGTCGTCGACGTAGTGCGCGATCGCCCGATCGTAATCGTCGACCACCAGCGCGAAACAGGCGATATGGCGTTTCATCGATGCGAAGCCCGGATCAGCCGCCGCTCATTCCGCCAGCGCGGCGCGCTGCGCGGCCACCAGTTCGGCGATGCCCTGCTCGGCCAGGTTCAACAGCGCGTCCAGTTCGCCGCGACGGAAGGCGTGGCCTTCGGCGGTGCCCTGCACTTCGATGAAACCGCCGCCGTCGTTCATCACCACGTTCATGTCGGTATCGCAGTCGCTGTCTTCGGCGTAATCCAGATCCAGCACCGGCACGCCGCGATACACGCCCACCGACACCGCCGCGATCGCGCCGTGGATCGGGTTGCGCGTGATGTCCCTGCGCGACTGCAGCAGGCGCACCGCATCGACCAGCGCGACATACGCGCCGGTGATCGCGGCGGTGCGGGTGCCGCCGTCGGCCTGCAGCACGTCGCAGTCGAGGGTGATGGTGCGTTCGCCCAGCGCGCCGCGATCGACACAGGCGCGCAGCGAGCGGCCGATCAGCCGCTGGATTTCCAGAGTCCGCCCGCCCTGTTTGCCGCGCGCGGCCTCGCGGTCGCTGCGGGTGTGGGTGGCGCGCGGCAGCATGCCGTATTCGGCGGTCACCCAGCCCTCGCCCTTGCCGCGCATGAACGCCGGCACCCGGTTCTCGATGCTGGCGTTGCACAGCACGCGGGTATCGCCGAAGGACACCAGCACCGAACCTTCGGCATGGCGGGTGTAGCCGCGCTCGATGCTGACCGGACGCAGTTGCTCGGGCGTACGGCCACTGGGACGGGCGATGCTCATGGGGAAACGACCTGCGCAAAATGGCCGGCGAGTTTAGCACCGCACCTTCACCGCCCCCTCTCATCGCCTTGTCACCTGTTCGAAATCGGTTCGATCGCGACTGCACATCCGCCGGAATCATGCCGGATATCGGTAGATCCACTTTCGTAAACTGGCCTGGAGGCTGCCGTAAACGACCTCGACGGTTTCATTATCCACCGGCCGTGGGGACGGCCCGCATGTCGTCGTCGGTCGAAGGTCTGCATGCCCCCCCACAAGACCCGCCCGATGCCGGACAATGGCGCCCCTGCCGGACGCCCGGTCAGGACAACAGACAAGGACCACCGCCATGATCCGCAGCATGACCGCCTTCGCCGCCAGCGAGCGCAACACGCCCTGGGGCACGCTCGGCTGCGAACTGCGCGCCGTGAACCACCGTTTCCTGGAATTGGGCGTGCGCCTGCCCGACGATCTGCGCGCGGTGGAACCGGCGATGCGCGAGCGGATCTCGGCGCGGATCTCGCGCGGCAAGCTCGACCTCAGCCTGCGCCTGCGCAGCGGCGACAGCGAAGAGACCCTGCAGCTGAACCCCGCGCGCGTGGCGCACCTCGCGGCGATGGGGCGCAATCTGCAGGAGCACTTCCCCGCACTGCGCGTCGAACTGGTCGACCTGCTGCAATTCCCCGGCGTACTGCAATCCAACGCCGTCGACCCGGCCGCGCTGCACGCCGAGGCGCTGTCGCTGCTGGACGAGGTGCTGACGCAGTTCATCGAAGCCCGCGCCCGCGAAGGCGCGAACCTCGCCGCGAACATCCTCGAACGCGCGGATGCCATCGCCCGCCACGCCGCCGATGCGCGCACGCTGATGCCGGCGATCCGCGCCGGGCAGAAGCAGAAACTCGTCAACCGCCTCGCCGACCTGCCGCAGCCGCTGGACCCCGGCCGTTTCGAGCAGGAACTGGTGATGGCGCTGCAGAAACTCGACGTGGACGAAGAGTTGGACCGGCTGGACAGCCATCTCCTCGAACTGCGCCGCGTGCTGGTCCAGAAAGAAGCCGTGGGCCGGCGCATGGACTTCCTGCTGCAGGAGTTCAACCGCGAAGCCAACACCTTCGGCTCGAAATCCGTGGACGCCCGCACCTCGGCGCTGGCCGTGGAACTGAAAGTGCTGATCGACCAGATCCGCGAGCAGTCGCAGAACATCGAATGACTTGCGGCCGGAGTTGAGGCATGCTGCCGCGACTTCGGCTCCGGTCTCCGGCCAGTCTCCAACCTATGCGCGGAACTCTCTTCATCGTCGCGGCGCCCTCCGGCGCGGGCAAATCCAGCATCGTCAACGCCTGTCTGGCGCGCGATCCCAACATCGCGCTGTCGATCTCGTTCACCTCGCGCGCACCGCGCCCGGGCGAGCGCCACGCCCAGCACTACCACTTCATCGGCACCGACGAATTCCAGCGGATGATCGATGCCGGCGATTTCTTCGAGCATGCGCTGGTGCACGGCGACCTCAAGGGCACCGCGCGGCAGTCGGTGGAACCGCAGCTCGCGGCTGGCCGCGATGTGTTGCTGGAAATCGATTGGCAGGGCGCGCGTCAGGTGCGCGAGAAAGTGCCGGATGCGGTGGGCATCTTCATCCTGCCGCCCTCGCGCGAAGCGCTGGAAGAGCGCATGCGCAAACGCGGCCAGGACAGCGACGACACCATCGCCCGTCGCCTCGCCGCCGCCCACGAGGAAATGTCGCATTACCACGAGTTCGACTACGTGATCGTCAACGAAACCTTCGACACCGCGGTGATGGAAATGTGTTCGATCTTCACCGCAAGCCGGCTGCGCCGCGATGCGCAGACGCAGCGGCACGCGGCGATGATCGCGGAATTGCTGGACCGGAACACGCTGGACTGACATTCGGCGCCGGAGCGGCCTGCGGTTGTTCCGCAGCCTGTCGACTGTGCCGCACCACCGCCGGAGGATGGCGCCGTCCCTGGCACCGTTGCTTCAACGGCCGCCGAGGGCAGCCTTGTTCTGTACCTGCGGCTCGATCTGCTGCGCAGGCTTGTTGACTTCCGCCATCGTCGTGCTCTGCTCGACCGTCTGGTTCACCGCCTGACCGTCGTCGATGCAGGAATTCTTCGCGGCCGCACTGGCGGGATCGCCGCCCTGCATCGCCACGGCCGCGGCGGGTTTCTCGAGATCCTGTCGCGATGCGAAACCGGCGCTCGGACCCAGTTGTTCCAGATTCGAGACCGCCTGCCGGCAGGAGCGGTTGTCAGGACAGTCCGGAGTGCGTGCCTTCGACTGATCCAATCCGCATCGAGCGCCCGGCGGCGAGCGTCCGTGGCGATGATGGCGGAGTTGCTGGACCGAGGCGCCCGACCACACCGATCAACCGCCGTCGCCGAGTCCCATCGAATACTCTTCGATCGCAGAACGCGGCACCCAGCCAGCCGGACAGGCGATGGTGTAGCGACCTTCTTCGCCGACTTCGCACGCTCCCTGCGGGGCTGCGCCGGACCATGCCGGCGCGAACGGCACGGCGCCGCAGGATGCATTGCCTTCGCAGCGCTTGACCAAGGCCGTCGGAATCGCGGTGACGTAGGCCCAGCCTTCGCCGCCCGCAGTCGCGTCGGCGACGAACTGCACGCACAGGAACTGTCCTTGGGGAAGCCTGGCGACCGGACTCGCACCGTCGGCCGGAAAGCGGTCCAGCAGGGTCGCGCCACCCTCGTCCAGCACCGCGCCGAAACCCGTATCGTCCTCCATGCAGGCGCGATCGGCACCGCTGAGGTCGTAGCCGGTGGCGGTGCAGGTATGAATGCCCGATTCCGAACGATTGCAATTCACGCCTGCGATATGGCGCATGCCTGCCAGAGGATCCGCTTCGACGCTGGCGAGCTCCGGCATCGCCGGTGCGGGCGTCGCCGGAGCCGAGGGTGCGGCGGATTCCGGCGTAGCGGGAGCCGCCGGCTCGGTACGACCGCAGGCCGCCGTCGCCAGCATGGCGAAGACCATACCCAGCCACAGCGCGCCGGTCGGGCTGCGCCCCTCGCGATACGTCTCCGGGCCACGCAAACCGCGTTCACCATCCGTCATCTGTTCGCTCTTCATGCAATCTCCATCTTTGACTTCATTACTGCAGGCGCGCGGTCCGCAAGCGCACCGGCGGGCCGGCGGCGCGCTTGCGACGCATCGCCATCAGGCGAAAGCGCGGCCCTGATTATCCTGCTTCGGTTGCACGTCCGCCTGCACGGCCTGGACCTGTTGCGCCAAATCCGAGGACTTCTGCACCGATTGCTGCGCCACCTGCTGCTGGTCGACGTAGATGCGCTTGTGGGATGGATCGTCCAGCCCGCCCTGCACCACGAACATGCCCGGGCCATTGCCGAGCGGCTTGACGTGGTCGATCTGGTTCAGGCCGGAAACCTTCGCTTCGAAAGCGATCGCCGCCGCGACGTTCTCGCGTTCCTGCGCATTCTTGAACGCACCGGCCGGCATCTGTTCCAGTCCTTTCATCGCCTGCTTGTAGAGACCGTGATCCGGATGACTGGCGTTCGAGAGCAGCGGCGACTGCTGCTTCTCGGTCGTACCGGTCGTCTGGGCATCGGCGGTCTTCGTCGGCGTCGCCTGCTGGGCTTCCATCAGCGGGCGCGCCTTGGCCAGCGGATCGGTCGCGAACAACGCCACCCCGTTCGCCTGTTTGCGATCGAGGTATTTGTCGAGCGGCATCAGTTCGACACCCTCGCCGCCGCGCGACTGGCTGACCATCAACTGGCCGCTCTTCGGGTCCTTGACCACCATCGTGATGTGATCGATGCCGTTGTAGCGGCCCTTGTCCCATCCCTTCTGGCCATTGTCCTCGCCGATGATCATGCCTTCCTTCAACTGCGACTTGTCCAGCGGCGAACGCATCAGCGTCCCGGTCGTCTCCACGCTGTCCTTGATGATGCCTGCGGCATGCTGGTTGTGTTTGTCGAAGAAATCCTTGCCGCTGAAGACGGTCTTGCCCGCCTTCTGGTTGATCTCCTCCATGGTCGCGTTCTGCAACTGCGACACCCAACCCGAGCAGTCGACCTTGCCGGAAGCGAGATTCTTCGAGCCGAAACCATACTTCACGTCGTCGTACTTCACGCTCATGTCGTAGGCGGCGTTCAGCGCCATCGCCGGCTTCGTCGTCTGCCCGCCCTGGCCCTGCGACTGGGTCTTTTCCGCCGCATCCAGCGCCGCCAGCGTCTTCGGGCCGACCACACCCAGGCCTTCCAGGCCGTGCTCTTTCTGGAACTTGATCACGGCGGCTTCGGTGTTGGGGCCGAACTTGCCGTCCTCGACCAGCGACGTACCGTCGGCGTGCCCATAGCCCAGTTTGTTCAGTCGTTCCTGCAGGCGCGCGATCTCGGGGCCTTCTTCGCCGCGCTTGAGCTGGCCGTCCGCGCCCGCAGGCTCGTTTTTGGCCGTAACCGGCTTCGGGTTCGCATCGGCCGAGACGTCCGGCGCACCGTTCAACGGCTGACGCACCTGGAACTCGGGCTTCGCGCGCAGCGCACCGACGATCTCGAAATCCTTGCCGTTCCAGTAGCTGCCGGGTCCGGCATTGGCCTGCGCCGGACCGGTGCTGACCTGCGAACCGATGAACTGGATGTTGCCCTTGCTGTCGTAGCCCTTGAAGATCCCGACGTGCTGGCCGCTGCTGTCCTTGTCCTTGAACAGGATGACATCGCCGGGCTGGAGCGAGCCGTTGGCCTGCTTCGCTTCGGCCGCCGGGATCACGTCGAAGTTCTTCTTCGAGTAATCGGTGATCTGGTTGCCGTTGAACAGCGCGTGCGTGGAGAACGGCGTGTTGCCGACGTCGTAGCCGGCATTCTTCAGGCCGCGCCAGACGAAGGACGAACAATCCACGCCCTTCAAACCGTCGCCATCCAGATCCTGCTCGGTGCGGCTGCGGTCGGTCTTGCCGTTGCCTTCCTTGTTGTTGAGGCTCATGTCCCCGCGGCCGTATTCGAACTTGTTGCCGTTGGCGAGGAAGTGCTGGTAAGCCTCGTTATAGATGGCGTGACTGGCCGGGGCGTTGCTGGTGGGCTGCGGCGTGGTCTGTTGCGGGCTGGTCGGTGCCGGCTGGATCTGCCCTTTCTCGGCGGCATCCAATGCCGCCATCGTCTTGGGACCCACCACGCCCAGGCCCTCCAGACCATGCTCCTTCTGGAACTTGATCACCGCGGCTTCGGTGTTCGGGCCGAACTTTCCGTTCGCGACCAGCGGGTCGCCGTCCGGACGGCCATAGCCCAGCGCGTTGAGGCGCTGCTGCAGCGCGACGATCTCGGGCCCCTCCTCCCCGCGCTTGAGCTGTCCGTCGGCGCCGGCGGACTGGGTATTCGTCTGCGACGACGCGCCCGCGGGCCGTTCCTGTCCGCCCTGGCCCATGTGCTGGTTCAGGCCATCGCGATCCTTGACGATATCGTTGTAGTAATCGTACGGAGACGTGCCGTTGGCGTCCGACTTCACGGATTTACCCTGCAGGACGTTACGACCGGCGCCATAGCCGCCGATGTGCGAAGCTTTGAGGAAGCCGGCGATCTTCTCCGGAGAATCGTCGGCATCCAGAAGGCCGTTCTTCACCGCGCGGTCGTAGAGCTTGTCGGAATTGGTCTTGAACGCCTTGTCCTGCAGATCCGCCGAAGCCTTGTATTGGTCCAGATCGAGGCCGTTGTTCCAGTTGGAATCGCGCTGCAGGAATTTGGTCATGCCGCCGGAAACGGCCCAAGCCCATTCGGATTTGTGGCCCGACTCCTTGAACGCGACGTCGTATTTATCGCGGTTGACGTAACCGGCTTCGACCAGCCAGGACGCGCCGGCCTGATAACGGCCGACATACCCCTGCTTGTTGGTGACGGCCAGATCGCCGCCATGACTCTCGGTCAGCACCGTCGATGCGACGAGCCGACGGGTCATCGCATCGTCGAGCCCTTTGATGTTGCCCTGGTCGTATGTACTGGCAGTGGCCGCTGCCTTGCGTCGATCATCAGCCGTGGTCATGGTGATTGCCTCTTGAGTGGAAGTCGACTTGGGTGGATGGAAATATCCGGCGGCCCGCTCGCGATGCGCGATGCGCGCGGCCGTGCAATGGGGTTACGGCTGCGGCGCCTCGCGGCACGACAGTTCGGCGATCCTTCGTTCCGGCTTGCTTCGGGTGAACACGAACGTCGTCGATCCGGGGCCTGGTTCCTGGTCGACATAGGCTTCGACGTGCGCGAAGGTCTCGCCGTCGAGATCGATGCGGTAGAAGCGGTTTTTCTGGCTGTCTTCGTCGTCGGCCGGGCATTCCGCCTCGAGCACGATCTTCGCCGCAGCCAGCAACTGGTTGCGAAGAATGGTCTCGTAATCCTCGCTGGGATAGAACTTGACGATCGCCACTTCGTTCACGCGCTGGGCGTTGCCGTTGAGCGTCACGCCCGACTCGCCCTCGTTGCCGCGGCGCAGGCTCGCGTCCGCACCTGTCTCGCCGTCGGGCAGGTCGGTTTCGCCGAACCCGGCGAGCGTCAGTCGGCCGGACCGCGAGAAACGCACGTCGGGATCGGAAACCTCCGGCATCTCGACCGCCTGGGCATCCCGCCACTGCACGCCGGCGACGTCGTCGTAAGCCTGCCAATCGGTGCCTGTTTCGCCTGCGAAAACAAGCAACACACCGTTCATCGCTGTCATACGGGCTTTCCCTTCATCCATCGCCTTGCCGGGGACCGGTTGTGCGGTCGCGTGTTGTTCTGTCGTTGTTGCCGCCGTGGTCGACGCGGGCGCCTGTGGCTGACAGCCCACGAGGCCCGACATCGCGATCGCTCCGAACAGGCGGAGCGATGTCGAAAGGCGTGAATGTTCCGAAATGCGTTTGCGCACCATCAGTCTCCCGAGCCGAAATAAGCGGTCCATTCGGCCGACCAGCGAATGCGATCGGCCTCCGGCACCGTCTCAACATAGCAGAAGCGCATGCCGTCCAAATCCATCGCGGAAACGCACTGCCAACCCGCGCCGGGCGCCTCCGCGGCCCCCAGGATCGCGGCACTGACGACCCGTCCTTCGTCGATGCCCAGCACCAGATCCGGCCAGGGCGACGGGTCGTCCTTCGCGGCTTGCAGAGGGTAATGCTGGCAGACGCGTTCGAACGACAGCCGCGGGTCGCCATCGACGCACTGACCCTTGAAATGACGTTCGAGGTACGCGGCGACCTGCGATGCCTCGACATGGCCACCGGTCGAAGCCAGCGCCTTCAAGCCGGCGACCGGGCTCCCGGGATCGGAAGGCATCGCGACGGGCGCAGAAACATCGGCGGCGACCTCGGCAGCCCCGGCGTCGGTCGCTGGCTGCGCGGACGGCTGGCAGGCGGCAAGCGACAACAAGAACACGGCGGGAGACGCGAAACGGGCGATACGGAGGATCATCGGATGCAAAGACTCCATCGGAATGCGGACGTGGAAAATACGGACACGCGATCATGCGGGTGGACGAACGTTGGGAAGCCTGGCGGCGATTCGCGGCGTTCGATCGCCCGCACCGTCGCAGCATCGGAGAGGTCGTCGGCGTCGGCAGGACCGCGGCGCTCCCCCAGGAGGCGCGTGGCCGGACACGCGACGGCGCCGTCTCAGAAAGCCGCGACGGCGAAGCGATCGCGGTCCGGGCCCATCAGCACCTCCCTCAGGGAATGCGTGACTCCCGGCTGCGGAACGCTCTGCCCCAGTGCCCCAAGCACATGGGCACGGCGACCGCAGGGGAGCCCGGTCCGCGACGACCGGCCATGGGGGTGGCCGGGACGCACAGCGGCACCGGCCCGGACGAACGCCGGGCGCAGGGGCTGGGAAGTGTGGGCAAAAGCGGATCGGTGCGCCGGTTGTCCTGCCGCAATGCGCCAGCACGGCGCAGCCGCGGCGGAAATGCCGGAACCGGAAAGGCCTGGGAGGCCGGCGACGGCGGACGCCGCGACGGATTCCCGGATGCCGGCGGACACGCGCCGCCGGCGATCATCGGCAGTGGCCACTGCCTGCAGTCTCGTATCAGCCATGACAGCTTCCTCGTTGGATACGACTGGGGTGAATTGGGTTGTGGGTGCAACGGTTACGCGATCGGTTCGGGGTCTGTCCGGAACTTCACGGGCGACTGTATAGCACGGGTTTTGTGACGATGTCGCGGGTCCTGTTGGCCATCGGCCTGCGGCCCTGCCCCGCCGGAGCGGCAGGCTTCTGCGAAGAATCGGCGGCAGGCCATTGATTCGCAAGGCCTCCGCCAGGTCTCGGCCGGGCGGGCACGGCGCGCTGGAGCGGTGCGCTAAAATCGCGGTTTCCGCGCTCATGGACCGTCCCGCATGCAACTTTCCAACGCCCGCGCCATCGTCACCGGCGGTGTGTCCGGCCTCGGCTTCGCCGTCGCCCGGCACCTCGTCGCCCACGGCGGCAAAGTCGCGCTGTTCGACCTCAACGACGACAAGGGCGCCATCGCCGTCGCCGAACTGGGCGACGGCAACGCCCGCTATTTCCGCACCGACGTCAGCGACGAGGCCGCGGTCGCCGCGAATGTCGATGCCGCGAAAGATTTCCTCGACGGCCTGAACGTCGCGGTCAACTGCGCCGGTATCCTCGGCGCGGGTCGCGTGCTGGGCAAGGACGGCGCGATGCCGCTCTCGCAGTTCCAGACCACGGTGATGGTGAATCTGGTCGGCAGCTTCAACGTCGCCAAGGCCGCCGCGGCGGTGATGCAGCACAACGACGCCAGCGCCGACGGCGAACGCGGCGTGATCGTCAACACCGCCTCGGTCGCGGCCTACGAAGGCCAGATCGGCCAGGCCGCGTACTCCGCCAGCAAGGGCGGCGTGGTCGGCATGACCCTGCCGATGGCGCGCGAACTCGCCCGCTTCGGCATCCGGGTGATGACCGTCGCCCCGGGCATCTTCTGGACCCCGATGGTCGATGGCATGCCCGAGTCGGTGCAGCAGTCGCTCTCGGCCTCGATCCCGTTCCCATCGCGCCTGGGCAAGCCGGAGGAATACGCCGACCTGGTCGCCTACATCCTCGGCAACGCCTATCTGAATGGCGAAACCATCCGCCTCGACGGCGCGACGCGCCTGGCGCCGAAATAACGCGGGTTTCGCAGGGCGGGCCCAAGCCCGCCGTTACCGTGTTTGCGATCGCGTCGAGCAATGATCGGAACCGCTTCGCCCGTCTCCCACATTCATCTATAACCTCGCAATGGCGGGCCAGGGGCCCGCCCTACCGGAATCCATGCAATGAAGGCTTACGACATCAAGAAAGGCAACGTGGTCGAACACAACGGCACCGTCTATCAGGTGCGCGACATCGAGCGCAGCTCGCCGCAGGGCCGCGGCGGCAACGTCAAGTTCCGCTTCACCATGTACAGCGTGCCCGGCGGCACCAAGTTCGACCTCAGCGTCGGCGGCGACGACGATCTGAAGGAAGTGGAGCTGGCGCGGCGTCAGGCCACGTATTCGTACAAGGACGGCGATGCATTCGTGTTCCTCGACGACGAGGACTACACCCCGTACACGCTCGATGCCGATGTCGTCGGCGATGCCGCGGGTTACATCACCGACGGTCTCACCGGCTGTTTCGTGCAGATCATCGACGATGCGCCGGTGGCGCTGCAGTTGCCGCAGAGCGTGGTGCTGGAAGTGATCGAAACGCCGCCGGAACTCAAGGGCGGCACCGCGACCAAGCGTCCGAAGCCGGCCAAGCTCAACACCGGCATCGAAATCCAGGTGCCGGAATACATCACCAACGGCGAGAAAGTCTGGGTGAACACCACCACCGGCGAATTCGGCGGTCGCGCGGACTGATGCCATTGAAGATCGCGATCCTCACATCGATGATCGCGTGCGCGCTGGGCGGCTGCGTTGCCGGGCCGTTCGCGACGTTCGAGGATCCGCGGCCCGAGGGACGCTTCAGTCTGAGCGAACGTTCGCGCTGCGAAGTGCCGGACGCGCCCGGCGATCGGCCGAACGGGTGCGACTACCCGCACGAAGTACGCGCCTTCATCGACCAGCGCGACAGCTGCGATCACTTCCGCGGCGAGCCCTGGCCGGAGGGCGATTCGAGCCAGGAACGCGAGCGTCGACGCGAACTGACGTCCGCGATCAAAGCCGCATGCACAGGCACCGATGCGCGCCTGCTCGCGCTGCGGGCGAAGTATCGGGATGACGCGAATATCGTCGTGGCGCTGGCGACGTACGAGAACGATATCGAGCCCTGATCCGCGGGATTTCCGGGGTTCCGCACGACGTTATCGAACGTCTCCCCGACTACGGCCGGGGAGACATGCCCGCGACACTGCCGATTACAGCTCGGAGCAGAGCGCCGGCCTGGCGTCGTAACCGACCAACTGGTAGTTGTTCCACAGATACACGCTCACCGTCACCATGCCAGGCCGGGTAGCGCAGCGGAAGATGCAATAGTCGAGATTCCCGCAGTCGATGGGATAGATCGCGTCGGTCGTTCCGGGGTCGACATTCCACGCGATCATGTCGTATGGACTACCGCTGATGCTGGCGGTGCAGACATTCTGGCCGCTGCAGTCCAGCGAGACCGACGGCGTGAATGCGTGCAGGGGAAACATCGTCAGGCCACCCAGGGCCAGCAACGCAAGCAGATGCTTTTTCATGTCCTTTTCCTTGGGCAATGGCGATCCGATTGATCGCGCCCGAAGGCTAGCATGGCCTTTTCCGCAACCGGGAACCGCATCACAACCGCGCGGCACGCTGGTTCAGACGCCCGCGCTACCGCGTCCGCTCATCCATTTCCGCGCCATGCGCGCGATCGAGGGATCGATCGCCGGATCTTCCAGCAGACCCGCGATGTCGCGCCATGCCAGCGCATGCGACTCGTCGCTGACCGCGAAGTCCTCGCTGCCGGTCGCACGCACCACGTAGCGCACGTCGTAATGCCAGTGCCCGGGCACGTCGCCGCGTTCGGGAATCCAGTGCCGGTCGAGGTCGAAGATCTCCGGCGACACCACCAGATCGACCAGCCCGGATTCTTCTTCCGCTTCCCGCAGGGCGACCGCAGCCAGATCGCGGTCGCCGTCGGCATGCCCGCCGAGCTGCAGCCAGCGATCGAGTTTGCGGTGATGGGTCATCAACAATCGTTCGCCGGCGGCATCGACCAGCCAGGCCGACGCGGTGTAGTGCCCGGCCAGACGCCCGCGTGTGAATGGGTCCTCTTTTTCGCAGGCGGCGAAGAGGGCGACGAACTCCGCCACGGTCTCCAACTCCTGCGGCCAGCGGGCGGCGTAGCGGGACAAATGGCCGGACAACGGCGTGTCGGCAGGCCACTCGGGGACTGCGGGCGACACCGGGACGGTCGACGACATAAAGGGCGCTCGCAGGCGAAAAGAGCCGTCATTATCGCTCCGGCCATCGGCTTGCGCCCGCTCGGGCCCGCGGAGTAAGGTGCCGGGTCGCCCGGGTCGCGTTGCGCAAATACCCGACGATACGGATCCGGCAAGATGCCGCACAGTCACACACGCATCTGCGCGCGCACCACCACACGCGCAGCACCACTCACGGGGATAAATTGATGGCGACCGTTCCGAAACAGGGTTTGCTTGCGCGGATGTTGCTCCGCAAGAGCGTCGAACAGGTCCAGCGGGAAACCGAGACCAGCAAGCTCAAACGCACGCTCGGCCCCTGGAATCTCGTATTCCTTGGCATCGGCTGCATCATCGGCGCCGGCATCTTCGTGCGCACCGGCAACGCCGCGGCGCTGCATGCCGGCCCCGCGGTGCTGCTGTCGTTCCTGGTGGCCGGCATCGTCTGCGCGCTGGCCGGTCTGTGCTATGCCGAACTGTCGTCCACCCTGCCCGTCTCCGGCTCGGCCTATACCTACAGCTACACCACCATCGGCGAGTTCGCCGCCTGGGTCATGGGCGGTTTGCTGCTGCTCGAATACGGGCTGGCGGCCTCGGTGGTCGCAGTCGGCTGGTCGGGTT
>JAIMKJ010000019.1:0-48048 GCA_020692565.1 Thermomonas sp.
CGCGATGCCGGTCGCCGCGGCCGCGCCGGTCGTCGCGCCGACGGTCGTCGCCGCAGCGGCGATGGCGCCGGTTGCGGCCATGCCCGCGCCGCGCGCGCGCGCCGGTCGCGGTACCCGCTTCGGCGGCGGCATCCGTTTCGCGCCGAAGTTCGGCCAGCGCTACAAGTCGTTGTATTTCCACGCCGGCGACGCCAGCGGCGATCTCGAGACCGAAGGCGAATTCTCGGTGCGGCTGTCGCTGTCCCCGGACAACAACATCAGCCTGCGCGAGCACGTGGTCTTCGGCGAACATCTGCTGCCGACCGATGCCTACATCGAACTGGTCTACGCCGCTTACCGGAGCTATTTCGCGCCGGACGACGTGCGTCTGGAACGCATCGCCCTGGCCAACCCGCTGCTGGGCACGAAGGGTCGCGAGACACGGGTACAGATCAGCTTCCGCCGCAGCGGCGACGGCCTACAGTGCATCGTGCGCTCCAGCCGCAGCGGCGACTTCGACGATGCGGTGCTGCATATGCAGGGCATGGTGGTGCCGGGCGCCGGACTGCCGGCGGCTGTCGCCGACGGCGATTTCGCGGTCGAACGCAGCCTCGCCGCGGGGGATATCCCGACCAATGCCGGCACTTACTACGCGCCGCTGCGCAGCCTGCGTCTAGGCGAGACCCGCGCGCTTGGCGAGATCGCGATCGCCGCGCACGACTTTGCCTTCGTCGCCAATCCGCTGGCGCTGTACGGCGGCCTCTGCACCGCGATCAATTTCGCCGCGCATCTGTCGGCGCGCCACTTCGGCGCCAGCGACGACCAGTTCCTGCCGTATCGCATCGGCACGGTCGCGGTGCATGGCGCACTGGACGGCCGCGAATACCTGTGCCGCGCCGAAGCGCGCAGCATCGAACGCGATGCCATCGAGTTCGCGTTCGTGCTGGTCGAAGCGAACGGTAGCGACCGCATCGCCGCCACGGTCGACGGCCTGGTGCTGCGTCGCGTGCCGGCGAAGACCATCCGCCAGCAGGCGCTGCAGGCGGCGTCGCTGCCGGCCGCGCCGCGCATCGCGGGTGCGCCGGCGCGCGAGGAGGCGGTGGCGATCATCGGCATGTCCTGCCGCTATCCGATGAGCGAAACCGTCGATGCGTTCTGGGACAACCTGCGCAATGGCCGCGACTGCGTCAGCGTCATTCCGGACACACGCTGGGGCGGTGCGGAGGACTGGTATCACCCCGATCCGCGCCATCCGCACACGTCGTACTCGAAGTGGGCCGGCCTACTCGACAATATCGACGCTTTCGATGCGCTGTTCTTCGGTATTTCCCCGGTGGAAGCCGAGTCCATCGATCCGCAGCAGCGCGTATTCCTGGAAGAATGCTGGAAGACGATAGAAAGCGCCGGCTATGCGCCGGGCGCGCTGTCCGGACAGGCCTGCGGTGTGTACGTGGGCTGCGCGATGGGCGACTACGCGCGGGTACTGGCCGATGAAGGACAGGACACGCTCGGCGCCGCGTTCATGGGCACGTCCACCGCGATCCTGTCCGCGCGCATTTCGTATTTCCTCAATCTCAAGGGTGCGGCGCTGGCGATCGACACCGCCTGTTCGTCGTCGCTGGTGGCGGTGCATCTGGCCTGCGAAAGCATCCGCAGCGGCGAGAATCGTCTGGCGCTGGCCGGCGGTATCAATCTGCTGACCACGCCGCTGGGCCATATCCTGACCTCGCAGGTGGGCATGCCGTCGCGCGACGGCCGCTGCGCGACCTTCGATGCGTCCGCAAACGGCATCGTGTTTTCCGAAGGCTGCGGCGTGCTGCTGTTGAAGGCGCTGGCCGACGCCGAGCGCGATGGCGATGCGATCCTCGGCGTGATCCGTGGCTCGGGTACCAACCAGGACGGTAAGACCAACGGCATCACCGCGCCCAGCGCCAAGGCGCAGGAACAGTTGCTGCGGCAGATCTACGACAAGTTCGACATCGATCCGGCGCGCATCTCCTATGTCGAAGCGCACGGCACCGCCACGCCGCTGGGCGATCCGATCGAGGTCGATGCGCTCACCGCGGCGTTCGGCAGCGCTGCGACTGCCAGCAAGCGCTGCGTGTTGGGGTCGGTGAAGAGCAACATCGGCCACACCGGTTTTGCCGCGGGCGTGGCGGGCATCGTCAAGGTGCTGCTGTGCATCAAGCACCGCACGCTGGTGCCGTCGATCCACTACAGCACGCCGAATCCGCACATCGACTTCGAGCGCGCGCCGTTCCACGTCAATACCGAGACCTGCGCCTGGGACAGTGACACCGCGCGCATGGCCACCGTGAGCTCGTTCGGCTTCAGCGGCACCAATGCGCATCTCGTGATCGAGGAGCATCTGCCGACGGCCGAGGCTGCACAAGCGGTGCCGATGCCCGGCGGGCCGGTAGCCGTGCCGCTGTCGGCGCGCGCAGAAGAGCAACTGCTGGATCAGGCGCGCGATCTGCTCGCGTTCCTGCGTCGCGGCGAAGGAACGCTCGACCTCGCGCGCATCGCTTACACGCTGCAGGTCGGCCGCGAAGCGATGCCGCATCGTCTTGCGGTGATCGCCGAGTCGCAGCCGCAGTTGGAAGAGCGGTTGCAGCGCATCGTCGACGGCGCGGTGCGTATCGACGGCGTGCACCGTGGCGTGGCCGGACGCGACGACACCTTGACCGCGTTCACCGGCGATGCCGAGATGCGTCGGGTGATCGACGGCTGGATCGCGCAGAAGCATCTGCCGAAAGTGCTCGATCTGTGGGTGCGCGGGCTGGCATTGGATTGGACGACACTGCACGGCGGCGTTGCGCCGCGGCGCATGGCGCTGCCGACGTATCCGTTCGCGCGCGAGCGCTGTTGGGCGGAAGGCGGCGCGCGGCGCGCGACCGCGACCGCGGTACTGCATCCGCTCCTGCATCGGAATGTCTCCGATCTCGGTCAGCAGCGCTACGCCAGTGTCTTCGCCGGCACCGAGTTCTTCCTGGCCGATCACCGCGTCAATGGCCGTCCGGTGTTGCCGGCGGTGGCGTACCTGGAGATGGCGCGCGCCGCGCTGCACGATGCGTTGCCGCCGTCCGACGCGCACGCGGACGCGCCGTTGGCGCTGGAGTTGCGGCATATCGTGTGGGCGCAGCCGATCGTGGTCGAAGACGAGGCCCGTGTCGGCATTGCGATCTTCGCGGACGGCGCGGACCGGCTGGAATTCGAGGTCACGCGTCAGGTCGCTGACGGCCCGGGTGCTGACGAACGCCTGCACTGCCAGGGCAGCGCTGCGGTCGTGGCCGTCGCTATGCCCGACCCGCTCGATCTCCCGGCGTTGCGTACGCGGATGCAGCGCGGACGCAGCGGCGGCGATGCGTTTTATCCGCAGTTCGCGGCGATGGGTCTGGGCTACGGTCCGGCCTTTCAGGGCATCGTCGCGCTCGAACGCGGCGACGGCGAGGTGCTGGTCGAACTCGCATTGCCCGCATCCGCGCGCAGCGAAGGCTTCGTTCTGCATCCCAGCCTCGCCGACAGCGCGCTGCAGGGTTCGATCGCACTGATCGATACCGACACGCCAGGCGGCCCGGCGCTGCCGTTCGCGCTGGAATCCCTGCGCGTGCATGCGCCTTGCGAAGCGCGCATGTTCGCCTGGGTGCGGTATGCGCCCGGAGGCCGCAGCGCGGGTCTGATCAAGGTCGATATCGATCTGTGCGCCGCCGACGGCCGCATCTGCGCAGCGATGCGCGGGTTCTCGTCGCGACCGCTCGATACCGGCACCGCCGTGCCGTCCATTGCGGACGGCGCATTCGACGAAGCGCATTACCTGTCGGTCATCGACGACGTGCTGAGCCGGCGCTTGTCCGCCGACGAAGCCGTGGAACTAGGTTGAGCCCATGAAACACGGCCGCATGAAGCACGAGTTGTCCGACATCTATCGCGCACTGTCCACCGGCGCGCTTTCGCAGCAGGACGCGCTGGCGCGGATCCGAGCGCTCAAGCGCGTCGCGGAAACGGCATCCGCGGACAATGCGCACGCGCCCACCGGCACGCTGCTCGCGGAGACGGTCTGGGAGCGGACGACGGCGAGGGCCGGCGCAGCCCCGGCGCGGCATCGCGTGCTGGTGTGCGGTCTGTCGCATGCCGATGCGGCGCAGGTACAGGCCGCGCTGCCGGAATGCAATTGCGCGATGTTGGAGATCGACGCGTCGGCGACCCCGGCCGAGGCCTTTACCACTGTGGCGCTGGCGTATGTCGACACGATCCGCACGCTGTTGCAGGAGAAGCCGCAGGGCCGCAGCGTGGTGCAGTTGGCCGCGGCCGACCGCGATGGCGCGCAACTGCTCGCCGGTCTGGCCGGTCTGATCGAGACCGCCGCGCTGGAGAACCCCGATATCGTCGGGCAGGTATTGTTGTTGCCGGCCGATATCCGGAGCGATGCCCTGATCGCGCACCTGCGCAGCGACGCGGCCGATGCCGACGCGCGCGTCCTGCGCTACACCCACGGCGCGCGCGAACTGCGGCATTGGCGTTTTGCCGATGAATCCGTCGCTCGCACGGACGCATTGAACCGATTCCGCGAGCACGGCGTGTATCTCATCACCGGCGGCCTGGGCGGTCTGGGCCTGCTGATCGCCAAAGATCTTCTGGCGAGCGCCGCGCACGCGAAGGTCGTGCTCTGCGGCCGTTCCGCGCTTGGCGACGACGGACGCGCCGCGCTCGACGCGATCGCTGCGCCGGGCAGGGTCGAATATCGCCAGGCCGATATCGGCGATGCCGCGCAGACCGACGCGTTGATTGCGGGCATCCTCTCCGATCACGGCGCGCTGCACGGTGTGATCCACAGCGCCGGCCTGCTGCGCGACGACTTCATCCTGAAGAAAAGCGCGGCGCAGTTCAGCGATGTGCTGCGTCCGAAAGTGGCCGGCAGCGAGCATCTGGACCGCGCCACGGCGGCGCTGCCGTTGGACATGTTCGTGATGTTCTCGTCGATCGCGGCCTGGACCGGCAACGTGGGTCAGGCGGACTACGCCGCAGCGAACGGTTTCATGGACCAGTTCGCGGGCTGGCGCAACGCGCGCGTGGCCGCGGGCGAACGCCACGGCCTGAGTCTTTCCATCGCGTGGCCGCATTGGCGCGATGGCGGCATGAAGATCGACGTCGCCAGCTTGCGGCAGTTGGAAAAGCGCACCGGTCTGCGTTCGATGGACACCGACGAGGGCATGCGCGCGCTGCAGCGCAGCCTCGCCCTCGGCCGCAGCCACGTGATGGCGATGCACGGCGTGCCTGCCGAGATGCATCGCGCGTTGATGCCCGAGCGTACCGCAACGGCTGCGGCGATGGTCCCGATCGCGTCGACCCCGACGGCGACGCCCGTGGCTGCG
Source organism: Thermomonas sp. (assembly GCA_020692565.1). Taxonomy (GTDB): domain Bacteria; phylum Pseudomonadota; class Gammaproteobacteria; order Xanthomonadales; family Xanthomonadaceae; genus Lysobacter_I. The sequence goes on from JAIMKJ010000019.1 coordinate 5,352, forward strand.
CCGGCCGATCTGATCGGCAAGACCCGCGAGTTCCTGCGCAACGAATTCTCCACGGTGCTCAAGATTCCGGCGCAGAAGATCGAGCTCAAGGCGCCGCTGGAACAGTACGGCATCGATTCGATCCTGGCGATGAGTCTGACCCATCAGCTCGAAGCGAGTTTCGGCGCGCTGCCCAAGACGTTGTTCTTCGAATATCTGAGCATCGAGGAGTTGGCCGGGTATTTCGCGCGTGCGCATGCGCCCACGCTCGCCGGCATGTTCGGGGTGTCGGCGCCCATGCCGCCTGCGACCGCGAAACAGGTGGCCACGAGCGCTGCGTCGGCGTTGCCGGTCGGCCGTCGTCGCAACCGCTTCCTGGCTGCGAGCGGCGACGCGCGCGACGCGGCAGCGCCCGCGACGTTCGCGCATGAAGCCATCGCGATCGTCGGCCTGAGCGGACGCTATCCGGAATCGCCCGATCTCGAAGCGTTCTGGCGCAATCTGCGCGACGGACGGGACTGCATCGTCGAAGTACCGGCTTCGCGCTGGGACTGGAAAGCGTGGTACAGCGAAGACCGCAGCGTCGAAGGTGCGCATTTCAGCAAATGGGGCGGCTTCATCGAGGGCGCGGACGAGTTCGATCCGCGCTTCTTCAATATCGCGCCGCGCGAGGCGCGCAGCATCGATCCGCAGGAGCGGTTGTTCCTGCAGCACGCGTGGATGGCGATCGAAGACGCCGGCTACTCGCGGGCCGCGCTGCAGATGCCGGATGCCAAGGGGCTTCCCGGCCAGGTCGGCGTGTATGCCGGCGTGATGTACGGCGAATACAACCTGTCGGGCAGCCTGGCGAGCATCGCCAACCGGGTCTCTTATTTCCTCAATCTGCACGGCCCCAGCCTGACGCTCGACACCATGTGCTCGTCGTCGCTCACCGCGCTGCATCTGGCCTGCCAGGATCTGCGTCTGGGCCGCACCGCGCTGGGGCTGGCCGGCGGTGTCAACGTCAGCATCCATCCGAACAAGTACACGATGCTCAGCGGTGGCCAGTTCATCTCCGGCGACGGTCATTGCCAGAGCTTCGGCGAAGGCGGCGATGGCTATATTCCGGGTGAGGGCGTGGGCGTTGCGGTGCTCAAGCGTCTGTCCGAAGCCGAGCGCGACGGCAACCATATCTATGGTGTGATCCGCGGCAGTGCGTTGAATCATGGCGGCAAGACCAACGGTTACACCGTGCCCAATCCGCAGGCGCAGGCCGAGGTGATCCGTCGCGCGCTGGGCGAGGCCGGCATCGATCCGCGTCATGTCAGTTACATCGAAGCGCACGGCACCGGCACAAAACTCGGCGATCCGATCGAGATCGCCGCGCTCACCAGGGCCTTCCACGAAGGCAGCGCGGCGCATGGCGACGATACCGGCTACTGCCTGATCGGCTCGGCCAAATCGAACATCGGCCACTGCGAATCGGCCGCAGGCATCGCCGGCGTGACCAAAGTGCTGTTGCAGATGCGCCACGCCAGCATCGTGCCTTCGCTGCACTCGAAGGTCCTCAATCCGCATATCGACTTCGCGACCACGCCGTTCGTGGTGGTGCAGGATCTGCGCACATGGGTGCCTCCGGTGCGCGACGGCCGCGCGCTGCCGCGCATCGCCGGCGTGTCCTCGTTCGGCGCGGGTGGTGCGAATGCGCATATCGTGCTGGAAGAGTACGTCGCCAGCGAACGCGTGCCGGCGCGCAGCGATGCGCTGCGGCTCGTGCCGCTGTCCGCGCGCAATTCGGAGCAACTCGAAGCCCGCGCCCGCGATCTCCTTGCCTTCCTCGACCGCGAAGGCGATGCGATCGATGCGCGCGATCTGGCGCATACCCTGCAGGTCGGTCGCGAAGCGATGGATCAGCGGGTGTGCTTCGTCGTCGACGGCGTGCCGGCGCTGCGCCGCGCGCTGCAGGCCTTCCTGACGGGCGGCGATCGGGCTGGCGACAGCTCGGCCGGCGATCGCATTCATACCGGCAGCGCCAAGCAACAGCGCGATGCGCGGCTGGCGCACGCCGAGGATCCCGCATTCCAGACCAGGCTCGAACGCTGCATCGCCGAACGCGCGCTGGCACCGCTGGCGGCGCTGTGGGCCGAGGGCGTGGAGATCGATTGGCATCGATTGAACGACGATGCCGCGCCGCGCCTGATGTCGCTGCCGACCTACCCGTTCGCGCGCGAACGCTACTGGATCGCCCCTGCGACGTTGGCCGCTCCCGCAACGGTCGATGCGCCCGTCGTCGCCATGCCGGCACGCTTGCATCCGCTGGTGCACAGCAATGCGTCCGACCTCGAAGAACAGCGCTTTCTCGCGAATTTCGATGGAGGACAGGCACCCATCATCGACGGCGCGCTGCCGCCGCTGTTGGCGCTGGAAGCTTTGCGCGCGGCGCTTGCGCTGGCGATTCCGGCGAGTGCGGATGCCGCAACGAACGCCCCGATCCTGCGCGATATCGTCTGGGGCGCGCCAATGGTCCCGGTCGACGACGCGGGGCTTGCGCTCGGCATCGCGGTGTTGCCGCGCAGCGCCGGAGCGATCGATCTGGAGTTGTACCGCGCCGATGGCGCAGACGAAGCCGTGTTCGCACAGGCGCACGCGCGGCTGTCGCCCGATGACGCGTCGGGTCTGGCGAACGATCCGTACGACTTCGCCCTATTGCGGGCAACGTTGCGTGCGCAGTCGGTGCCGCAGGTCGAACATGTCGTCGCCTTGCTCATCGGCGACGAGTCGATGCTGGCCGAACTGCATCTGCCGGTGGACGAAGCCACGTGGCTGCCGCCGGCCTTGGCTGCGGCGCTGTCCGCGCTATGCGCATGTTTCGGTGGCGCCGGCTTCACGCCGTCGTCGCTGGGGAGTCTGCGTACGCTTGCGGCCTGTCCGGCGCAGGCGTTCGTGCATCTGCGTCGCGATGCGGGAGGCGCGCTCGACATCGACGTTTGCGATGCCCGGGGTCGAATCTGCCTGAGGTTGAGCGGTCTGGTCGGTGCGCAAGCGCCGAGTGTCGACGCCGCACGCATTGCGCCCATCGCGTCGCCCGCGTTGACCGCAGCGTCCGTCGTGCCGCCGGCCGGGATCGCGTCGGCATCTGTCGAATCGACCACTTTCGAATCGACTGCAGCTTCGCTGCTGTCTGCTCCGCGGGAAATCGCGCTCGTCGTCGGTGCCGTGTCGAACGCTCCGACCTTCGGCCCGATCCTCCCGAAACCCGACAATATCGCGCTGCGACCGGCGATCGAGGTGCCGCACGATCCGCTGCCGCCGAAGGCGAAGGTCGCGCTGATGCCGCTCACCACGGACGCCACGACGAACGCCACGACGCCAACCGTGTCGAAGGCGGTGTCGCCGGCAACAGGGGTGCGTCTGTTCGATCTGGGGGATGGTCTGTTCTCGCTCTCGCTGGAATCCGCTTCGCTCGACACCGCGATCGGAGCGCTGCTGCGCGCGATCGCCCACGTCCGTTCCGCGGCCGAAGCGCATCGCGCCAAGGCGCTGATTCTGGATGCGTGTGGCGTGGATGCGCGGAGCTTGAATGCGCAGGCATCGGATGCGCATGGCACCGGCTTCTGGCGCGGCGATCGCGCGGTGTTCGATGACGCTGTCGCACAGGATCTGTACGCCGCGCTGGCGCAACTGCCGATTCCGACCATCGCCGCGGTGCCGGGCGATGCCGATGGTGCGGGCCTGCTGCTGGCGGCGACCTGCGATTTTCTGGTGCTGGCCGATGACGCGCGCCTGCGCCTCGCCGACGCGGACGCCGCATGGCTGCCGAGCGCGGCCGAAGCCGCCTTTCTTCGCGAGCGCTTCGGCCCGGCCGCCGAGCCGCTGCTCGTCGGCGGCGAGGCGCATGGGGCGCAGGCCTTGGGTCTGTGCAGCCGATTCGTGCCCGCTGCCGAAGTCGGCGCCGAAGCCCGACGCATCGCCGCGGATCTCGGTCACACCGCGCCGCTGGCGCTGGGTCTGCTCAAGCCGCATCTTGCGCGCCGCCTGGCGCCGCTGGCCGCTGCGCTCGCTCCAACGCAGACAGTGTCGTTGGATGCGCTGCACAGTGCGTCGGACGCCGCTGGCCGCTCGCTGCTGATCACCCTTGGCGATGGTCGAGGGGATTGCGATGCGCAGAGTCTCCTGACCGACCTGAAGACCGTGATCGCGCATGCGGCGGCCACGGAACAGGTCGCCTGTGTCGTCATCGCGAGCGCGCTGGAAGGTTTCCTGCCGACGCTCGGCGAAGCCGAAGCCGCAGATCTGATCGTCGAAATCGACGCGCTGCTCGCGGTTTGTCCGGTGCCGGTCATCGCGGCCCTCGGTACGCAGGCCGATGGCGCTGCGTGGCGCTTCGCGCTCGCCTGCGATACCGCGGTGTATGCGCGCGACGGCCTCTATGCCGCATCCACACTCTGGTCTTCTCCCGCATTGGCGCGCAGCACGGCGGCGCTCTGCGCACTGCGCTTGGACGGCGATCTCGGCCGTGAGCTGCAATTCGCGTCGAGCGCTTACACCGGCGCCGAACTGGGCGCGCGGATTCCGGCACTGCGGGTGATGGAGGACGGCGATACCTTGGCCGAGGCCATGCGTCTTGCTGCGTTCTGGGGCCGATGGCCGCGCGCGCGGATCGTCGAATACACCGCTGCCGAGCGCGCACGATCGGCGGCCGTCATCGCCGCCCTGCCACGCGATACCGCCGCCGTCGCCAGCGAAAGCGATGCCAACCTGATCGCGGACGATGCCGATGCAGTCGTCGCCTTGCGCACAGAGGCGGTGACGCTCACATTGCGCAACGACGGCGTCGCCCTGATCGAAATGCACGACCGCGCGGCGAAGAACATGTTCTCGCAGGCGCTGGTCGAAGGATTGAAACAGGCGTTCGCGAACGCGATCGACGCACCGGGGTGCCGCGCGGTGGTCGTGACCGGATACGACAACTATTTCGCCACCGGCGGCACCCTCGAAACGCTGCTCGCGATCCAGGACGGACAGGCCCAGTTCACCGATGAAAAAGTCTTCCAACTGCCGATGGACTGTCCGTTGCCGACGATCGCGGCGATCCAGGGCCACGGCATCGGCGGCGGCTGGTCGTTCGGGATGTTCGCCGACGCGATCCTGCTCGCCGAAGAGAGCCGTTACCTCAGTCCTTACATGGGGTACGGCTTCACCCCGGGGGCGGGCTCCACGCTGATGTTCCCGGCGCGCATCGGTCACGATCTGGCGCGCGAGACATTGCTGACCGCACAGGAAATCTCCGGGCATTCGCTCAGACAGCGCGCGGTGTCGATGCCGGTTCTGCCACGCCGCGACGTGCTGCCGGCCGCGCTGGCGCTGGCGCATCGCATCGCGCGCCAGCCGCGCGAGCGCCTGATCGCGCTCAAACGCCTGTGGACGCAGGGGCTGCGCGATGTGCGCGAGGACGCCTACGCCCGCGAAGTGGCGATGCACGCCGAAACCTTCGTCGACAACGCCCAGACGCTGCGCACGATCCAGGGCAAGTTCCGCGCGCAGCAGCCGGCGACAGCGTCCGCGCAGGCAACCGTCGAAGCCGTGGGCGCTACGTCGGACAGCACCGCCGCCATCGCAAAGCCGCTGCCCGGTGCGCCCGTGGCCGTCGCCACGACTGCATCGCTGTCGGCCACCGTCATCATCGACAGCATCCGCACGATGCTGGCGCAGGAACTGTTCCTCAAGCCGGAAGAGATCGACGACGACACGCCGTTCATCGATCTCGGTCTGGATTCGATCACCGGGGTCACCTGGGTCCGCAGGATCAACGCGGAATACGGTATCGAGATCGAAGCGACCAAGGTCTACAGCCATCCGACGCTGCAGGCGCTCGGCCGGCTGGTGATCGACGCCGCGGGCGCCGATCGCGCATCGGTCGCGGCATCGGCACCGCCCTTGCCGTCGGTGTCCGCACCGGTCGCGCCGTCGGCGCCGCGCCCTGCCGACCCGAAGACCGCGCCCGTGGTCGAAGACGGCGCCCGCCTGGGCAGCGTGATCTCCCAGATCCGCACGCTGCTTGCCGCGGAACTGCATCTGCAGGCCGACGAGATCGAAGACGGTACGCCATTCATCGACATGGGTCTGGATTCGATCACCGGCGTGACCTGGGTCCGCCGGATCAATGCGCAGTTCGGTACCGCGATCGAAGCGACCAAGGTCTACAGCCATCCGACGCTCAACGAGATCGGCCGACTGGTGCTGCGTGAAGCCGAACAGGCCGGTACGCTGCCGTCGCCGGTTTCGCACCCGCCACGCGCGATGCCGCCGCAGCCGGCGCCCGCGATCGCAGCGCGTGCGGTCGTCGCGAGCCATGCGCGTATGCCGCTGGCGTCCCGACGCCGTCGCGGCCAAGGGGTCGCGCGCATCGATGCGCCACAGGCCGGGTCGTCGGCCGTCGCCGGACACGCATCGTCCGCGACGGCATCCATCGCGGTGATCGGTATCGCCGGTCAGTTCCCGGACGCCAAGGACATCGACGCGTACTGGGTCAACCTCGCCGCCGGTCGCAATTGCATCAGCGAAGTCGCCGAGATGCGTTGGTCGCTGGACGAATACTTCCGTCCGGGCGCGCCGACCGCAGGCAAGACCAACAGCAAATGGCTGGGCGCGCTGGACGATTACGACCGCTTCGATCCGCTGTTCTTCAGTATCTCTCCGACCGAAGCGGAAACGATGGATCCGCAGCAGCGATTGTTCCTCGAAGCCTGCTGGCACGCGATCGAGAACGCCGGCTACGCGCCCCAGTCGCTTTCGGCCAGCCAATGCGGCGTGTTCGTCGGCTGCGGTCCAAGCGACTATCACCAGGCTTCGCAGACGCTGCGCCTGAGCGCGCAGGGATTCACCGGCGCCGCCACGTCGATTCTGGCCGCGCGCATCGCCTATGTGCTCAATCTGCGCGGACCATGTCTTTCGATCGATACCGCATGTTCGTCGTCGCTCGTCGCCATCGCCGGTGCTTGCGACAGCCTCAATGCCGGCACCAGCGATCTGGCCATCGCCGGCGGCGTGTACGTGATGGGTGGGCCGTCGATGCATGTGATGACCGCGCAGGCGGGCATGCTGTCCACCGACGGTCGCTGCTACACCTTCGATGCCCGCGCGAACGGTTTCGTGCCGGGCGAGGCGGTGGGAGCGATCCTGCTCAAGCGTCTGGCCGATGCCGAGCGCGACGGCGATCGCATCCAGGCGGTGATCGAAGGCTGGGGCATCAACCAGGACGGCAGGACCAACGGCATCACCGCCCCGAACGAAGACGCGCAGACGCGCCTGTTGCAATCGGTGTATCGCCGTTTCGACATCGATCCGGCCGGCCTGCAGCTGATCGAAGCGCACGGCACCGGAACCAGACTCGGCGACCCGATCGAAGTCGCCGGTCTGAAGGCCGCGTTCGCGCCGTACACCACGCAGTCCGGCGTCTGTGCGCTGGGTTCGGTCAAGAGCAACATCGGCCACTGCCTCACCGCCGCTGGCGCCGCTGGCGTCATCAAGCTGGTGCTGGCCCTGCGCGAACGGCAATTGCCGCCGACCATCCACTACGCGCAGCGCAACGAGCACATCCGCCTGGAAAACAGCCCGTTCTACGTCAACGACACGCTGCGGCCCTGGCAGCCGCCTGCCGGCGCACGTCGCCGCGCTGCGGTCAGTTCGTTCGGCTTCAGCGGTACCAATGCGCATATCGTGCTCGCCGAGCATGTGCCGACCGTCGCACCTGCCGTACCGGACGTGCTGAGTCAGGCAGGGCGCGTGATCGTACCGTTGTCGGCGCGCACCGAAGCGCAACTGCGTCAACAGGCGGAGCGTCTGGGCGCGCACCTGCGTGCGCGGCGCGCCGCGGGCGAAGATCTGCGTCTGGCCGACATCGCCTACACGCTGCAGGTCGGTCGCGATGACATGGGCGAACGCCTGTGTCTGCTGGTCGATTCGGTCGATGCGCTGAGCGCTGCGCTGGAAGATGTCATGGCGGGTCGTGGCGATCCCGCAGTCGTCTTCCGCGGCCAGGTCAAACGCGATCGCGAAAGCCTGAAGCTGTTGATGCAGGACGATGACATGCGCGCGACGGTGGTCGGAAAGTGGCTGCGCGATCGCAAGTTCGACAAGCTCGCCGATCTCTGGGCCAAAGGCCTGACGCTGGAGTGGAGTGCGTTCTATGCCGGGCCGGGACGGCCGCAGCGCATCGCATTGCCCGGCTATCCGTTCGCGCGCGAGCGCTATTGGTTGCCGCTGGACGACGAATCGGCGCCCGTCGTCGCGGGCGCTCCCGCGTCTGCGCGCGCAGTGGCATCACTGCCGATCCCCGCGCCTGCCGCGAGCCATGATCCGCTCAGCTATGTCAACGATTGGGTCGAATGCGCGCGCGAAGGCATCGATGCCAGCGCCGATCATCGCAATGTCGTGATCGTGCGCAATGCCGCGTGCTTCGGCATCGACGACGCGCTGAGGGCGCACTACGCAGCGCGCGGCGACGTGCGCGTGACCACGCTGGCGTTCGACGATGCTGCCGACGCGAACGCCGCGCCGCATGCGCTGGTCGACCATCTGCGCGCGCTCTCGAACGGCGTGGACCGGATCGATGCGTTCTATTTCCTCGCGGTCGATGAGCGCGATGCCGACCCGGAAGATGTCGGTGTGCTGGAGGCCGGGCAGGATCGCAACGAAATGTTGTTGCTCCGGCTGGCGAAGGCGCTCAAGCAGGAAGGCATGATCGGCGACAGCGTCGATGCCTGGGTGGTCACCGTCGACAATCATCCGGTCGACGGACGTTCCGCCCGTTACTGGGGCGCCGGCGCGTCCGGTCTGGCCTATTCGCTCGCACAGGGCAATCACCTGTTCCGGGTGCGCAATCTGGATCTGTGTTCGGCGGATCTGCGCGTCGCCGCCGATGTCGCCGCGCTCGTATCCGCGCTCGTGCGGGAACCGGCTTCCAACCGCGGCGAAACCTTCAAGCTGCAGGGAGGGCGTCGCTACCGTCAGGAGTTCTGCCACGTCGAGTGGGATGACGCGGCACCGACTGCGATCAAGCACGGCGGCGTCTATGTGATCGTCGGCGGCAATGGCATCGTCGGCCGCATCATCACCCGCGAACTCATCGCCCGATACGGTGCGATCGTCTATTGGCTCGGTCGCAGCCCGGCGGACGCCGAACGCGTGCGCGTCGCGCTGCGCGATCTGGCGCGTGATGTGCCCCTTGCGTCCGACCATCTGCATTACCTGCAAGCCGATGCATTGAGCGAGGACGCACTGCGCGCTGCGATCGACGAGATCAAGCGTCGCCACGCGCAGATCAACGGCGCCATCTTCTCCGGCATGGTGTTCGGTACCGAGAATTCGATCGAGCGCACCACCGAAGACGAATTCCGCACGATCCTCGAAGTCAAGACGCTCGGCAGCCGCGCGTTCTACGCCGCGTTGCGCGACGAGACCCTGGATTTCCTCTGCTACTTCTCGTCCGGACAAGCCTATGCGTTTTCCGGTGCAGCCAAGCTGTCGGCCTACGCCGCGGGCATCGCTTTCGGCGACGGTTTCGTGCGTGCGATCGGCGGCCGTGCGCGTTTTCCGGTCGGCACCATCAACTGGGGATTCTGGGAAGCGGCGGTGCGCGAGCGCATCGAAAAACTCGAAGGCATCTCCACGCGCAGCATCGATGCGCTGAGCGATGACGAGGGGTTCGGCTGCTTCGAACGCTTCATCGGCGAGTTGCAACGCGGTCGCCTGCAGCAGGTGCTGTGCATGCGCGCTGCGCCGGAAGTGGAGCGTCTGATGCAATGCAGCCGCAGCGAGACCCTGATGCTGGCAGGCAGCGTCGCGCCCCTGCGCCTCGAGATCGCCGATATCGCGGTCGATCACGCGGGCATCGCCGAGCGCATCGCCGCGCACGCGCGTCACGGTCTCGACGCACTCTTTGCGCGGATGCTGTTCCGCCAGTTGGATCGCATGGTCGCTGCGGCCGGTGTGTCCATGCCGCAGAGCGCATCCGCGCTGCAGCGGGCCTGCGGGATGTCGACCAAGTACCTGCCGTGGCTGCGGCAAAGCCTCGACATGTTGAGCGTGGCCGGTCTCATCGACGTCGTCGACGACGTCGTCCGCACGTGGGGCGGCGCCGAGGCGATCGCGCAGGGCGATGCGGCCTGGGTCGAATGGAATGCGCGCAGATCGGCGTCGCTCAGCGATCCGGATATCCGTGCCTTGACCGCGCTGGTCGAGGAGTGCCTGGAGCGGTTGCCGCAGATCCTGCGCGGCGAAGTTGCCGCGACCGACGTGATTTTTCCGAACGGTTCGATGGACAAGGTCGCCGGTCTCTACCGCAACAATGCCACCGCCGACACCTTCAATCAAATCGTCGCCGGCACCGTCGCCGCATACGCGCGCGAGCGGCTGCGTGCCGACCCGGAATCGCGCCTGCGGATTCTTGAGATCGGTGCCGGCACGGGCGGTACGTCCGTCGCGGTGTTCCGCGCATTGGCGCCGTACCGGCATGCGATCGAGGAATACGCCTACACCGATCTGTCGAAAGCGTTTTTCCTGCATGCCGAACGCGATTATCTTCCGGACAATCCATATATCGTCTGCCGACGCCTCGATATCGAGCGTCCGATCGCGACGCAGGGCTTCGTGCCGGGCAGTTACGATCTGGTGCTGTCGACCAATGCGCTGCACGCCACCCGCAATATCCGGCGTACGCTCCGCCATGCCAAATCGGCGCTGCGCCGCGACGGGCTGTTGGCGATCAGCGAAATGTGCGCCAGCGGTCTGTCGACGCACCTGACCTTCGGCCTGCTGGACGGCTGGTGGTTGTTCGAGGATGCGGAGCTGCGAATTCCGGGTTGCCCGGGTATCGATCCGGCGACCTGGCAGCGCCTCCTCCAGGAGGCGGGGTTCCATTCGGTGCTGATGCCCGGCGCGGAAGCGCAGACGCTCGGCAGCCAGGTGACCATCGCCTGCAGCGATGGCGCGTTCCGCACCGCATTCGCCGCGGACGGCGATGCGCAGGTCGCGGCGCTGCCAGCGACCCGGCCCGTCGCGGCGCAAGTCGCCGCATCGCGACGCGCACGGGACGCCGGCGATATCGCGATGCGGGTACGGGAAGGTGTGCTCGATTGCCTTTCCGTTACGCTCAAGCTGGCCGTGGATGCGATCGATGCCGACATGGCCTTCTCCGATTACGGCATCGATTCGATCCTGGGCGTCGGTTTCATCGACCGGGTCAATGCCCGCTTCGGAATCGATCTCAATACCGCGATCGTCTTCGAATATCCGTCCGTCTCGCGATTGAGCCGCCACGTGGCCGAGGCCCATGCGGACCGTATCGCGTTCGAATCCACGCAGATCGGAGTCGCCGAAGAGATCCAGGCCGACGCCGTGCATGCGCTCGCGGCGCCGCGAAGAATCGCAGCGATGGATACGCCGACGTTCGTGCGCACGGCAGTGCTGGAAAGCCTGTCGGCCACGCTCAAGATCGCGGTGGACGCGATCGACGCGGACATGGCCTTCTCCGATTACGGCATCGATTCGATTCTCGGCGTCGCTTTCATCGATCGCATCAACGATCGATTCGGCATCGCACTGAATACGGCGATCGTGTTCGAGTATTCATCGGTCGAGCGGTTGGCGCGACATCTGATGACGTCCCACGCACCGCAGGCGGAAGTGGCCGCGCAGGCGGCGGCCGTCGATCCGGCGCCACGCGCCGCTGCGGCGCCGATATCGATGCCTGCCTCGATAAAGGCTGAAGCGGGGGCGGATCTCGTGTCCGGGCGTCGCGGCAGCGTCCGCACCGACGCCACTGCCGAGATCGCCATCATCGGCATGTCCGGGAAGTTCCCCAAGGCCGACAGCATCGCGCAGTTCTGGCGCAACCTCGTCGATGGCGTCGATGGCGTCGACGAACTGCCGCCGCACTACCTGGATCAGGCGGTGGCGTTCAGCCCGGTCAAGCAGAAAGGCAAGACCCGCTGCAAATGGGGCGGCATCCTTGCCGATCGCGACTGCTTCGATCCGCTGTTCTTCAGTATCTCGCCCAAGGAAGCGGAGTCGATGAACCCGCATCAGCGGCTGGTGATGCAGGAGAGCTGGAACGCGCTGGAGGATGCGGGTCACGACCCGAAACGCCTGGCCGGCAGCAGTACCGCGATCTTCGTCGGTGCCGAGCCGGCGGGTTACATCGGCAACACCTTCACGGGTCTGTCCGACGCGATCGTGGCGTCGCGTTTCTCCTACGCGCTGGATTTCACCGGTCCGGCCTTCGTGGTCAACACCGGCTGCTCGTCGTCGGCGGTGGCGATCCATCTGGGCTGCGAAAGTCTGCGCAACGGCGAGTCGGATCTGGTGCTGGCCGGCGGCGTCAACGCCTGCATCCATCAGGACATGCTGGTGCGTCTGGATCAGATCGAAATGCTCTCGCCGAGCGGTCGCTGTTTCACCTTCGACAAGGCCGGCGACGGCACGATCATCTCCGAAGGCGTGGCGATGCTCGCGCTGAAGCGGATGGACGACGCGATCGCGGACGGCGATCGCATCCACGCCACGATCTGCGCGTCGGGCATGAACCAGGATGGCGCCAGCAACGGCATCACAGCGCCCAACGGCGCCGCACAGGAACAGTTGATCGTCTCGGTCTACGAGCGCTTCGGGATCGATGCGCGGGACATCAGCTACGTCGAAGCGCATGGCACCGGCACGCGCCTGGGCGATCCGATCGAAACCAATGCCCTGGTGCGCGCGTTCCGCCGCTACGGCGACGGCATCGGCTGGTGCGCGATCGGCAGCGCCAAATCGCATATCGGCCATGCTGCTGCCGCCGCCGGTGCGATCGGCGTGATCAAGGTGCTGCTCTCGATGCGCCACCGCACCCATCCGAAGCTGCTCAATTACCGCGACCGGAACCCGCTCATCCAGTTCGACGAATCGCCGTTCCGGATCGTCGACAGCGAGCGGGCGTGGGATTCGCCGGATGGCGCTTTGCGCATGGCGGCGGTCAATTCCTTCGGCCACAGCGGCACCAATGTGCACCTGGTGCTGAAGGAATATCGCAGTGCGCCGCGCGCGCCTCGATCATCGTTGCCGCAACCGGTGGCGCTGCCGCTGTCGGCGAAGACGCCGGAGCAGTTGCGCCAGCGCTGTGCCGAACTGCTCGCGTACCTGCGCTCGGCGGATGCGCCACGCGATCTGGAGGACATCGCCTATACGCTTCAGGTCGGGCGCGAATCGATGGAAGAACGACTCGGCATCGCCGTCGCGTCCGTCGATGAACTCATCGTCGCGCTTGCCGCAGTGATGGAGGACCGCGCAGCGCATGCGGCCCCGGCGGCCAACGTGTTCCGCGGCCAGGCCAAGCGCAACGCGGCGATCCATGTCCCGATGGCCGGCGACGCTGCGGCGGCGCTGCTGGAGCGCTGGTGCGAAGGGGGCGGCATGGATTGGAATGCGGCGTGGGCCGGGCGCCCGCAGCCGCGGCGGGTCGGCCTTCCCGGTTATCCCTTCGCCAAGGAGCGGTATTGGATGTCGTCGGCGTTCGCCGGAAGCGCAGCGGGCAGCGACGGCCGCGCAGGGACGCAACTCGCGTTTGAGAAGGCTTCGGTGGGCGATGTGCCGACGTCCGATCGCACGGCCCAGGAGGCGGCCATCGAAGGCATTCTGGACCGCATCGCCGGCGATTCCCTTTCGACCGAAGAAGGCGTCCGCCTTCTGAAGGAAATGGTGTGAATCCGGCGCACGCGGATCGTCGCGCGCAGCCGCGTCGATGCTCCGGGCCGGGGCGTTCGTTCTGCGTGCTTTCCTTGCTATCCCTTGCCGAGCGGAATGTCGGCGAGCCGGATGTCGAGCCGGCTTTCCCCGAACAGGACTTCACTGAGTAGGATCATGATCGATTTCGTCGCATACGTCGTTTCCGAGTTGAAGCACCGCCGGCTGTCGAAAGCCGACGCGCTGGGGCTGATACGCCAGTTCGCCGCGCGCGCGCCCGGTGCCGCTGATCCACTGCACCCGCTGCTGCACGCGAATATCTCGGATCTGGAGCAACAGAGTTATCTGGCGCGCTTCGGTGGCGAAGAATCCTTCCTGCGCGATCACCGCATCCTCGGCCGAAAAGTGTTGCCCGGTGTCGCCTATCTCGAGATGGCGCGGGCAGCGGTGGCGCTCGCGGTGCCCGGGCGCGAGGCTTCGACGGCCATCGAAATCCGCAATGCGATCTGGGCGCAGCCGGTGGTCTTCCCGGATCATGCCCAGGTGGTGTTGTCCCTGTTCCCGGTCGACGCCGCGCCAGGCGATGCGCTGCGCGGCGACGGCGAGCGGATCGGGTTGGAGGTTTACAGCGATGCCGACACCGTGCATTTCCAGGCCCAGGCCGCGCTGTGCGCGCAGCCCGCGCCGCTGCGCCGTGAGCTGGAGGCGCTGCGCGCGCGGATGCATGTGGGCAGCATGGACGGCGAAGCGCTGTATGCCGGAATGGCGGAGATGGGCGTGGAACTGGGCCCGTCGCACCGCGGCGTGCGCACCCTGCATCGCGGCGACGGCGAATTGTTGGCCGAGATCGTATTGCCCGATGCGGTCGCCGCCACTGCGGATGCCTATGTGCTGCATCCCAGTCTGCTCGACAGCGCGGTGCAGGCCGGGATGTCGCTGGCGATGCCCGCCGCCGGTACCGACGCGCGCCCGCCGCTGCCGTTCTCGCTGGAGACGCTGCGCTTCTTCGGCGCCTGCCCGCAGCGGATGTTCGTATGGGTGCGTTACGCGCCGGGCAGCGGCCCGGATGGTCGCGTTGTGCGTCTGGATATGGATCTGTGCGACGAACAGGGCGACGTGCGCGTCCAGTTGCTGGGCTTCGCCGCGCGCGCCATCGCCGCCGAAGGCGTCGCGCCCGCACCGCCGGCCGCGACCGAAGGCTGCCTGCTGGCCATGCCCGCATGGGAAGCGGCGATGCCCGCCGCCGAGCCTGCTGCCTACGCCGCGCGTCATGTGCTGTTGATCGATCTTCCCGGTCGCGATGTCGCGAACCTCGCTGTCGATGGCGAGAACATCGAGGCCGTGGCGTCCGATCCCGATGCCGGGATCGCCGCGCGCTATACCGATGTGGCCGCCATCTGCTTCGAACGCGTGCAGGCGCTGCTGCGCGCGATGCCGCGCGGGCGCGCCCTGATGCAGATCGTGGTGCCCGACGACGAGACGCATCTGCCGTTCGCCGGGCTGTCGGGTCTGCTCGCCTCCGCTGCGCAGGAAAACCCGAAATTCAGCGGGCAGCTGGTGTTCGTCGACCCGGCCACGGACGCTGCGTCGCTGGTCGCCGCGCTCGCCGCAGAAGCGGTCGAACGTCCCGATCCGCAGGTGCGATTCGGCCGCGACGATCGCCGCGTGCTGCGCTGGCGCGAGACCGAAGCGGCGCCGGAGCAGGCTGCGCCGCTACCCCTGCGCGAGCACGGCGTCTATCTGATCACTGGCGGCTTCGGTGGTCTCGGCACCTTGTTCGCGCGGGATATCCTCGCCCGCACGGCGCACGGTGCGGTGATATTGACCGGCCGCGGTGCGCTCGATCCCGAACGCGAAGCCGCACTGGCCGCGCTCGGCGGCAAGCGACGCGTGCGCTATCTGCAAATGGATCCGGCAGACCGCGCACAGGTCGATGCTGCCGTTGCCGAAGCGTTGCGGACATTCGGCCGCATCGACGGCGTCGTGCACAGCGCCGGCGCGATCCGCGACAACTTCATCCTGAAGAAATCCGTCGGCGAACTGCGCGAGGTGTTCGCGCCGAAAGTCGCCGGCACCGTGTATCTGGACGCCGCGACGGGTGCGCTGGATCTGGATTTCTTCGCGATGTTTTCGTCCGGTGTCGCTGCATTCGGCAACGCGGGACAGGCGGATTACGCCGCTGCGAACGGTTTCATGGACGGCTTTGCCGTTTGGCGCAACGCGCGCACCGCCTCGGGCGGGCGTCGCGGCGTCGCCATCGCGTTCGATTGGCCACTGTGGCAGGAAGGCGGCATGGCGGTGGACGCGGCCAACCGCGCAGTGCTCGCGCAGGCCACCGGCATGCGTGCGATGTCCTCGGCTCATGGGCTGGACGCCTTCTATCGCGGTCTGGCCGTGGGCGGCGATCGGCTGCTGGTGGTGGAGGGCGATCTGGCTCGCCTGCGCCGCACCTTGCTGCAGACCGGAGACGACGCCGCATCTGCGCTCGTCGCGACCGCGACCGCGGCGAAGCCGGTCGCGCAGCAATCGGCGCCCGCGGTCGACGCGCCGGGTCCGGATGCGCCGGACGTGTTCGAGCAGACCCGGGAATACCTGCGCGGCCAGTTCTCCGAAGTATTGAAGCTCGCCGCGCACAAGATCGATCCGCAGG
Organism: Thermomonas sp.; assembly: GCA_020692565.1. GTDB lineage: Bacteria > Pseudomonadota > Gammaproteobacteria > Xanthomonadales > Xanthomonadaceae > Lysobacter_I. The sequence goes on from JAIMKJ010000019.1 coordinate 21,679, forward strand.
CGCCGCTGGAGCGTTACGGGATCGACTCGATTCTGGCGATGGAGCTGACCGCACAGTTGGAAACCGGCTTCGGTTCGCTGCCGAAGACCCTGTTCTTCGAATACCAGACCATCCATGAGCTCGCCGGTTATTTCGTCGGCGAGCATGCGCAGGCGCTTGCCGGTCTCTTCGCTGCGCCGGTCGCCGTCGCGCCGGCGAAACAGGTCTCCGCACCGTTCCAGCCCGCCTTGCCCGCATCCACGCCATCGTCGGCGCCTTCTTCCGCCGGCAAAGGCCAGCGTCGCCTGCGCGCGTTGCCGCAGGCGGCCGCCGCGAACGAGCCGATCGCGATCGTCGGCCTCAGCGGCCGGTATCCGGAATCCCCCGACCTGCAGGCGTTCTGGAAAAACCTGCGCGATGGTGTGGATTGCATCGTCGAAATCCCGGCTTCGCGTTGGGACTGGCGCGACTACTACAGCGAAGATCGGACCGCGGAAGGCGCCCATTTCAGCAAATGGGGTGGCTTCATCGAAGGCATCGACGAATTCGACCCGCTCTTCTTCAACATCCCACCGGTCGATGCGGAAATGATCGATCCGCAGGAACGGCTGTTCCTGCAGCATGCGTGGATGGCGATCGAAGACGCCGGCCATACCCGCATCGCCCTGCAGGACGCGCACGATCCGCAGCAGGCGGGGCAGGTCGGTGTGTACGTCGGCGTCATGTACGGCGAATATCAGCTGATCGGCGCGGAATCCAGCCTGATGGGGCGTCGCATCGGTGTCCCGCAGAGTTACGCCAGCATCGCCAACCGGGTGTCGTACACGTTGAACGTGCATGGCCCGAGCATGACCCTCGACACGATGTGTTCCTCGTCGCTGACCGCGATCCATCTGGCCTGCCAGGATCTGCGCCTGGGCCGCACCCATGCGGCGATCGCCGGTGGCGTCAACGTCACCGCGCACCCGAACAAGTACCTGATCCTCAGCGCGGGCCAATTCATCTCCACCGACGGCCACTGCCAGAGCTTCGGCATCGGCGGCGACGGCTATATTCCCGGCGAGGGCGTGGGCGCGGTAGTGCTCAAACGTCTGTCCGATGCGCAGCGCGACGGCAACCACATCTACGGACTGATCCGCGGCAGCGCGTTGAATCACGGCGGCAAGACCAACGGTTATTCGGTGCCCAATCCGAAAGCGCAGGCTGCGGTGATCGGACTGGCGCTGAAAGAATGCGGCATCGATGCGCGTCATGTCGGCTACATCGAAGCGCACGGTACCGGCACCAGACTCGGCGATCCGATCGAGGTCGCGGCGCTGAACAGCGCGTTCCGCCACTACACCCAGGATCGCCAGTATTGCGCGATCGGGTCCGCGAAATCGAATATCGGTCACTGCGAATCCGCGGCCGGAATCGCCGGTCTGACGAAGGTGCTGCTGCAGATGAAGCACGGCATGCTGGTGCCGTCGCTGCACTCGCAGGCGCTCAATCCGCACATCGACTTCGATGCTTCGCCGTTCGTGGTCAACCAGACGCTGCGGCCGTGGGAGCGACAGACGGTCGACGGTCGCACGCTGCCGCGCATCGCCGGGATCTCCTCGTTCGGCGCTGGCGGCTCCAACGCGCATCTCATCATCGAGGAGTACGCGACCGAGGCGGTCGCGCGCGAAGTCCCTCCTGTGCAGGTGCTGGTGCCGCTGTCCGCGCGAACGCCGGAGCGATTGAAGCAGAAGGCCCGCGACCTCGTCGCTCATCTCGACGGTGCGGCTGACGATGGTAACGATGTCGACCTGCATTCGTTGGCCTATACCCTGCAGACAGGGCGCGAACCGATGGACGCGCGCCTCGCCTGCGTCGTCGATTCGGCCGCTGGACTGCGCGATGCGCTGGATGCGTACGTGCGTGGCGACGACAGCGGCGTGCATTGCGTCCACGGCCAGGTCGAAAAAGACCGTGACGGCATGTCGGTTCTCAGCCAGGACGAGGACATGCGCGAGGCGATCGACAAATGGATCGCGCGCCGCAAGCTCGCCAAGCTGGCCGACCTGTGGGTGAAAGGGTTGGCGTTGGACTGGTGCAAACTGCACGACGGCGCGCGCCCGGGCCTGTTGTCGCTGCCGACCTATCCGTTCGCCAAGGATCGTTATTGGCTGCGGTTGCCGACCGCCGGTGGTCGAGCCCGCGGAAGCGCGGCGGCGCTGCATCCGCTGGTGCACGTCAACGTTTCGGACTTTCACGTGCAGCGCTACGTCTCCGATTTCCGCGGTGACGAATTCTTCTTCGCCGATCATCGTATCGAGATCGATGGCGCGCGCCGCAAAGTGCTGCCGGGCGTGGCGTACCTGGAAATGGTGCGTGCCGCAGTAGCGCTGGCCATCGGCGATGCGACGCAGTCGCTCATTCTGCGCAATATCGCGTGGTCGCAGCCGGTGCTGGGCGATCACGGCGCGCGCGTGAATATCGCGCTGATGCCGGCCGATGAGGACAGCGTCGATTTCGAGATCTATAGCGATCAAGACCGCGAAAGCGCCGACGATGCGCAGGACGACGACGCCAGGGCCGTGCACTGCCAAGGCCAGGTGCGGACGACGACGATGTCGGCCGCTGTGGAACGCATCGATCCGACGGCGTTGCGCGCCCGGATGCGCGAAGGCACCCTCGCGCCCGAGGCCCTGTATGCCGCTTTCGCGACGATGGGCCTGCACTACGGTCCGGATTTCCGCTGCGTGACTGCGCTGCATCGCGGCACGGGCGAGGCGTTGGCGGAGCTGGCATTGCCAGATGCTGCAGGCGATGGTTTTGCGCTGCATCCGGGCCTGCTCGACAGCGCGTTGCAGTCGGCGCTGGGTCTGGTCGCGGACGAAAGCGGGCTGGCAGGGCCGCCGATGGTGCCGTTCGCGCTCGACGAAATCGCACTGTTGGCGCCGTGTGCGCCGCGGATGTTCGCCTGGGTGCGCGATGTCGCCGGTGCCGATGCTGCCGATGGCGGCGCACAGGTGCGCAAGCTCGATATCGACCTCTGCGATGCCGATGGCCGCGTCTGTGTGCGTCTGCGTGGGCTCGCTTCACGCAGTGCCGGTGCGAGGGAAACGTCAGGCGTATTGATCGCGCGACAGGAATGGGAGGCGTCGACCGTTGTCGGCAATGTCGAACGATCCGCGGCGGATGCATACGATGGCGAACATCGCGTGTTGTTGCTCGATCTTGCGAAGGTCGATTCCCGGACGCTCGAAAGTATGCTTGCAGGCGCCAGCGTCGAGCGCATCGCGCTCGACCAGGCCGATGGTGCCTCCACTGTCGCCGCACGTTATCGCAGCGCGGCCTTGGCCGTGTTCACGCGCGTGCAGGCGATGCTGCGTCAACCGCCGGTGCGCAAGGTGTTGCTGCAGATCGCAGCCGCAGGCGAAGACGGCGATGCGCTGCTGGCCGGCCTGTCCGGGCTGATCGATACCGCGCGCCTGGAAAATCCGCAGTTGGTCGGACAACTGCTGTTGACCGCATCGTCCACCACTGCCGAAACATTGGTTCCGCAATTGCGCGCGGCGCAGGCGCAGAGCGCGGAATCCCTGTTGCGATATGCCGACGGCGCGCTGCATGCGCAACGCTGGCGGATCGAATCGCTGGTCGATGCCGCAGCGCATGCGTATCGCGACGATGGCGTCTATCTGATCACCGGCGGGCTCGGCGGGCTTGGGCTGTTGTTCGCGCGCGACATCCTGCGCCGCACCACCGCTGCGACCGTGGTGCTGACCGGTCGCAGCGATGCCGGCGACGGACAGCGCGCGACCCTGGCTGCGCTGTGCGCCGAGGAGTCCGTACCGCCGGCGCGCCTGGTCTATCGTCGCCTCGATCCCAATCGATCCGACGACACCGTGAATGCAGTCGACGGCATCGTTCGCGAGTTCGGCGGCCTGCACGGCGTGCTGCATAGCGCCGGTCTGACGCGTGACAGCTTCATCGTCAAGAAATCGACGGACGACTTCGCAGCCGTGCTGGGTCCGAAGGTCGATGGCACCGTGTATCTGGACGCGGCCACGCGGGCGCTGGATCTGGATTTCATGGTGCTGTTCTCGTCCATCGCATCGACACGCGGTAACCCGGGACAGGCCGACTACGCCGCGGCCAATGGCTTCATGGACCGCTACGCCGAACATCGCAATGCGCTGGTGGCGGCCGGAGAGCGTCGCGGCCGCACGTTGTCGGTGCATTGGCCGCTGTGGCAGGACGGTGGCATGGGCATCGACACCGAAACGCTGGCGATGATGCGCGAGGCCTCGGGCATGGCGCCGCTGCGCACCGAGAGCGGACTGCGTGCGTTGCATCGCGCGCTTGAATCCGGCGAAAGCCGCGTGCTTGTGGTCGAGGGCGATCTCGTGCGCCTGCGTCGCGCACTGCAGCCACAGCGCAAGGCCGCAGTCGCCGTGCGGAATGCGACTGCGCAACATCCGGCCGCGACCGTGGTTACGGTCGCACCCTCCGAAGATGGCGATGGCGCACGGCTGCTGGAAAAGACCCAGCGCTACCTGCGCCAGGAATTCGCCAGCCTGTTCCGGATGTCGGAGCAGGATGTCGAAGTCAAGGCGCCGCTCGAGAACTACGGCATGGATTCGGTGCTGGCGATGAAGCTGACCAATCAGCTCGAACGCAGCTTCGGTTCGCTGTCGAAAACCCTGTTCTTCGAATACCAGACCATTGCGGCGCTGGCCGTGTATCTGGTCGAAGCCTTCCCCGCGGTGCTGCGAGCGCTGACCGGCCTGGATGCGGCGACCGCGGTCGCCGCGCCCGCCGCGCGCGTCGATTCCGCACCCGCGTCGTCGACTGCGGTGCGCGGCTTGCCCGCGCCGCGCCTGCGTTTCGGTAATGGCGCCGCGCGCGCAGCGGCCGTTGCCGAGGATGCGGTGGTTATCGTCGGTCTCGGCGGGCGTTATCCACAGGCGCCCGATCTCGCCACGTTCTGGAACAACCTCAAGGCCGGCCGCGACAGCATCGTCGAGATTCCGGGCGAGCGCTGGGATCACGCGCCGTACTTCCAGGCCGGACGCAACCAGCCGGGCAAGACCTACAGCAAATGGGGCGGCTTCCTCGACGGCATCGATCGCTTCGACGCACTGTTCTTCAGCATTTCGCCGAAGGAAGCCGAACTGATGGACCCGCAGGAGCGGCTGTTCCTGGAAACCGCGTGGGAGACCATCGAAGACGCCGGCTACAGCAAGGAGGCGATCGCGCAGTCTCGCGTCGGCGTATACGTCGGTGTCATGTGGGGCCAGTACGAGTTGTACGCGACCAGCGCGCTCGGCGTCGGCGTGCCAAGCTCGTCGTTCGCATCGATCGCCAATCGCGTCTCGTACGTATTCGATTTCCACGGCCCCAGCCTGGCGTTGGACACGATGTGCTCGTCCTCGCTCACCGCGATCCATCTCGCCGCCGAACACGTGCGCAACGGCACCGTGGATGCCGCGCTGGCCGGCGGCGTCAACGTCTCGGTACATCCCAGCAAGTACTTGAGCCTGAGCCAGGGCAACTTCGCTTCGACCGACGGCCGTTGCCGCAGCTTCGGCGACGGTGGCGACGGCTACGTACCGGGCGAGGGCGTGGGCGCGGTGCTGCTCAAGCGCATGTCCGATGCGTTGCGCGACGGCGATCGCATTCATGCGGTGATCAAGGCCGGCGCGATCAACCACGGCGGCAAGACCAACGGCTATACCGTACCGAACCCGATCGCGCAGTCCGATGCGATCCTCGATGCGCTGAAGAAGGCCGACATCGACCCGGCCAGTATCGGTTATATCGAAACCCACGGCACCGGTACGTCGCTGGGCGATCCCATCGAAATCACCGGTCTGGTACGCGCCTATTCCGCGGCTGCCAGGCGTGGAGGCGTGGCGCTGCAGTCGTGCGCAATCGGTTCGGTCAAATCCAATATCGGTCATCTGGAATCGGCCGCGGGCATCGCTGCGGTCACCAAGGCGTTGCTCCAGCTCAGGCACCGTCAGTTCGTACCGTCGCTGCACGCCGAACGCCTCAATCCGAATATCGATTTCGCCGCGACGCCGTTCCGGGTGCAAACCGCGCTGTCCGACTGGCCCGCGCCGCAGGGCCATCCGCGGCGCGTGGGCGTGAGCTCCTTCGGTGCCGGTGGCGCCAATGCGCATCTGATCCTGGAGGAATTCGTCGACACCCGCGCATCGCTGACCGCGCCGCGCCGGCCCGAACTGTTCCTGCTGTCGGCACGGAGCCGCGATGCGCTGCGCGACTATGCGACACGCATGCTCGCGTTCCTTGAGAACGGTGGCGACGACAAGGCATCACTGCGCGACATCGCCTTCACATCGCAGGTCGGGCGCACGCCGATGCAGGAGCGTCTGGCGGTGGTGGTCGACAGCGTGCCCGCGCTGTGCGGACGTTTGAGCGCCTGGCTGGACGCAAGCGAGGCCGCGCGCGGCCGGCGCGCGTCGTTGGCCGATGCGTACGAGGGAAGTCCGCGCGACGCGCAGTCCCAGGCGATGGCGTTGATCGAAGGCGATGCCGGCCGCGCATTCCTGCAGCTCACCTTCGAGCAGCGCGATCTGGCGAAGCTGGCGCAGTTGTGGATCGCCGGGGTCGAGATCGACTGGGCGCAGCTGCATCGCGATGCGCGGCCGCAGCGCATGTCGCTGCCGACGTACCCGTTCGTGCGTGAACGTTACTGGATCGAAGCCGGCGCGCCGTTCGCGGCCTCGGCTGCTGCTTCGCCCGTGGACAAGCGCGTCGCCTGTTATCGGCCGGTGTGGCGCGATGCCGTGGCGCTCGCGACGGCCGATGCCGACATCGACGGCGTCGTGCTGTTGGTCGGTGCGGATCAGGCATTGCGCACTGCGCTGGCACCGCGGTTGGCCGCCGCGCGCTCGATCGCGATCGACACCTCGGATGTGCTCCGCCCGCTTTTCGACGACAGCTGCACCTTCGATACGTCGGCGCAGGCCGACCTCGATGCGCAGGCCGACTCGCTGCTGGATGCGCTGAGCGCATACGGGCAACGCATTGCGGCGGTGCTGCATGTCGGCGACGCCGACGACGATCTCGCGCAGCAGCTGGACCGTGGCATGCATACCTTGCACGCGCTGTGTCGGGCCATCGCCAGGCGAAAGCCGAAACATACGGTGAAATTGGTCTGCGCGCAGCGCATGCAGGGCGGCACCGCTGCCGGTGCGGCGCATGCGGCGCTCGCCGGTTACCTCAAGAGTCTCGTGCTGGAGAATCCGAAGTTCGCGTGGAAGACCGTCGCGGTGGATCGTACGGCGGACACCGAGGCATTCGCACGGCTGAGCGCCGACGAACTGCGCGACGATGCATGGCGCGACGGCGAAATCGCCTATGCCGGCGCGCAGCGGCAGTCGCGCGTGATCGTGCCGCTGGCGCTGCCGGACGCCGCGGCTTCTGCGCTGCGACAGGGTGGCGTTTATCTGATTACCGGTGGACTGGGCGGACTGGGCGCGCTGTTCGCTGCGCATCTGGCCAGACGCTACGCAGCGCGTCTGGTGCTGACCGGTCGCTCCGTGGCCGACGGCGCGACGCAGACCGCGCTCGATCTGCTGCAGTCGCAGGGCGGCGAGGCGATCTATGTGCAGGCCGACGTGGCCGACGCCGCGCAGGCCGCCGCCGCGGTGGCAGCGGCGCGCGCGCATTTCGGCCGCATCGACGGCGTCTTCCACAGCGCAGGTATTCATCGCGATGCCTTCGCGCTCAACAAGTCGCGGAGCGACATGACGGCGGTGCTCGCCGCCAAGACCTTCGGAACCCGGCATCTGGATGCTGCGCTCGGCGACGAGGATCTCGATTTCTTCGCGTTGTTCTCATCGGTGGCCGGTGCGTTCGGCAATCTCGGCCAGTGCGATTACGCCTATGCCAACGCGTTCATGGACGCCTGGGCCGAAGCGCGCCAGGCGCAGGTGGCGGTGGGCGCACGCAAGGGCCGTACGCTCTCGCTGGGCTGGCCTTTCTGGAGCGAAGGCGGCATGCGCATCGCCCAGAGCGATCAGACGCTGACCGAACAACGTACCGGCATGGCGCCGCTACCCAGCGCCGAAGGCATCGCCTGCTGGGAAGCGCTGCTGCATGGCGACATCGCGCATGCGATAACGCTCTACGGCGACGTGGCCAGAATCGAGGCGTCCGTGCTTCGCGGCGAAACGGCGTCGCCCGCGCAGGCGGCCCGTGAGAGACCGTCGCCTGCGCGACCTGACGCTGTCGTGGCTGTCGGTGTCGACGAAGGCGGGCTGCGCGATGCCGCCGAGCATTATCTGAAGTCGCTGCTGAGCGCGCAGATCAAGCTACCGGTCGAGCGCATCGACGCCGATGAGCGTTTCGAAAGCTTCGGCGTGGACTCGATGATGATCGCGCGGATCAATGCCGATCTGGAGCGCGATCTCGGCGATCTGCCGAAGACGCTATTCTACGAATATGCCAGCATCGCCGAACTCGCCGCGTATCTCCTGGAAGAAGCCCGTCCGGCGCTCGCGCGCGCGATGTCGATGCCCGCGCACTCCGCGACAGCGTCCACGATCGCGACGATCCCGGCCGCAGCATCGGTTGCGCACGTGGCCGCACGGCGCGAGGCCGCAGGTCCGGACGCGAAGGCGCTCGTAGGCGCCGACGTCGATACCGAGCGGCGCATCGCGATCATCGGCCTGCATGGGCAGTTCCCGCAGTCCGAAACCCTCGCCGACTACTGGCGGCATCTGCGCGAGGGCCGCGATCTGATCGGCCCGGTGCCGGGTGAGCGCTGGGATGCCGAAGCGCTGTACGCCGCCGATCCCGCACAGTCCGCCCAAGGTCGCATCTACTGCAAGTGGGGCGGATTCCTGCAGGATGTCGATGCCTTCGACGCGGCGTTCTTCAGCATTTCCGCGGAAGAAGCGAAGATCCTCGACCCGCAGGAACGTCTGTTCCTGCAATCGGTGTGGTCGGCGGTGGAGGATGCGGGTTACACGCGCGACAGCCTGCGTGCGCGGCATCCGAAAATGCACGGCGCCGGTGTCGCCGGTAAATCTCAAGGCGCCGATGTCGGCGTTTTCGTTGGCGTCACCAGCAACACCTACCAGTTGCTCGGCCCGGATGCCTGGCATCGCGGTCAACCCGTGACGCCGAGCTCGATGCCGTGGTCGATCGCCAACCGGGTGTCCTACGTGTTCGATTTCCAGGGGCCGAGCCTGCCGATCGACACCGCATGCTCGTCGTCGCTGGTCGCGATCCAGATGGCCTGCGAAAGTCTGAACCGCGGCGATTGCCAGCTCGCGGTCGCCGGCGGTGTCAATCTGTATCTGCATCCGGCCAAATATCATTCGCTGTGCAGCCGGCGCATGCTCGCCCTGGAAGGCCAATGCCGAAGCTTCGGCAGCGGCGACGACGGCTTCATCCCGGGCGAGGGCATCGGCACGGTGTTGCTGAAACCGTTGGCGCAGGCGCAGGCCGACGGCGACCATATCCACGGCCTCATCGCGGGTGGCGCTGCCGCGCACGCCGGCCGTTCGAACGGATACTCCGCGCCCAATCCGAACGCGCAGGCGCAGTTGATCGAAGCCGCGATTGATGCCGCCGGTGTGCACCCCGACCAGATCGGCTACGTGGAAGGCCACGGCACCGGCACCCAGCTCGGCGACAACCTCGAGGTTGTCGCGCTGACCCAGGCGTTCCGCAAGCGCACGCGGAGGACCGGCTTCTGCCCGCTGGGTTCGGTGAAGGCGAACGTCGGCCATTCCGAGTCCGCGGCAGGCATGGCCGGCGTGACCAAGCTGCTGTTGCAGTTCGCGCATCGTGCGCTGCCGCCGACCATCCATGCCGATGCGCCCAACGTCGACATCGATTTCGCGGCATCGCCTTTCTATCTGCAGCGCGATCATGCGCCCTGGCCTGCGGTCGACGGCGCGCCGCGACGGGCGATGATCAATGCCTTCGGGGCCGGCGGCTACAACGCCTGTCTGATCCTCGAAGAATATGTGCCGTCGACCGATTCCGCTTCGCAGCGCGCCGGGTGCGACCCGCAGCCGCAGCGCCAGTTGATCGTGCTCTCGGCACGCAACGCTGGGCGCCTGCGGGCCAGCGTTGCGCAACTTCGCGAATATCTGCGCGCAACGCCGGATGCCGATCTGGCGCGCGTTGCCTACACCCTGCAGGTCGGCCGCGAGACGATGGAAGAAAGGCTTGCCGTGGCAACGACATCGGTCGACGCGTTGGTCGCGGATCTGGACGCTTATCTGGACGATGCGCCTTCGTCGGCGTTGCTGCTCGGCCGTGTGGAAGCGCATCAGCGCCGGAAATCCTCGAAGCAGGATGCGCGCGACCATGCCAAGGGACTTTTCGTCCGCGGCGAACTCGACGCATTGGGGCTGCTCTGGGTAGGCGGTCAGGATGTGCCGTGGGACGATTTCTATCCCGCGCGACATCCCGAACGACTGCCGCTGCCCACCTATCCGTTCGCGCGCGATCGTCACTGGGTCGTGAACGACCGGCAGGCGAGTGGTTCCGCTGTCGGTCCTCCGGCAACAGCCGCCGCCGATGCCGACGCTCGCGACGACAGCGCCGCGCGACTGCACCCGCTGCTGTCTCACAACGCGTCGACGCTGCGCGAGATTGCGTTCGTCACGCGTCTGAATGGCGATGCCTATTACAGTCGCGATCATCGCGTGAACGGCGACGCGCTGTTCCCGGGCGCCGGCTTCCTGGAGATCGCATGCGCCGCCGGCAATATCGCCGGCGAACGATCGGTGCTGAGGATCGAAGACATCGTCTGGATGCAGCCTTTGCGCCTTGATGGCGATACGTCGCTGAAGACCCTGCTCAAACCGCTGCCGGGCGGCGATGGCGAAGGCGCCGAGTTCCAGATCGTGTCCTACGACGCCGACAACGTGCCGGTGACGCACTCGGAAGGCCGCATGCGTTTCGGTACGCGATCGAGGCCTGTCGACGGCGCGCAGGCGACCTTCGCCATCGCCGAGCTGAAGGCGCGTGCGCAGCGCAGCGCGAGTGGGGTCGACTGCTACCACGACCTTCAGCGCGCAGGTTTCGGTTACGGTCCGTCATTCCGCACGATCCAGTCGCTGCACAGCGGCAATGGCTTCGCGCTCGCGCAGTTGCGTCTGGACGATGCGCTGATGGCGGAGTTCGATCAGCACATCCTGCATCCGAGCCTGATCGACGGCGCGTTGCAGAGCGTGCTCGGGGTCGTTGTCGGCGGCGAGGAGGACGTTCCGTATCTGCCGTTCGCGATCGGCGAGATCGAAATCCTGCGTCCGCTCGCGCCCAGCTGTTACGCCTACGCGGAGCAGGTGATTTCGGGCCCGGTGTCGCAGCCGGACGTGCGCCAGTTCGACATCCGTCTGCTCGCCGACAACGGCGATGTGCTGGTGCGGATCAACAACTTCTATGTCCGCGCGCTGCGCGGTGTTCAAGCCGCGCTCCCAATGGTGGCGGTCGAATGAGCCATTCCGATCGTCGAGAGCAATCGCCACGCCGGCCGGTGGGCGATCCGCAGCCTGCGCAGGAAGTCGCATCGCAGCCGGATGCGCAGACCCTGGACGCGCGCCGCGCATGGATGCCGCCCCCTTTACCCTTCCTGGCCGGTCTTGCGCTGGGTTGGGGCGGCGATGCGTGGCGACCATGGTCGATCGTGGACGATCCCCGCATCTCCTTGATTCTGATGGTGGCCGGTGTGATCGCCGTCGCTTCCGCCGTAGCGTTGATCGTGGGAGCCAGTCGCGCGCTCGCACGGCATGGGACCAGCCCCGATACGGCCGCCGAAAGCACTGCGATGGTCGCGACCGGTCCGTTCGCGTTCTCGCGTAATCCTATCTATCTCGCGCTGGCGTTGCTGCACATTGCCATCGCCTTCTTCGTGAACAACGCATGGATGTTGCTGATGCTGGTGCCTGCGCTGATAGCGGTCGACCGCATCGTTGTGGTCGGCGAAGAGCGTTACCTGGCCGTGCGTTTCGGTCGCGCATATCGGGATTATGCGTCGCGGGTCCGGCGATGGTTGTGAACGCGCGCGATCAAGCGGGCCATCACGAGGACGGCGGCGCTTGCGGAGATCCGAATGCGCCGCAGGTCTTCCTGGTCACGGTCGAGCGCGGGCCGATGAAGAACAACAACTACCTGGTCGTCGATCCTTCGACGCATCAGGCCGTCGCGATCGATCCGGCCTGGGAGTTCGACAAGCTCCAGGCCGAGCTGGAGCGCACGCAGTCGCACCTCAGCGGCATTCTCGTCACGCACACGCATTCTGACCACATCGATCTGGCGCGACCGATGGCGGAGTTCTACAACTGCCCGATCTGGATGTCGCACGAAGAGATCGCGTTCTCGGGTTTCGAGGCCCGGCAACTGGTGCCGATCGGATCGGAGCCGTGGTCGATCGGCGGCATGCGCATCGAGCCGATCCTCACGCCCGGCCACACGCCGGGCTGCGTCTGTTTCCTGATCGGCGACAACCTGTTCACCGGAGACGTGCTGTTCGCGGAAGGTTGCGGCATCTGTTTCCAGCTGGACGCCGCCTATGCCATGTTCGAGAGCCTGCAATACCTGAAAAAACGGGTGCCGCCGCAGACCCACGTATTCCCCGGGCATACCTACGTACGCCCGCCCGGACAGAAGCTGTCAGAATTGATGCGTTATAATATTTACTTGCAATTCGCCGACAAGGAAACCTTCGCCGCATACCGATTGAGGAAGGGACAAAGCGGAGGCAAAGTACTCGATTTCCACTGATCGCGATTCCCGTTCGAGGCGGAAGGAACGACGCGGATGGAATCAAGATCAGGCATTCAATTCACCGCAGGAAACAAAGGAGCGACACCATGACGGATCATGTACTTTCGCAAGCCATCGTCACCGGCGATGAACACGGCGTGTCGATCGCGCGCCTTACGGTCGTCAGGATCTATTACCTGCTCGATTTCGTGTTGCTCGGGCTGTATGTCTGGCCGAAGATCATCGCCGGAGCAGGCGATTGGCAGCCGCTCGACAGCGTGGCTTTCAGTTTCTGGGCGGCCGTGTCGTTGCTCAGTGGCCTCGGCCTGCGCTATCCGATCGCGATGCTGCCGCTGTTGTTGGTGCAGTTGTTCTATAAATCTGTCTGGTTGCTGGCGATCGCGTTGCCGATGTGGCTGGCCGGCCAGTTGGCGCAGATCCAGGAGATGACGCGCGACATGATCTTCGCGCTCGTGCTGCTGATCGCGGTCATCCCCTGGCGCTATGTCGTGGCGAAGTTCGTGAAGAGGCCCGGCGAGCCCTGGCGTCGCAGGGGCACAAGCGCTGCATGATCGAACGGCCGCCAGTCGGTCGCTTTTCCGGCGTTTCCCATCCCGCATGTCCGGTTCCGCCGGAGTCCAATGAGCAAAGGAAGTGAGCATGGTTGGTATCGAAGCGATGAACATATTTGCCGGCACGGCCTGCATCGACGTGTCGAAGCTGGCGCGGCACCGCGGTCTGGACATGAGCAGGTTCGAGAACCTGTTGATGAAGGAGAAATCGGTCGCGCTCCCCTATGAAGATCCGATCACTTTCGCGGTGAATGCGGCCAAGCCGCTGATCGACGCGCTCTCGCCGGAAGAGAAGGACCGGATCGAGATGGTCATCACCTGCACCGAGTCGGCGTTCGACTTCGGCAAGTCGATGAGCACCTATTGCCACGATCTGCTCGGGCTGAACCGCAACTGCCGTCTGTTCGAGCTGAAGAACGCCTGCTACTCCGGGGTCGCCGGTCTGCAGATGGCGGTCAATTTCGTGCTGTCGCAGGTCTCGCCCGGCGGCAAGGTGCTGGTGATCGCCACCGACGTCTCGCGTTTCATGGTCGAGGAAGGCGGCGAAGCGCTGTCGGCGGACTGGTCGTTCGCCGAACCCAGCGGCGGCTCCGGCGCGGTGGCGATGCTGATCAGCGATCGCCCGCACGTGTTCCAGATCGATGTCGGCGCCAATGGCTACTACGGGTATGAAGTGATGGATACCTGCCGTCCCTCGGCGGATACCGACGCAGGCGACACCGATCTGTCGCTGCTGTCCTACCTCAACTGTTGCGAGAACGCGTATCTGGAATACCAGAAGCGCGTGGAAGGTGCGCATTTTGCTGACAGCTTCGGCTATATCGCCTATCACACTCCGTTCGGCGGCATGGTCAAGGGCGCGCACCGCAACATGATGCGCAAACTGGTCAAGGCCAAGCCGGCCGATATCGAAAACGACTTCCAGCGCCGCGTCACGCCGGGTCTGGTGCACTGCCAGCGCGTGGGCAACATCATGGGCGCGACTGCGGCGCTGTCGCTGGCCAGCACCATCGAGAACGGCGATTTCGATGCGCCCATGCGCGTCGGCGTGTTCTCCTACGGCTCGGGTTGCTGTTCGGAATTCTTCAGCGGCGTGGCGCGCAAGGAAGGCCAGGACAAGCTGCGTGCGCTGGACATCAAGCGACGCCTGGACGATCGCTACGAGCTGAGCATGGATCAGTACGACAGCCTGCTGGAGCGCAGCCGTTCGTTGAAGTTCGGTACGCGCAACATGGAACCGGACACCGCGTTCGTCCCGGAAGCACGCAAGGCCCTTGGTCAGCCGATCCTGTTCCTGAAGAGCATCAAGGAGTTCCATCGCGAATACGAGTGGGTGTCGTGAGTGCGGCGGCGATGGTTGCCGCCGATGCCTACACCACGATCCGGGTGCGTGCCGACGAGGACATCCGCTTCCTGCAGATCCATCGCCCGGATGCGGGCAATGCCATCGACGACCGCCTGATCGCCGAACTCACCCACGCGCTGCGCGCTTGTGCCGGCAGCGCCAAAGTTGTGGTGCTGGAAGGTCTGCCCGAGGTGTTCTGCGCGGGGGCGGACTTCGCGGAAATCCAGTCGCGCTTCGATGGCGGCGCGCAGGGCGGGCAGGATCCGGAACCGCTGTACGACCTGTGGTACGCACTCGCTTCCGGTCCGTTCATCAGCATCGCCCATGTGCGCGGGCGTGCGAATGCCGGCGGCATCGGGTTCGTCGCCGCATGCGATATCGTACTGGCGGAAGAGAAGGCGACCTTCAGCCTCTCCGAACTGCTGTTCGGTTTGATGCCGGCCTGCGTGATGCCGTTCCTGATCCGACGCATGGGTTTCGCCAAGGCCAACTACCTGACGCTGATGACCCAGCCGATTCCGGCGAAGCTCGCGCACGAGTGGGGCCTGGTGGATGCCGTGGAAGAGAACAGCGAGAACCTGCTGCGCAAACAGCTGCTGCGCCTGCGCCGGATCGGCGGCGATGGCATCGCCCGGTATAAGCGCTATGCCGCGGATCTGGACGACAGCCTGCGCAGCGCCAAGCCCAAGGCGCTGCAAGCGAATCTGGAGGTATTCTCCGACCCGGAAAACCTGCGCAAGATCGCGCGCTATGTGAAGACCGGAAAATTTCCCTGGGAACCCGACTGATGGAAGCCGGATTGATGCGATCGCCTTGCATGGAAACGACACGATGAGCGACCCCGTCGTCGTCAGCGAAGACCTCGGTGGCGGCGTCCTGCTGATCCGCATGCAGGACCGCGCCAACAAGAACACCTTCAGCGATCCGCTGATCCTGGGCCTGACCGAGGCGTTCGCCCGCGCCGGTGCGCGCAGCGATTGCAAGGCGGTGGTGCTCACCGGTTACGACACCTATTTCTCCAGCGGCGGCACCCAGGAGGGGCTGCGCGATCTGTTCGACGGCAAGTTCAAGTTCACCGACAAGGATCTTTACAGCCTCGCGATGAACTGCCCGGTGCCGGTGATCTCGGCGATGCAGGGGCACGGCATCGGCGGCGGCTTCGTCCTCGGCCTGTTCGCGGACATCGTCGTGCTGGCGCGCGAGAGCGTCTATACCGCGAATTTCATGAAATACGGCTTCACCCCGGGCATGGGGTCCACGTTCATCCTGCCGCAGAAACTCGGCATCGCCCTTGCTGAAGAAATGATGCTGACCGCCGACACCTATCGCGGCGAAGACCTGCAGAAACGCGGTGCGCCGTTCCAGGTGCTGCCGCGCGAGCATGTGCTGGAGCGCGCGATCGAGCTGGCGCGCACGCTCGCCGAAAAGCCGCGGGTGTCGCTGGTCGCGCTGAAGGATCATCTGGTGGCGCCGCTGCGCGCGGCGTTGCCGGGTTTCATCGCGCAGGAGATCGCACTGCACGAGCTCACCTTCCATCAACCGGAGGTCAGGGATCGCATCGAAGCGCTATTCGGTCGCTGATCGCCGTCTCTCCCGCCCGTTTCGGCGGGAATCGTCCAAACGGATGGCTTGGCCATCCATCACCCTCGTCGTACCGGAGTGTCATCGTGAACCAGGAACATATTTTCGAGATCATCATCGGCCACGTCCGCGAAGTGCTGCCGGAACTGGAAGCGCATGCTTTCCAGCAGACCGATTCGCTGCGCGCGCTGGGCGCCAATTCCATCGACCGCGCCGACATCCTGATGATGACGCTGGAAAGCCTGTCGTTGAACATCCCGCTTCCGGAAATGGCCAAGGCGGAGAACATCGGCGAGCTGGCCAGCATCATCCATGCGAAAGCCTGACGCGGACGACATCCTGATTACCGGCGTCGGCGTGACCGCCGCCGTCGGTCAGGGGCGCGCGGATTTCCTCGCTGCGCTGCTGGAAGGTCGCCATCGTTTCGATGTCATGCGTCGGCCGGGGCGTCAGCGTCCGGTCGCTGCGACGGCGGCTGCCGGTACGCCGTCGGCACCGTTCCTGGGCGCCGAAATCGAAGCGCTGCGCATGCCTGAGCGCATTCCGCGCGGCCTGCTGCGCACCGCGTCGCTGTCGGCGCAGGTCGCACTGGCGACGCTCGATGAGGCGTGGAACGACGCGGCGCTCGATGACGTCGATCCACTGCGGATCGGCCTGATCGTCGGCGGTTCCAACGTACAGCAGCGCGAGCAACTGCTGGCCACCGATCCGTTCCGCGGCCGCGAGGGTTTCCTGCGCCCGAATTACGGTGTGTCGTTCATGGACAGCGACCTGTGCGGGCTGTGCACCGAAGTCTTCGGCATCCGCGCGTTCGCCTTCACCGTCGGCGGCGCGTCGGCCAGCGGTCAGGTCGCGGCGATCCAGGCGATCGAAGCGGTGCGTTCGGGTCGCGCCGACGTCTGCATCGCGCTCGGTGCGCTGATGGATCTGTCGTACTGGGAGTGCCAAGGGTTCCGCTCGCTCGGTGCGATGGGGTCCGACCGTTATGCCGAAACGCCGGCATTGGCCTGTCGTCCGTTCGATCGCGAGCGCGACGGTTTCATTTTCGGCGAAGCCTGCGGGGCGCTGGTGGTGGAGCGTGTCGGGTCCGGCGCCGACATCGCGGCCAGACGCGTCGGCGTCTCGCCGTATGCGCGCGTCGCCGGCTGGGCGATGGCGATGGACGGCAACCGCAATCCAAATCCATCGCTCGACGGCGAAGTGCGCGCGATCCGCGACGCGATGACGATGGCCGGGCTGTCGGCCGCCGATATCGACTACGTCAATCCGCACGGCACCGGTTCGCACATCGGCGACATCACTGAACTGGCGGCGCTGCGGGCGTGCGGCTTGACGCACGCCCGCATCAACGCCACCAAGTCCATCGTCGGCCACGGCCTCACCGCCGCCGGTGCGGTGGAACTGGCGGCGGTGCTGCTGCAGATGCGCGCCGGCAGACTGCATCCCACGCGGAATCTGGACGACCCGTTCGAGGCGGATTTCGCGTGGATACGGGATAACGCCGAGCCGCATGCCATCGGCCGCGCGTTGAACATGAGCATGGGCTTCGGCGGGGTGAACACCGCGGTCTGTCTGGAGCGTTGCTGAGGACCGCGATATTCCCCGCCGGATCGCGACGCATCGCCGGCGTGCTCGAAGCCGCACACACCATTCCGAATACATTGCATGGAGTTGAACGCATGAAGATCTATATGTTTCCGGGCCAGGGATCGCAGGCCAAAGGCATGGGCGGCGAACTGTTCGACCGTTTCCGCGACATGACCGGACAGGCCGATGCGATCCTGGGATACTCGATCAAGGAGTTGTGCCTGGAAGACCCGCGGGGCGAGTTGGGCAAGACCCAGTTCACCCAGCCGGCGCTGTATACGGTCAATGCGCTGTCGTATTTCGCGAAGCTCGAAGACGGCGGCGGCATCCCGGATTTCCTCGCCGGGCACAGCCTCGGGGAGTTCGATGCGCTGATGGCGGCGGGTTGTTTCGATTTCGAGACCGGTCTGAAGTTCGTGCAGAAGCGCGGCGCGCTGATGGGCGAAGTCACCGGCGGAGGCATGGCCGCGGTGCTCAATGCGAGCAAGGACGAGATCGAAGAGACGCTCGCGGCCGGCGGCATCGCCGATGTGTATCTGGCGAACTACAATTCGCCTTCGCAAATCGTCATTTCGGGTTCTGCCGAGCAGATCGCCAAGGCCCAGCCATTGTTCAAGAAGGGCAAGATGCGCTTTTATCCGCTGGCCACCAGCGGTGCGTTCCACTCGCGCTTCATGCGCGATGCGATGGTGCAGTTCGGCGAATACCTGCAGGGTTTCGAGTTTTCCGCGCCGAAGATTCCGGTGATCGCCAACGTGACCGCGCGTCCTTACGAGGCCGGCAAGCTGCTGGAGACCCTGTCCAGCCAGATCGCCAGCACCGTGCAATGGAGCGGCAGCGTGCAATATCTCCTGGCGCTGGCGCTGGCGCGCAGCCGCGGCAAGGGCGCCGAATTCGAGGAGCTGGGTCACGGCGATGTGCTGACCAAACTGGTCGAAACCATCCGCCGCCAGACCCCGGACGATGTGCTCGACGGCTTCTTTCCGGCGCAGCAGGCCGCTGGATCCGCGAATACGTCGAACGTCGACGCCCCGGCGGCCGCGCCGACCAATGTGGCAGCGGAAAAAGTGCGCAGCTGGAATGTGCGCCATCCGGTGGGCACCAGGGTCAAGTCCACGATCATGGACGATGGCGAACTGGAAACCCGCACCGAGGCCGTGCTGCTGTTCGGTCACCGCGCCGCAGTCTACATGAAGGGCTACAACGGGTACTTCGATCTGGAAGAGGTCGTGCCGGCCTGAGCCAGCGCGCACCGGCCCATTCGCCGCAAACGAAAACGACGCCCGGTGGCGTCGTTTTCGTTTGCGCGTATCGGAGCCGGCGTTCGTCGTTCAGCGCTTCACGTCCAGGCGTTCGTTGCGCATCAATGCCAGTACATCGTCGCGATCGGCCAGATTGAAATCGCCGGGAATGCTGTGCTTCAGGCAGGCGGCGGCGAGCCCGAAATGCAGACTTTCGGCATCGGCCATGCCGCTGAGCAGGCCATGCAATACGCCCGCGGCGAAGGCGTCGCCAGCGCCGATGCGATCGACGATGCCGTGCAGCGCATGAGTCGGGGCGACATGCAGCGCGCCGTCGCGGGTCGCCATCAGCGCGCTCATGCTGTGGTCGTCGACGCTGTGCTGGTGACGCACGGTGGCGGCGATGCGTCGCAGCCGCGGGAATGCGGCGAACGCGCGCGCCGCAGCCGCTGCGAAACGCGCGGCAGGCTCGCTGCGATCGACGGGGCCGTCGTCCTCCCCGAGGACCACGGCGATGTCGCGGTGATCGGCGAAGGCGAGGTCGGCTTCCGCGATCAATGCGTGCAGGATCGCGCGCGGGTCGCCGTCCCAGGCGGCCCAGAGTTTCGAGCGATAGTTGCCGTCGAAAGACACCAGCGCGCCGGCCGCATGCGCCGCGCGCGCGGCTGCCAGTGCGGCGTCGGCGGTGGCCTGGCCGAGTGCCGGCGTCACCCCGGACACATGGAAGAGTGCGGCTCCCGCCATCAGTCGCGGCCAGTCGTAGGCCGCGGCGCCGGTCAGCGCGAATGTCGATCCGGCGCGGTCGTACAGCACTTCGCTGGGGCGCAGGCCAGCGCCGGTCGCCAGGAAATACAGGCCCATGCGCCCGTCGCGGCGCAGCACGCCTTCGACATCGACGCCGTGGCGACGCAGTTCGCCCAACGCCGCATCGCCGAGCGGGTTGTCGGCGATCGCGCCGGCCATCGCCGTGGCGTGTCCCAGCCGCGCCAGCGACACCGCGACGTTGGCTTCCGCGCCGCCGATGTGGACGTCGAGTCGCGGTGTCTGCAGCAGACGCTCGCGGCCCGGGGCGGCCAGGCGCAGCAGGAGTTCGCCGAAACAGACGATCCGGCCAGGAAATGCGATCCGATCCGGACATACGGTCTGACCAGTCATGGAACCTCCGATAACGGGTGCGGGCCCCGACACAGCATCGGCCAACGCTGCAGTCGGGCAGGGCTGCTGCGTTGCAGCATGCTTTGGGAGAAGTCTTTTGCTACGGTTTGACCAGCGGTGTCATTTTTCACGGCTTCGACGGACATCATAACCGTCTCCCCGGCAGAGTGTCCCGCGGCAATCTCGCCTTATATTTCCGGGAGGGGGAATAGATGCACAGTCAGCACGGCAACAAAAAGACACCGGTTACCATACTCGCTGCGTCGATCGGTCTGGCCATCCAGTTGGCCGCGATGACGGCCGCCGCACAGCAGTCGGCACCCGCGGGGCCCGCCGAAGACGCTGAGCCCGCTGCGCTCGACAAGGTCGAGGTGGTCGGTTTCCGCGCCAGCCTGATCAAGGCGCTGGACGAAAAGCGGGACTCCGCCGAGCAGATCGATGCGATCGTGGCCGAGGACATCGGCAAGTTCCCGGACCAGAATCTGGCCGAATCCCTGCAGCGCGTGCCCGGCGTTTCCATCGACCGCGACGCGGGCGAAGGGCGTTCGATCACCGTGCGCGGTCTCGGGCCGGATTTCACCCGCGTCCGTCTCAACGGCATGGAAGCGCTGTCCACCACCGGCGGCACCGACAGCTCGGGCGGCGCCAATCGCGGCCGCGGCTTCGACTTCAACGTTTTCGCATCCGAGCTGTTCAACAACCTCACGGTGCGCAAGACGCAATCGGCGGAAGTCGACGAAGGCTCGCTCGGCGCGACCGTCGATCTGCGCACCGGCCGGCCGTTCGACTATCGCAAGTTCACCGCCACGGTGAGCGGGCAGATGAGCTACAACGATCTGTCGGACTCGTGGGATCCGCGCTTCGCCGGCCTGATCAGCAACACCTGGGCCGATGGTCGCATCGGCGCCGCGCTGTCGGTGGCGCACAGCAAGCGCAATGCGCTGGAAGAAGGCTTCAGTGCGGTGCGCTGGGAGCCCAGCAGCGCGTCGGGCGGCTTCTGTAGTCCGGTCGGGGTGATGCCCGCGTCCACCGGCGCCGGCGCGTCCGCGGCCAACTGCGCCGCCGGCATTCCGCGCCCGGCCAACACGGCGTCCAACGTCGGCGCGTACAACACCGCGATGGCGCCCGGCGTATTCCATCCGCGCCTGCCGCGTTACGGTCGCCTGACCCACGAACAGGAGCGGACCGGCATCACCGGCGCGTTCCAGTTCCGGATCAACGACGACACCACCGTGGCGATCGACGCGCTCTACTCGAAGCTGGAAGCCACGCGTCAGGAAGATTTCCTGGAAACCATTTCCTTCAGCCGCACCGCAGCGCAGGGCGGCAAGCCGCAGACCGAAGTCGTCGCGGCGGAAGTCGACGCACGCGGCAATCTGGTCTACGGCGTGTTCAACAACGTCGACGTACGTTCCGAATCGCGCTACGACGAACTGGAAACCACGTTCACCCAGGTCGGTTTCGACTTCCAGACCCGCTTCACCGACAAGCTGAGCTTCAACGCCCAGGCGGGGCTGTCGAAGTCCGAATTCCGCAATCCGGTGCAGACCACGGTCACCCTCGACATCCAGAACGTCGACGGCTACTCGTGGGATTTCCGCGGCAACGATCGCGAGCCGATCATCACCTATCCGTTCGACGTCAATAGCCCGACCGCATGGCAATGGGTCAGCAGCCCGGTGGCGAATTCGACCGGTTCCGAAATCCGCATCCGTCCGCTCGGCGCCGACAACACATTCCAGAACGCGCGCTTCAACCTGATCTACGACCTCAACACGTCGATCGCGTTCAAGGCCGGCCTGGGCTGGAAGGAATACGGTTTCGAGACCTTCGAATCGCGGCGCACCAACGAAACCCGCGTCCCGGGCCTGCCGGCGGGCGTGACCGTCGCCGACATCACCCGCACGTTCGGCGGCTTCGGTCTGGGCAACCACAATGGCTGGTTGATTCCCGATCTCAACGCCATCGCGCGCCTGTTCAACATCTACTGCAACTGCGACCCGACCCCGGGCACGGCCGGCGACGGTGACGATTTCCGGCTCGGCAGCATCACCGTCGGCAACGCGCGCGGCGGCAATTTCGCGGTGCGCGAAACCGATCAGGGCGGTTATCTGCAGATGGATTTCGACACCGAGTTCGTCGGTCGCCGCCTGCGCGGCAACCTCGGTGCGCGCTATGCGTCCACCGAAGTGACCGCGACCGGCTATCTCGCCACCGGCGGCGGCAGCGAAGTGGCGGTGCGCAACGAGTACGACGATTGGCTGCCGTCGTTGAATCTGGCCTGGGACGTGGCCGACAAGGTCGTGCTGCGCTTCGGCGCCGCGAAGGTGATGGCGCGGCCGCAGTTGCCCAGTCTCAATCCCGGCGGCACCGTCAACACCACCCTGCGCACGATCACCACCGGCAATCCGATGCTGCAGCCGTTCCGCGCGACCACTTACGACCTGTCCGCCGAATGGTATTTCGCCGAGAATTCGCTGCTCAGCGTCGCGCTGTTCTACAAGGATATCGATACCTATATCCAGACGCTGCGCGAAACCCGTCCGTTCAACACCACCGGCCTGCCGCTGGACCTGCTGACCGGCTCGGGTCTGCCGGCGGATACGCCGTTCGACATCACCTCGCCGATCAACACGCCCGGCGGTCCGCTCAAAGGCTTCGAGATCAACTATCAGCAACCGTTCTCGTTCCTGCCGGGCGCATGGAGCGGCTTCGGCCTGCTGTTGAACTACACGCACGTCGAGTCCGAGATCGACTACGCGATCTCGCCGACCAGCAGCCTGTTCGTGACCGCCGATCTGGTGAATCTGTCGCCGGACGCTTACAACGCGACCCTCTACTACGAGAACAAGCGGTTCAGCGCGCGCGTGTCCGGCTCCTATCGCGACCGTTACCTGCAGACGGTTCCGGGCCGCAACAACAACAACTTCGAAGGCAAGAACGAAACCTTCAACGTCGACGCGAGCATGAAATTCAATGTCAACGACCATCTGACGTTGACGCTCGAAGGCATCAACCTGACCGACGAGTACAACGACCAGTTCGTCGACACCGTGGGCAATCGGGCCTCGGTCTATCACCACACCGGCAGGCAGTATTTCGTCGGCGCGCGCTATTCGTTCTGAAGCATCGAGGTGGGTCCCTGTTGGCGGCGTCATCCGGGTTGGGGTGACGCCGCTTTTTTTTTGCGCAGCGTTCCCGAGTTGTACGCAGGTGTCGGGCGGCTCAGAATGTGCCGCGCTGGATGAAGGGCGCGCGCTCGTAGAGTTCGCGTTCGCCGCGTCGGGGATCGTCGACAGTCCGCGATGCGGTATCGAACAGCATCGTCGCGCGCTGCGGGAGCCGGTACGGCGGCCAGTGCGGCAGGCCGGCATGGTTCGGATCGCCGCTGCGCGCGAACGCGAGCAGCGCGCCGCTCATCGCATCCGCCACCGACTGCGCCTCTGCGCCGTCGCCGGTGCGCGAGCCGGACTGGCGGATGTTGTCGAACGCCAGCGGAATGTCCAGCGTATGCATCGCGCCGTATTTTCCGCCGTCGAGCGGCGATGGAAAATCCAGCTGGTACATCCACGTGGGCGCGCCCTGTTGCGCGCACGCTTCGGCTTCGAGTATCGCGCCGCGCCATGAGCGCCCGGCGGTGGTCGCAGCGAAGAACACATCGCTGGCGGTGTACTGCGGATACAGTCGACGATATGCGGCGATGACCGTGTCCGGCGGCAGATCGACGTATTGATGCCTGCGCAACGCTTCCGGTAGCGCGCCCCAGCTCAGCGCGTGGTTGGCCGGATCGTTGCCGAGGAACGCACGGGTTTCGTCGCGGGTATTGCCGATGATCATCGGGATGCGCGCGGACTGCGGCGGCGCATCGGGGTGAAAGGGATGGCGCGACAGATCGTGGCCGTCGAGCACCGGGCCGAAGTAGAGACGCATGTCTTCGATGCGCGACGGATCGCGGGCGCGCGCGGCCTTGAGCAGCGTTTCGATGGGCAGCGAGTGCAGCGCATCGAGGCGATCCGGTCCAAGCCCGAGCGCGTCGAGGACTATCTTCGCGCGCTGCGCGGCGGCGCGCGGCCCGGCGGCGGTCACCTGCTGTCCGCTCATGGTCATCGCGCGATGGAACAGGCCCGCGGCGTTCGGCATCGCCATCAGCGTCGCGATCTTGGCCCCGCCGCCGGACTGGCCAAACACGGTGACATTCCCGGCATCCCCACCGAACTCGGCCGCGTGTTCGCGCACCCATTCGAGCGCCGCGATCAGGTCGAGCTGACCGACGTTTCCGGATGCGGCATAGCGCGTGTCGAACTCGCCCAGGTATAGATAGCCGAACAGATTCAGGCGGTGATTCAGCGTGATCACGACGACATCGCCGCGCCGGCAAAGGCGCGCGCCGTCGTAGAGCGGGTCGCTGCCGGAGCCGGTGTTGTAGGCGCCGCCGTGGAGGTAGACCAGCACCGGACGTTCGCCGCCGTCGCGCAGCGCGGGCGTCCACACATTCAGCGCGAGACAGTCCTCGCTGCCCGGGCCGAGTTCGCCGCTCTGCGGCGCCGATGCGGCGTAGCGCAAAGCATCGCGCACGCCGCGCCACGGCGTTTCGCGGTCCGGCGGAAGAAACCGCGTGGTCGCGGTGTCGGCGCCGTAGGGAATACCCTTGAACGACAGCACGTCCCGCGCATCCGCTGTCGAGTCGCGGAACCCGCGCACGCGACCGCTGCGCGTGCGTGCGACGACATGCGGGTCGCGGCCGGCAGAAGCGCCTTGCGGCAGCATCGTGCCGACGGCGAGCGCGAGTCCGGTCTGCAGCGCACGCCGGCGGTCGAGATCCACGCGTCGATCCAGTGTCCGGCTCGGTGCGCGATCAGCGCAGCGGGTCGCGGCGCGGCAGCGGTTTCAGCGGCTCCATGCTGTCGAGATTCCAGTCGGCCGGTACGAACGGCTGGCGCGTTTCCGCATGCTTGGGATAGCCGCCGACGGCCTGTTCGCTGTCGATGACTTCGCCGCGGCCTTCGATGGTGTCGGCGAGAATCCGCCGGTCGATGTCGTCGCGATCCCACGGTCGCGCACCGGCATTCGCGATCACCGCGTCCTGCACCTCGGCGACAGGCAGCGGCTTCACCCCGAACGGCAGCGCGGGCGGGGTCTTGAGCATGCGCACACCGGCCGGCGCGGTGCTGTAGCGGCCCTGCATCGGCAGCGGCTGGCCGATGCGATCGACCGCGAGGTTGTCGTGCAGGTACAGATCCAGCGCGCCGGAGCCGCCGAACATGAAGAACACCGATTGCGCCGGCGTATCCGGTCCACCGCGCATCACGTTGCCGATCAACGCAAGGCGGCCGTCTTCATAGGCGTGCCCGTCCCATTCTGCGGCGATCAGGTTGTAATGCACCGCGCGCTGGCCGGGGTTGTAGATGAGATTGTTGACCAGCAATCCCTGCGTGCCGCCCTTGAACATCGGGTTGCGTTCGAGATTGCTGGCGTAGAGATTGCCGATGATCAGGATGTCGCGCGCGTTGTCGTGGATCAGCGATCCTTTCGAGTGTTCGCCCTTGCCATGACTGGAGTCGGCCAAGCCTTCGGCGATGAGATTGTTGCTGAAGGTGATGCGATGCGACGTGTTGTCGCGCCATTGCTGCGGCGTGTCGCCGCCGAAACGCGGGCCGGACGCGGAAAGATTCTCGTCGGTGGCCCAGGTCAGCGAGCAGTGGTCGACGATGATGTCGCGGCCGCCGACGGTGGAGATCGCATCGAAATCCACGCCGCTGCGTTTCGGCTGGCCGGCTTCGCCGGGGCGCACGCGGATATGGCGCACGATCACGTCGTGGGTCGCGATGTCGATGCCGCCGCGGATCAGGGTGATGCCCGGCTGCGGTGCGGTCTGGCCGGCGATGGTGAGGAAGGGTTCGCGGATCTTCAGCGTCTTCAGGCCCAGATCGATCACGCCGCCGACTTCGAAGACCACGATGCGCGGGCCTTTCGCGCTCACCGCTTCCAGGAACGACCCCGGACCTTCGGTGGCCAGGGTGGTCACGCGGACGATCCTGCCGCCGCGTCCGCCGGGCGTGTGCGCGGCCCAGCCCAGAGCGCCCGGGAACGCAGGTTCGCTTGCCGGCCCGCTTTCCGGGTGAGGAGAAGGCGCGGCAGCGGCGGCGGTCTGTGCCAGCGACAGCAGCAGGGCGGTGAGGGTGGTCAG
>JAIMKJ010000019.1:48060-48334 GCA_020692565.1 Thermomonas sp.
GGTCATGCCGGCATCTCCGGAAGGTGGCTTATCGTGCACTGCAGATTGTCAATGACACCGGTTTCCTATACAACACCTTTCAACGCATCAGGGGACGAACCCGGGAATGAACGAGACGGTGGGCGGCGGCGTGGTGGGCGACGACTCCGAAAGCTGGGAAATCGCGCGGCGTCTGGTCCGCGCGCGTCTGGCGGCGTCCGCGCTGCCGGACTATCCGGGCGCGCTGCCGCCGTCGCTGGATGCCGGTTACGCCAGCCAGGACGCCGCGATCGCG
>JAIMKJ010000019.1:48357-72746 GCA_020692565.1 Thermomonas sp.
CTGGAAGGTCGGCAAGATTCCGGATGTCTGGTTGGCGCGGATGGGCGAAGAACGCCTGGTCGGCCCGATCTTCGAGGATGCGGTGCAGCGCGTGCTGCCCGGAGACGCCGCTGGCTTCGCGGTGATCGCCGGGGGCTTCGCCGCGGTCGAGGCCGAATTCGTATTCCGGCTCGGCGCCGATGCGCCGGTAGGCAAGACCGCGTGGACCGACGACGAGGCGCTTGCGTTGATCGATACCCTGATGGTCGGCGCCGAGCTGGCCGGCAGCCCGTTGCCGCGGATCAACGATCTGGGCCCGGCGGTGGTGGTCTCGGACTTCGGCAACAATGCCGGTCTGATTCTCGGACCGCCGGTGCCGGAGTGGCGACGCATGCTGGGGACGCTCGAACAGGATCTGCGTTGCGAAACCGCGATCGATGGCGTGGTCGTCGGCAGCGGTCGCGCCAGCGATATCGCCGGTGGCCTGGTCGCCGCGCTGCGTTTCGCGCTGGCGCGCTGCGCGCGTCGCGGCATGCCGCTGCGCGCGGGGCAGCTGGTGTCCACCGGCGCCGCCACCGGTATCCACGATATCCGCGCGGGACAGCAGGCGCGGGTCGCGTTCGACGGTATCGGCGAGATTCCGGTCGTCGCGGTGCTGGCGATGCCGAGGCGCGACGCGTGAACGGGCGTCGGCGTTTGCTGCAGGGCCTGTGCGCAGCGGGTGCGGGCGCGGTCTTCGGCGTGGGCGCGAGCGACCGTCGCGCCAGTGGCGTACTCACCGCCACCGATGTGCATCCGAAGGATTATCCGACCGTCGCCGCGGTGCGCTGGATCGGCGAAACGCTGGAGCGCGAAACCGGCGGTCGGCTGCGCATCCGTCTGTATCACGCGGGCCAGCTCGGCCGCGAATCCGACACGCTGGAGATGGCGCGTCACGGCGCGATCGATTTCACCCGCGTCTACACCGGCGCACTCAACAATGCGTTTCCGTTGACCAGAGCGCTGTTCATGCCGTTCGCGTTCGATTCGGTGGCGCATCAGCGGCATGTCCACGATGGCGCGGTCGGCGCGACGGTGCTGCGCGGCTTCGAAGCGCGCGATGTCGTGGGCCTGGCGCTGTACGACAGCGGTGCGCGCTGCTTCTACAACACCCGCCGTCCGTTGCGCCTGCCGGCCGATCTCGCCGGGCTGAAACTGCGGGTGCCGCCCTCGGACATCTTCATCGCGCTGATCCGGCGGCTCGGCGGCAATCCCACGCCTTTGCCGTATGGGCAAGTGTTCTCGGCGCTGGAAACGCATCTGATCGACGGCGCGGAGAACAACCTGCGCAGTTTCCACGCCAGCCGCCATTTCGAAACCGCGCGTTACTGGTCGCAGAGCGCGCATTCCTACGCACCCGACGCGCTGCTGATGTCCAAACGCACGCTCGATGCGCTGAAGCCGTCGGATCGCACACTGTTGACGGACGCGGCGCAGGCCTCGGTGAAGATCATGCGCGATCTGTGGGACTCGTCCGAAGCCGAATCCCGGCGCGCGCTGGAAGCGGCCGGGGTGAAAATGAATACGGTCGATGCGGACGCATTCCGCAAGGCCGCGGAACCGCTGGTGCGCGAGCTGCTGCGCGACCCGCAATTGCGCCGCCTGCACGACGCGATCCGCGCGGCGGCATGACGGAGAAGACCGCAGATGCCCGATGACGTTGCAACGAAAGCGGAACCGATGAAAGCAGGACTGGATCGCCTGGCCGATGCGGTGGTCGCGCTGGCCGCGCTGGCGTTGGTCGGGCTGGTCGCGGTACAGGGCTGGCAGGTGTTCGCGCGCTATGTGCTGAACGATTCGCCGAGCTGGACCGAGCCGGTGACGCTGGTGCTGCTGGCCTCGGCGATGTCGTTCGGCGCTGCGGCCGGCGTCCAGAATGATCGCCATTTCGCGTTCACGCTGCTGGCCGACATGGCGCCGCCCGCACTGCGCAGAATGCTGTTCGTGTTCGCGAAACTCACCATCGCACTGCTCGGCGCGGTGCTGGCGTGGTGGTCGTCCGCGCTGTTCCTCGGCGGCCTGGATGTGCGCACCGCCGGTGCGCCGTTCCCGGAAACGCTGCCCTATGCGCCGGTGGCGCTGGGCGGCGCGCTGATGACGATCTTCGCGCTGGCGCGCTGCTTTCGCGCGCCTGGAATGCCGGCGCCCATCGCGCGTGCGGAGGCGCAATAAGCATGGAAATCATGATCCTGTTCGGCGTGTTCGCGCTGCTGCTGATGATCGGCGTGCCGGTGGCGTTCTCGCTGGCCGCCGCTGCACTCGCAACCTTGGCCTACATCGATCTGCCGCCGTTGATCCTGGCGCAGCAGGTGACCGCGGGTGCGGGTTCGGCGTCGCTCGTGGCGATACCGCTGTTCATCCTGGCCGGTGAAATCATGATGCGCGGCGGCATTTCGGAACGCCTGATCGGCCTCGCCAGCGCGATGGTCGGGCGCATGCGCGGTGGCCTGGGCCAGGTCAGCATCGTGTCCTCGCTGTTCTTCGGCGGCGTGTCGGGCTCGGCCATCGCCGACGTGTCGGCGGTCGGCGGCGCGATGATCCCGCAGATGGTCCAGCGCGGTTACGCGAAGGATTACGCGGTCAACGTCAGCATCAACGCCGCGCTCGTCGCATTGCTGGTGCCGCCGTCGCACAATCTCATTCTGTTTTCGGCGGCGGCGGGCGGCGGGGTCTCGATCATCGATCTGTTCGCCGCCGGCATGTTGCCGGCGCTGTTGATGACAGCAGCGATGATGGTCACCGCCTACGTGCTGGCGCGTCGCGCCGGTTACGGCACCGAAGCCTTCCCAGGCTTCACGGCGCTGCTGCAGCGCTTCGTCGCGGCGCTGCCCGGGCTGATGCTGGTCGCGCTGATCTTCTTCGGTATCCGCGCCGGCATTTTCACCGCGGTCGAAAGTGCGGCCATCGCGGTGCTGTACGCACTGCTGGTCGCCTGCGTGGTGCATCGTAAGCTCGGCTGGTCCGCGTTCCTCGATACCCTGACCCACGCCGCGCGCACCACCGGCGCGATCCTGTTCGTGATCGCCGCCGCGGCCTCGTTCGGCTGGCTGCTGGCGTATCTGGAAGTCCCCGCGGCCACGGTCGAAGCGATGCGCGCGGTCGCGGACAGCAAGCTGGCGATTCTGCTGCTGATCATGGTGGTGCTGTTGTTGCTGGGCACGTTCATGGATCTGGCGCCGATGATCCTGATCTGCACGCCGATCTTCCTGCCGGTGGCGAAGGCCTACGGCATCGATCCGCTGCAGTTCGGCGTGGTCTTGATCCTCGCCGGCGGTATCGGCCTGGTGACGCCGCCGGTGGGGTCGGTGCTGTTCGTCGGTACGGCGATCGGCCGGATCGGCGTCGGCGAAGCGCTGAAGACGATCTGGCCGTTCTGGCTGGCCGCCTTCGCCGTACTGCTGGCGGTGGCGTTCATACCCGCGCTGTCGCTGTGGCTGCCGCTCGCGCTGAAATGAATTGAACATGGCGATGTCCCCCGGGACATCCGCGGGGCGATTCGGGCCATAATCGCCGCATGACCGCCAAAACCCCCGTTTCCTCGACAGCGCGGCCCACGCCGTCCGCCGCATCCGGCAAAGCCACGATCAACGATATCGCCCGCCTCGCGGGGGTGTCGAAGAAAACCGTGTCGCGGGTCATCAACGACTCGCCGCTGGTCAAGCCCGACACCCGCACCAAGGTGCACGCGCTGATGCGCGAATACGGCTACGTGCCCGACCCGCAGGCGCGCGGGCTGGCGTTCCGGCGTTCGTTCCTGATCGGGCTGGTGTTCGACAACCCGACTGCCCAGTACATCGTCAACATCCAGTACGGCGTGCTCGACGCGCTGCGCGATTCGGGCTACGAACTGGTCGTGCATCCCTGCGACAGCAAGAGCGAGGGCTACATCGACGGCATCCGCCGGTTCGTGCAGCAGCAGAAACTGCACGGCGTGATCCTGATTCCGCGCGTGTCCGAGGATCAGGCGCTGGCCGAAACCCTGCGCGCGATCGATTGCCGCTACGTGCGTATCGCATCGATCCCGCTGGACGATCCCGGCAGGATGCTGGTCACCCACGACCGCATCGCCGGCGCCGAAGCGGCGAACTATCTCGAATCGCTCGGCCATCGCCGCGTGGGCCTGATCACCGGCCCGCGTCGCTATCGCTCGTCGATCGAGCGCGGCGACGGCTTCGTCGATGCGCTGGCGCGGCGCGGCATCCAGGTGCCGGCGGAGCGCATCTACGAAGGCGGTTACACCTTCGAGTCCGGCGTCGCCGGCGCCGAGCAATTGCTGGCCCGCCCCGACCGTCCCACCGCGATCTTCGCCTGCAACGACGAAATGGCTGCGGGCATCTACAAGGCGGCGCAGCGCATGGGCATTTCGATCCCGGCCGAGCTGTCGGTGGTCGGCTACGACGACAGCCCGCTGGCCTCGCAGCTGTGGCCGGCGCTGAGCACCATCCGCTTGCCGGTCCGCGATGTCGGCCGTCAGGCCGCGGCGCTGCTGCTGGCCCAGGACGGCGCATCGTCGACGGTCACCACCGCGGTCACCCCGCATCTGGTCGCCCGTGATTCCTGTCAGCCGCCGATGGCGGATTGAGCGCGCTTCGCCCTTCCGGGCCGGCCCGTTGGTGCCCATCGGCATGCGGCGGCTTGAGCGCCTGCGTCTGATGAATGGGTCCGCGCGAAGCGGGGCAGAGCGGCGTATCGACTGAGCACAGAAGCCGTTGGCGTGATCCATCCGGCCATCGATGCCTTCGAACTCGCGAAAGGGTAGGAATACTCCTACAAGCCATTGCGGAGAAATCCGACTGCGCATCCCGCTGGACGGAAATATCCTGTCCTGGCATCGCAAGCGCTGCCGTCGTCATCCGCCGGCCCCGCCGGTGTGCAACGTATTTACTTTATATAAATAACAAATTATTGTTTGCATCGGGATGATATTTCCCCGTGCACCCTGCACACTGGATACGACGGCTTCGGAAGGACATGACTGCGATGGATCGATGGTGAGCCGGGAAGAGACGCATGCGCAGAAGGATGATTGATGCGGGCTGGCGGTATCGCTCGATATCGCCCCTCTCCGTGTCCAGCCGTACAGACGCGTGAATGCGGCATCAGGAGATTTGCCTGGTGCCCGGGAAGCCGATCAGGCTCTATCCGGAATGGCTTCTCGCCACGGTGATGAACGCGGCGCGCTGCCTGATGCTTGTGGTGCTGCTGGTATTCTG
Source organism: Thermomonas sp. (assembly GCA_020692565.1). GTDB lineage: Bacteria > Pseudomonadota > Gammaproteobacteria > Xanthomonadales > Xanthomonadaceae > Lysobacter_I. The sequence continues at coordinate 53,589 of JAIMKJ010000019.1, forward strand.
TTGATGCAGCGGCCGGGCTGCCGCGAATGCAGCGTCGGACGGGATTGAAGAGGGAGTGGGAATGAAGAGGTTCATCGATCTGTTGCTGCTGTCGACGGTGCTGTTCCTGCAGACAGGGTGCCTGCTGTCCGCGCCGTCGCCTGCCGCGAAGTCGGCGCACACCCGTAGCCTTGAAACATGGTATCCCGACAAGGGCGCGCAGGCGCTGGCCGTGGCCGCCGAGTTCGGCGACGCCGCCGAAGTGCGGCGTCTGATGAAAGAGCAGGGCGTGAACCCGGACAAGCATTTCTCGCCGGAAGGCATGCCGTTGATCGCGTGGCCGGTCTTCACGAAGAATCCGGCGGGCCTCAAGGCGATGCTGGAGAATGGTGCTGATCCGAATGCACGAGTGACAGAGCCGTTCGAGATATATCGAGGTAAGGATGGCAGTGTCGGAATCTACTACTACAACAACGCTATGGTCTGGGCCGCCAAGCAGGAAGATCCGATCTATCTGCGCCATCTGCTGGATCATGGTGGTGACCCAAACACGCGAAATTCCAACAATGAAACCCTGCTGTTTCAAGCGTTTATCTGGCAGGACCAATGGCAGAACGTGAAGTTGCTGGTCGAGCGGGGGGCTGATGTAAATGCAAAAAGTCAAGTAACGACCATTCTGCATGACTACACAGGTAGAGGTGCATTCGAAAAGGCCTACTGGTTGCTGGAACATGGTGCCGACCCAGCGCCGAAAGGAAGCTTGCCGCCAAGCCAGGATCATCGCTCGCTCATCATCGAGTCGATCTTCTGGAAGCCGATGAAGGGGGGCAAGGGAGGTGAATGGCAGATCAAGTGTCAGCAATGGCTTTTAGCGCGTGGTTACAAGCGCCCTCCATTACCTGATAACTATCGCAGGCACCGTGAGGCCTTCGGCTATGAGACCGATGAGTCGAAGGTGCCGCTGCCCGAAGTGCGGCAGGTCACGCCATGACGCGCACGACCGATTCACGTGTGAGTCGAAAAAATACATATTGCTATTGAACGCTGCACTGCCGTCATCGAAGGATCGCCCATGAAATCCATGTTCGCCAGAATGCTGCTGCCGCTCTTGTTGCTTGGCCTTGGCGGCTGCCTGTTTGCCCCGCCGTCGCCTGCCGCGAAATCGGCACACACCCGTAGCCTTGAAAAATGGTATCCCGACAAGGGCGCGCAGGCGCTGGCCGTGGCCGCCGAGTTCGGCGACGCCGCCGAAGTGCGGCGTCTGATGAAAGAGCAGGGCGTGAATCCGGACAAGCATTTCTCGCCGGAAGGCATGCCGTTGATCGCGTGGCCGATCTTCACGAAGAATCCGGCGGGTCTCAAGGCGATGCTGGAGAATGGTGCGGACCCTAATGCGCGCGATCCAAAGCCTTTTTCACGCACCTATCAAGGGAAGCCGCTGGGGCGGTATTTTCGGAACAACGCCATGGTCTGGGCTGCGAAAGAGGAGAATTCGATCTACCTGCGCCATCTGCTGGATCATGGTGGCGATCCAAACACACTCAATTCCAATAACGAAACATTGGTGTTCCAAGCCTTCATATGGCAGAACCGATGGCAGAACGTGCAATTGCTGATCGAGCGGGGTGCGAAGATCAATGAGCCGAATCCCGGTGGGATCAGTGGGCCGGTTGTGGAGCTCTATGCGACCAGAGGCGGTTTCGAGAGGGTCTATTGGCTGCTTGAGCGCGGCGCAGACCCTGGCCTGGAATATTACGGCGATCTGGCGACTCCACCTTTCTCCAGCCACACAGCGTCTCCAACGATTGAGGCTATTTTCTGGAAGCCCATGAAAGCAGGTATCGGCCGAGAGTGGCAGGCCAAATGCCAACGTTGGGTGCTAGCGAAGGGCTTTTCGCGCCCATCGATGCCTAAACACTATCGCGAGGATCGGGAAACATTCGGCTACGAGACCGATGAGTCAAAGGTGCCGCTGCCCGAGGTGCAGGAGGCCGCGCCATGACGCGGATGGAGGAACTGGAACAGCGCCGCGCATGGCGGGAGCACCTACAAGCTTTGGGTACGCCCGAGGCGATGGCCGACCTGGAGCGGTTGAAGTCCATGCACCACGCAGCTGAAAGCTCCCGGCTGGGCCAGGATGTGTATGCATCCGCTGCAGGCAAAGGCCAACCTCCGCATGGCTGGCACCGTGGCAGCGAGGATTTGGACCAGCTGCGGAGGCACTTACCGGAATTGGCAGAACTGACCAATCAAAGGCTGCTTGAATATTTCAAGCCAGACGAGTCCGGCTTCCGCGCCGAAATCTATCTGCCCGATCCGGAGATTCTTGGCTCTGGCTACAAACCGACTGTTGCCTTCAAGGGCTCCTCCGGCCCGATTGAGCTAGCGAATGGCAAGACGCGCGAGACGCTCCTTGAAGATTTTGCGGGCGTAAATGGCCCGCAGGCGATCGGCTTGCAGACCGATTACTACGACCGAGCAATGGGATTAGCCTATGATTTCCGTAGGTTCGGTATCGATGTCGATTACACCGGCCACTCCCTCGGCGGCGGCTTGGCGACGGCGGCTGTCGCGGTCAGCGGCGAGCGCGCGGTCACCATCAATGCCGCGCCGCTGCACCCGATGACGGCGCAGCGATTCGCGAGTCAGAACCCGGGCGTCGAGCTTCACGACCCCAGTGCGCGCATCACCGCCTATCAGGTGCAGGGCGAATTGCTCAGCGATGGCGTGGTCCACAACATCGACCGGTTGGACGCCTTCCATAACAAACAGCTGGCCGAGGTGATGCGTCACACGTCGACCATTCTCGTCAACGTGCCCGAGGATGCGCGGGATGCGATGGTCGCGCGGATCGGCGAACAGATGCCTCCACATGCCCGCGCGTCGTTCGCGGCGCTCATGGACAAGTTGGCGGACGGCGACCCCGAAAGTTATCTGCGCGACATGCCGCTGGCGGCCGGGCGCGTGGTGCCGATGCAGGCGATGAAACGCAGCAACCCCGATGACCCGGAAAGCGCGCCCATCCTGCGCGCGGACGTTCCCAGCCTGTCGGTGGCGTCGAGCTTCGCCGGGCCGCTGCTGGAACTGGCGCATCGCCAGGCGGAAGCGGCACGCGCCGGCAATGCGCTGGGCGAGTTGGCCGAGTTCGGCGGCAAGCATCAGGCGAAGATGCTGGACAATACCGGCGATGCCGTGAGCGACATGGCCGGTGTTGTGGCCGATGTGCAGAGCGGCGTGTCCCGCACGATGGGGCAGACGGCAGCCACCGGTCTGCGCATGGGCGGCGAAGCCTCTGCCGACGTTCGCGAGTTCGCCGGAAGGGCGGAGGCGACCGTCGATTTCGTACAGGGAGAAGTCCAGGCGCGCGGCGCATCCGCTGGCGCTGCGGTCCTTCGCCGGATCGGGGATATCGACCTGTTGCCCGATGGCGTGCAGCGCTGGGCGAACCGTGAGGCCTCCGAACTGCAGCAGGCCGGCAGTGCGGCCCGGGTGCGCAATAGGGGCGAAGCGGCGGACGCCCTGCGCGATGCCAGCCAGGAAGCACGGCAGATCCGCGAAAACTCGCAGTTTGTCGCGCAGACTTTGGACACCGTGACCGTGCGCGGCAGTCAGAACCAGCACGATGCGATTGCCTATGCGGGCAAGTCGGTGGATCAGGTGCTGGATATCGCCGGCGACAAGCTGGCGCACGTCAGCGGCTATGCGCCCACTGCCGGCGCGGTGGCGATTGCGGGCGCGGCCTTGCACGCCAACACCGTGCGGACGCATGACAATCCCGTGAGCATCGCCAAGTCGGTGACGTTCGGTGGGCTGGCATACCCTTCCGGTAACGAAAGTTTCCAGCGTCATCTCAATGACACGGCGGTACCGAGCGTGGAAGCGAAGCTGGATGCGTTCGAGGCCGGATTGCTGGCGAAATATCCTTCGCTGTCCATGAAAAAGAACGAACGCGACGATGATCCGTCGCGCGAATCCGAAGGGCAGCAGCGCGAGCATCGTCCCGCTGCGCCGCTGATGACCGAGCCCGCGCACCCCGCGCATCTGATGTACCAGCAGGCGCAGAGCGCGATCGCCAAGGTCGAAGCCGCGCCGGGCATGGGCCTGACCCAACACGAAAAGCAGACGCTGGGCGCGTCGAGCGTGGCCGAGGCGCTGTCCGCCAAAGGCTGGAATTTCACTCGCGTCGATCATGTGGTGCCGAGCCATCGCATCGATCCGCAGACCGGGCGGACCGAAGCGGTGTTCGTCGTGCAAGGCCAGCTGAACGATCCGGCGCATCGTCGGATCGACGTCAACATGGAGCAAGCGCTCTCGCAGACCATCGAGCAATCGTCGTCGGTCGCGCAGACCGTGCAGCAGACCCGACAACAAACGATGGAATTGCAGCAGTCGCAGGCCGAAGCGCAGGGCATGGACGGGCCGAAGGGTCCGGTCATGCGCATGGGCAGCCGTACGATGTCGTCGCAGAACAGCGACATGGGCGATGGCGGTGGTGGCGAGTGACCCCGCGCAAGCGGGCGGATCAGCGTGCCGTCTCTCCCGGAACCGAAGCAACAACGCTGCCCCTGCACGACGGGAGGGGCAAATGAATGAATGGCCTCGTCATTGCCGGGCCGCAGGTACTCCCTGAACGTGTTTTCCGCCGCCCGGGGCATTGTCTTGGTAACCGGTGTCAAATTCCTCGAAACCCGGCTATGATTCGACCGAGCCGAGGCATCCCAGCGGGGGAGCGATGTTCCAGAAGACCTATCACGCCTGTCATCCCGATTCGATGGACGGCGCCAGCAACGACCAGTTGCGCGAGCGCTACCTGATCGATGGCCTGTTCGCCGCCGATGCCGTGCGGCTCAACTACACCCATTACGAACGTATCGTCGTCGGCGGCGCCGCGCCGGTGCGTCAGACCCTTTCGTTGCCCGTGCAAACCCAGCCGGCCTCCGCGGCCGGCAAACCCTTTCTGGAACGCCGCGAACTGGGCGTGGTGAACGTCGCCGACGGCGACGGCATCGCGACCGTCGATGGCGTCGCCTACACGCTCAAGCCGCGCGACGCGCTGTATGTCGCGATGGGCAGCGTCGAGGTGACGTTCGCTTCCGTCGACGCCGCCAATCCCGCGCGCTTCTATCTGTTCTCCACGCCGGCGCATGCGCGCTACGAGACGAAGCACATCTCGATCGACCAGGCGGTGCCGCTGGAACGCGGCGCGCTGGAAACCTCGAACGAGCGCACGATCTATCAATACATCGTTCCCGCCACCTGCACCTCGTGCCAGTTGCTGCTCGGGCTGACGCTTCTGAAACCGGGCAGCGTCTGGAACACCATGCCGCCGCATCTGCACGACCGCCGCTCCGAGGTGTATTTCTATTTCGGCCTGGGCGACGACCAGAAAGTCATGCATTTCATGGGCGATCCGGCCGACATGCGCCATCTGGTGATCGGTGACGAGGAAGCGGTGGTGTCGCCGCCGTGGTCGATCCACATGGGTTCGGGCACGCGCAACTACGGCTTCATCTGGGCGATGGGCGGCGAAAACCTCGATTACACCGACATGCAGCAGCTCGATATCTGCCAACTGAAGTGAGGCGCGCATGAGCAGCGATCTGTTCGATCTCGGCGGCAAGGTCGCGCTGGTCACCGGCGGCAACGCCGGGCTGGGGCAGGGCATCGCGCTGGCGCTGGCGAAAGCGGGCGCAGACATCGCGGTCGCCAGCCGGCAGCCGGCCAGCGAAACCGCGGCGCTGGTGCGCGCGCTGGGCCGCCGCTGCGTCGAACTGCGCGCGGATCTGTCCTCGATCGAACCCATCGCGGGCATGATCGACACCACGCTGTCGGCGCTCGGCCGGCTCGACATTCTGGTCAACAACGCCGGTACGATCCGCCGCGCCGACGCGGTCGATTTCAGCGAACAGGACTGGGACGACGTGATGAACGTGAATCTCAAATCCGCGTTCTTCCTCTGCCAGGCCGCGGGCCGCCATTTCATCGCCAACGACGGCGGAAAGATCGTCAACGTCGCGTCGATGCTGTCGTTCCAGGGCGGCATCCGCGTACCGTCGTACACCGCCAGCAAGTCGGGCATCGCCGGCATCACCCGGCTGCTCGCCAACGAGTGGGGCGGGAGAGGCGTGAACGTCAACGCGATCGCGCCCGGCTACATGGTCACCGACAACACCGCACCGCTGCGCGCGGATGCCGACCGCAGCAAGGCCATTCTCGATCGCATCCCGGCGGGGCGCTGGGGCGAAGCCTCGGATCTCGACGGTGCTGCCGTGTTTCTCGCCAGTCGCGCGTCGGATTACGTGAACGGCGCGATCCTCCCGGTCGACGGCGGTTGGCTCGCGCGGTAGCGCCGGCATGCGCAGGTTCGCCGTGATGGTGTCGATGCTCGCGTTCGCGGCGTCCGTCATCGCTGCGGAACCCCTGCCGCGCCGCGTCTTCATCGCCGGCGATTCCACCGCCAGCGCGTACGGCCCGGAGCGCGCGCCGCGACAGGGCTGGGGCCAGCAACTGCAGGGTTTTCTCGACCCCGCCGCATGGCAGGTGCGCAACCACGCCCAGGCGGGCCGCAGTGCGCGCAGTTTCATCGAACAGGGTTGGCTGGACGGCATCGACAAGGATCTGCGTCGCGGCGATGTGCTGCTGATCCAGTTCGGCCACAACGACGCGAAGGTCGAGGATCCCAGCCGTTACAACGAGCCGCGCGACGCGTTTCCGACATGGCTGATGCGCTACGTGAGCCTCGCGCGCGAACGCGGCGCGATGCCGCTGCTGATCACCCCGGTGGCGCGGCGCAAGTTCGATCGCGGCCAATTGCTGGATACCCACGGCCAATACGCCCAGGCCGTCCGCGATCTCGCCGCGCGCGAAACGCTCGGCCTGATCGATCTCAACGCCAGCAGTTCCGACTGGCTGCGCGCGCTTGGCGACGAACCGTCGAAACTCTTCTTCATGCACGTGCCCGAAGCGCACACGCCCGATCAGGCGCAGACCGACGACACCCATTTTCAGGAGCGCGGCGCGGTCGCGGTGGCGTGTCTGGTGGTGGATGCCTGGAAGCGACTCGACCCGGCGCTGTCGGAGCACGTGATCCGCGACACCGACTGCGGCGCGCGTCCCTCCGCGTTGGCCGATCGCGCCGCGCAGCCGCATCCATCATCGGTCATACACAGCGCCGACCTCGCGCGCATGCAGCCAGGCCCGCACGGCGGTGCCGGCGCCACCACCGCCTATCCGATGTTCGCCGACGCGCCCGACATGCCGTTCCAGTTCCGCAAACGCGCGCTGCACAAGGGCGCCGGCATCGGCCTGCACCAACACGATCACGACGAAATCTATTATGTCCTCAGCGGCAGCGGCCACTACATCCTCGATGGCGTCGTGCACGATGTGACCGCGGGCGATGCGATGTTGACGCGCACCGGCAGCACGCATTCCATCCAGCAGACCGGCGACGAGGATCTGGTGCTGTTGATCGCGTATCTGAAACGCTGATCTGCCCGGTCGCTGCCCACGGCCAGAGTGATGCCGATGTCTGCAACGCAGGGCGTGTTCGAGCACACCCTGTCCGATCGCCGCATTCGGCCGCAAGCGGGCAGCCGACACGCCGAAAGGCGCATCCTCAGCGCAGCACGTACCCGTGGGTCCCGTCCGCGTAAAGCACGATCTGCTCCCACACCCTGCCGTCTCGTTCCACCTGGCCTGTCCGACGATATCGTTCGCCGGCCTTCAGGGTTTCCAGTACATGCGCCTCCAGGTCGGGGAACTCGCGTACCTGCGTGGCCCCCCGTGCCTGCCACTGCCCGCCCTGCGGCTTGACCCGGTAATCCAGCATCGCCATCCGCGCCATCACCGGGTCGTGTACGTAGGCCTTGCGCTTGTCCAATCCCCAGGGCGCCACTTCGATCCAGCCGGTCGTGCCCACGATGCCGCTGACCGGCACCAGGAAGTCCCTGGCCAGATCATCGATGGGCGGCGCCTGCGGCGATGGCGCCGCATGGAAGATCATCGGCGACGCGTTGAGATGGCTCCACTTCGGCAGGTTCCGACTGCGCAACAGCGTCGGAGCCTGTGCCGACAGGGCAATGCCGGCCGGCACGAGTCCCGCCGCGCGCGGTTCGTTCAGCACCTCGGACGGCAGGGCCGCCAGATTGCGAGGATTCCCGGCGACCACCTTCACGCTTTTTCCGCTGCGATACACCAGTGTTGGAAAAGCGAATGTCGGCGAGCGGTCGTAGCGCCGCAACTGGTAGGTGATGCTGTCCATGACGCCCTGGTTGTAGACCAGTCCCCGCTGTGCGCCGCTATCGGCCGCGCGCGACGCGCGGCCTGCGAAGGCGTTCGCGACGCTGGCGCCGTCGCGTGCCGCCACCACGGAGGCCGCCGTATTTCCCGCGACGGGAATCCACCTGAGCTGCACCTTCCCCGCGAGCGCCCGGGTGTCGTCGAACAGGCGCTTGCTCCATGCGCAATCGATGCTGTACACCACGTAGACCGGCTTGGCGGCAGGTTGACCGTCGGCGGCCCAGATCGCGTTCTCCACCGCATCCATCAGCCGTGCGGCATCGTCGGCATTGGTGATCACGACCTGCTTGCCGCGATCCACCGCATGCAACTGCGGTGGCAGCAGCACGGCGACGAACAGCGCCGTCGCCAGTCGCCACGCGAGCGACGGCGGCTGCCGATCGCGCGCGCAGGATCGTGGGAGACGTGATGAAGTCTTGCGATTGAAGATCGTTGCCGTCATGGCCGACGCCCCGGGTGAGTGATGATGTCGGCGAAGGAAGGTTCCTCCGCCACGCGATGTCCTGCACGCGCGCTATTTGCGGCGGATGTCCTGCAAGGCTTCGTTGATCTTGAACAGCACGATCATGATCTCGCAGTAGATGCGCGCCATGAGCGCGAACAGCACGGCCAGGATGGGCGCGGCGACGATCATGCCGAAGCCCGCGAAACCGGAATAACGGATCATGCCGAAGCCTTTCGTGATCAGGACCAGGCCGGATACGGCAGCGCCGGCCAGCAGGATCCAGTAGATGAAGGTGATGATCTTCGGCGTCACCATCGCGTCGAAATAAAGCCAGTTCCGCATTGTCGTATCTCCTCTGGGCATCATGGTTGGGCACCCTGCTCGCTGCAGAGCGCGGTTTTCTGTTCGTGTTCAGTCGTCGACGCGCTTGTAGGTCACGCCCATCGGACCGGACAGCGTGTTCTCATCCATGCGCGTGAGCACCAGCGCCGCGCCATCGATCCCGGGATGGCGCAGGCGGAGGCGGTCGCCGTCCATCTCGTAGCGCATCTGCAGTTCCACGCCGCCCAGGTCCGACGACTGCACAACCCTGCCGCTACGCTCGAAGCGCAGTCGGCTCATGCCCATCGCGTCTTCGTACGTGCCTTCCACGCCGCTCCCGCAGGCGGACAGCAGCAATGTCAGGGCACAGGCGCACGCATGCCGTTTCAATGCCATGTCATGGCCCCGCCTTTTGCGCAGGATCGAACCGGCGTTCGCCGAATCTCAGGGGATTGCCGTAGCGGTCGCTGCCGATGGCGTAGCCCGACAACCGCGCGCCGATCACCGGGCCGTCGCCGCGCCGGCCGATGCCCGTGATACGGAGATGGCTGTCCAGGGTGACATCGCGCATCCCCCTGTTCTTTTCGAGTACATCCTTCGCCGCTGTCGCATCGAGCGGCCAGAAGTTCAACTCTTCCGGATTGTCGATCTGCAGGACGATGCGCTGCGCGGTGGTCGATGGCGCAGGCTGCACGCTGAAGTTGAACCGACTGCCCGGCATGAATGCATCCAGGTAGTAGCCACCGCGCGCGGCGTCGTATTCGCCGAACCGCGCATCGACGTTCATGCGCAACTGCCCCACGTCGGCCGTGCCGTCGTAGATGCCCTGCAGGCGCTGCCGTTCTTCCGCCAGCAAGGCGGGGCGCTGGAACTCGTCGGCGTAGGCCACGCGGGACTGCGCGGCAGCCCATTCGCCGATCGGCGGTTCACGCCCTTCCAGGCGATACGCCAGCATCAGCATCTGCATGTCGTCCGGATGGTCGAGCTGGCGTTCGCCGAACCGTGGCGCGCGCGCCGCAGCAGACGCGCCGGCCGGTGAAGCGGGTGCCTTCGACGCCGCCACGGTGTCCTGCGGCGCCGATCCGCCGCCGTTGTCCGATGCCGTGACATTGCCTTCAGGCTGCGCCTGGCCGCCGCAGGCCGCCAGCGCGGCGACCAGCGCGGCGGGTATGCAGGCACGCATGCGCCGGCGCGTTTCAGAGACGGACATCGCTGGCATCGCCGGCCTCCTTGACCTCCGCATCGCGGCGCGCCTGGCTCGATCGCTCCAGTTCGGAACGCATGCTTTCGACGTGCGCGTAGGTATCCGACTGCTGGATCATGGCGATGTGGAACGCCATCGCCAGCCCCGGATTCTTGCCGTTCAGTACGACCCGTGCGCTGATGGTCAAGCCGCACCCCTCCTGCCAGCGTGCGCTCGTGTCGCCGTTCGCGGCGTAGACCGCGTTGCGGCACTGGTTGAAGAGGGGATTGGCCTCCGACAGCGGGTTGCCGGCGCGGTCGTAGAGCCATTGCAGGTCGCGGGTGCCGGCGGAATGACCGCGCGGCGAATCACTGTTTTCGCGCAGCTGCGGTTGCCCGTATTTCGCCGTCAGCGCTTCCAGCGTCGCCTCCACCGGCGGCATTTGGCCTTCGCGGAACGTCTGCGTGCGCCAGATGGCGACCGCCTTCTCCTTGCCCGGCGCACCGGGCGTGGCGACGCTGACGATCTCGTCGGTGTGCTCCCACTTGAACTTGCCGCGGCATTCCTGCCACTCGCGGGCGTAGTTGCACGGACGATAGCTGCCTTTCTCGATGGTGAAGAACTGCGTGCCGAGCGGGACACCATGAACGTCCATGCGGTCCAGCCAGCGCTTCTCCTCGCTGACCACCGCATCCTCGCCCAGGCTGCAACGCGCGGTGGACAGCGCTTCCTCGAGCGACATGCCCAGGCGCAAGCCGGTGATGTCGGGCCCCTTGAGATCCTTGCGCACCTTGGCCGGACAGCGCAGGGCGGCGGCCCCTTCCGGCGCAGCCATCGCCGCCGCCTCCAGTTCGTCCAGCGGTACCCCGGCTTCTTGCTGGCCTTCCGCCAGCTCATGGCCGTTCCCGCATGCGGACAGCAGCAACACGGACAATATCAACACGGGTCTTGCGCACGTCATGGGCATCGTTTCTCTCCAGCGTTGATCGCGGCGGCGCGCCACTTCGATGCGCCGCCGCGAGGGTTCAATCCAGCAGCACGACTTCGACACGGCGATTGACGTCCGCTTCGGGCGTCAGCGGCTTCTTCAGCCGGCTTTCGCCATGCCCCTGCACGTCGAACCGCTGCGGGGCGATGCCGAAGGTGCGGACCAGGTAATCGGCCACCGCCGCCGCGCGCTCGCGCGACAGGCGCAGATTGGCGGCGGCGTCGCCGACCGCATCGGTATGCCCGTGCAGGGCAACGCGGCGCGTGGCGAGCGGGGGCGCCAGCAGGATGCGGCCCAGTTCGTCCAGCTGCGGCAGGCTGTCCGGGCGGATCGTCGCGCGCGCGAAGTCGAACAGGATGTTCAGATCGATGCGTCCCTCGTCCGCGAGCGCCTCGCCGATGCGGCCGGCGTCCCGCAGGTCGTCCGCCATCGCCGGCATGGGGATGACGCACGCTGCCGGCGGTGTCGCGGGCGGCGCGGAGCGGCCAAGGTCGAACTGCTTGCAGGACGATGCGCCGCTGACCTTGCCGGTGAACCGGCGTCCCTCGGCATCGACATGACCATCGAAATGCACCACGCGGTACCCCGGGGACTTCAACAGCCAGTCCTGCCCCTTCAGCTGCAGGCGACCCGAGGCCGGGTCGTAGTGCCCCGTCATGGTGAAGCAGCCGGTGGGCACGCGCGGATTGCGCGGGTCGGCATAGAAATGGAACAGCGCTCGCGCCCGGGTGGGCGTGGCCTCGACGATGCTCAGCGTCAGGCCGGTCAAGCCCTGCGCGCAGACATAGGTGCCGACCCACGGACCGAGCACGCTGCGCGCCTGCGGCGGCGATTGCCCACCGGCCTGACCCGCCGCACCGATGCCGAGCAGAACAATCGGGACGATCCCGACAGCCACCCGGTGTCTCAGCGTTGTCTTGGTTTCCGGCTGCCCACTGGCCGTCGTGTCCATCCCCTGTCCCCGCTGGTTCGTCTTCCGGCTGGACCGCCTTCCGATCGTTGCGGCGATGCTGCGCAAGCGGACCGGCGCGCGTCCTCATGGAGATTTCAAGAAACCTTCAAGCGCGCCGCGGCGGGCGTTGCGGGCTCGCCAGGGGGGCGGCAACGGGCGTTATCATCGGTCGCATGCCGCCCCCTTCCCCGACCGACATCCGGCTTTACCGATGGCGCTTCGGTACCGTCGAGTTCGACGAGTCCCGCCACGAGCTGCGGGTGGCCGGGTTGGCCGTCGACATCGAGCACAAGCCCTTGCAGGTGCTGTCGATCCTGCTCCGCCATGTCGGCGAAGTGGTGACCAAGGAAGAGCTCTTCGGCCAGGCATGGACGGGCCGGATCACCGTCGACCATGTGCTGGCGACCGCGATCGGCAAGCTGCGCAAGGCGCTGGATGCCGCCGGAGAGAACCGCATCGTCACCGTCCCGCGCGTGGGCTATCGCCTGGATGGCCCGGTCGAGCGCGTGGCCCAGGGGCAGCGACGGGAGGAGGCCGCGCTCGACTTCGCCGCAGGCCAACCGGTGCCCGGCCGCGAAAACTTCCTGCTGGAGCGCCCGCTCGGTCGCACGCTGGGCAGCGAAGTCTGGCTCGCACGACAACCGCGGACCCGCGATGCGCGGGTTTTCAAGTTCAGTCTCGGCGGCGAACGGCTGGCCGCCGTCAAGCGCGAAGCCACGCTGATGCGCGTGCTGCGGGACACCCTGGGCGAGCGCGACGACTTCGTGCGCGTGCTGGACTGGAACTTCGAGAGCGAGCCGTTCTTCCTGGAATGCGAGTATGGCGGGCAGGCGTTGCCGGACTGGGCGGCGGAGCACGCGACCGCCGCGCAGTGGGATCGCCCGCGCAAGCTGGCCTTTTTCCTCCAGATCGCCGCTGCGGTCGACGCCGCGCACGGCGTGGGCGTTCTGCACAAGGACATCAAGCCCGCCAACGTACTCGTGCGGATGCGCCGGGAAGGCCATTGGCAGCCGTGCCTGACGGATTTCGGCAACAGCCGCCTGCTGCACCCGGAGCGCCTGGCCGAGTTGGGCATCACCGGCATGGGCATGACCATGACGACCGCCCCCGGCAGCGACGGCTCGGGCACACCGCTGTACCTGGCCCCGGAACTCATCGCCGGGCAGCCGGCCACGGTGCGCAGCGATCTGTATGCGCTTGGCGTGCTGCTGTACCAGTGGCTGGCCGGGGATCTGCATCGCCCGATGGCGCCAGGCTGGGAGCGTGACATCGACGATCCGTTGCTGGTGGAAGACATTCGTCGCGCGACCGACGGCGATCCGGCCCAGCGGCTGGGCAGCGTGGCGGAACTGATCGACCGCCTGGCCTCGCTGTCGGAGCGTCGCGCCGCGGCGGAAGAACACCGCGCAGCGGCGGACGCCGCGATGCAGATGCAGCGCGCGCTGGAACACACCCGGGCACGCAGGCCCTGGGTCATCGCCACCCTGATCATGCTGAGCGTGGGCCTGCTGGCCAGTTCGGGCCTGTGGTGGCGCAGCGAGCAACAGCGCAAGAACGCGACGCAGCAGGCGGCGCGCGCCGAAGCGGTGGTGCGCTTCCTGAGCGACGACCTGATCGGCGCGCTGAGCCCCGGCGGCGCGGGGTTCGAACGCGACCCGACCGTGCGCCAGATGCTCGAACATGCCGGCACGCCCCTGGCTGCGCGTTTCGATCGGGACCCCGCCGTGCGCGGCGCCGTCCATGCCGCACTGGGCGACGCCTGGCGCACCCTGGGCGACCGCGAGCGCGCGGCGAGCCACTTGCGACAGGCGGTGCAGGATTACGGCCGCGCCTTCGGCGTGGATGATGAGCAGACCCTGGTGGCGCGCTACAGCCTGGTGCGGACGCTGGCATACGCCGGTACGCCGGAATCCTTCGCCGAAGGCAGCCGTCAACTGCAGGAGGCGGATCGGCTGGCGGGCAAGACGCGTCTGGCCGCCGAGAATGCGGTGGCATTGCATGCCGCGATCGCGCGCGGCCAGCTTCATTTCCAGCAACTGCAGATCGAGCCGTCCCTGGCGGCGCATCGGCGTGCGGATGTCCTCCAGCGCAGCCTGCGTCCCGATGACGCATCGATGGCGGCCCTGATCCGCTCCAGCATCGCCGACGGTCTGTTGCGCTCGGACAAGGCCGAAGAGGCCATCCCCCTGCTGCAGCAGGTGTTGGCCGATCCGCTGCTGGATGCCCGCCGCATCGGCGAATCCACGGTTTCCGGCTATCGCGTGATGCTGGCCCGCGCCTTGCGCAACCTGGGCCGCTACGCAGAAGCACTGCCGATCGCTCAAACAGCAGCGGCGACCACCGAACGCATCCTGGGTCCGGACGACTACACCACCCTGGTGCAGATGTCGCTGGTCGCCAGCATCCACGACTATGCCGGCGACTGCGCCGAGGCGCTGCCGATCGCACGCACGGTGCGGGATCGCATGGCGAAGAGGTACGGCGAAGAACGCCAGGCCACGTTGATCGAAACCGGCAATCTCGGCTTCAAGGAGTACGACTGCGGCGATCGGAGCGCAGGGCTGGATTACCTGCGCCAAGCCGAGAGTGGCCTGCGCCGCCACTTCGGCCAGGACAACGTCGCCGCGCACAGTTTCCGCTATGCGCTGGCGGGACACCTGGCCGATCAGGGCGACTACGAGGAGGCACTGGCGATGGCGGAAGGCCTGAGCGTGCCCGCGCTGACCGCCGGCGACTCCACCCCGGGCTGGGAGCACAGGTTGCAGGCGCTGCGCGGCCAGATCCTCATGCAGTCCGGGCGCATCTCCGAAGGTCGACCGCTGTTGCAAGCCGCAGTGGCTTCATTGACGGGCCTGAAAGCGCCGGAGGAAGACCGGATGAAAATCTGGCGCGAACTGCTTGCCTCCCGGTAGCGTCCAGCGCCACGGCGCGTCGCCCCAAGGACCGGACACGCGAACGGTCGGGGCAGTGGTCATGGAGACATGCGCTTGCGTTGCGGTCGCAGCGCACATGGGCCGAGGGCGTCATGCGCCATCGAGGCATGCACCATCCGTGTACCCGCGGCGCGCGCATCAAGCCCCGCGACGCCCCCGCCCCCGCCGCCGATCCAGCCACTCCATCACCTGCCGCGCGCTGATGCCGTGCAACAGGATCGACAGCAGCACCACCAGACACACCATCGACCACAGCGCCCGCGTGCCCGGAAAATCCGCCTGATTGAGCGCGAACGCCAGGTAATACAGCGAACCGATGCCGCGCACGCCGAACACCGCGATGGTCCAGCGGTCGCGCTGCTGCAGACCGCTACCGATGGTGCCGATCCATCCGGCCAGCGGCCGCACCAGCAGCACGAAGATCAGCGCGAACAGGATTTCCTGCAGCGACAGCGCGCCGAGGATGCCGCTCGCCACCGCGCCGCCCAGCAGGATCAGCAGCAGCGCCATCAGCAGCTTTTCGCACTGTTCGGCGAACAGCGACAGGGTGGTGTGGTACGCGTGGTCGCGCTCGTGCTGGCGCACCACCACCGCGGCCACGAACACCGCCAGGAACCCGTAGCCGTGGCACAGCTCGGCCACGCCGTACACGAACAGGGTGATGGCGAGGGCGATCATGCCGTCGCTGGTGGTCGCCAGCGAGGACTCGCGTTCCACCCGGAAGATGAGGTGCATCAGCCCGTAGCCGACGCCCCAGCCGATCAGCACGCCCGCGCCCACCCGCCACGCCACGTCCAGCGCCAGCCAGCGGCCCCAGTCCATCGGTTCCCCGGCGGTCGAAAGCGCCAGCGCCACCGCCAGCCACACGAACGGGAATGCCAGACCGTCGTTCAGCCCGGCCTCTGAGGTCAGCCCGAAGCGCACCGGGTCCTCGCCGCCTTCGCCCGGCCCATGCACCTGCACGTCGGAAGCCAGCACCGGATCGGTCGGCGCCAGCACCGCGCCCAGCAACATCGCCGTCGCCAGGCCGTAGCCCAGCAGATGCTGGCCCAGCAGCACGCCGCCCAGGATGGTCAGCGGCATGGTGATGCCCAGCAGCCGCCAGGTCAGGCGCCAGCGACGCCAGCTGAAGCGCGTATCGATCCGCAGCCCCGCGCCCACCAGCGCCACCAGCACCGCCAGCTCGGTCAGATGCTCGGCCACCACCGGGAAGCGCAGCGGATCGGCCGGCGGCAGGTCGATGGGCAGCCAATACACCAGAAACCCGATCGCCACGTAGAACATCGGCAGGGTCAGCGGATAGCGCTTGAGCAGCTGCGGCATCCACGCCGCGCTGAGCAGCGCCAGCCCGACCAGGGTCACGGCAACCTTGTACGGATCCATAAGCAAAACGGGCCGATCGAAGGGCAGGCGAGTATGCACAGGGGCCGGCCAATGCCGCGTGAGCGCGGGCCGTGCGTGTCAGCCCTTGCGGAGCGCCAATGCCGAACTGGCCTGAACACTCCAGTCCTTCAATTACCATCTTCATACCATCCATACAGATGGTCCTGTAAGGTACGCCCATGACCAGACGCGCCCAGACTCTGCCCAGCCGCGGCAACGACAGCGAGAAAATCACCATCAACCTGGGCCACATGGACCTGGGCCGGGTGGACCTGCTGGTGCAGGAAGGCTTCTACGCCAACCGCACCGACTTCATCCGCACCGCCATCCGCAACCAGTTGGACCGGCATGAGGACGCCGTCAGCCAGTCCGTCGCCCGGCGCCGGCTGGAGCTGGGCCTGCGCCAGTTCACCCGCGCGGACCTCGAAGCGGTGCGCGCGGCCGGCGACACCCTGGACATCCAGGTGCTGGGGCTGGCGGTGATTGCGGCCGACGTCAGCGCGCAGCTTGCGCGCGAGACCATCGGCCGGCTGCAGGTGCTGGGGGCGCTGCAGGCCAGCGCCGAGGTCAAGGCCGCCCTGCGCGACCGCATCGTCTGAGATTCCCGGCCGGCCTGCCGCTGGCGTCATTCCTTATCGCGTCACCACCGCGCCACCGCGCAGGACATCATTCCCATGCTGCACAAGACCATCGATATGGCGCACGCCACCCGACTCACCCGCCAGGGCCGCCTGCGCGAGGCGATGGCGGTGCTGCGTGGCGAAGGCGCCGGTTCGCCGGACACGACCTCGCCGGACGCGACCGTATCGAACGCGAATTCATCGAACACCACCGCATCGAACACCCCGCACGGCCGCGCGCCGATCGACATGCTGCCGCCGTCGCCCGGCAGCGGTGGCGCGTGGACGCCCGACCCGTCGCAGGCGCAGCCTCGCGCCGATGCCGGGCCCGCCGAAGCCGCCCCGGGCGCAACCACCCACCGCAGCAGCCCAAACCCGCTGCCCCGCAGCCTGATGGCCAAGCTGCGCAGCATGCCCTTGAAGGGTCAGCGTCGCGGCCCCGCCCAGGCGCCGGCCTGCGCACCGGGCGCGCGCTTCGACGCGCACGTCCATACCGGCCCCGAAGGCCAGCGCGATTACCGCCTGTACGTGCCCGGCCGCGCATCGACGCAGCCACCGGCCCTGCTGGTCATGCTGCACGGCTGCACCCAGTCGCCGGAAGACTTCGCCGCCGGTACCGGCATGAACGCGCTGGCCGAAGCCGAGGGCTGGCTGGTCGTCTATCCCGCACAACCGCAATCGGCCAACAGCGCGCGCTGCTGGAACTGGTTCAACGCCGCGGACCAGACCCGCGACGGCGGCGAGCCCGCCATCATCGCCGGCATCACCCGTGCGGTGATGGCGGCGCACGATGTCGACCCCGCGCGGGTCTACGTGGCCGGGCTGTCGGCCGGCGGCGCGGCGGCGGCGATCATGGGCGCCGCGTATCCCGACCTGTTCGCCGCGGTCGGCGTTCATTCCGGCCTGGCGCCGGGCGCGGCCACCGACGTCGGCACCGCGTTCGCGGCGATGCGCCAGGGCAGCGCCGGCCATCCCGCCCGCCGCGGCCGGGCGATGCCCACCATCGTCTTCCACGGCGACCGCGACCGCACCGTGCACCCGGTCAACGGCGAGCACGTGCTCACGCAGGCCGGCGCGGGCGCCGCGCTGGCGACGCACGTCAGCCGTGAATCTCCCACCGGCCGCCACGCCTACACGCGCACCGTGCACACCGACGCCCAGCGTCGCCCGGTGCTGGAACACTGGCTGCTCCACAGCGCCGGACATGCTTGGTCGGGCGGCAGCGTGGATGGTTCCTACACCGACCCGCAAGGCCCGGATGCCAGCCGGGAAATGATGCGGTTCTTCGCGCAGCAACCGGGGGCCGCGCGATGACGTACAGGCGATCGCCGATGCCGTATGCCGTGGCATCGCAAGGCGTCCACCTGCGGAATCGCGGTTCGTGCAGAGCGATGCGTCCATGCCGATGGAAGTCCTGAAGTATTTCGCCGGCTACCCGGAACACCTGCAGGCGCGGGTACGTGCGTTGATCGAGCAGGATCGGCTGGGCGCGCTGCTGGCCGAGAAGTACGGCCAGCCCCACAGCGTGCGCAACGATGGCCAGCTGTACGACTACGTCCAGGCGCTCAAGGACCGGCATCTGCGGAAGTCGGTGCCGCTTGGCAAGGTGATCTACGACAGCAAGCTGCAGGTGATGAAGCATGCGCTCGGCACCCACACCGCGATCTCCCGCGTGCATGGCGGCAAGCTCAAGGCGAGCCGCGAGATCCGCATCGCCACCGTGTTCCGCGACGCGCCCGCCGACTTCCTGAAGATGATCGTGGTGCATGAGCTGGCGCACATAAAGGAAGCCGAGCACAACAAGGCGTTCTACCAGCTGTGTGCGCACATGGCGCCGGAGTATCACCAGTTGGAGTTCGATTTGAGACTTTATTTGACGCAGCTTGATGTTGGGCGGGGATGAAGCATCCCCGCGATCCGGCATAGAAGCTGAAAAGTAATGCTGAGTGACTGTTGCGCCGCAGCTCACAAGCCGCGTAGGGGTGCTCAAGCACACCGAATGGGATTGCCGTGTTCCATCAGAAGCGGGCGCAGGGCTGCGCTTACCCCAATG
>JAIMKJ010000061.1:0-10675 GCA_020692565.1 Thermomonas sp.
AGCGCCACGGCGGCGGGTTCGCCGGCCGGCGTGCCCACCACCGCAGGCGGCTGCGGCAGCGCCCGGCGACTGCCGCGCCACTGCGCGGCCTGTTCGCGCACCACCACCGCGGCTTCGTCCGGGGTGTACTGGGCGATACCGGCGTTGTCGGGAATCCGCAGCACCGCGCCGGCCTTGAGCCGGTTGGCGTTGCCGTCGATGAAGGCTTCCGGGTTGGCGCGCAGCAACGCCAGGATGGTCTGGTCGAGGGTGAAACCGCGGTCGAGGCCGGCGGCGATACCGCCCAACGTCTCGCCCCGGCGCACGGTGCGGGTTTCGTCACCGGCGATCACATCGATCGGCGCGGCGGTGGCGGCAGGGTCTTCCGGAGGCAGCGGAATCGCGACCGGCTCCGGCGCGGTCAGCGGCTCGGGAACGGCCGCGGTCTGCTGTTCCCGCGGCGGCAGCGGAATGGCGGTCGGCTCGGCGGCGGTCAACGGTTCCGCGGGCGATGGCTCGGCCGGCGGCGGATCGGGCAGCCGCACCACGGTATTGCCGGGATCGACCGTGGCTTCCTGGATCGGCGGCTGCGCCGGCGCGGCGGCGGTCTGCGGGGTATCCAGCAGCGCGGAGTATTCGCGCACCAGTCGGCCCTGACCCCAGTCCACTTCCAGCAGGAAGGTCAGCAGCGGCTGCTGCACCGGGACGGCGCTGGTCACGCGGATCACCGGGCGGCCGCGGGCATCCAGGGCGACCGAGAACTGCAGATCGGAGACGATGCCCTGCGGCGGCGACAGGCCGATGCGGGCGAAGGTTTCGGGCGAGGCCAGACGGGCCTGCAGGGCTTCCAGCTCGCTGGAATCGTTGGAGATGACCGGGATTTCGGCCAGCAGCGGCTGGTCGCGCTGCGACAAAACCTTGATCTGGCCCAGGCCGAGCGCCCACGCCGACAGCGGCGACACCAAGGCCGCCACTGCCAGTAGCACGCTAACTGTGATCCGCAAGTGTTTGATCACGCTTGTCCCCAGAAACGACCCCGAGACTCTAGCTGCCTGTCCCGGGGTTCGCAACGGTTGTCCTCAACGCCTGGCCTCAACCCTCGGCCGCGACCAGCTCCGCGATCTGCACCGCATTGAGCGCTGCGCCCTTGCGGATGTTGTCGGAAACGATCCACAGATTGAACGCCCGGGGGTGCGAGAAGTCCTCGCGGATGCGGCCGACGTAGACCGCGTCGCGGCCCGAAGCGTGGGTGACCGGGGTCGGATAGCCGCCGGGCTGGCGCTCGTCGACGATCTCCACGCCCGGCGCGGTCGACAGCAGCGCGCGGACCTCCTCGGCGGTGATCTTGTCGCGGGTCTCGACGTTGACCGCCTCGGAATGGCCGTAGAACACCGGCACCCGCACCGCGGTCGGGTTCACCTGGATGTTGTCGTCGCCGAGGATCTTGCGGGTCTCCCAGACCAGCTTCATTTCTTCCTTGGTGTA
Organism: Thermomonas sp.; assembly: GCA_020692565.1. Lineage (GTDB taxonomy): Bacteria > Pseudomonadota > Gammaproteobacteria > Xanthomonadales > Xanthomonadaceae > Lysobacter_I. Next base: position 1,465 of record JAIMKJ010000061.1, read on the forward strand.
GCCGTTGTCCTGGAAGTCGTCGATGTGCGGGATCAGGTTGAACGCGATCTGCACCGGGAAACGCTTCGGGTCCGGGTCCTTGAAGCTCAGCAGCGCGGCGGTCTGCCGGCCGAGCTCCTCCATCGCCGAGCGGCCGCCGCCGGAGACCGACTGGTAGGTCGCGACGTTGATGCGCACGATGCCGACCTTGCGGTGGATCGGCCCGAGCGCCACCACCATCTGCATGGTCGAGCAGTTCGGGTTGGCGATGATGCCGCGCGGGCGCTGCTTCGCCGCCTCCGGGTTCACTTCGCTCACCACCAGCGGCACGTCGTCGTCGTAGCGGAAGGCCGAGGAATTGTCGATCACCACGGCCCCGGCGGCAGCGAATTTCGGCCCGTATTCCTTGGAAATGGAGCCGCCGGCGGAAAACAGCGCGATGTCGATCCCGGTCGGGTCGAAGGTCGCCAGATCGCCCACGACGATCTCGTCGTCGCCGAATTTCACCACGCCGCCAGCCGAGCGTTCGCTGGCCAATGCATGGATCTGCCCGACCGGAAATTTGCGCTCGGCGAGGATCGACAGCATCACTTCGCCCACGGCGCCCGTCGCGCCGACCACTGCCACGTTGAACTGCTTGCTCATGCGTATCACCTGGATATTGGTAGGAGGGCCTTCAGGCCCGAGCCGTGGAAAAACATCGCGGCTGAAGCCGCTCCTACAGGAGAGAGGGTTTTCGGTGCGGGTATGCGGCGCAGTCGCTGCCTGTGGGGCGTGGATACGGCGACTGGCCGCTATCGTTTATCGTCGGTTTTCATGTCGATGGCGTCCTTGTCAGTGCCTTTGACGGCCCCCGGAATCCGCGGCGAAATCCCGCCCACATCGCCGCACTGCGCGCGATGACGCAGCGCCTGGTCCATCAGCACCAGCGCCATCATCGCTTCGCAGATCGGCGTGGCGCGGATGCCGACACAGGGGTCGTGTCGGCCGATCGTGACCACTTCCACCTCTTCGCCCAGCACATTCAGGCCGCGCCCCGGCAGGCGCAGGCTCGAGGTGGGCTTGAACGCCACCGAGCACACCACCTGCTGGCCGCTGCTGATGCCGCCGAGAATGCCGCCGGCATGGTTCGACAGGAAACCCTCGCGGGTCATCTCGTCGCGGTGGAAACTGCCTTTCTGCGCGACCGACGCGAAACCGTCGCCGATCTCCACGCCTTTCACGGCGTTGATCGACATCATCGCCGCGGCGAGGTCGCCATCGAGCTTGCCGTAGACCGGTTCGCCCCAGCCCGGCGGCACGCCGTCGGCGACCACGGTGACGCGCGCACCGACCGAATCGCCGGACTTGCGCAGCGCGTCCATGTAGTTTTCGAGCGCCGGCACCTGTGCGGCGACCGGCCAGAAGAACGGGTTGTCTTCGACCGCGCTCCAGTCGAATGCGCCCAGTGCGCAATCCGGCAACACCTCGCCGAGCTGCGACAGATGCCCGCGCACGGTCACGCCGTAGCGTTCGGCCAGCCACTTCTTGGCGATGACGGCAGCCGCCACCCGCATCGTGGTCTCGCGCGCGCTGCTGCGCCCGCCGCCGCGCGGGTCGCGATGGCCGTATTTCTGCCAGTAGGTGTAATCGGCGTGCGCAGGGCGGAACTGCGCGGCGATGTTGCCGTAGTCCTTGCTGCGCGCGTCGGTATTGCGGACCAGCAGCGCGATGGGCGTGCCGGTGGTGCGGCCTTCGTACACGCCGCTGAGGATTTCCACCGCATCGGTTTCGTGCCGCTGCGAGGTGTGGCGGCTGCGCCCGGTGGCGCGGCGCTGCAGATCCTGCGCGAATTCGTCTTCCGAAATCGCCAGGCCCGGCGGGCAGCCGTCGATCACGCAGCCGATCGCCGGCCCATGCGATTCGCCGAACGTGGTGACGCGGAGCAAATGGCCGAAACGGTTGCTCACACGCCGGGCCTCAGAACAACCCGGCGGAAGCCGGCGCGGACGCGGGCGCCGCCTCGGCGCCACGCAGCGCGGGGTCGCGGGCGTCGGCGAGCTGGCGGATGCGCGGGTGATAGGTCACCAGATCGCGGCATTCGGCCACGAATACGCCCATCTGCCCGACCTTGAACTCCACCCACGCCAGCGGCAACTCCGGCAGCAGGCGGCTGAGCGCCCGCTCGGACTCGCCGACTTCGCAGATCAGCACGCCGTCCTCGGTGAGGTGCAGCGGCGCATCGCGGAGGATGCGCAGCGCCAGGTCGAGGCCGTCGTCGCCCGCGCGCAGACCGAGTTCCGGTTCGAAGGAGTATTCCTTCGGCAGCGCGTCGGTTTCGTCGTTGGTGACGTAGGGCGGATTGGTGACGATCAGATCGTAATGCTCGCCCTGCAGGCCGGCGAACAGGTCCGACTTCACGAAGTGGACGTTCTCGGCGTGCAGGCGCGTCTTGTTCTCGGCGGCGAGCGCAAGGGCATCGTCGCTGATGTCGACGCCATCGACGTGCCATTCGGGGTTGTGATGGCCCATCGCGATGGCGATGCAGCCCGAACCGGTGCACAGATCCAGCGCGCGGCGCACCTCGCGACCGCCCAGCCACGGCTCGAAGCCGGACTCGATCAATTCGGCGATCGGCGAACGCGGCACCAGTGCGCGGGCGTCGGTCTTGAAGCTGAGACTGGCGAACCAGGCCTCGCCGGTGAGATAGGCAGCGGGGATGCGTTCTTCGATCCGGCGCAGGAACAGCCCCAGCACATCTTCCTTCTCGGCCAGCGTGACGCGCGACTGGCCGTACACCGGCGGCAGGTCGTGCGGCAGGTGCAGGGCGTGCAGGGTGAGCTGGGTCGCCTCGTCGAGGGCGTTGTCGTAGCTGTGGCCGAAGGTCAACCCGGCCGCGTTGAAACGGCTGGCGCCGTAGCGGATCAGGTCGATGATCGTCTGGAGTTCGTCGGTCATATCGGCACGGCGGGCGCCCGGGGCGCGGAGTGACCGCGAAGTATAGCGGTCGCGCGGTTATCATGGCCGAACTTGAAGCCATGTCCAAAGAAGCCGCCGCGATGTTCAACCGCACCACCCTGCTGATCCTGCTCGTCGCCCTGGCCACCGGCGCCGGGCTCTGGGCCGCCGAATACGCGTTCGACCGCAGCGCACCCGCCGGCCCCGAGCTGCAGGCCATGCGCCGCTTGTCGACGCCGCGGGAATTGCCGCCCTTCGCTCTGCAGCAGTCGGACCGTACGCAACTGGTCCCGGGAGAGCTGCGCGGACACTGGACGGTGGTCTTCATCGGCTTCACCTACTGCCCGGACGTGTGCCCGACCACTCTGGCCGAACTGGCGCAGGCGCAGCAGCAGTGGGCTGCGCTACCCGAAAGCACCCGGCCGCGGGTGCTGTTCGTCTCGGTGGACCCGGAGCGCGACACCATCGAAAAACTCGGCGAATACGCGCATGCGTTCCACAAGGACACCCTCGCCGCCACCGCCGACATTCCCTCCTTGGAAACATTCGCGAAGTCGCTGTCGCTGGTGTTCGCCAAAGTGCCGCCGGCGGAAGGCGCACCGGCCGACCAGTACGCCGTCGATCATTCCGCCGCGCTGGTGGTGCTGGATCCCCAGGGACGGATGGCGGGCGTGATCCAGCCGCCGTTCAAACCCAAGGCCATCGCCGAAGACCTGATCGCCCTGACCAGGGCCGGAAAGTGATGGGCCGGACAATGATGGGTCGACAGGATGGGGCCTGAATCATGGGACTGATCACCACCCTCACCTACGCCTTGCCGCACCGGCTGATGTCGTCGGCAGCGCGCAAGCTGGCGTACTCGCGCCACCCGGCGATCAAGCAATGGCTGATCGACACCGTGACCCGCAAGTTCAAGGTCGATCTGGACGAAGCCGCCGAGCCGGACCCGAACGCCTACCCGACCTTCAACAGTTTTTTCACCCGCGCGCTCAAACCCGGTGCGCGCATCGCCGACGCCGATCCACGCGCGCTGCTGATGCCGGCGGACGGCCACATCAGCCAATGCGGCGGGATCGAGCCATTGAACGGTCGCGACGGCCGCATCTTCCAGGCGAAGGGACAGTCGTTCACCGTGTCCGAACTGCTGGGCGACGAAGCCGCCGCCGCGCCGTTCGCCGACGGCCTGTTCGCGACCGTCTACCTGTCGCCGCGCGATTACCATCGCGTGCACATGCCGTGGGCGGGCACGCTGCGCGAAACCGTGCATGTGCCGGGTCGACTGTTCAGCGTCGGCACCGATGCGGTGAAATCGGTGCCGCGCCTGTTCGCGCGCAACGAACGCCTGGTCTGCCATTTCGACACCGACTTCGGCCCGATGTGTCAGGTGATGGTCGGCGCGCTGCTGGTCTCCGGCGTGGAAACCGTGTGGAGCGGCGTCGAGATCCCGGCTTACGGCGACCGCATCACCCGCAAGGATTATCGCGGCCAGAACATCGCCCTGGGTCGCTTCGCCGAAATGGCGCGCTTCAACTACGGCTCCACGGTCATCGTGCTGCTGCCCAGGGGCGTGGCGACACTGTCCGCCGCGCTGACATCGGAAGCGCCGGTGCGGCTGGGCCAGCGGCTCGCCGAGCTGTGCTGAGTCCGGACGAGCGTGACCCGTGTCGCATCTCCGCGACACGATACGGCAGCGGATGTGCCCGCCCGCACACGTGGTCGCTCAAACCTGTCAGTTCTGCCAGCCCGTGCTGCATTGATCTTGGCGCACGGCATCCCGTACCGTGATTCGAGCGCCGGCACCGACAACGGCGCCACTACGCCGCGCAAGGTCGCGCGGTCCGAATACGACAGGGAGCACCGCATGCGTCGCAAGGGCACCATCTCCGTCATCGATCTCGACCAATGCGCGATCGCGATCGCCACCGCCAGGGACGAATACACCGTCGTCGAAATCGACCCCGACTGGCGGATCGATATCGGCGACGCCATCGAGTGGGAAAACGGCGACGACCTCGGCTTCGAGACCTACGAGAACGTGACCAAGGCCACCCACGGCGACGTGTTCGTCCAGAACCATTACCTCAACGAGAAGACGATGCGCCTGCAGTTCCCGGGCTGAACGCGCCGCGCCGCATACGCGGCGACGGCCGGCTGCCGCTACACTCCAGCGTCGCCCATCCGACGCTGGAGCCGCGCATGCGCCGTATCGTGAAACCGCTGTCCGTACTGCTCGCCATCACATTCCTGGCGTGGATGTACTTCGCACCGCAACTCACCGTGCGTTCGATGCTGATGGCTGCGGAACGCGGCGATGCCGAAGCGCTGGCCGCGCACGTCGACTTCCCGGCGCTGCGTCAGGACCTGAAGTCGCAGTTCGCCATCGCAGCGGCCGAACGCATCGGCGGCGACGGCAGCGGCGGCTGGCGGGACTTCGGCGCCGCCCTCGCCACATCGGCTGCGGCCCCCATGATCGACGCGATGGTTTCGGAGCAGGGACTGATATTGCTGTTCACCGGTCGCGGCCTCGCCCGCGACGGTCTGGCTGCCGTTCCACCCGACGATGCCACCGACCGGCACGGCAGCGGCGCTATCGACATGCGGCAATGGAAAGCCTCGGCCGGGTACGACGATCTATCCACCTTCTCCGTGAGCCTTGAGCCCCGGAGCGATGACGCTGCCCCTGCGAAACTGGTCTTCAAGCGCTACAGAATCTTCTGGTGGAAGCTCTCGGGGATCGAACTTCCGAAGCGGTAACACCAGCGAATTCTGCTCGGGTTGACAACAAAATCTTTCAACCATAGCCTACACGGACGCGCTTCAAGCGCAAGGACGCCCCGATGCCGCGCTTGATCGCACGCTCACTCAAGGACTCAACATGACCAGACCATTGTGGTACGCGACCACGTTCGCGCTGTTGTTGTCCGCTTGTCACAACTCAGGGATTTTTCCCATGTCGAACGAAGAAGAAACGCCGGCCATCTCGATCAAGGAACGTCCTCATCCACGGCAGGCGCACCGGATCGTGATGACGATCCATGATGCGCCCGGGCCCTTCGTTCCGGACCCGGGATCGACCCAGCACGACATCGTGAATCTGCAGGAATGTGGCGAAATCAACCCGAACACCGGCATGGCGTATCACATCAACGCACACCCGAGATTCGTCTGGAAGAAGATATCCGACTCCGAATATGAAGGCACGGTCTACGCGGACCAGATGGTGGACGAGGACTACTACGGGCGCGGAGTCTGCCGATGGAAGTTCACCTTCGCCAACGCCTCGCTGAGTGCGACCGGCCATGAACGCGAGACCCGTTTCCAGCCGAGCATCACGGCTGAGGAGATTACTGCTGGGCAAGCGGTCACGCTGTATTTCTGGAAGGGAGGTTATCCCGTCGACACCCCTCTACCATCCAATGGGAAAGGTTTTGCTGATTTTGGCTACAAGTCCCCTGAAAAGTTCAAAGCCGAGCTTCGCGATCAACTCTTCAGCATCACTCTCACACCCAAGGCCATGCAGCCATGAGCTTGGATTCGCAGCAATACGCCAACCTGTCTTCGCATGTTTACAGAACAGATATCCGCCCCGGAGTACGTCCGCCCGGACAAAAAGACTTGGTTGAGGTCAACGGAGTCCAGTACAACATCCTCGAACATTACGATAATCCACGTAGCGGCTATCAGGGCACGATCTATCAGCGCATGGACACTGGGGAGACTGTGGTCGCGCATCGCGGCACCGAGGTCGACCAAGGCATTGGACCTCTCGCCAAGGATGCTCTGATCACGGATGGCAAGATGGTTGTAAGTCGGGCCAACCCGCAGGCGGAGGAGGCGGTCGAATTGACTCGCCGAGCGATCGAACGAGCCAACAGAGAAGGCCAACGAACAGGCATCGTCCCCGAAGTCACCGTCACCGGCCACTCCCTCGGCGGCACGCTGGCGCAGATCAGCGCGCATCATTTCGGGCTGAAGGGCGAGACTTTCAACGCCTACGGCGCGGCCAGTCTCGGGTTGGGCATTCCCCGCGGTGGCCATGAGGTGCTCAATCATGTCATGGCGGGCGATTTCGTCAGCGCCGCCTCTCCGCACTACGGCCAGGTGCGTGCCTATGCCTCGCGGGAAGAGGTGAACGTGCTGCAAACGTTCGGATACGAAAACAACGACCGGTTCCTGTTCGATGCGCGCTCCCCCGGCAAAGCGCATGCGCTGCTGTTGGGCACGCATTCCATGCACAACTTCACTGCCGTGGATGGCGCCGGCCAGCCGGATCGTTCGATCCTGGCCGATCCGTTCGCACGTCAGCGCGCCAACGAGAACGTCGCGATGTTCGAGAAATTCCGCGACGAACAAGCGCTTGTGCGAGGACTCGCAACGACCGTAGCCACGCGGCTCACGCCTGGACTGGCGGGCTTCGACCGCGACGACGTACTGAAAACGGAGCCGGCCGGCGTACGCGGGCGCCGCGAGGGCACGATGCTGATGGAAACGGTCACCGTGCCGCCGCTACCCGACCATCTGCGTGACGGCTCATGGCAGACGCCATCGCATCCACCCGCACAGCCATCGCAACAGCCTCAGCGCGGCTTACCTTCGAATGCCGTCGAAAGAATGGTCATTCCGCCCCTGCCCGACCATTTGCGCGAAACAGGCGCCTCGCAGAGCGGCACGCCGCCGGGACACACCTCGCCGCAGCACATGATCGATCGCCTGTCGCCCAGGGAGCGCGACAACTACGATCAAGGAGTGGCATTGGCGCAACGGCTGGGGCTGCCGCCGGAGAAAGCGCAGAACTTCGGCTTGGCCCTGGCCGCGCAGCTCAGCGAAAACGGCGTGATCCAGCGCACCGACCGATTGATCGCGGTGCAGGGTCGCGGCGAAGATGGCGGCGATCGTGTCTTCGCCTCCTATCACCCGCACGGCGACAAGGAACCGATCTTCAATACCAGTCTCGACGTGAATCGCGGCGCGAACATGCCGATGGCGGAGAGTTTCAACCGGATCGATCAGAGCCGGCAGCAGACCGCGCAGCATGCGCAGAACCAGAACATCGACGAACCCTCGCGCGCGGCGCGAACGGCCTGAGGCGCCTCAGCGCCCGCAACCCTGCAATTGGATCTGCTGTCCCGGCTTCAGCGTATAGCGCGGCGCCTTGAGGCCGTTCGCTTTCGCCAACGTGGCGACCTGACAGTCGTACTTGCGGGCGATCGACACCAGCGTATCGCCGCGGACGACCTTGTGCTGTCGCACAGGCTTGGGCTTGGGCGCATCCTTGGGCTTCGCCGCGGCCGGCGAACCCGCGCTTCCGGCAGGCGCTGCAGTGCCGTCTTCGCCGCTGGCGGTGCCGACCACGGTTTCGATCGCACCCACGCGGACGATGGCGGACTTCGGATCGCTGGTCACCAATTGCCTCGCCAATTCGGCGCGTTGGCCCTGGAGGCAGTGACGGTTGTAGAGCGTGACGATTCGGGCGGTACCGATCATGGTGGTGCCGCTGGGGATCCAGTCGTCGGCCTCGTAGCGAGGATTGAGATTGCGCAGCGCGCGCATGAAACCATCGCGGGTGGCGCCGTTGCCGAGGCAAATGGTCAGTTCGTAGATCGACGCCGGGCGAACCAGGCGGAAGGTTGCGGGTTTGGCGTCGACCTTCGGGAAGGTCAGGCCGTATTCCTTGGGATGCAGGTACAGCCACGCCGCGGCGATGACCATCGGCACGTAATCCTTGGTCTCGGCGGGAAACTGCTCGTAGACCGACGCATCCCAGAAACTGCGGCCACCGCTGGCGCGATACACGCGCAACGCGCGGCCTTCGCCGCCGTTGTAGGCCGCCAGCCAGAACTCGATGTTGTTGCCGAATTCGGCGTTGCGCTCGTTGAGGTACGCGGCGGCGGCACCGGCCGACATGCGCGGGTCGTAGCGGGTATCGAACCCGGTGCCGTCGGGCCCCAGGCCGAAACGCCGACCTGTCGCCGGCATGAACTGCAGCGGCCCGACCGCGCCGGCGCGCGAACCCACGTGCACGCGGCCGGTGGACTCCTTGGCCATGATCCCGAACAGCAGCGCTTCGGGCAGACCGCTGCGCTGGAACGCCGGCGACATCTGGTCGCGCATGTACTGGTAATTCTCGTGGGTCTGGATCAACGACACGCGCATGTCGGTGAGCCAGCGGCGGATGCCGGCCTGCACCGCCGGATTCATCCGCACCATGTTGACGAAGCGCTGACCGTCGGCGCTGAGCAGCGCGGCGGCTTCGGCGGACGCCGGCACGTCGGCGGTGGCGATTTCGGTGTCGATC
>JAIMKJ010000061.1:10715-19412 GCA_020692565.1 Thermomonas sp.
CGCGCGCATCGACATCGGTCTTCAGCAGCCGCTTGTAGCTGGTCAACAGATCGGAGATCGGGCAGCCCTTGAGCTTGAGGCAGGCAGCGATCGCGTCCTCCATGTCCTCCAGCGCGGCATTGCTTTCGAGCGTACCGGCCGGGTCGTTGTTGCCCACTTTCACCAGCGCGTCGCGATAACGGCCTTCGGCGGCGGCCATCCGCATCTTCACCGCATCCAGCTCGCGGGTCTTGCGCGACTGGGCCTGGAGATCATGGGACGGCAGGGTCGCCAACGCCAGCACGGCGAGCAACGACAGCGAACACAGGCGGGAGACGGCGCGGGCGACAGCAACGGATGAGGACATGAACGGCACGGGCAACGGCGGGGGCAAGCAGGGTAGCCCCCGGTGCCGGCCCGGGCAACCCGCGAAAGTCATCGTCCGCGGTGGAGTTCAGACAGATTGCGGCCAGCCGCGCGAAGGCCGAATCCCGAATAGAATCCGTGGCTGAATTCCGCGCACCACTTTCGCAGCCCACTCCGAGGACGTTTCATGGACCCCATCCTGGTCGGCAAGGCCGTCACCACCGACACCAGCGGCAACGTGCACCTGCTGCCGAAGTTCGGCAACCGCCACGGCCTGATCGCCGGTGCCACCGGTACCGGCAAGACCGTGACCCTGATGACACTGGCCGAAGGCTTCTCGCGGATCGGCGTGCCGGTATTCCTCGCCGACGTGAAGGGTGACGTGGCCGGGCTGGCCGCCGCCGGGGCGATGAACGAGAAGATCCAGCAACGGCTGGCACTGATGGGCGACCCGGATTACCGCAACGAAGCCAATGCGGTGGTGTTCTGGGACATCTACGGCAAGCTCGGCCACCCGGTGCGGACGACGGTCAGCGAAATGGGGCCGACCCTGCTCGGCCGCATCCTCGAACTCAACGACACTCAGGCGGGCGTGCTCGACATCGTGTTCAAGCTGGCCGACGACCGCGGTCTGCTGTTGCTGGACCTGGAAGACCTGCGCGCCCTGCTTGGTCTGGTCGCCGAAGAACGCAAGGACATCTCGACCAGCTACGGCCTGGTCAGCGCGCAATCGATCGGTGCGATCCAGCGCGCGCTGCTGCGGCTGGAGCAGGAAGGCGCGGAGATGTTCTTCGGCGAACCCGCGCTGGAACTCAACGATCTGATGCGTACCAACACCGATGGCCGCGGCATCATCAATATCCTCTCCGCCGACCAGTTGATCCTCAAGCCGAAGCTGTATTCCAGCTTCCTGCTGTGGCTGCTGTCGGAGTTGTTCGAGACGCTGCCGGAAGTCGGCGATCTGGAAAAACCCAGGCTCGTGTTCGTGTTCGACGAAGCGCATCTGCTGTTCGACGACGCCCCGCCGGCGCTGCGGCAGCGGATCGAGCAGGTGGTCCGCATCATCCGCTCCAAGGGCGTGGGCGTCTATTTCTGCTCGCAGTTTCCCGACGATGTGCCGGACGACATCCTCGGCCAGCTCGGCAACCGTTTCCAGCACGCGCTGCGCGCGTTCACGCCGCGCGACCAGAAAGCGGTGAAAACCGCAGCGCAGACCTTCGTCGCCAATCCGGCGCTGGATGTCGCCAGGGCCATCGGCGAACTCGGCACCGGCGAAGCGCTGGTGTCGACCCTCCAGGACAAAGGCATCCCGATGCCGGTCGAGCGCACGCTGATCGCGCCACCGCGCTGCCGGATGGGCGCGATCACCGAAGCCGAGCGCGCTCAGGTCCGCGCCGGCAGCCCGGTCGGCACCCGCTACGACACCCGCATCGACCGCGAATCCGCGGCCGAAATGCTGGCGAAGAAGGTCGAAGCCGCGCCGGAACAGGCCAAGGCGCCGCCGGCCCGTACCCGCGCCCAGGACGATGCTCAGGAAGGCGGTTTCGGGCAGTCGGTGAAGGACGCCGTGTTCGGCACCAAACGCCGCCAGGGCATGGTCGAAACCATGGCCAAGCAGACCGCGCGCACCGTCGGCAACCAGATCGGCAAGCAGATTCTGCGCGGCCTGCTCGGCGGCATCTTCGGCGGCAAGCGCTGATCGCCTCCGGCCGAAACGGAAGCCCATCACTCGATTTTCCCCGCACCACCCCCGACCAACCGAGATCCGACCGATGAAATCAAGCAAGTCCGCTGCACTGCTCTGGCTCGCCCTGCCCTTCGCCCTGTTCGCCACCGGCTGCCAGAAAGACGCCGCCGAAGAAGCCGAGGCCGCTTCGGCAGCCGAAGTCGCAGCCGAACCGGCCACCGAAGCCGCGCCCATCGAGGACGCCAAGGCCGCCATGCCCGCCGAACCGGCTGCCCCGCTGCCCGGCACCGACGCCACGATCATCGAAGACCACGCCACCCCGACCGCGGCCGCACCGAGCTTCGACGCCAAGGCCTTCGAAGGCCACTACGCCTCCGGCGGTACCACCCTGGAGATCGGCGCCGACGGCGCGTTCGCGCTGAAGATCGACGGCAACGCCATCGACGGCACCTGGACGCTGCAGCCGGGCGGCAAAACCGCGACTCTCGATCCGAACAGCAAGGGCGAAGCCGACCGGCAGATCGAAATCCTGTCCAGCGACAGCGTGAAGATCGTCGGCGGCGCCACCCTGACGCGTCAGCCCGGCGCCCACTGAGGCGATGTCCCGTTGGCGGCCTCCGGCCGAAAAAAGCACGGCCCTCATCACCCGTGATGGCCACGACCGGCTGAAGGCCGAACTCGACGACCTCTGGCGCGTGCGCCGGCCAGAGGTGGTGAGAGCGCTTGCCGCCGCCGCGGCCGAGGGCGATCGCTCCGAGAACGCCGAATACACCTATCGCAAGAAGCAGCTCGGCGAGATCGACCGCCGCGTGCGCTACCTGTCGAAGCGCCTGGAACACCTGCGCGTGGTCGATACCGCGCCCAGCGACCCGCAAGCGGTGTTTTTCGGCGCAACGGTCGAGGTCGAACACACCGTGACCGGAGACAGCAGCCGCTATCGCATCGTCGGCCCCGACGAGACCGACGCGAAGCTGGGCTGGATCAGCATCGACTCGCCCCTGGCGCGGGCGATGCTGAAGAAACGCGTGGACGATGAGTTCGAAGCGATTTTGCCGGGAGGACTACAGCGGTTTTTTATTGTGGAAGTGGCGTACGGATAACCTCTGAAGGACAGAAATGTCTTTCAAATGAGGCCGTCAGCAGTCCGTCGAAATGACTTCACTGGCAGCGCCTCTCGCTGGTTACCGCAACGATTGGACTTGCGCCAGCGCACTGGCTCGCCCAAGCGTGTTCATGCGGTCGTCTGGGTAGAATGGCACATGACCGCCACACCGCCCCCCACGCCCCATGTTCCCGGCTACACGATCAGCCGGCACCTGGCCCGCGGCGGCATGGCCGAAGTGTTCGTGGCCGAGCAGATCGCACTGAAGCGGCCGGTGGCGCTGAAGATTCTGCGCATGGCCGAAGCCGGCGGTGCGGATGCGATCGAGCGTTTCGAGCAGGAAACCCGCCTGATCGCCGAACTCAGCCATCCGAACATCGTCGGCATCCACGACGTCGGCCACAGCAGCGACGGTGCGCTGTATTACGCGATGCCTTTCCTGCCCGGCGGCGATCTCACCGGGCGGGTGTCGCCGCGCCCGTTGGCAGAAATCCGCAAGCTGCTGACCGGCCTGCTCGATGCACTGGGCTATGCGCACGGCAAAGGCATCGTCCATCGCGACATCAAGCCGGCGAACGTGCTGTTCGACGAGCACGGCACACCGCAGCTGGCCGACTTCGGCGTCGCCATCCGCACTTTGAACAGCGAACGCCTGACGCAGGTGGGCCTGACCGTGGGCTCGACCGGCTACATGAGCCCCGAGCAGGCGCGCGGGATGCCAGTGGATGCGCGCTCGGATCTGTACAGCGTGGGCGTGCTTGCCTACGAGTTGCTGACCGGCGACCTGCCGTTTCGCGGCGTCGATGCGTTCGAGGTCGCGATCGCACAGCTGGAGCAGAACGTTCCGCGCCTGCCGAAGGAACGCGCGCACTGGCAAGGCTTCATCGACAAGGCGCTGGCCCGCCAACCGGCGCGGCGTTTCCAGACGGCGATGGAGATGGCGGCGGCCCTCGACCGCATCCCCGATGCACCGCCGCTGATCGCGCGTCGCACGCTCGCGATCGCCGCGACCATCGCCGGTCTGGCGCTCGGGCTGGCGACATGGGTCATGTGGCCGAACACGAAGATGAGCGTGGTCGACATCGACCGACTGATCGCCGCCGAACAGTGGCTGCCGCCAGCGCGGCCGAACGCGCTGGATGGCTTGATCGCGGCGCCGAAGCAGGCCGATTTCGATCGTCTGCGTGTGCGGCTGGAAGACAAACTGCGAGCGCGGTTGCTGGCTTCGATCGGTGCGCGCCGTTGGGACGAAGTCCGGCGCCATTACACCGACTGGCAGAACGCCAGCCTGCGACTGGGGCGCCCGCCGGCGACGCGGGCCGCGGTCGCGAGCCGCCTCGACAGCGCACTCCAGGCAGAATTCGACAGCGCGATCGCGGCCTATGATCGGAGCGATGCCGAGCCGGCCCTGCCGCTGTTCGATCTCATCGACCCACCGAGCGCCGGATTGGCCGGGCGACACGCCTTGCTCCTGCAGATACCCCGACGCGCCGACGGCATTGTCGACGCAGACGGACCCAAACTCGGGGTGGCCAAAGCCCCCACCTACACCAGCAACGGAATGGCGGTCAGCGTGGTACCGGTCAGCGCTGCGCTTTATGCGCGCTATGCAAGCGCAGCGGGAAAGACGCCGGGCGTCTGCGAAGAGAGCGCTGCAGCGGTTACGGTCGCCCGATGCGTGACCTACGCCGACGCCAGGGATTTCGCCCGCTGGTTCAGCGAGCAGAGCGGCCAGCCATACCGTCTACCCAGCGTCGCCGAGTGGGAGGCGGCAACCAGCGAGGGGCTGGTCGCCGAGGGCCCGGTCATGCGGGTCTGGAGTCGCGACTGCAGAAGTGTTCGTACGGTTCATCGGCCCAATGCCGTGCGTCGCGGATTGGGCAAGGTCCGCGAGGCCTTCGGCGGACGCGGAGCCGCGGCCCAGGTGTCGAAAAACTGCAAGGGGCAACTCAGTTTGAGCGCACTGGGCACCGATGGCAGCAGTACCGCGCACGCATCCGACCTGCGCTCGGCCGATATCGGAATCGGGCTGGTCCGCGAAATCGACGCGCTGACCCGACCCGCCGACTGACGGAATGTCGGGATCCCGCCGCGCGGGCGGTGTTCAGTGCATTCCTGCCATACCGCCATGCGCCAATCCGCCAATCCGCGACGGCTCGACACCGCCGGCAATCGGCGTACGATCCCATCACCGGCCCTTTCGGAGCACCGCGATGCGTCGTCTTCACACCGCCGCCCTTCTGGCCGCTGGCCTCATTTGCGCATCTCTGTCCGCCTCGGCGGCGGGCCCCGATGTCGCCGCCAAACCGCATCTGATCGAACGCTTCAAGGCACTGGCCGGCGAATGGAGCGGCAGCGGGCTCGACGGCAATTCGATGCCCGACGCCACCGTGAGCTACACCGTCACCGCTGGCGGCAACGCGGTGGAAGAAGTCTTGTTCCCCGGCAGTTCGCACGAGATGCGCACGGTGTACGTGCGCGACGGCGACGACGTGGTGCTGGTGCATTTCTGCGCCAGCGGCAATCACCCGAAAATGCGTTCGCGCACGGGCGAAAACGGTGACGTGCTGTTCGACTTCGACAGCGCGGTCAATTTCGACCCAACGCAGGCCGCACATATGCACGACGCCCGCTTCGCGTTCGTCGGCCCGGACGAAGTGACCAGCCGTTGGCAGTTCTGGGACGGCGGCAAGCCAGCGGAGCACGTCGCGAACTTCCACCTCAAGCGGGTGAAGATCGAACCGAACGAACGGGTGGACCCGCCGCGCTGAAGGAATGAAGGCGGGTTTTCAACAGCGAAGCTGGTCATCCGCTCCGTGGGTTCCGCCCTGACGGCCCGGAATAGGCTCGATCCTGCGATCCCGATGCGTTGCGCTGCGCGCTGCGCTCGCCCATGCTTTCGATCATGCCCCGCATCCTCGTCTTCCAGCACGTCGCCGCCGAGCCCCTGGGTACGTTGGACCCGTTGATCCGGCGGCGCGGCCACCGTATCCGCTTCGTCAATTTCGAGCGCCATCCCGATGCCGAGCCGAACATCGACCGCTATCGCGGCCTGGTGGTGCTGGGCGGGCCGATGAACGTCGAGGATCAGGAACAGCGACCGCATCTGCGCACGGAATTGCGGGTCATCGAGCAGGCGCTCGAACAAGGCAAGCCGGTGCTGGGCATCTGTCTCGGCGCACAGCTGCTGGCGCATGTACTGGGTGCACCGGTGCGCAAGCACGATCGGACCGAAATCGGCTGGTATGGGCTCGAACTCACCGAGGCCGGTCTGGCCGACAAGGTGATACAGCCACTGGGCGCGACCACGCAGGTCTTCCAGTGGCATGCCCGAAGCTATGCCCTGCCGGACGGCGCGGTCCAGCTGGCGCGCACCAGCACCTGCGAGCAACAGGCCTTCCGTTACGGCGAACTGGCCTACGGCGTGCAGTTCCACCCCGAAGCGAACCAGCCGCTGATCGAACGCTGGTTGGGCAACCCGGACTACGCCAGCGAACTGGCCGCGTCCGGCCTGACCCAGGACGACGCCAGCATCCGCGCGCTGAGCGCGTCGCTGGCCCTGCCGATGCAAAGCCAGGCCGAGGCCATGTTCGAGAATTTCCTCGATCTGATCGGTCGCCCGCAGAGACGCTTCACCCTGCCGTCACGGGAATGGGTGTAACCGCGGTGTCGGCGTCTGGATGATGGCTCAATTCAATGACGGCTCAAATGACGGCTCAATGGCCGTCGAGCACCAGTCTCGCCGAATCCGGCGGCAAGGCGGCGAGCGCCTTGCGCGCGACGTTCTCGGCGTTCGCCTTGCCGGCGGCACCCACCTGCACCCCCAGGAACGCGCCGACCACCGTCCCCAGAAAGGTCGTCAACGAACCGATCAGGGTCGTGATGTCCGCCGCTTTCCAATCGCCGTATACCGGCAGGAAAAGCGCGAGACAGGCGATCACAACCAGTCCGAACAGCACGATCCACATCGCACCTCCGAATTTCAATTCATCAGACACATTCGACTCCGACATCGCAGTTCTCCTTGATGGACAATGACGGCGCCGACTCTGACACGACGCGTCGAGCGCCTCGGCATCATTGCGGAATCAGGGTCATACCACATGCGCTTCCAGCGCTGCACGGCTTCATGCGTGGGGCCTGCGCCGGTGTCCGGGCGAGCGCGACGGATGCGCGCCGACCACGACATCCGCTTTATTCGCCGAAGCCCAGCGTGTCCTCGGGCAACGGCGCATCCTCCATCCACACCGGCGCGTTACCGACCTTCTTCTTCTGTTCCGGCTGATCGGTATAGCCATCCTCACCGACCACGCTGCGCTTGACGATCTGCGTGCCGGTCAGACGATTGGTGCTGATCGATGTCGAATCGTGGGCATTGGTCCGGCTGTAAAGCGTCACGTCGTCGCCGATCAGTCGCATCTTCGTCTGCTTCGGATCGAAGCGGAACCGGTACAGCGACTGGATCGCGGTGGTACCGCCGTCGAGATCCTCGACAATCAAGACGCCCTTCTTCACGCTCAGCGATGCGGTACCGAGCGGCGAACCGCCCATCCGCATCTCGCCGACCGGATCGAAGCCCATGCTGGTGTCGTCGGCATAGCCGATCATCACTTTCAACACGCGCACATCGTCGTTCGCGGCGACGACGGCAAGGTCGCGCAGGCCGTCGCCGGTGAGGTCGGTGTCGAGACGGGTCTCGATCCGTGCACCGTCGGGGAGATAGGACGCCAGTTGTTCGGCGGTCATCGGCGGGTGCTGGGGGCGATCGGCGCAGAGGGCGACGTGGGCGCCACCGAACATCGCGATGGCGACGACGAACTGCGCGAAGGGGAACAGGCTCGGGCGTGCAGGTGATCGCATGGTCGTCGATGTCGAAGAGAGAGGCCGGATGCCATTGTGCCCAACGCGGCATGCGGTCGCGACGGGACACGCGCCGCTTGTCGGAAATCCACGGGATCGATGTGCTGATCGGCATGCAGACCAAACGCAGGCGCGGCCGCGTGACGAAGTGCGCTCCAATCGCGGCTCCCGACAGGAACGCAACGCATGAACGCATTACAGAAGGCAGGCGGCATCGCCGCCCTGGCAGAAGCATTGGCCTATATCGTCGGCTTCGCGATGATGGCGACCGTCCTCAATCCCGGAGACACCGCGAAGTGGAGCGCCGAACAGAAATTGTCGTTCCTGCTCGACAGGAAGCTCCTCTTCCAGATCTGGATGTTCTTCATCTATGTCGCTGGCGGTGCTGGCCTTGCAGTACTGGCGGTCGCCCTGCACGAACGGCTGAAAGCCGGATCACCGGGCGCCATGCAAATCGCGACCGCCTTCGGCCTGATCTGGGCCGGACTGGTGATCGCCAGCGGCATGATCGCCAACACCGGGCTGGACAGCGTCGCCGCGCTCTATCCGCAGGATGCCGCACGGGCCACGACCGCATGGATCGCCATCGGCGCGGTCCAGAACGGATTGGGTGGCGGCGTGGAGGTGGTCGGCGGCCTGTGGGTGCTGCTGATCAGCCTGATCGCGCTACGGTCGGGGTCACTGCCGAAGGCGCTGAACCTCA
>JAIMKJ010000020.1 GCA_020692565.1 Thermomonas sp.
ATGCCGTATCAGTGGGAGGAGTCCATTCCATTGGGGTGAGCGCAGCGATGCCCACCTTCAGAGAATTTGCGTACTGATTAGGCCGCGTACCGCAGACATGTTTATATCCTTCAATGCCTGCCGTGAGGCAGCATCGCGATGATGGGCATCGCTGCGCTCACCCCACCCTGCCGATTCGTTAGACATCCAGGGAGATAGGGTTGTGGCGATCCAGGATCATCGTTGAGGGGTGTGATGGTTGGATGATGTCGTATCGGAAATGTCCGGGCTTGCGGTGAGCGCTTCCCGGGTCTCGCCGGGGGCGAGACCCGGGCTACGGGTTGGCGGGAAATCCATTGTTGCCCGTATGCAGCGGGCGCGAAAAAAGCGCCGGTTTCCCGGCGCTTCGTGGGTGTGAGGATCGCGTGACCCGAAGTGGCGATCAGGCGCGATCGATCGCCGATTGATCGGCGATCGCGAATCCTGCCTCAGCGCTTCGCCAACTGCCCCGGCACAAACTGCTCGCGCACCGCCTTCGCCAGCAGGTCGGGCGGCAGCATGCCCTGGTCGAGGAGGAAGTTGTTGAAGGCCAGGCGGTCGAATTTGTCGCCCAGCGCCAGTTCGGTTTCGGCGCGCAGTTCGAGGATGCGGGCGTAGCCGTAGAAGTAGCTGCCGGCCTGGCCGGGGGCGTTGAAGGTGTAGCGGTCCAGTTCCTGGCGGGCCATCGCTTTGGACAGGCCGACGTCGCCGATCAGCACTTTCTCGGCGCGGTCGCGGTCGATCGTGCCGAGGTTGAGCATCGGGTCGAGCATCGCGCGGGCCGCGCGCAGCAGGCGGAACTGCAGGGCCATCAGCTGGCCGTCCAGCGGTTCGTAGGGAATCATTTCGGCTTCGGCGTACAGCGCCCAGCCTTCCACGTTCACCGAATTGAACGCGAACAGCGTGCGCGCCAGCGAGACGCCGCGTTCGACCATCGCGGTGAACTGCAGTTCGTGGCCGGGGCGGCCTTCGTGCGCGGACAGCGTCCACGCCACTGCCGGGAAGTTGAAGTCGTCGTAGGCCTCGGACTTGTCGGCCAGCGCGGGATTGCTCAGCGGCAGCACGAAATGGCCCTGTTGGCCGGTGTTGCCGACCAGCGGCGCGGGCAGGAAGTGCGGCGCGGGCTGCGCGGCGCTTTCGGCTTCGGTGCCCAGGCGCATCACCATCGGCCGATTCGGCACGTCGACGATGCGCTCGCGATGGATGATCGGGTCGATGGTGTCGATGACCGTGCGGTAGCGCGCTTCGAGCTGGTCGTTGGGAATGGTGTCGCGCTTCAGCGCGCGGATCACGCCGCGGTAGTCGGTGGCGGCGATGCCTTTTTCCTTCGCCACCAGCGGCGCCAGGCGGTCCATCGCGGCGCGGGTTTCCATGAAGGCGAGGCGCGCGCGCTGGATCAGCAGTTCCGGCGGAATGTCGATGCCGACCTGTTTCAACTGCAGCGCATAGAGTTCCGGCGGCAGTCGCGTGTCGGTGCGCGCGTGAGGCAGCACATCCTTGCGCGTCCACGCCACGTAATCGGCGAACTGCTTTTCCAGTGCGTCCAGCGCGGCAGCGCCGCCTTCGATCCTGTACTGGGCGAAGAGTTTGCGGATGCCGGCGATGTAGGTGTCGGCGTTGCCCAGCGCCTGCTCCACTTCGAGCTTCGTCGGCCGCAGCAGCTCGGCGTTGGCGGCGCGTTCCTCATAGCGCTGGCGCGCCAGGACCGTGGTCGCTGTGGCGCCCGGTGCGATGCCGGCATAGGCATTGAGGCGATCCAGCGCCCTGACGCGCCGGTCGGCCGGGGTCTGGTCGGACAGCAGCCCTTTCAAGCCCTGGAATATCAGCTGCGGCGCGTCGGTGTACGGCACCACCAGTCGCTCGTTGACCAGCGACGACTCGATGGTGTCGTCCGCCGCCTCGATCATGATTTCCAGATCCTGGCGCACGTTGGGGTCGCGCTCCAGCTGCAGCTTCTCCTGTAGTTTCGCCTTGGCGTCGGCGGTGGCCTTGCGCAGGCGCGCGCCGTTGTCCGGGCCGAGGTCGGAGACCTTGTCGTCGTAGCCGGGAATGCCGAAGAACGAGCCGGCTTCCGGTTGGAACTGCAGTTGCGCGTCCAGCAGGATCTGGGCGTTGGCGTTGCTGGCGGTCACCCAGGCGGGTGCGGGCCTGGCGGACGCGGGCTTGATGGCGGTTGTCCCGGCTTCCGGCGCGGGCGAGGCCGCATGCCCGTAAAGCGGGATGGCGAGCGCGCAGCAGAGCGCGACGGCGAGAGCGAGGGGTTTCATCGGCGGATCCGGTCGGAGGAGTGGGACGACACTACGCCCGGGGCATGGGTGGGGCCAGCGTCGAAGGTCATGCGGGCGATGATCCGCCGGGTGCGGCGCAGGGGCTGAGATTGTCCGCCGCGCTTTGGGTGTGATATCCAGAAGGCGACCAAACGCGACTCCGGAGCGGCCATGCCCAGTTTCCCCAGGATCGACAGCCCCTGCCCGCTGAGCGCCGAGGAACAAGGCGCCATCGACGGCCATTGCGACCGCTGCGACAAGCACGTGCATGCCCTGAACGACATGAACGAGGCGGAGCGCCGTGCGCTGCTGGCCAACGCCGCGGGACCGATCTGCGTCTCTTATCGCAAACCCGTGCCGCGTCGCGTGGGCCGTATCGGCGTCGCCATCGCCGCGACCCTGATCACGACCACGGCGTATGCCGCCGGCGAACCCGCTCCACCGCCTGCGGGACAGCCCACGGTGGCGGCTGCGCTGCAGGGTGTGGAGGAACTGGATTCGGAACTCGACTTTGTGTTGATCACCGGAGGCGTGAACGATCCGCAGGATGCGCTGGCTGCCGAAGACACCTCCGTGCCTGAACTACCGATACGCACGGTCGACGCCGCGCTCACCGAGATCGATGGCGGAACTGCGCTGGATGGCATGGAGACCGTGATCGTGGGCGGCATCCAGAAGCCCGGGCAGGCGGAGTGGAGCGATGACGACGCCTCGCTGCCGGCGCTGCCGATGATCGCCGCCCACGAGACCGAGAGTCCGGCGCCGGGCGGCGCTTCGGACGGCTCTCATTAGTTTGCGTTGCGCTTCGGACGAGCATCCATGTCGTTCCATGTCAGCCGGGTTTTCCTCGCCGGACATAGCGATTGAATCACGCTGGACATACTTCGTCGAGCTTTCTTTGCGCCAAAGAAAGTAGCCCGCATGCAGCGCGGAAGCGCTGCAGTTGCTTTCTCGACGCATGCTGGCAACGCTCGGCAACGACCCAGTACATGGCAGGTTACTTGAGCCGGTTTCGCCGTAAGCGGCGCAATGTGCGAAGAGAGTGACCGCACGCAAAGACGCGCATTACAAGGCGCGCGCCGCCACCAGCGCCCGCGTATGCGCATGCCGCGGGTTGCGCAACACGTCATCGGCATCGCCGATCTCCACGATCCGCCCCGCTTCCAGCACCGCGATGCGTTCGGCCACCGCCGCCGCCGCGGCCAGATCGTGGGTCACGAACAACAACGCCAGTCCGCGCTCACGTTTGAGCGTCGCCAGCAGCGCCAGAATCTCGCGACGATGATGCGCGTCCAGCGCCGACACCGCTTCGTCGCAGACCAGCAGGTCCGGATCGCAGGCCAGCGCGCGGGCGATCGCGATGCGCTGGCGCTGGCCGCCGGAGAACTGATGCGGGTATCGCGCCGCCATGCCGGGATCGAGCCCGACCGCACTCAACAGTTCGCCGGCTTTCGCCAGCCGCGAGGCGGTATCGCCGATGCCGTGGATCCGCAGCGGTTCGCTCACGATGTCGGCCACGCGCATGCGCGGGTCGAGCGATGCATACGGATCCTGGAACACCACGCCGATGCGTTTGCGGATCGCGCGCAACGAAGCGCCTTTCAAAGCGGTCAACTCGACATCGTCCAGCCACACCCGGCCCTGTGCGCCGCGCAACAACCGCAGTATCGCGCGGCCGAGCGTGCTTTTGCCGCTGCCGCTTTCGCCCAGCAGCGCCAGTCCTTCGCCGCGATGCAGGGTGAGCGAAACATCGTCCAGTGCGGGCGTCGGCGCACGCGGGTAATGCATGCGCATGGCTTCGGCGCGAAGCAGCGGCGCCGGCCCTGTAGGAGGGCCTTCAGGCGTAGGAGGGTCTTCAGGCCCGAGCTCTTGCCCCATGCTCGCGGAAGCCGTCGGGCCTGAAGGCCCTCCTACGAACGGCAGCGTGTCCGTCGCGATCAACTCGCGCGTGTACGCATGCTGCGGGTTCGCGAACACATCGCGGGTCGCGCCGCGTTCGACAACGTCGCCGCGGCGCAGCACCAGCACCTGCTCTGCGTACGCGCCGACCAGCGGCAGATCGTGGCTGATCAACATCAGCCCGAGACCGTCCTCGCGGCGCAGCGCATCCAGCAGATCCAGCACCTCGCGGGCGATGCGCGCATCCAGCGCGGAGGTCGGTTCGTCGGCGATGAGATAACGCGGCCGGCTGCACAGCGCCAACGCGATGGCGATGCGCTGCCGCTGGCCGCCGGAAAATTGATGCGGAAATCGCTTCAGCGCAGCCTCGGGATCGGACAACTGCACGCGTTCAAGCAGATCGCGCGCCTGCGCATCGGGATGGTCGTACGCGCGCAGCGTTTCGCGCATCTGCGCACCGACCGTGCGCAGCGGGTGCAGTGCGGCCAGCGGGTCCTGCGGCACCCAGCCCACTGCCCGGCCGCGCAGCGCCGCGTGCAGGCGCGAGGTCAACACGATGTCGGCGCCGTCGTGCGCGAGCGCACCCGTCGCGCGCAAGCCCGCCGGCAACAGGCCGAGCAGCGACAGGGCGGTGAGACTCTTGCCGCTGCCGCTTTCGCCCACCACGCCAAGGCACTGCCCGGACACGAGGTCGAGATCGAGCGGGCCGAGCAGACGATGCGGGCCGACATGCACTTCGAGCTGGCGCAGCGACAGCGTCATGCAGCGGCGGATTCGCGATCAACCTCGGTGCGCGGCACCGCACGCCCGCCGTCCCCATGCACATCCAGCCAATCGCGCAGCGCATCGCCCAGGAACTGGAATGCCGCCAGCGTCGCCACCAGGAAGCCCGCGGGGAACAGCAGCGTCCACGGCGCGCTGTCGAGTTCCTGCACGCCTTCCGACAGCAGCGTGCCCCAGCTCGCCGACGGCTCATCCACGCTCAGACCGAGAAAGCCGAGAAAACTTTCGACCAGGATCGCCTGCGGCAGGATCAGGCCGAGATACACGAACGCCAGCGGCAGCAGATTCGGCAGCGCGTGCCAGCGCAGCCGCTGGCCGAAGCTCGCGCCAGCGGCGGTCGCGGCGAGCATGAACGGCATCTCGCGCAGCCGCGCGCTCTCGGCGCGCATCACCCGGGCGAGATCGATCCAGACATAGCCGCCGATCGCCACCAACAGCAGCCACAGCGAGCGCTCGAACAGGGTCAGCAGCAGGATCACGATCAACAGGAACGGCAGCGCGCTGAACATATCGAGGACGCGCAACATGAGCCGCTCCGCCCAGCCGCCGGCCAGCCCGGCGCTGGCGCCGAAGCCCAAGCCCACGCCCAGCGCGACCAGACTGGCGAGAAAACCGACC
Source organism: Thermomonas sp. (assembly GCA_020692565.1). Classification (GTDB taxonomy): domain Bacteria; phylum Pseudomonadota; class Gammaproteobacteria; order Xanthomonadales; family Xanthomonadaceae; genus Lysobacter_I. The sequence goes on from JAIMKJ010000020.1 coordinate 5,586, forward strand.
GTCAGCGACAGCCGACCGCCGGCCAGCGTCCGCGCGAAGACATCACGGCCGATGGCGTCGGTGCCGAACCAGTGTCCGCCGACGCCCGGCGCCACCGACAGCGCCTGCCAGTCCGGCCGATGCGGGTCGAAGGCGATGCACAGCGGCCCCAGCCAGCACAGCAGCGCCAGCCCGCCGAGGAACAGCAGACAAGCGCGGGCCATCAGCGGCAGGGATCGCAGCAATCGCATCGGGGGATTGTAGGCGCTCTCCTGTAGGAGGGGCTTCAGCCCCGAGCTCTGCTCCGAGCCGCACATCGCTGCAATCGCTCGGGGCTGAAGCCCCTCCTACGAAAGCTGTGCGCGCGGCGTATCATTCCGCCATGAACTTTCCAATGACCCGCCTCCGCCGCATGCGCCGCAGCGAGTTCTCGCGTCGACTGATGCGCGAACACGTCCTCACCGCCAACGATCTGATCTATCCGGTGTTCGTCCACGAGCTCGGCGGCCGCGCGCCGATCGCGTCGATGCCGGGCATCGAGCGTCTTTCGATCGACGCACTGCTGAAGGTCGGCGAAGAAGCCAGCGAACTGCGGGTACCCGCGCTGGCCTTGTTCGCGGTGACCGCACCGGAGGCCAAATCGCTCGACGGCGCTGCCGCGTGGGACGACGACGGCCTGATGCAGCGCGCGGTGCGTGCGCTCAAGCAGCGGTTTCCCGAGCTCGGCGTCATCACCGATGTCGCGCTCGACCCCTACACCACGCACGGCCAGGACGGTCTGATCGACGACAGCGGCTACGTGATCAACGACGACACCGTCGAAGCGCTGGTGCAGCAGGCGCTGTCGCACGCGCGCGCCGGCGCCGACGTGGTCGCGCCCAGCGACATGATGGATGGCCGCATCGGCGCGATCCGCGAGGCGCTGGAAGTCGGCGGCCACATCCACACTCGCATCCTCTCGTACGCCGCGAAATACGCCAGCAGTTTCTACGGCCCGTTCCGCGATGCGGTGGGCTCGGCCGGCGCGCTCGGCAAGGGCAACAAATTCGGCTATCAGATGGACCCGGCCAATTCGGATGAGGCGCTGCGCGAAGTCGCACAGGATCTCGACGAAGGCGCGGACATGATCATGGTCAAACCGGGCATGCCGTATCTCGATATCGTGCGCCGGGTGAAGGACGAGTTCGGCGCGCCGACGTTCGCGTACCAGGTCAGCGGCGAATACGCGATGCTGAAAGCCGCCGCGCAGAACGGCTGGCTGGACGAGCGCGCCTGCGCGCTGGAAGCGTTGGTCGCGTTCAAGCGCGCAGGCGCCGACGGCGTGCTGACGTATTTCGCACTGGATGCGGCGCGCTGGCTGCGCGAAACACCATGAGTGCGAACAATGCACTGACGTTCACCGTGCGCGGCGCCCGTCCCGGCGATGCCGCGCACATCGCGCAGCTGACGCTGCAACTGGATCCGGACCTCGACCCGGCGCCGATCGCACAACGATTCGAGCGCCTGCTGACGCGCGCCACCCATGCGTTCTTCGTGCTCGACGACCCTTCGTCGGACGGCGGCGACGGCATCGCCGGCTTCGTCGCCGCCGAACACCGCACCCTGCTGCAGTTCGGCGAGCGCGTGGAACTCATCGCGCTGGTCGTGGATCCCCGCGTGCGCCGCTGCGGCGCCGGCAGCACGCTGGTCGCCGCGGTGGAAGCCTGGGCACGGCAACGGCGCGGCGTCCAGGACATGGTGGTGCGCTCCAGCCTGTCGCGCGAGGATTCGCATCCGTTCTACCAGCGGATCGGTTACGTTCACCACAAGACCCAGAACGTCTACACCCGGACACTCACGCCATGAAACGTTACGCCGTCTTCGGACATCCCGTACTGCATTCGCTGTCGCCGAACATCCATCGGGCATTCGCGCACCAGAGCGGCATCGCCATCGAGTATGTGGCGATCGAATCCAGACCCGGCGATTTCGACGGCACGCTGTCGTCGTTCGCGCGCAGCGGCGGCGAAGGCGCCAACGTCACGCTGCCGCACAAACAGCGCGCGGCCGAACTGTGCAACCTGCTCAGCGCCCGCGCCAAGCGCGCCGGCGCGGTCAACACCCTGATCAAGCACGGCACGGGTTGGCTGGGCGACAACACCGACGGCGCCGGCCTGGTGCGCGACCTCACCGGCCGCCACGGCCTGGACCTGCGCGGTCGCCGCACCCTGCTGCTCGGCGCCGGTGGCGCCGCGCGCGGCGTCGCGCCGGCGCTGCTCGATGCGGGCATCGGCGAACTGTTCATCGTCAATCGCGATTCGCAGAAAGCCGATGCGCTGGTCGATCTGCTCGGCATGCCCGGCCGCGTGCATTCGCGCTATCTCGACGACCTCGGCGCGCTCGGCGAATTCGACCTGATCGTCAACGCCACCTCGGCGGCGCGCCACGGCAGCCTGCCGACGCTGCCGATGTCGCTGGTCGGCCCGCGCACCGCCGCGGTCGACCTGAGCTACGGCGAAGCCGCGATTCCGTTCCTCGCCTGGGCGCGCGCCGCGAACGCGCACCACACCGTCGATGGCCTCGGCATGCTGGTGGAACAGGCCGCCGAAAGCTTCTTCCTGTGGCACGGCGTACGTCCCGATACCGATGCGGTGTTCGCCGAACTGCAGGCGCGGCATGCGGCACTGGTCACCGGAGACTGAAGCATGGGTTCGATGACGCAGTGGCTCACTCTGCTCGCGTATTCCCTGCCGGAACTCTTCGGGCTGGGGATCGCGATCGCACTATTGACGACCAACGCACGGCCGGGGCCTGCACGTCGACTCGGTCTGATCGGCATCGGAACGATGTCGATCGCGGCAATCGCCGGGTTGGGGCTGAGCCTCTACCAGCAGATCATGTTCGCGAACATGACCAACCACCCCGAATCGATCCAGCGCATGTTCTCGATCCTCAGTGCGATCCGTATCGCGTTGAATCTCGTTGCGATGGGTGGATTGCTGGCCCTCGTGTGGGCGCTGTGCGGCGCGACGCGGACTGCCGCGAACGCGGGCGAGATCCGCTGAATCCCCACCGCACAGGCCGGGTCGTCGGCCCGGCTTCATCCGGCGCGAGGCCTGTGCCGTGCGCGAAGCATCCCGTGTGAACGATGCAGGTCACGGCAGATTGTCGCGTTCGAAACGCGCTTCGCCGCTCTCGGTGATGCCGACGCGCTGCCAACCGCGGCGCACGTAGAAGCCGCAGGCGCGGCTGTCTGCATCGGTGGTGAGCCACAGCCGCTGGATCGGCTGCGTGCGCAGCCACGCCAGCATCGCCCCATGCAGCCGGTCGCCGTAACCCAGCCCTTCCTTTTCCGGATGGACGAACAACGCCCAGATGTTGCCGGTGCGCGCATTACAGCTGGCGAACGCGCAGATCTCGCCATCGATGTCGATCACCCAACCCTTGCCGGTGTCCTCGATCTCGCGGCGCACGTCTTCGTCGGAGATGCGCCCGGGCGCGAGCGTGTTCTCGGTCACTGCATAACGCACCGTCCACATGCCCGGGATGTCATTCCTGTGCGCTTCGCGCAGGACGGCAGTCATCGGTTTTCGTTCTGATTCGGGCCGGTCCGTGAGAGGGTGCGTAAGCACTTGCAGATAGCGCTCGCGCGACAGTCGATGCACATGGCAATGATCGTCGCCGAAATCACGTGCTTCGACGAACTCGAAACCCATGCGTCGATAAAAGCGGATCGCGTCGATATTCGACGCCAGCGGATCGATCAACACCGCCTCCACGTCAGCCGCCGCGAAACAGCGCGCCAATGCCTGCCGCATCATCTCGCCGCCATACCCCCGGCCGCGCGCGTCGGCTTCACCGATCCAGATGTCGACCGCACGCAGATGCGCAGGCACGTCGCCCCAGTAATGACCGTCTTCCAGCGCCGGATCGATGATCTGCACGAACCCGATCGCGCGGCCATCGACTTCGGCGATCCACTGCTCGCGCCACGGCGGCGAGCGCAGCAGCTCGGTTTCCCACCCCCAGTCATCGTTGGGATCGGATTCGACCACCGCCGGCTCGTCGTCCCAGCGACGCAGCACGGCGAGGTCGTCGATGGTGGCGGGGCGGAGGTGCAGGGTGCGGTTCGGATCGGACACGCCCGGAATCCATTGCGGGGAGATGGCGCAAGTATCGGAGTGACATGCCACGGCGTCCAGGCCACGTCGGAGCAGATGTCGGGATGCGAGTTCGCTTCTCCCGTGAACCTGACCGCCTGCTGGGCTTCTTGCTTGATCAGCCATTGGGAAATCAGCCTGAGTCCGGCTTTTGCGATCGCTCGACGGCAAGTCGAGCGTCACGTGACTCTGGCGCGCCGGAGGCGCGGATTATGGCCTTGATTGCCATCACGCAGACATTTGAGATTACCGACCTCGTCGAACTCGTCGCTCAGGCGGATGCCGGCGATCGGCGCACCGGCTGCATCCTGCGCCTGCGCGATGCCCGGCTGCCCGTTCTGGTTCTGCGTGCGCACCACCACGCGATCGGCTATCGAACCTCAGCGCCGGACCGCCCCAGGGGTAATGCAGCACGTCGTACGCCACCATCTGACGAGACTGTCCTACCAGCTCCACCATGCGGCCCAGTGCTGTCGTACACACCTCAGGGGCAGTTTCACGTCTATCAAAATGGAGCGGGTCCATTTTCTGTTCTTACGTCATTGACCCGGCAGTGGCAGCCCACGACAGTCCGCATCCGAACGCGCACTGATCTCTACAAATTTGCGGAGACCGTCTTTCCCCAGTTTTGCGCCATGAATGTCTACTTTGTTATTGATGACATCAACCCCACCCTGAGCACCATTGATTAAAAAAAATCCGTTCGGGCTATTTTTCACAAACAATAAATAGTCACGCCCGACCTTGAATCGTGTCAAATGAAAATCTTCTTTTGCCCACAGTATTTCAAATGAGTCCACACCAACACCTTTACGTTCGATAGCGCCTTTTATGTTGCTTGAGATGTCAAGTCTCACAAGGTAGAAGTCGAAAGCGCCACCTCGAACAACAGGATGACGAGAAATGTAAGAAACTCTCGCAAAGACAATGTTGTCTGACGCATTTGCAACGCAGCGATAGTCATAGACATGTCTTGATGCATACGCACAGAAAGTCAGCGCCAAAAAAAATTGCAGCAAAAAAAGCACGAACAATCACAGGCCACCCCCTCTTTGTCGCTGAGTTTGTGAGCAACTGATGCATTTCAGTGTTTCCCGTCTAACATCATCAATGTGGTCGGCATTTCCATCCAGCCTGACCCATTTCTCCTTACAAATTACAGGCATTACCTTGGTTCATGGCATTGAGGAATGATCGTTCTTTGAACTTAGATTTTCGTCATGTTCCCGAACCCTTTCCTCCAAAATACGCAGCTCGGATTCGAGCTGACCCCTTGGAAATTGGAGGTGAACCTTTTTCGCAGACATAGCCAAAGACTTTGCCTCAGCGGTGGCCAGCGTTCTCGCAATGCTGATCTCACCGGAATCCAAATTTTCAACGATCATTGCGTATGAACCGATGCCATTCGCCATCATGGCAATATTCAGTTTTTGACACGCCTCCAAATCCTCGCTGTCAGTCTTTCCTAAAAATCTGGAGCCTATCCCTCCAACAAGAAAAGACACAGCAGAAACAACCGCAAGAATAATTTTCATCTTAGACACCTCAGTTGACCGAACAATCAGTCGGGCAGAGCCGAATGCAATCGTTCAGTTTCTTTTTATAAAAATCCACCTTAAAAAGATATGTTGCAGCACTCATTGTCTCACATGCCTGCTGTCGGCTTGAATTCTCTGTAGACAGCCAAGAACAGCTACTATCCTCAAACGTACTATTATACAAATAGTCAAAATCTTCTTTATATTTCCGCTCGCAGATAAAAGTACACCTGCGATTCTTCGGACAGGGACGTCGAGGCCTACTCGGCAAACAATCCCTGTCCGCTACATATGGACCACTCTGCAATCCAAACTTATCTGTAAATACAAAAGGATTTGCTTCCACATAACCAAAAGTGCTGATTCCACCTTTCAACCCAATCGGATCACTCTCGACATACCGCCCAGTCGTAGCTTCGTAATCGCGGAAGTAGTTGTAGTTGAGTCCACTGGCACTGTCGTACTGCTGCCCCGGATAGCGCATGTCCAGCACGAACGCGACGTTATCGCCGTCCGGATCCTCGTTCGGCTTCTCGTTGCCGAAGACCTCGCCCGCCAGATCCCAGCGCCATACCACCGTGCCTCTCGCGCCGCGCGTGGGATCGATGACGGTGCGCGGGCTGCCCAGCGCATCGGCTTCGACGTGGAACAGGCGCGTCATGCCGCTGTCTTTCGCCAACACGCCGACCGGCAGGTCGCCCAGCCAGATCGCCTGCTGGATGATCGTGCCGTTCGCGTCGTAGTCGCCCATCCAGCGGCCCACGTCGTCGAACACCGTGTGCACCGTCCTGTCGCTGCCCTGCCGGTACACACGTTCGCCGCGGCCGTTGTAGCGGTAGCTCATCAGGTGCTCGCCGCCCAGGCTGGTGCCGCTCATGCGGTTGGCGGCGTTGTAGGTGTAGGCACGCGACACCGCGCCCGGCGGTGGCAGTTCTTCGCCGCCTTCCTCTTCGCTCATCGCCTGCATCGTGCCTTCATACGCGGCGCTTTCGGTCTCGCCGCCGCCCGGCGGCGGGTCGATGGGCGCCGCGCCCATCGGTGCGTCCAACACCAGGTTGCCGGCGCCGTCGTAACTGCGCTCCCGGCCGGTGCGCGTGAACAGCCGATGCGTGCCGGGGTGATAGGTGTAGCCGTCCGTCGTCCACTGCGTGGTCGGCGGCAGCGGCGTGCAGGACTCGCCCGGCGCGGCGCCAGAGCAGTCCTGCTGGGCGACGACGTCGCGCCACCCCGCGTTCTGGCGGTTACCGGTCTTGTCGTAGCTGTAGCTCTGCCACACCACGTCGGACGCATCCTTGGCTTCGGTCAGGCGATTGAGCGGATCGTAACCGTAGATCCGCGCGGGCGGGTCGGCCTGGTTGCCGTCGCGCAGGCGCTTGAGGTTGCCGACCGCGTCGAACTCGTAGCCCAGGCTGATGCCGGCGATCGGCGTGCCGGCCGCATCCTGCGCCTGCACGATGCCCGGCTGCCCGTTCTGGTTCTGCGTGCGCACCACCACGCGGTCCGCCATCGAACGCCAGCGCGCCGGGCCGCTCCACGGGTGGTACAGCACGTCGTACGCCACCTTTTCGCGCGACCGCCCCGCCACCGTGACGCCCATCTCCACCATGCGGCCCTGCGCGTCGTAGAGGTAGTCGACCACGCTGCCGTCGGGGTAGGTCATCGACTGCAGGCGGGGCGGAGGTGCAGGGTGCGGTTCGGATCGGACACGCCCGGAATCCATTGCGGGGAGATGGCGCGAGTATCGGATGGGCGTTGGAAGCTGTCCATAACACCCTGCATGCGAAGCGATGAGACGATGGATATCCGCGCTCCGATTCTCATCTGCAAGTTGATCGATCCGATAGCGGTATAACTCATGGTTGACATCGTTGGCGACAAGCAATCAGTATCCAAAGCTGCTCCATTATCGATGCCTGCTTAGGGTCACGATGCTCGGCCAACTCGTGCGGCACACCGAATTTTTTCGGGATTGAATCTACATGGACGAAGAAGAAATTGCTCGACTATTGCAGGCAATTCCCGGCGCAAGGCGTGCCGCGGACGGCGTGCTTCTGCAAACCGGAAATGGCGATACTTTCCATGTTCAAGGAATTCTATCGGGCATGGAAACGGAAGGACTCAATCCCGAAGAAGCATTTTTCGTTGCATTCTGTGCAAAAAACGAGATTCTGCGGCTACGGACCATCAAGAATGCTCACGACTACCTGCTCCGCATGCGGGCACTGGCGATCGTGGACTCCCCTCGAATCGTCCGTGTCATGCGCAAGCGTCGAAAAATCTACGAGTCTTCCGGGCGGCCGTGGGCGCTAACGCACTACTACCATTCACTGGATTCATTCCACAAAGACTACATTGAATCCTTGCCCCGCACTCATGCGAAGAAGCTCAAGGCGATCCCGTCGGGCTTGCTGCCCATCGTCGAAGCCAATGCTGCATGCATAGCGTCGATCACCGGAGAAGTCGTGATCGTTTCGGAAAGCCTCCGCAACTTCTACTACTTCATGACACTTGCTGTTTTCGGCGCGAATTTCGAGATCGGCATGGCTGATCGCCTTTCTGCGCTTTGCATCGCCTATCGAATCATGAATCAGTCTGAAGCCCTCGACTTCGATCTCGACCCGCGTGGAGTACTCCCACCTCGAATCGAGGCAAGAATACAGGCGCTTGTTTCCGATCAAATGCAGTTTACTTTCGGGCATGAGTACGCCCACTACCTATGCGGTCACATCAGCTCCGTCAGTGCATCACTTCCTGGAAATCAGGATGCCGCGCGGACGTTCGCATACGATCTCGAGTTCGAAGCAGATGCCCAGGCCATAAATTTGCTGAGTCAAACGCCACATGCGGCAAACCGCATCGCTCATGGCGGGATTTATGCTTTGATTTTTTTGGATCTTCTGTATCGACTCAAAGAGAAACATGGCCTGAAACCGCTGCCCATTTCGGAAACGCACCCTGCTCCAATCGATCGCATTTGGGCGCTTCAAAAGAAACTGCGCTCGAAATCCCCAATGACGGACGAGGACATTGATCATTCTCTCGCCGTGTGCTCTCAGCTGGTTTCTGGATTTTCTAGCTTTCTTGAAAGCTCTACCCATCCTGATTTGTTGACATTTTATGGATCCATTTACCTTCCCAGCTATGTAGGGAAGCTCAAGATGGACAGACTCGAATTTTGATGGATGACAAGCTCCCAATCGCTCACTCTGACAGCACATCCGAGCCGAACCGGCGGATGATCATTTCTACTACCATCAGGCTACGACTTCCCGCCCATGCTAGATTCGAGCGGCGGCCGGCATGGCCGCGTGGACAAGGAGTCCATCATGAAACCTCGTTTGCGTATCGCGCTGATCGCCTGCTTCATCGCACTGTATTCGGCCGCCGCCCTTGCGGTGCCCGCGTACGTACTGAACCCGCCGCCGTACGGGACCCTGCGTACCTATTACGACCACCCCACCGGCATCGTGAAAGGCCAGTACGTCTCGTGCGGCGAGTTTTCGTCCGCTTGGGGCGTCAGCAACGGGTACTCGTACTTCGATCGGAGCATCGAATGCCCCTGATTGGCCGGGATGCGCGCGCCTCTGAAGGTGTGCGCATCCCATCATTTCATGTCGTTGGGTGCATACGCGAAGCGCAATGCACCTGACTTTATATGAGAATCGGCACATGAGGCCTTTGGCTTATGTGGCCTACTTACTGCGCATAGTTCGCGCTCGACCTGGAAGGGTGGGGCAAGCTCAAGACCGAAAGTCGGAAAACGCATAGCGGACGACCAGCTGCGCTGCTAGAGGTCTTGGAATATCAAAAAAAAATATCGGATATATAGGGCGGTCAGATTACAGAATATTCAAAACACAAATATAAGGTGTCCTTTTGTGGATATTATTTTTTTGGATCAAAACAAGTGGATTGAGCTAGCCCGAGCGCATAGCGGTGCTCTCAGTTCAGGGCCTATAGTCGAACTATATTCACAGCTCACTCAGGCCGTCGATTCAGGCGAGGCTCTCTTTCCTTTAGCCGCATCTCACGTCCTTGAGACGTCCAAAAGAAATGATCCTATCAGTCGTGGAAGCTTGGCTGAGACTCAAGCGAGGTTAAGCCAGGGATATGCGTACAGAAGTCGAGCTGGCCGCCTAAAGGTCGAAGTTTGCAACATCGTTCATCGGCTTTTTTCAATTACACCCCCGGAACTACCCACACACTGGGCAATTGCACATGGCTTTCTGCAGGCCTTCGAGCCAATGGATGAACTTGTTGCCACGCCAATTGAATGGCAACGACTGAAGCGCTTGAACACATTCATTGACCCAGCTGCGCAATACGTCGACTTCATGAAGAACCAAGACGACACGCGCAGGCGCGCAGCACATGCACGCATCGCAGCAGGTGGAACCGAAATCATTGCAAACATCGAAAGGCGTCGTGCCCAACTCACAGGGGAGTCGGTTGATCTACGTCGCCGCGCCTACGCAGTCCAGCTGTTCATCGATCACCAAGAAATGTTCATCCGGATCTTGAACGATCTTGGTTACTCATTTGAGCAATTGGAGGCACTCGGTGATCAAGCAGTGAGGTCTCTGATAGAGGATGCGCCTACCCTTAACGTTGAAGCCGAGATGGCAGCCAGACTTGAATCAAAGACTGGCGCATTGCAAGCGAATGACCTGTTCGACATTCAGTCTTTTTACACCGCCATCCCATACTCTTCTATCGTAATCGCAGAGAAAGGTTCGATCTCTCGTGCTCAGCAGGCAAGGTTGGATGTGAAATACTCAGTTAAGCTATCACGATCACTAAGTGATCTTTTAGATTTATATCCGCGACGATGATGCCCAAGCTCCGTTCAAATAGCTAAGCAATCACAATTTGAAGCAACCTAATATAGAAGCTTCATGTCAGCTTGAAATTCTGTATGCAAAGCATACAGCCGAAGAAACTAACCACCCCATCTCTTCTCTAGTTCAGAATCAAAACCGGATCCCGGCCTGCGCCGGGATGACGGTGATCCGAGAATCGCTTCAAGTCGCCGGCATGGCGCCCGGAATCACAACAACCCGCTGCGCTTGATTGAAAGATACTGCTCCACCAGCGCGGCGGGGAGTTGTTCGCAGGTGACGTCGAGGACGGTGACGCGGTGGTTGCGCAGCATTTCGTGCGCGGCGGCGCGCTGGGCGATGTAGCGGGCGGCGGCGGCGGCGCGGACGGCGCTGCGCACGTCGTCGACGGGCTGGTCGAGGGCTTCGTCGAGGTCGCGTTCGCGCAGGCTGGCGACCACCACGAGGTGGCGGCGCTGCAGCAGGCGCACGGCGCCGAGCACGTCTTCGATGTCTTCGTCGCGCAGGTTGGTGACCAGCATCACCAGCGCGCGACGACGCTGGCGCAGGGCGAGTTCGGTGGCGGCGGCGAGGTAATCGGTGGCGACGGGTGCGGGCTGCAGGTCGTAGCTGGCGCGCAACAGGGTGTCGATGGCGCCCATGCCGCGCTGCGGGGCGACCCAGCGCTGTTCGCCGCCGGCGGTGAACAGACCGACGGCGTCGCCGCGCTTGAGCGCGATGTAGGACACCACCAGCGTGGCGTCGAGGGCGCGATCGAAGTGCGACAGCCCGCCTTCGTGCGCGAGCATGCGCCGGCCGGTGTCGACCACCATCAGCAGTTGCTGGTTCTTTTCGTCCTGGTATTCGCGCGAAATGAGTTTGCGCGCGCGCGCGGTCGCCTTCCAGTCGATCTGGCGCATGCTGTCGCCGACGCGATACTCGCGCATCTGATGGAAGTCGGTGCCTTCGCCGCGGCGGCGCTTGATGTGCGCGCCGACCAGCCGCGAGGCCTGTTCGGCGCTGAACAGCGCGAACCCGGCCAGCGGCGCGAAGTTGGGGAACACGCGCACCGACTGCGGCGCACCGACGATCCGCGACTGCCGCCACAGCCACATCGGCGACAGCAGCCGCAGTTGGGTGCCGTCGAAACGGAAATTGCCGCGCACCTGCGGGCGCAGGCGATAGCTCAGCGTCGCCACGCTGTCGGCGGCGAGGGTGAGGGTGCGCGGCATGTCGCGGGTGTTGCTGTCGACGGCATCCCAGTCGCCCGGATGCAGGTCGTGGACGGTGAGGCGCTGGCGGCGGCCGTAGTGTTCGATGCGCAGTTCGATGTCGCGTTCCACGCCGATCGGCCACGCCTCGGGCAGCGCGCGCGCGATCTCGGGCGTGGGCGCGCGCAGCAGCCGCCACAGATCCAGCGCCGCCAGCGTTGCGAACACCGCGAACGCGATCAGCCAGACGCGCGCCGGCGCCAGGCCGACGCTCACCACCAGGCCGAGCACGGCCCAGGCGATGAACGCCCACACCAGTCCGGGCGCCGGGCGCGGCCAGGCGCGCACGACGCGGGCCGCGACGACAGGCGTTGCGGACGCGGGTTTCGGCGCGGCGTTGGCTGCGGTTGCGTTCATCGCGGTCGCGTTCACTGCCGCGGCGCTTCGACCTTGGCGAGCAGCGCTTCGAGCACCTGATCCGGCGTCTGGCCTTCGATCTGCATTTCCGGCGACAGCGCGATGCGGTGACGCAGCGCCGGCTTGGCGATGCTGCGGATGTCGTCGGGCGTGACGAAATCGCGTCCGGCGAGCACCGCCTGCGCGCGCGACGCGCGGACCAGCGCGAGGCTGCCGCGCGGGCCGGCGCCCAGCGCGATGCCCGGCCATTTGCGGGTGGCGGCGACGATCCGTACCGCGTAGTCGATCACCGCCGCGTCGACGGTCACCTGCGCGGTGCCGAGCTGCATCGCGACGATGTCTTCGGCGCTCAGTACGCTGTTCACCTGCGACAGGTCGAAGTGCGCGGCGGCGCGGCCGTGGCTGACCGCGGTGACCATGCTGACTTCATCGGCGTGCGTGGGATAGTCGATCAGCACTTTCAGCAGGAAGCGGTCGAGCTGCGCCTCGGGCAGCGGGTAGGTGCCTTCCTGTTCCACCGGATTCTGGGTGGCCAGAGTCATGAACGGCGCCGGCAGCGGGTGGCTGCTGCCTTCGATGGTGACCTGCTGTTCCTGCATCGCTTCCAGCAGCGCGGACTGGGTCTTCGCCGGGGCGCGGTTGATTTCGTCGGCCAGCAGCAGATTGGTGAAGATCGGACCGCGGCGGATCGCGAAACGCTCGGTCTTCGGGTCGTAGACCGCGTGGCCGCTGACATCGCTGGGCATCAGGTCGGGCGTGAACTGCACGCGGCCGTAGCCGCAGCCCAGCGCCTGGCCCAGCGCGCGCACCAGCAGGGTCTTGCCCAGGCCGGGTACGCCTTCGATCAGCACATGGCCGCCGGCCAGCAGCACGATGAGGATCTGGTCGAGCACGTCGTCCTGGCCGATGAAGGCCTTGGCGACCTCGTCGCGCACGGCGGCGGCGCGCGCCACCAGCGCTTCGCCGAGGATCGGCTGCGGTGCGGCTGCGGTGTCGGTGAGCCCGTGGGCGTGCTCATGGATGGGGGGCGTGGTCATAGTCGGTTTCTCAGCTGGAGAAGTTTGGCGATGCGAAGCACGAAATCCTTGGCGTCGCCCGGGCGGGGATAGCGCAGCGCGGCGTCGACATCGGCGGTGGTCATGCCGGTGCGCGCCGCGATCGCATCGATCTGCGCCGGACCTTCCAGCGCGGCGGCGTAGGGGTCGCGACGGCGCAGGCGGCGCATGAAGGCATCGTGCACGGCGGCGTAGAGGGCGGCGCGGCGGCCGTAGCGATAGAGATGGTCGCCGCTGGCCTGGACGTGTTCCAGCAGCGAGCGGCGGTCGGCCGCGGGCGACGGGCGCAGCGGGCCGAGGCGCTCGGCGCGCATCCACAGCCACAGCAGCAGCGCCAGCAGCGCCGGCAGCAGTACCCGCCAGGCGTGGTCGAACAGCAGCCGCCACAGCGGTGGCATGTTCGCGCTGTAGATCAGGTGGAAAGTGCCGCCATCGGCCCAGTTCGGCTGCAACAGCTGGCGGGCGAGGGCGGCGTGCTGGGGGTCTTCGAGTTTCGCGTTGAGCAGGAAATCGGTATCGGCGAGTACATCGACGCTGCCCTCGCCCCACGGCACGCGGGCATAGCCGTACTCGGCGCTGTCCTCGTCGCCCCAGGTCGCGAGGACTTCGACATCGTCGCCGTAGAAATAGAACCGGCGACCGCCGCAGAATTCGAGATGATGCTCCATGTCCGCGACCTGCAGGCCCTGGCAGACCGGGTCGGTATCCAGCACTGCGATGCCGAGATCGTCCAGCAACGGCACCGATTCGTCGCCGATCTCCGAACCCGATGGCGGCGTGCGCAGGATCAGATGGCCGCCGTCCTCGACCCACGCCAGCAGCGTTTCGACCTGGGCCGCGGACAGCGTGCGCGGATCGGCGAGCAGCAGCAGGGTATCGGCCGCTTTGAGGGGATGCGTGCCCAGGTTCAGCCGCTGGCGCGAATCGACACGCTTGCCTGCCTTGCCCAGCGCGATCTTCAGCGCGTAGAGCGGGTTGTAGCCGGCCTCGCCCTTGGGCGGCAGATCGATCGTGTGCTTCACGCGCTCGTAAGTGCGCAGGTACCACCACGTGCCGGCGGCGACCAGCGCGATGCCCACCAGTGCGAGCAGCGCGACCCGCAGGATGTCGCCGCGCCGGGTCATGCCGCCCACCGGAAGCGTTCGGCCAGGGTCTGCACCAGGGTTTCGAAATCATCGGCCGCCGGCAGGCGCTGGCCGTAGGCGGCGTACTGCCAGATGCGGACCATGCGCTGGAAAGCGTCGCGGTCCTCGGCTTCGGGCATGCGCCGCGACAGCCGCAGGCAATCGGCTTCGGTGGCGCCCGGCGGCGGATGGGCGTCGACGCGCGCGGTCATGGCTTCGACGCTGGCGCGATACAGCAGCGCCAGCGCGCGTCGCGGCTGGCCCTGCGCCCACAGCCGGCGCGCCACCGTGGCGATGTCCGGCGGCAGCGGTTCGGTATGGGCGAGGTGGGTCATCTCCACCGGGTCGGGTTCGGGTTCGGGCACGGCCAGTCCGCCGATCAGCCACGGCCACCAGCGTCGGGCGGTGACCAGCAGGGCCACCACCAGCGCCGCGACCAGCAGCCACAGTCCGTATTCGGCGAGGAAACCGACCAGCGCCGCCAGCCACGCCAATCGCGGCGGTTCGGCCTCGAAGGGCTTGTCCTTCTTCTTGTCGCGGTCGCGCGGCTGCCATGTGGTCTGCTCCAGCTTCGGCCGCAGCAGCGGATCCTTGTAGGCTTCGGCGACCGATTTCTCGAATGCCGCGTGGCCGGCGGTGTCGTCGCCGAAGATCTCGCGCAGGGTGCGGGTGTCGACGTCGCCCGCCCTGCTTTCCCCGTCGGCAACTGCGAAAGGCTTGTCGGCGGCCTGCTCGGCCTCCTGCTTATTGGCTCGCTGCGCCGTGCCGGGCTTTCCGGCGACGGTTTTCCCGGGTGCGGCGCTTTGGGCGCCGTTCTTTTCGGGGACGCGTTTATCGGGCGCCGCGTCCTGACCGACGCTGCTGTCGGGGCCCTGCTTTTCCGGGGCGCTCCTGTCGGGAGCGCTTTCCTCGGGAAACGGGCAGGTGTTGTCGTCCCAGGCGTGCGCGGGCATCGCCATCGGCAGGCACAGCGCCAAGACCAGCAACATGCTCGCGCCGACCGCTTCCAGGCGTTTGCGCATGCGCCGGAAGGCGATTTCCAGATCCCAGGCTTCCAGCTGGGTCCGGCGATTGAGATACAGGCCGAAGCCGGCGCCGACATAGAACGGTTCGATGAAGGCGACCGCCAGCCAGTCCACCGCATTCAGCGCGATCAGCGCCCATGCCGGCGTGTCTTCGGTCAGCATCGCCCAGGTCGCGCGCGCGGCCTCCGGCAGCAGTTCGTTGGGGACGAACAGCATGACCAGCAACACCACCGAAACCGCCAGCGCCAGCAGGAAATGTTGGCAGATCAGGGTCAGCAGCACCGCCGGGCCGCTGACGCCGCCGCCGATCACCCGCCGCCGTTCGGCCAGCCGCGCGGGGTCCGCGCCTTCGAGCAGATCGATCGGCAGCATCGCCGCGCGCAGCGGGCTGAACCGGCGCCAGGTGAGATGGCCGAGCATCGGTTTCCAGCCCCAGCGCAGCTGCGCGCGCAGGGTTTCGGCGGTGCCCGGTACGCTGCCGAACACCGCGCGCGACAGCACGTACTGCGGAATGCGGTCGAACACCGGGCGCAGCCACCACATCAGCAGCCACGCCAGCCAGATCTGGCCCACCGCCCAGGCGGCGAGATTCAGCAGCACGAAGGCGACGCCGGTCACCAGCAGCCACGGCGTCCAGATCGCGGCGGCATGCCGGCGCACCAGCGCCGCACCCAGCTCCATCGCTTCCCACGACGAGCGCGGGCGCAGTTCGACGGTGAGGGTTTCGAGTTTCACGAAGTGCCCCGCTGCCGTCCCTGGCGCGCCGTCGCGGGCGCCGGATCGCCCGGCCCGACCATCCGTGGTCGGGCGCTCGACGGATCACGCGGCAATGCCGCGTGATCGGATCCGTCTCGCCCACGCCCGCCGAGCGCGAGCCATGCGAGGGTGATCGCCCACAGGACGCCACCGACCGCGTACTTGATCCCCGCCGGCATCCAGCCGATCGACGACCAGAACGCTTCCACGAACGCGGCGAACACCAGCATCGCGAACACGCCCAGACAGAGCCGGGCGCCGACCTTGCCGCCTTCGATCAAGGCATCGACCCGCCGCCGTCGCCCCGGCGCGATCAGGTCCAGCCCCAGGCGCAGACCGGCGGCGCCGGCCAGCACGATGGCCGTCAGTTCCGGCGCCGAATGCCCCGCGACGAAGCGCCAGAACGGGTCGCCGTGGCCCACGCCCTGCAGGTGCCCGCCGACGCTGCCGATCATCACCCCGTTCATGATCAGCACGTACACGGTGCCGAGGCCGGCGAGCAGGCCGCTGGCGAAGGTGCGCAGGCCGATGCTCACGTTGTTCATGATGTAGTGGCCGAACATCGCCAGATCGTCGCCGCTCTCGCGGCCGAGCTTGCGCTCGGGGTTGGCGGGGTCGTACATGCTTTCGTACATGGCGACATCGGCCGGGTCGTGGAGGCTGTAGACCAGCTCCGGCGAATACAGCACCGCTAGGAACGAACCGACCAGCGGCACCACGAACAGCGCCGCCGCGGCCCACAGGCAGCCGCGCTGGGCGCGGACCAGGCGCGGGAAGTCGGCGAGGAAGAATTCCAGCGCACGGCGCCACTGCGGCGGCGCTGCGCGGTAGAACACCGCGTGGCCGCGCTGGGTCAGCGCCTGCAGGCGTTCCACCACCACCGGGCTGTAGCCGCGGCTGCGCGCCAGCGCCAACTGCTGGCACAGACGGCGATAGCGCGCCGGCATGTCTTCGTCGCTCAGCCCGCGCCACTGGACGTGGCTGGCCCGCGCCTGGCGCGGACTGTCGCCGCGCGCGACCAGCCAGGTCTCGAATTCGGCCCATTCGTCCTGATGGCGGGCGATGAACGCCTCCTGCCGCATCACCGCATGCTTCATGACCACTTGTCCCATGACAGCCGGCCCCGTGAAAGCTGGCCCCATGACCGCTCGCCCGATGAAAGCCGGCTCATTGCCGCCCCAACAGCCAGTTGGCGACCGCCTGCAGGCGCATCACGCCCAGCGCGCCGCCGGCGCCCACCACCGGCGCGGCGATGCCGGCCAGTTCTTCGCGACGCTCCTGGGTGAGTTGCGCGGTGCGTTCGGAGAACGCGATCACCGCCATCTGTTCCGGCGGCAGCAGCGGATGCAGCGGCGCGTGCGCGCCTTCGGTCGCCGCGCGGACGGCCTGGCGGGTGCGCGGGGCATGGATGACCATGGTCTTGGCGACCATGTCGCCCAAGCGCCGGCCCCAGGGGTCGGAAAAACTCGCGACCAGGCCCACGCCGTAGCCGAACGGCAGGAAATCCACGGTCCTCAGCAGATTGCGCACGATCGAGGCCAGCCAGCCCACCGGGGCGCCGTCGTCGGCGATCACCCGCAGTTCCAGCGCGCGCTTGCCCGGCGTCTGCCCGTCGAACAGGGTTTCGCAGAGGATCGGATACCCCCAGAACACCATGAAGAAGATCACCGTATAGAGGCCAAGACCCGCCTTGCCCAACAGCCCCAGCACGGTCCCCGCCACCAGCAGGACGCCCCAGCGCACCGCGGTGTCGATCAACCAGGCGATGGCGCGCGGCACCGGGCCGGCGGCGGGCAGGCGCAGGGCCACGCCTTCGGGCGTGTAGACATCGCGCACCGTGTCCAATGTCGATCGGTTCTGTGCGGAGCGACCCGATGCGGCGGGACGCGACATCATCGGGCAACGGCCCGGGCGACGGCCGGATCTGGGCACAGGCGGCGTCCGGCCGGACGCGCCTTGGTCGCTCCTCTCGTTTCCGCCATCCTCTCCGCCCCGGGGCCCGTCGTCAGTCGTCGCATTCGGCGGTTACTCTACCTTGACGACCCGCACATTTCCCAGCATTTCGAGACCGATTTCCGTCATGGCCGCCGCGCACCCGCCACCGTCGATGCCGTGTCGCCCGCACTGCGGGGCCTGCTGCACCGCGCCGTCGATCGCATCGCCCATCCCCGGGATGCCGCACGGCAAACCGGCGGGCATGCCCTGCGTGCAGTTGGACGACGATCTGCGCTGCCGGCTGTTCGGCACGCCCGAGCGCCCGGCGTTCTGCGCCTCGCTGCGGCCGGAGCCGGGGATGTGCGGCGAGTCGCGCGACGAAGCGATGGCGCTGTTGGCTGCGCTGGAAACGGCGACGCGACCCGATTGATCCGAGGCGGTGATGTTGTAGGAGGCCGTGTAGGAGGGCCTTCAGGCCCGAGCTTCTGCCCGCGGACAAAATCCTCCATCGATCAAGAGTGCTCGGGCCTGAAGGCCCTCCTACGAGAAGCGATCCGCTTCAATTCCACCGGCCGTGGGCACGGCATCCTCTGCGTCGCACGTTGGACTCGACCTGGGCCGGCCTGAAGGCCCTCCTACGAGAAGCGATCCGCTTCATTTCCACCGGCCGTGGGCACGGCATCCTCTGCGTCGCACGTTGGACTCGACCTGGGCCGGCCTGAAGGCCCTCCTACAAAAAAACGAGCCGCTTCATTTCCACCAGCCGTGGGCACGGCATTACAACGGCTTGCGGTCCGCGCCGCGCATCCCGGCCAGCAGGGCGGTGCCGTCGGCGTCCACGCGCAGCTCGCCGTATTTCGCCGGGGCGTAGCGTTCGCCCTGGCCTTCCGGGAAGAACCAGGCGTTGCTGGCGATGCGCATCTCCCAATTGCGCTTGCGGTAGCGCACCGCGATTTCGCCGGTCGCTACAGGCTGCGGCGCGGGCTGGACGCGGACGAACCGGCCGACGCCATCGGCGGCGAGCGAGAACACGGCGTAGCCGTCTCGGCTGGGCATCTCGCCGATGCCCATGCACATCAGCGCCGCTGCGTTGCCACCACTCGTTCCGCCGATATCGGTTGCGCGCTTGCAGGCCGGATCCAGCGCACCTCTGATCTCATCCGCCGCCGCAAACCGCAGCGCCATGTAGTCGCCCTGCATCATCGAGCGCGGATCGACCGGCGCCAGTTCCAGCAGCAGCACGCGGCCGTCGGAGAGGATCCGCTCGCGCTGGAACACGCCGTGATTGGCCACCGCCAGCGCCAGCAGCAGACCGCCCCACAGCAGGATCGAACGCCAGTGCGTCATGGGCGGCCTCCCGCGTCGGCGCGCAGGGCGATGCGCGTCAGCGCGAAGCGGATCGCCAGCAGCGCGACGCCGCCGAGCAGCAGCCACTGCGACTTCTCCAGCAGCGGCACGTCCAATTGATAGTAGTAGCGGATCAGATATGCGCCGGTGCCGACCAACCCGGTCGCGAGCAGTGCCGGGCGATGCGACGCGAACGCGGTCAGCGCCAGCATCACCCCGAGGTTCACGCCCGGCGCGCGCAGCCAGATCAGCGCGAACGCCACCGCGCACAGCACCGGCAACAGCCGCCGCACGCCGGCCAGCCGCCAGACGGTCAGGGGCAGCAGCAAGGCGACGGCGATCTGCGGTCCCCAGATCCGCCACGACATGGCATCCCGGTCCGCCAGCCCCCACTCCAGATCGCCGAAGAAGGCCATGAACAGCGCGGCCAGACTCAGCGCCCAGGCCAGCGGCGACAACGGCAAGGTGCCGAGGTCTTCGTATTCCGTCCGCCACCATGCGGCGAATGCCAGCCACGCCAGCACCGGCAGCGCCGCCGGCGACGTGCTGTAGCCGACGGTATCCAGTTCATTGCAGATCGCCACCACCGCGACCGTGAACACCGCACCGCACAGGAACCGGTGCATGGTCTGCGCGCCGAAGGCATACAGCGCCAGCGCGATCGCGGCGCTGCCGGCCCAGCCTGCGATGTCGCCGAACCATTCGTTGAAACCGACGCCGACCAGCAGTTGCCCGACGAGGCTCAGGGCGATGGCGCTCTGTTCGATGAACTCGCCGACGAACTCGTTCTTGAATGCGCGGCGCAGCACGGTCCGCAGCAAGCCCAGCGCCGCCGCGATGCACAGCGCACCGGCGGGAACGGCGATCTCCGGGGTCTTCCAGAGTTGGTCGAACAGCGCCGCGAAAAAGCCGAACAGCAGCCCCGCGGCGATCCACGCCGACACCCCGATCAACCCGGCCAGATACCAGGGCAGACCATCGCGATGCGCCGGTGCGTCGCCGGAAACGACACCGGCGGCGCGCAGCCGCAGCCACAGCGCCTCGGCGGCGGAGTATGCGTGCAGATTCATGCGCCCGCCTCCCGGCGATCCATCCGCCGCAGCCACCACGCGCCCGCCGTCGCTTCGCCCAACACCGCGACGGCCAGCAACAGCCATAGCGCGGCGGGTTCGTTGTGGCGCTCGAACACATACCGGCTCATCAGCTGGAACAGCCAGACCGTGCTGACGCCGATCATCGAGATCACTGTCATCGCCAGGACCGCACGGTCGCGGTGGCGGCGCAGTTCGACAGCAAGCAACACGGCGACACCCGCCAGCCAGGCCGAGATTTCATCGCCGAACGTCGGCCCGCCATGCTCGAACGCCGACGTCATCGCCGGCACACTCAGACAGAACAGCGCGACGGCGGTCAGCAGGCGCGGCCCGCCATCGCCATCGAATTCCGGCCATCGCCCCGCCGCGAACCGCCAGCCCAGGAACAGCGCGAGATCGAACAGGCCGACCAGCATCAGGCTGTGTTCGTTGTCCAACTGCGGGCCGCCCATCGTGTCGGCCCACAGCCCCAGCGCGATGTTCGCCACCGCGATCCACAGCACCCAGATCGCCGCGTGGCGCCCGGCGAAGGCCCACGGCAGCGCCAGCGCCGCCCACAGCGTGAACAATTCCCAAGTGTCGGCGCCGGTCTGGTAGGTCTGGCCGATCAGCGCCAGCAGCCCGCCCAGCAGCACCGTCGCCAGCCACAGCGCGGCCTGTCCGCCGAGTCGCGCCAACCCCAGCCGCGCGGTCGCCGCGATGGCCGCGACCAGCAGCGCCTGCATGCCGTACAGGCGGGTGAACTTGCCGAGGTGTTCCCAGTTGGCGGCGATGAAACAGATCGCCCCGGCCGCGCACAGCGCGATGCCCAGCCACAGTGCGAAACGATCCAGGAACCAGCGCCACAGCGCGGTATCAGGCGCCGGCCCCAGCGCCCCACGCGCGGCCGCCGCGGCGGTCGCATCCAGCGCGCCGTCGCGGCGCCATTCGCGCAGCTGCGTCTGCTCCGCAACCGTATCGCGCCAGCGCCGCCAGTCGCCCATGTCAGCCGCCCGTCTCGCCTGCGAGGTACTGATCCTTCATGCGGACGTAATGCTGCGCCGAGTAGTACAGCGCTTCCATTTCGGCGTCGCTGAGCCGACGCGCGAACCTGCCCGGGTTGCCCAGCCACATTTCGCCTTCGCCCACGACCTTGCCGGGGGCGATCAACGCACCGGCGCCGACGAAGCCGTGCTTCTTCACCACCGCGCCGTCCAGCACGATCGCGCCCATACCGATCAGCGCCGCATCCTCGATGGTGCAGGCGTGGATGATCGCCTTGTGGCCGATGGTCACGTCCTCGCCGATGCGGGTGGCGAAGCCGCCGAGCTTCGCGTGCGGGCCATCGTGGCTCACGTGCACCACGCTGCCGTCCTGGAGATTGGTGCGCGCACCGATGCGGATGAAATTCACGTCGCCGCGGATCACCGTGGCCGGCCAGACCGACACGTCGTCGCCCAGGACGACGTCGCCGATCACGACCGCCGCAGGGTCGATATAGACCCGTTCGCCGAGGGTGGGCAGGTGATGCAGGTAGGGGCGGATGCGGGTATGGGCTTCGGTCATGGCGGCATTTAAGCACGCAGCGGCAGCACGTTCTAAACTCGGGCCATGAACACGACCGTCATCGCGGCCAACGCCGCCATCATCGCCGCGAATGCCGCGATCACCGCCGCCCATGCCGGCGACAACGACCACAACGCGCCGACGCCCGATTCGCAGCGCGCACCGCCCGCCGACGAGACCGCCGAGCTGGCGCCGACGCTCGACCGGCTCAAAGCCGCGTGGCGGGCGAACAAGCCGGACTACGCGCAGCGGATGCGCGATCTCGAACGGCTGAAGACCGCTTTCAAGGCGCGGATGGGCGAGATGGCGGCGGCGGTGCGCGCCGATTTCGGCCACCGTTCCGAACACGAAACCCTGCTGGCCGACGGCATGACCGTGCTGGGCGAGATCGATCACCTGCGCAAACACCTGCGCGGCTGGATGCGACCGACGCGCGCGAGCGTCGGCTGGCGGCTGTGGCCGGCCAGCGCGCAGATCCGCCACGAGGCCGTGGGCGTGGTCGGGGTGATGGCGCCGTGGAATTACCCGGTGAATCTGGCGCTGGTACCGCTGGTCACCGCCATCGCCGCCGGCAACCACGTGTTCCTCAAGCCGTCCGAGCACACGCCGCAGACCAGCGCTTGGCTGCAGGCATTGCTGGCCGACGTGTTCCCGGCCGATCGCGTCGCGGTCGCGCTGGGCGGCGCCGAACTGGGCGCGGCGTTCTCGGGGCTGCCGTTCGACCATCTGGTCTTCACCGGTTCCACGGCGGTCGGACGCAAGGTGATGGCGGCCGCGGCGCCGAATCTCACGCCGCTCACGCTGGAGCTCGGCGGTAAATCGCCGGCGATCGTGGCCGCCGATTTCCCGGTCGAACAAGCGGCGGCGCGGCTGGCCAGCGGCAAATGGTTCAACGGCGGCCAGACCTGCATCGCGCCGGACTACATCCTGATCGACGCCGCGCGCCGCGACGCGCTGGTGGACGCGCTGCGCGCGCAGGTGCACGCGCGCTACGGCGCGGACATGCGCGAAGCGACCGATTACACCCGCGTGGTGAACGAAGGCCAATACCGCCGCCTGCGCGGCTACATCGACGATGCCCGCGCGCGCGGACTGACGGTGATCGAACTCGCGGGCGTGGATGCCGGGCGCGCCGAAACCGAACGGCTGATCCCGCCGACGCTGATCCTCGAACCCGGCGACGACAGCAAAGTGATGCAGGACGAAATCTTCGGGCCGATTTTGCCCATCCACGGCTATGCGGAGCTCGAAGACGCATTGGCCTATGTCGAAACCCACGACCGGCCGCTGGCGCTGTATCCCTTCAGTCACGACAAGCGGATCGTCGAAACCATCCTGTCGCGGCTGATCGCCGGCGGCGTCACCGTCAACGACACCCTGCTGCATTTCGCCGCCAACAATCTGCCGTTCGGCGGCATCGGCCCCAGCGGCATGGGCCAGTACCACGGCCGCGCCGGCTTCGACGCCTTCACCAAGGCCATGCCGGTGCTGTGGCAGGCGCGCTTCACCGCGACCGATTTCATCAAGCCGCCGTATCGCGGCAGGATCGATCGGTTGATCCGCCGGCTGACCGGCAGCCGATGAACCTCATCGAACGACCCTCATCGAAAGCGACCGCATGAAAATCGCCAGCTGGAACGTCAATTCCCTCAATGTGCGCCTGCCGCATCTGGAACAATGGCTGCAGGACGCCGCGCCCGATGTCGTGGGGCTGCAGGAAACCAAACTCGAAGACAATCGCTTTCCAGACGCGGTGCTGGCCGGACTGGGTTATCGCAGCGTGTTCGCGGGACAGAAGACCTACAACGGCGTCGCCCTGCTCGCGCGCGGGCATGCGCTCGACGACGTGCAGATCGGGATCCCGGAGTTCGACGACGCGCAGCGTCGCGCGATCGCCGCCACCGTGAACGGCGTGCGCATCGTCAATCTGTATGTCGTCAACGGCCAGGATGTCGGCACCGAGAAATACGCGTACAAACTGCGCTGGCTCGACGCCGTGCACGCGTGGCTGGCAGACGAAATGCAGCGGCACCCGAAACTGGTGGTGATGGGCGATTTCAACATCGCGCCCGACGACCGCGACGTGCACGATCCGGCCGTGTGGAACGACGACAGCATCCTCACCTCCACCGCCGAGCGCGCCGCACTGAAACGGCTGCTCGACCTCGGCCTGCACGACGCCTATCGCCTGCACCACAGCGAAGGCGGCTTCTTCAGCTGGTGGGATTACCGCCAGGCCGGCTTCCGCCGCAACCTGGGCCTGCGCATCGACCTGACCCTGGTGTCGGATGCGCTGCGCGACAAGGCGACTGCGGCGGACATCGACCGCGAACCGCGCACGTGGGAACGACCGAGCGACCATGCGCCGGCGTGGGTAACCCTCGCTGCGCCTTGAGCGCATGGCAGCGCAAGCCGTTGCGCCAACATCACCGGCAGCCCATCGGCTGCGCCCAGCCCAAAAAAAAGCCCGGAAAACCGGGCTTTTTTTCGTCCATCAACCGAAGCCCGCTCAGCGTGCGCGGCCCCGGGTGACCAGATTGATGAGCAACAGCAGGATGACGGCGCCGCCCAGGGAGGCCAGCAACCCGATGATGGAGAAATCACCGGTATTGGCGGTGCCCGAGCCCAGCATCGGCGCGATCAGGAAGCCGCCGAGGAACGAGCCGACGATGCCGACGATGACATTGAGGAAAATTCCCTGTTGGCCATCGCGCTTCATGATGATGCTGGCCAGCCAGCCGATGATGCCGCCGACGATCAACCAGATGATGATATTCATGATGTTGTTCTCCACTTTGAAATTGAATGCCCGGCATCGACCACTGACCAGGGATCACTGACCAAGGATCGCTGCCGCCGCTTTGATATGAATCGTCGATATGCGATCGACACACATGCCGACCTGGGAAAAGTGGTCGGCGCTCGTGCCGAAGACTTTTCCGAAGTCGCGCCGATGAAGCTTGAAGGCATCGGGCAGCGGCCGCAGCACGGTGCGGATGTCATTCAGGGGAATGTCATTTCACCGGGAAAATCGGCGGATTCCAGCGAATATCCGAATATCGCGGCGGTGTCCTGCACGACGTCGACGCCGCAGGGTTGCATTCTGCAGGTGCGCTCCGGCGTGCTTTCCGGAGCATGCGCAAAACGTTATGGATTCTTCGCCGGTGGCGCAGGACTGGTCCGCAACGCCGCCGCCATCGCACCGATTCCGCCGGCCAGCAACACCAGCATCAGCAGCGTGTTGAACAGGCTGGTCGGCCGGAAATAGATGTTCAGATTGGAGAGGATGCCGACGAACACGATCACCAGCCCCGCTGCGAGCAGCAACCAACCCACGATCGACTTGCCGTTGAAGAAGATCAGGCCGGTGCCGACGATGAAAGGAATCAGCGACAGGCCGAAGCCGTTGTAACCGTAGACCATCCAGCCACCGCCGGAACTGACCGACACCTGGTTGGTCAGCAGCCAGCCGCCGGCCACCGCGCACATCAGGCCGATGAAGAACTGTCCGACCCCGCCGGGGGTGCCGCCTGCGCCTGTCATGTGTCGTGCTCGCTCGGGAAATACAGCCGGCCGCGATCATAGCGCAGCGTGTTCGGGCTCGGCGGGCTCAGCCCAGCAACCGCAGCAGCGCCTCGCGCGGCAGCTTGCCGGTGTCGTTGCGGGGCAGGGCGTCGACGATGCGCAGACGCCGCGGCAGGAAGATCGGGTCGACGCTCTGGCGCAGGGCGTCGAGGATCGCGGCGGCGTCCAGCCCGGGCGCGACCGCGAGCGCGGCGATCCGGCGCACGCCGGTGATGTCGCAGGCGTCGAGCTGCAGCATCACGCCGTCGATCACGCCGGGCACCGCCAGCAGCCGCCGGGACAGGTCGCCCAGCGACGCGCGCTTGCCGGCGATTTCCAACAGATCCGACTGCCGGCCGCAGAGCTGGAACCTGCCGTCGCCGCGCAGTTCCACCAGATCCGCCAACGCCACCGGCGCGGGCAGGTGCGGCGCCACGACCAGGGTGCCGTCGGGCTGCGGCTGCAGCTGCACGCCGGGAAAACACTGCCAGAGATCGTCGCGCGCGGTGCGGCGATGGGCGATGACGCAGGTTTCGGTGGAACCGAACATTTCGCGTACTTCACAACCGAACGTCTGTTCGGCGGCGGCGGCCAGCGCCTGCGGCAGCGGGGCGGTGGCGGTGACGATCCCGGCCAGCGGCGGCAGCGCGATGCCGGATTCGACCAGCGCGCGCAGATGGACCGGGGTGGTGACCAGCAGGGCCGGCGCGGTCGCATGACCCAGGGCGCGGGCGACATCCTCGGGAAAGAACGGCCGGCCGCCATGCACGGCGGCCGACGCCAGCAGCGGCATCAGCACCGACAGCTCCATGCCGTACATGTGCTGCGGCGGCACCGTAGCGACGATGGGCAGCACGGTGGCTTCGGGCCACAGATGCCGCAGCGCAGCGGTGTTCTGTGCGGTGCTGGTGCGCAGGCTGTCCCAGGTCTTGGGGTTGGGTTTGGGTGTGCCGGTGCTGCCCGAAGTGAAGCCGATCATCGCCAGCGCGGCGGCGTCGACCTCCAGCGCCGGACCGGGCTGCCGGGGCAGGCGCTCGGGCAGGGCATGCAGCTGCGGCGGCGCGGGCGAGAGCCGCACGTCGGCGATGCAGTAGCTGTCCGGATACTGCCGGCGCACGTCCTCGATCACCGCCGGGGTGCGCGACGGCGGCAGCAGATTGACCTGTCCGCGCACGGCGGCAGCGCAGAACGCGACCAGGAAGCGGTAACGGTCTTCGCAGAGATTGATCGCGAACGCGGCCGGCGGCAGACCGGCGGCGACGCCGCGGACTTCGGCGAGGAAGGTGTCGAGCGCGATATGACCGTGGCCATCGAAGGCGAAGCGGCGGCCGGCCGGGCCTTCGGCCAGCGCCACCCGGCGCGGCGATGGCGCTTCGGGCGTGGCCCCGGTACCCGTGGTTTCGATCACTGCCGCCATATCGTTGCTCGTCTCCCGCTGATTTTGCCCGGACGCCAGACCTGTCTTCACAAGACCCGTGCCCGCCCCTGCCTTAGCTTACGCTGGGCGGCCCGATCGCCTCAAACCGACGCACTTCGTGAACAGTCTGGAATTCGCGCCATCGCCGCTCGACCCGGTGCGGTTCAACCCCGTGTCCTGCGCCTGGTGGCCCTATCGCCGCGGCGACGACGCCGAACGCCGCATCCGCGGCTGGCTGGGCGACCTGTGGGCGCTGCCGCCGGCGGCGATGACCATCGCCCGCGACGGCCACGGCCGCCCCTATCTGCAGGCCGGCGCGCATCGGGTCGACCTGAACTGGAGTCACAGCGGCGACTGGCTGATCGCGGTCTGCACCGAACGGGCGCGGGTCGGCGTGGATATCGAATGGCTGCGACCGCGGCCCAAGGCGCTGGCGCTGGCGCGGCGGTTCTACACGCCGGCGGAATCTGCGCAGCTGACCGCGCTGGCCGACGACCCATCGCGGCTGGAGCATGCCTTCACGCGGCTGTGGTGCGCCAAGGAAGCCGTGCTGAAGGCCCACGGCCGCGGACTGTCGTTCGGGCTGGAGAAGCTGCAGTTCGAGCTGGACGACGACGGCCCGCCGCGGCTGGTCGCCTGCGATCCGGCGCTGGGAAAGCCCGAGGCGTGGCAACTGCATGCCTGGACCCCGGTGCCGGGATATCTGGCGACGCTGGCGTGCAAGGTCGTCGCGTAGGAGGGCTTCTTGATAGGAGGGCTTCTGTAGGAGGGGCTTCAGCCCCGAGCGTTCGTTCCTTGTAGGAGGGGCTTCAGCCCCGAGCGTTCGCCTTGAACGAGAACGGGCTCGGGGCTGAAGAGCTCGGGGCTGAAGCCCCTCCTACAGAAGCCCTCCTACAAAAGCCCCGCCTGCGAAAGCCCTTCCTGGCAAGAAGCCCTCCTACAAAGTGCCTCGCGCATAATTCCCGGCATGACCACCCCCGACCTCCCCACCGCCGCCCGCGCAGACCTCGATGCCGGCCTCCGGGCGCTACCGCTCGACCCGGCACTGGCCGAGCCGCTGGCCCGCTATCTGGCGCTGCTGCTGCGCTGGAACGCCACCTACAACCTCACCGCCATCCGCGACCCGCGCGAAATGGTGACCAAGCACCTGCTGGACTCGCTGGCGATGGCGCCGTTCGTGGCGTCGGTGCCGACCCTGGCCGACCTGGGCACCGGGCCGGGGCTGCCCGGCATCCCGCTGGCGATCGCGATCCCCGGGCTGCGGGTGACCCTGGTGGAATCGAACGGCAAGAAGGCGCGATTCATGCGCGAAGCCATCCGCCACCTTGGCCTGAGCAATGCCGAGGTGGCCGAATCGCGGATCGAGACGCTGGACCGCCCGGGCGGGCTCCAGACAGGTACGTTCATGGCGATCACCGCCCGCGCACTGGCCACGCTGCCGCAGATCGTGCATCTGGGCGGTCATCTGCTGGCCCCCGGTGGGGTGCTGCTGGCGATGAAGGGCACCCGGCCGGACGACGAGATCGCAGGCCTGCCCGCGGGCTGGGCGCTGCGCGACATCCACCCGCTGACCGTGCCCGGACTGGGCGCAGAGCGGCATCTGGTGGTGGTCGGCCATGCCCAACCGACCAACGGCTAACGGCAAGGTCCGCCTCCAGCAGGCATAATCTGCGGTTCGGCCCGCGTCGCCTCCGGCGCGGACTCGCCGGTTTCGACCCGGCCAACACCAGACTTCCGGACCCCACCATGGCCCGCATCATCGCCATCGCCAACCAGAAAGGCGGGGTCGGCAAGACCACCACCGCGGTCAATCTCGCCGCCGCGCTGGCGCAGGCGCCCAAGCGCGTGCTGCTGGTCGACCTCGACGCCCAGGGCAACGCCACCATGGGCAGCGGCGTCGACAAGCGCGAGCTGGCCGGCTCCACCTGCGACGTGATGCTGGAAGAAATGCACGCGGTCGACGTGATCGTGCGCACCGCCGAAGGCTTCGACCTGCTGCCGGGCAACAACGACCTGACCGCGGCCGAGATCGAGCTGATGGACGAACCGGGCCGCGAACAGCGGCTCAAGCGCGCGGTCGAAACCGTGCGCGACCGCTACGACTTCATCCTCATCGACTGCCCGCCGGCGCTGTCGCTGCTCACGCTGAACGCGCTGACCGCCGCCGACTCGATCCTGGTGCCGATGCAGTGCGAGTACTACGCGCTGGAAGGCCTCAGCTCGCTGCTGCAGACCATCGACGCGCTGAAGGCCAAGCTCAATCCGGATCTGGAAATCGAAGGCGTGCTGCGCACCATGTTCGACGTGCGCAACAACCTCGCCAACGCCGTCTCGGCGGACCTGACCGCGCACTTCGGCGACAAGGTCTTCCGCACCATCATCCCGCGCAACGTGCGCCTGGCCGAGGCGCCCAGCCACGGCCAGAGCATCGTCGGTTACGACAAGGGGTCGCGCGGGGCCATCGCTTATCTCGGCCTGGCCGGCGAAGTGATCCGCCACCAGCGCGAACGCACGCAACAGGCCGGTGTCGGCGGTGCGCACCACAAGACCCCGGGGATCTCCGCATGAGCACCGTCAAAAAGCGTGGCCTCGGCCGCGGCCTCGAAGCCCTGCTCGGCCCCAAGGCCGCCGCGGAGGCGCCCGCGCTGGAAGCCACCTCCACCGATACGCTGCGGATGCTGCCGATCGATGCGCTGACCCCCGGCAAGTACCAGCCGCGCCGCGCCATGGACCCGGGCAAGCTCACCGAGCTGGCCGAGTCGATCAAGGCGCAGGGCGTGATCCAGCCCATCGTCGTGCGCGAGATCGCCAAGGACAAGGGCGGCAAGGTCTACGAGATCATCGCCGGCGAACGCCGCTGGCGCGCGTCGCAGCAGGCCGGGCTGAAGGACATCCCGGTCGTGATCCGCGAAGTCGACGACCGCACCGTGGTCGCGATGGCGCTGATCGAGAACATCCAGCGCGAAGACCTCAACCCGCTGGAAGAGGCGCAGGCGCTGCAGCGGCTGATCGACGAATTCGACCTCACCCACGCGCAGGCCGCCGAAGCCGTGGGCCGCTCGCGCGCCGCGGTCTCCAACCTGCTGCGCCTGCTGGAACTGCCGGCCGACATCCGCACCCTGGTGGAAACCCGGGCGCTGGAGATGGGCCACGCCCGCGCCCTGCTGTCGCTGGCGCCGCAGGCGGCGATCGCGCTGGCGCGCCAAGCCGCCGAACTGGGCTGGTCGGTGCGCGAAGTCGAACACCGCGTGCAGCAATACACCGCGGGGCAGGTGCCCAACGGCGCCAAGACGAAAACCACCAACGGCGCCAAGCCCAAGCCGCAGGCCGATATCGTCGCCCTGGAGCGCGACCTGTCCGAATCGCTGGGCACCACCGTCAACGTGCTGCACGGCCGCGGCGGCAAGGGCCGGCTGGTGATCCACTACACCGACCTGGACACGCTGGAAGGCGTGCTGGAGCGGTTGAAGGCGCGCACCTGATCTGCTCTGTAGCACTCATGTGCTACATTTTGCATCCGCCCGCCGCAAGGCCATCGCCATGTCCACGACCACCATCCGCATCCCCGATGAGCTGAAGGCACGCCTGTCGCGCATCGCCGCGCAGGAAGGCACTTCGACCCACGGTCTGATTCTTGACGCCATCGCCGAGAAGGCCGACGCGCTGGAACGCCGCCATGCCTTCCACGAGGAAGCCCGCGAACGACTCGCGGAGATGGAGGCGTCGGGCATGGGGATCGAGTGGGACGACATGGAGCGTTACCTGCGCGCACGGATGGCTGGCGAGGAGGTGCCGCTGCCGGCCTCCAAGCCCATCCGGGGCTGAACGCTTGGCCCAGCTCTTTTTCTCGGAACGCATCGACGCAGACCTGCGGCGGATCATCGACCACTTGCGCGAACAGGCATCGACCGACGGTGCGGATCGACTGGCGGGGCTGATCGGCGCTGTCGACGTTCTGGCCGCCAACCCGCTCATCGGCCGTCCCTGCGGCGATGGTCTGCGCGAACTGGTGATCGGGCGCGGAATGCGGGGCTACCTTGCGCTGTACCACTATGACGAACGGATGGACCTCGTGAGGATTCTCGCGATCCGTTCGCAACGTGAATCCGGATACTCAATCCCATGACCCACCCGCATCTTTCCGTCGTCGTTCCGGTGTTCAACGAGCGCGACAACGTGAAACCGCTCATCGACGAAATCACCGCCGCACTGCGCGGCAACCCGCTGTTGAAGGGCGAAGCGTTCGAGATCGTCTACGTCGACGACTGCTCGCGCGACGACACGCTGGACGTGCTGAAGCGGCTCAAGGCCGACGTGCCCGAGCTGCGCGTCATCAGACACGTCAGCCAGAGCGGGCAGAGCACCGCGGTGCGCACCGGCGTGAGACAGGCGCGCGGTGCGTGGATCGCCACCCTCGACGGCGACGGCCAGAACGATCCGGCGGATATTCCCAAGCTGCTGGCCGAACGCGAGACCTCCGCCGCCGACGTGAAACTGTTCGCCGGCTGGCGCGTGCAGCGCAAGGACACCGGCAGCAAGCGCTGGGCGTCGAAATTCGCGAACGCGATCCGCAGCCGCATGCTGCAGGACGCCACGCCGGACACCGGCTGCGGCATCAAGCTGTTCGAGCGCGAGGCCTTCCTCGACCTGCCGTACTTCAACCACATGCATCGTTATCTGCCGGCGCTGATGCAGCGCGCCGGCTGGAAGACCGTCAGCGTGCCGGTGAACCACCGCCACCGCGCCAGCGGCGTATCGAAATACAACAATCTCAACCGCGCGCTGGTGGGTCTGCGCGATCTGCGCGGCGTGGCCTGGCTGATCGCGCGCAGCAAGCGCACCGCGATCGAGGAGATCTAGCCGTGGACGCCATTCCCGTCGATATCATGAATTCGCCGATCCCGTGGCTGGCGTGGACCGGGTTGCACATGAGCCCGTGGAAGCTGATCGGGCTGACCGGCGCGCTGATGTTCGGAGGCCGCTGGCTGGTGCAGTTCATCGCCAGCAGGCGTCACGGCAAACCGGTGATCCCGCGCGCGTTCTGGTACATGAGCCTGGTCGGCAGCGCGATGACGCTGTCGTATTTCATCTTCTCGCAGAAGCAGGATTCGGTCGGCATCATCCAGAACCTGTTCCCGTCGTTCACCGCCGCCTACAGCCTGTATCTGGACATCAAGCATCGCGGCTGGCATCGCGACCGCAATACGCACTGAGCGGCCCCGGCAGCCGATGAAGCGGCGACCAGAACGATGCCGTGGCAACGGCTGGCGACAGCGAAACGCAAACGATGCCTGTAGATGCGGTGCGTTTCGAGGCGTGCGAGAACCCCATCATTGTGGGAGCGGCGGAAGCCGCGATGGCGGCCGAAAGTCTTGACCAGCCTTCGGCTGTTGAAAGCCCGTGGCCCATCACGGCTTCCGCCGCTCCCACAGGCGGGTGGTGCGTCACTTGCGTTAGCATCGCTGCACTCACCGGAGACCCGACCGCATGCGCACGACCCTGCTTGCTTTCTCCCTTGCCTCTGCGTGCCTCACCTGCGCGTTCGGCGCGCCGCTCGCGCACGCCGCGGACATGGCGCGGCCCGAAGTCCGCGCCCAGGCCGAACGCCTCGGCCCGAAAGTGCTGGCCTGGCGCCGCGACATCCACCAGCACCCGGAGCTGGGCAACCGCGAGGTGCGCACCGCGAAACTCGTCGCCGACCATCTGCGCGCGCTCGGCCTGGACGTGAAGACCGGCATCGCCACCACCGGCGTGATCGCGGTGCTCAAGGGCGGCAAGCCCGGCCCGCGCATCGCGATCCGCGCCGACATGGACGCGCTGCCGGTGACCGAACGCCACGCGCTGCCGTTCTCATCCAAGGTCACCTCGACCTTCCGCGGCGAGACGGTCGGGGTGATGCACGCCTGCGGCCACGACGCCCACACCGCGACCCTGATGGGCGTGGCCGAAGCGATGGTGGCGATGAAGGCCGACCTGCCCGGCGAAGTGTTGTTCGTGTTCCAGCCGGCCGAGGAAGGCCCGCCGGACGGCGAGGAGGGCGGCGCCGAGGAAATGCTGAAACAGGGCATCTTCCGCGACTTCAAACCCGAGGCGGTGTTCGGCCTGCACGTGTTCAGCACCCTCAACGCCGGGCAGATCGGCTATCGCGCCGGCCCGGCGATGGCGGCGTCGGACCGCTTCAACATCGTGATCAAGGGCCGGCAGACCCACGGTTCGCGGCCCTGGGGCGGCGTCGACCCGATCGTCGCCGCGGCCGATGTCATCGGCACCGCGCAGACCATCGTCAGCCGCCGCCAGAACATCGCGAAGCAGCCGGTGGTCGTCACCTTCGGCGCGATCAAGGGCGGCATCCGCTACAACATCATTCCCGACCAGGTGGAAATGATCGGCACCATCCGCACCTTCGACGAAGGCATGCGCCAGGCGGTGTTCAAGGATCTGCAGAACGTGGCCGAACACGTCGCCGCCGCGCACGGCGCGACCGCCGTGGCGCAGATCCCGGACACCAAGGGCAACCCGGTGACCGTCAACGACCCGGCGCTGACCGCGAAGCTGTTGCCCAGCCTGGAACGCGCGGTCGGCAAGGAGAATCTGGTCGAAGTCGGCCTGAACATGGGCGCCGAGGATTTCTCGTTCTACGCACGCGAAGTGCCCGGCTTCTTCTTCTTCGTCGGCGCCACCCCGAAAGGCCAGGACGCTGGCAAGGCGCCGTCGAACCATTCGCCGGAATTCTTCCTCGACGAATCCGCACTGGACGTGAGCCTGCGCACGATGCTGCAGGTGACGCTGGATTATCTGCACGGTACTCCGTAGGAGGGCCTTTAGGCCCGAGCTCTAAAAAGCTTGCGGCGATCATTCGGGAAAGATCGGGCCTGAAGGCCCTCCTACGAAAAGCCCTGCGCGATAATGCCGGCATGAACCACACCGATATCCCCCTCGGCCGCGAGGTCGCCTATCCGTCGCATTACGACGCCGGCCTGCTGTTTCCGATTCCGCGCACGCTGGGCCGCGCCGAGATCGGCATCGACACCGGCGTCGACGCGCAGCCACTGCCCTTCATCGGCCACGACCGCTGGCACGCCTACGAGCTGAGCTGGCTGGACGCGCGCGGCAAGCCGGTGGTCGCGACCGCGACGCTGGCGGTGCCGGCGGCCTCGCCGATGCTGATCGAATCCAAATCGCTGAAGCTGTATCTGAATTCGCTCAACGCCGCGCGTTTCCAAACCGCCGAACGCGTGCGCGACACGCTCGCCGCCGATCTGTCGCGGGTCGCGGGCGCGACGGTCGCGGTCGATTTCGGATTGCCGCCGTTCGCGGTCGGCGACGATGCGGTCCTGATCGACGCACTCGATCTCGACATCGACGATTACGGCCCGCCGAACGCCGCTTACCTGGCGCTGGACGGCGATGCGGCAGTCGAAGAAACGCTGCGCTCGGACCTGCTGAAATCCAACTGCCCGGTGACCGGTCAACCGGACTGGGCCGGGGTGCGCATCGCCTATCGCGGCGCGCGGATCGACCGCGCCGGGCTGCTGCGCTATCTGGTGTCGTTCCGCGACCACGCCGAGTTCCACGAGCAGTGCGTGGAACGGATCTTCGTCGACGTGATGGCGCGCTGCCGGCCGCAGGCGCTGTCGGTGGAAGCGCGTTACACCCGTCGCGGCGGGCTGGACATCAATCCGTGGCGGGCGACGCCGGGGACGCCGCCACCCGCCGCCGGACGCGATGAAAGGCAGTAGGCCCAACGCCTGCCCGGGTCGCGAAAAAAACACGTCGTCGATATGGATTCTTAACATTCGCCATGTCAATGTGGCCCGGCCATCAGGCAGGAGCCGTCCGACCATGACCACACCCGATAAAAAACCCGATTTTTCCAACGTGCAGAGTTCGGTCACCAGCACCGAACAGGCCCGGCCCGACTTCAGCAACGTGCAGACCACCGTCACCACCACCGAGGAGATCATCGGCGGCGAAGGCGGCGGTGGCGGCACGGGCGCACAGACCTACACCATCGAGAAGGGCGACACGCTGTCGGCCATCTCCAAGCGCTTCTACGGCAAGGCCAAGTTCTGGCGCCAGATCTTCGAGGCCAATCGCGACACGATCGAGGATCCGGACCGGATCTTCCCCGGACAGACCATCAAGCTGCCGGCGATCGATGTCGACGGCGACGGCGATCTCGACGATCCGACCGGCGGCTGATCCACAGCGTGCGCGCGTCGCTCCGCATGGACGACGCAGGAATATCCATCCAGACCGTATCGAGGAACCCAATCCAATGAACCGCACACGCATGCTCCCCAACAAACTGACCCAGGCCCTGCTCGTCGCCGTGATCGGCAGTGTCGCCATCGTCGGCTGCAAAAAGAAGGAAGAAGCCGTTGCGCCGCCCGCCATCAGCGAGCCGGCACCGGCCCCCGCCCCGGCACCGGTCGCCGCCACCGCGTCGGTCACCACGGTCGAGCTGGGCAACGCCGTCGGCCCGGACATGAAGCTCACCGCCACCGGCACCACCTTCAAGCCCAAGGACACGATCACCGTGTCGATCGGCACCGCGACCAGCGACCCCGCGGCCACCGTCGCCGGCAAGGTCGGCGCCAAGTGGACCTACGCCAACGGCGCCGAAACGATGGAAGTGTCCAACGAAACCAAGGACCTCAATCTCACCGGCACCGGCTCGACCAACTTCCAGATCGCGAAGCCGGACGGCTTCCCGGCGGGCAAGTACAAGGTCGAAGTGTCGCTGGACGGCATGGTCGTGCAGACCAGGGAATTCGAAGTCACCCCGTAACGCGGGTGCCTCGATCGTTCCCGGAAGGGCGCGGCTCCGGCCGCGCCCTTTTTCGTGCCCGGTCTTTGGGCCCGCGAGCGCAACGACACGTGTCATCGGCGCACTGGAACGCTTCCGGCAATTGGACTAGTGTGGCTCGGCTCGCCCTCGCGGCGACCATGGCCCGGCGCTCATCGCCCCCGCGTCCTCCTTGCGGCAGTACGCACGAGAACGCCTCCGGGGAACCCGGCCATCTCTTCTCCGCCAATCTCTTCAGACCAGCACCAGGAGCGCGACATGGCCTTCGAACTGAACATCAATGGCAAACCGGTGCCGGTGGATGCCCCCGACGACATGCCGCTGCTGTGGGTGCTGCGCGACATCGCCGGGCTGACCGGCACCAAATACGGCTGCGGCATGGCCCAGTGCGGCGCCTGCACGGTGCACGTCGCCGGCCAGCCGATCCGCAGCTGCGTCACGCCGGCCAGTGCGCTGGTCGGCCAGCCCATCACCACCATCGAAGGTGCCGGTGCGACCGGACCGGTCGCGAAGGCGGTACAGGATGCGTGGGTCGCCGGGGCCGTCGCGCAGTGCGGCTACTGCCAGAGCGGCCAGATCATGTCGGCGATCGCGCTGCTGGACACCAATCGCAGCCCCAGCGACGACGACATCGACGCGGCCATGTCCGGCAATCTCTGCCGCTGCGCCACCTATCAGCGCATCCGCGCGGCGATCAAAGCCGCCGCCGCGACGCTGGCATAAGGAGAACGGATCATGTTCAACGGACGCAAACTTCCCGCGCTGGACGCCACCGACGCGGCACAGACCCCAACGCTTTCGCGTCGCCAGTTCCTGCTCGGCGCCACCCTCATCGGTTCCGCACTGATGGTCGGCTGCAGGATGGAAGCCTCCGGCGACGCCGCACCCGCTGCGGCGCCCGGCGGCAAACCTGCCGCGGGCTCGCCGTTCGAGGCCTACATCGCGATCGCCGCCGACGGCATCGTCACCGTGTATTCCAGCCAGTTCGACATGGGCCAGAATTCCTATCACGGCCTGGCGACGCTGGTCGCCGAAGAACTCGACGTGGCGCTGGACAACGTGCGCGTGGAAGGCCGCGCCGGCAATCCCAAGTGGTACGGCAATCTCGCGATGGGCGGCGCGTTCCAGCTCACCGGCGGATCGAGCAGCATGCCGTCGTCGTGGGAGCGCTACCGCAAGGCCGGTGCCGCCGCGCGCGAGCTGTTGAAGCAGGCGGCGGCGAAGCAGTGGAAGGTCGTCGTCACCGAACTGTCGACCGCGAACGGCGAAGTCATCCACGCCGGCAGCGACCGCCGCGCGCCCTACGGCAGCCTGATCGCCGCCGCCGCGCCGCTGCCGGTGCCCGGTGACGTCGCACTGAAGGACGCGAAGGCCTGGACGCTGATCGGCAAGGACGCGACCTCGCGCATCGACGCGCGCGCCAAGTCCGACGGCAGCCAGCCGTACACCATCGACATCCAGCTGCCGGGCATGCTGGTCGCGACCATCGCCCACAGCCCGCGCTTCGGCGGCAAGCCCGAGTCCTTCGACGCGACCGCGGCGAAAGCGGTGCCGGGCGTGGTCGAGGTGGTGCAGATCAGCCGCGGCGTCGCCGTGGTGGCGCACAACACCTGGGCCGCGATGAAGGGCCGCGAAGCCTTGCAGGTGACCTGGGACGACAGCGGCGCGGAAACGCGTTCCTCCGACGCGATGTTCGCCGAGTACGAAACCCTGGCGAAGCAGGACGGCAAGGTCGCGCTGCAGCGCGGCGATGCCGCCGGCAAGCTCGCCAAGGCCGCGAAGACCATCGAAGCGACCTATCGCTTTCCGTACCTCGCGCATGCGGCGCTGGAGCCGCTCAACGCGGTGATCCACAAGGACGGCGACCGCCTGCACATCCACGGCGGGCTGCAGATGCCCGACGCGGTCCAGGGCGCGTGCGCGCAGATCGCGGGCGTCAAGCCCGAGCAGGTCGACCTGCACGTGATGAAGACCGGCGGCGGCTTCGGTCGGCGCGCGGTCGCCGACTGCGATGTGTTCGTCGAAGCCACCGAAATTGCCAAGGCGCTGGATTTCCGCGCGCCGATCAAACTGCAGTGGACCCGCGAAGCCGACATGGGCGGCGGCCGGTATCGCCCGCTGCACGTGCATCGCGTGCGCGTGGGCCTGGACGCCGACGGCAACATCAGCGGCTGGCAGCACCACATCGTCGGCCAGTCGATCATGGCCGGCACCCCGTTCGAGGGGATGATGATGAAGGACGGCATCGACCCGACCTCGACCGAGGGCGTCGTCGACACCCCGTACGCGCTGCCCGACATCGACGTGCGCATGACCCATCCGGCCTCGCCGGTGCCGGTGCTGTGGTGGCGCTCGGTCGGCCACACCCACACCGCGTACGTGATGCAGACCCTGCTCGATGAGGTCGCGACGGCCACCGGCAAGGACCCGGTCGCGCTGCGCCTGGCGCTGCTGCCGGCCGACGCGCGCGAACGCGCGGTGCTGTCGCTGGCCGCCGAGAAAGCGGGCTGGTCGCAGCCGGTCGCGGCGGGGCGGTATCGCGGCGTCGCCGTGCACCAGTCGTTCGGCAGCTTCGTCGCCACCGTCGCGGAAGTGTCGAAAACCGCCGACGGCGGGATCCAGGTCGAACGCTGCGTGGTGGCGTCCGACTGCGGCACCGTGATCAATCCCGACATCGTGCGCGCGCAGATCGAGGGCGGCACCGGTTTCGGGCTCAGCGCGATGCTCGGCGAACGCATCGCACTGGAGAACGGCGCGCCGACCGCGGGCAACTACGATGCCTATCGCGTGCTGCGCATCGACGCCATGCCCACGGTCGAAGTGCACATGCTGCCGTCGACCGCATCGCCGACCGGCATCGGCGAATGCGCGGTGCCGCCGATCGGTCCCGCGGTCGCCAACGCGATCTTCCAGGCCACCGGCAAGCGCGTGCGCGATCTGCCATTTCTGGAAGCATGAACTGGATGCATGAGCTGGATGCATGATCCCGAAGCGTGAACCCGAAGTCTCAACCCGACGCGGAGCATTCCCCATGACCCATCGAATCGTCTCGCTCGCCATGCTGTCGCTGTGCGGCGCGCTGTCGCTCAGCGCGCACGCGCAGACCGCGCAGGAAGGCAAGGCCGCGTTCGTCGCCTGCACCGGTTGCCATTCGGTGGACGGCAGCGCCAAACCGACCGGCCCGACGCTGAAAGGCATCGTCGGCCGCAAGGCCGCCAGCGTCGCCGCCTACCGCAACTATTCGGCCGCGCTGCGCGGCAGCAAGATCACCTGGACCGCGCAGGAACTCGACGCCTACCTCAAGGCGCCGTCGACGCGCGTCAAGGGCACGACGATGATGATCGCGACGCCCGACGAGAAACGCCGCAAAGCGATCGTCGCGTATCTCGCCACGCTCAAATGAGCATGCCGCCCGCGATCCATTCGTTGTGTTGCCTGCGCGCGCCCGCTCGACCGCATGCCGCGTCCGCTTGAGCTGCTGATCGCCAGCGCGCGGCGCGATGAAGCCTGCGCGCTGGTCACCCTCGTCGGCATCCACGGCGCCGCGCCGCGACGGATCGGCGCGCAGATGGCGGTGACCGGGAACGGCGAGGTCGCGGGTTCCTTCTCCGGCGGCTGCCTGGACTGGTCGGTGATCGAGGAAGCGCAGCGCGCCATCGCCGACGCCGCCAGCCGGCGCGTTCGCTACGGCACCGACTCGCCCTACGTCGACATCGTGCTGCCCTGCGGCAGCGGCCTGGATCTGCAGTTCGACGGTCTTGTACCCGCAAACACCATCGATGCGATCGCGCAGGCCATCGTCCGGCGCGACGCCTTCGATCTGCGCTGGCGCGATGCCGCACAGCCGCCCGATTGCCTGCCGCCGGCACCGACCGCCGGGGACGAGACGCGCATCCGCCAACGGCCCGCGCTGCGGCTGGTGCTGGCCGGCGCCGGCGACACGCTGCTGGCGATGTGCCGGCTCGCGCGCGCGGCGGACATCGAAGTGACCGCGCTCAGCCCCGAGCGTGAGCTGCACCCTGCGCTGGACGCGATCGGCGTGCCGCTGCACGTCCTGCAGGCGCAGCACGCGCTGCCGCCGCTGGTGTTCGATGCCTACACCGCGGCGATCACCCTGTTCCACGATCACGACTGGGAGCTGCCGTTCCTGCAGCGGGCGCTGGCGAGCGACGCCTGTCTGGTCGGTGCGATGGGCAGCCCACGCGCGCAGGCGCAGCGCCTGGAACAATTGCAGTCGCGCGGCGTGTCGGCCGCCGCCGCGGCGCGACTGCGCAGCCCGCTGGGGCTGCTGCCGCGCGCGCGCGACCCGCAGGAGTTGGCGGTGTCGATGCTGGCCGAAGCGATGCAGGCGTATCGCACGATGTGCTATCCGGAACCTGGCCATCCGGAATCCATGACGGGCGCATGACCACGGTCGTCGCCATCCTCGCGGCCGGCGATTCCCGCCGCCTCGGCCAACCGAAACAACTGGTGCAGTGGCGCGGCACCTCGCTGCTGCAGCATGCGGTCGATACCGCAGCCACCGTCGCGCCGCGCGTGCTGCTGACCCTGGGCGCCGACGCCGACGCGCTGTGGCGGTCGCTGCGCGCGCCGCCGTCGCTGGAACGGGTGGATGTGCCCGATCACCGCGAAGGGATGTCCGCGTCGCTGCGCGCCGCGGTTGCACGCGTGGATGCGGACCCGACGGTACAACGCCTGCTGGTGATGCTGGTCGATCAATACGCCGTCGATGCCGCCTGGCTGCGCGATCTGCTGGCCCTGGCCGACGCGCATCCGCAGCGGATGATCGCCTCGCGCTACGCCGGCCTGCGCGGCGTGCCGGCGGTCTTTCCGCGCAGCGCTTTCTCCGCGCTCGCCGCACTGCGCGGCGACCGGGGCGCGCGCGCGCTGCTGCGCGACGAACCCGATCCCATCGACTTCACCGCCCCGCACGCGCCGGGCGATGTCGACACCCCGGGGCAGATGCCGGGCGAGTGATCAGCGTAGCGCGAGTCCGCCGCGTTTTTCGCTGCCGCAGCATTCGCGGTCGTCCACGCGCAGGCCGGGACGAGGGGCAGAAGCGCCATCCGCATCGGCGGATTGGCTGCTTTTCTCCATGAAAACCCGAGCGGGATTCCAGGCGCGGGCCGCCTGCGCGGCGCGGCAGGCGGCCCAGTCGATTACCCTATCCACCGTTTTCCTTCGACGCACCGCCATGTCCGCCACCGATCTGCTCGACGACGCCAAGCTCGACCGCCTGTCCGATCTGCTGGACCAGCGCGCCGTGCCGTTCAAGGGCTTCAACCTCGAAGCGCTGGACGGCTATCTGTCCGCGCTGGCGGTGTCGCCGGAGACGATACCGCCCGAGGAGTGGCAGCCGGCGGTCTGGGGCGGCAAGGCGCCGCGCTGGAACGACGCTGACGAAGCCGCGGAGGTTGAGATGCTGCTGATGTCGCACTGGCGCATGGTCGAACAGCGCGTGCGCCACGACGGCGACATCCCCGACCACCTCGCGCCGCTGCTGTGGCTGCCCGACGATCTGGCCGAACACAGCGACGATGCCCTGGACGTCGGCCAGGACTGGGCCTACGGCTTCTTCCGTGGCGTCGAGCTGCGCGAAGCCGCCTGGGACGCCTGGCTGGACGAACACGACTGGATCGACGAGATCTTCACCTACCTCGACCGCCTCGCCAGCGGCGAAGTGCTGGGCGAAAACCCGGAAGCGGAAGCGGCCACGCTGGGCTACGAAGAACGCCTGGGCATCATCGTGCAACTGCCGGCGATGCTGGCCGACCTGCATCTGCACCGGATCGACGCCCTGACCCCGCGCACCCAGCTCAAGCGCGAAGAAAAGCCCGACCGCAACGACCCGTGCCCCTGCGGCAGCGGCAAGAAGTACAAGAAGTGCTGCGGCGCGGGTTGAGCGCCGCGCTGTTTCAAACCACACGCAAATAACGTGATCGCGAATTCGTAGCCCGGGTCTCGCCAAAGGCGAGACCCGGGCTACGATCTCCCGCACGCTTTTTGTGGGAGCGACGGAAGTCGCGAAACCCGCGACGTTTCCGATGTGACACAGCGTGCAATCCGAGATGGCACGGAAACGCATGATGGCGACGAAATGATGACGAGCAACACTTCGCCGGTCGCGATGCGGGCTTCGCGACTTCCGTCGCTCCCACAAAAAGCAGGAGAGCCGCACATCCGGACAGCGAACGGCTTGATGCCTGTGCGCGGGCGACCGGATCCCAGACGCCCGCTCA
This sequence comes from Thermomonas sp., assembly GCA_020692565.1. Lineage (GTDB taxonomy): Bacteria > Pseudomonadota > Gammaproteobacteria > Xanthomonadales > Xanthomonadaceae > Lysobacter_I. Next base: position 47,597 of record JAIMKJ010000020.1, read on the forward strand.
GCCTTTCGAATTCGCCTTCCAAGCCGCCAACACCTCCACCTCACGCTCCGGCTTGATCCCCGCGCGCGGGCCGGCCTTGCGCCGCTCCTCCGGCTGCGCCGCGAACCACGCGAGTGTCGCCGCCGTGGTATCGGCAATGCTGCGGAAGGTCAGCCCGGCGGCGATCGCCTTGGCGTTGCTGCGGGTGTGGAAGCCGGCGGAATCGCCGCTGCCGGGGACCCACACCGGCATGTCGCCCCACGGGGTGACGTTCTGCGCTTCGAGGAAATCGGTCGGCACGAAGGTGAGCTTCGCGCCCCGGGTGGTGGAGGCGCGGATGCCGTACAGCAGCGCGGCCATGTCGAGGTCGTAGTCGGGGCCGATGGCGTTGTAGATGCCGTGGGCGTGGTTCTCGGCGAGGCGGATCATCCATTCGCCGAGGTCGCGGGCGTCGACGAACTTCACCAGGTCGCGGCCGTCGCCCGGGCACAGCACTTCGCCGCCGCGCGACAGGCGCAGCGGCCAATAGGTGAAACGGTCGGTGTCGTCGCCGGGGCCGACGATCAGTCCCGGCCGCACGATGGTGGTCTTGTCGCCGAAATGTTTGCGGGCCTCGGCTTCGGTCGCGGCTTTCAGGCCGGCGTACTTCTGCATGTCGGCGCGCAGGCTCGCCATGGTTTCCTTCAACGGATCGCCGTCGAAGGTCGCCAGCGGCGCGGTTTCGTCGGTGCCGGGGGTCGCGTTGTCGGCGTAGGCCGAGAGGCTGGAAATCATGGTGTAGGCGCCGACGTGGCCTTTCAGCACCGCCGCCGCGTCGCGGATCCACGCCGGCACGCTGCTGGGGTTGTCGATCACCGCGTCCCAGCGCCGACCCTTGGCGATTTCCGCTTCGATGGAGGCGTAGTCGTTCTTGTCGCGGTCGCCGAGCAGTTGCTGCACCTCGCCCGGCCATTCCGGCTGTTTGCGGCCGCGGTTGAAGATGGTGACCCGATGCCCGCGCGCCAGTGCGTAGCGCACCTGGTGCGGACCGGTCAGTCCGGTACCGCCGAGGATCAGCAGATCGAAGGGCGCTTCGGCCGGACGCGGCTTGGCGGCGGGCTGCGGCGCGGTGTCGCGCGCCGCGGCGGCCTGCGCCGGAGCGATCTGCGCGGCGGTATGGGCGGCGACGGTGGCGGCCAGACCCAGCGCGCCGAGCTTCAGGACATCGCGACGATCGAGGTTCATGGCGTGGTGCTCCGGCGAGGGTTGGCGCAAGCGTTCGCGCCATCGTTCTCCGAAACATCCGCCGCAGCCCGTGCCGGAAGTCAGTGACTGCCGGGGCTCCGCGGACGAACGCCTGCGGTCGCCGCATACGCGAAGCCCCGGGACGTGCCCGGGGCTTCGTGCGGCCATCCCTGGCCGTGCTGTCGGTCGTGCCGCACGCCGATGCCTGGCGTGCGGTCGACGGGGGCATCAACCCAGGGTCAGCACCAGGCCGAAACGGCTGATGATCGGGTTGATCGGCTGGAAGTACGTCACCGGCGACGCCACACCGCAGTTGTTGTTGCTGCCGGCCGGCAGCGAGCCGCCCGAGGTCACGCCCTGGGCCTGGCCCGAACCGGTGATCCAGGAGCCGCCGGAATCGCCCTGACCGGCGCAGGCCGTGGACTGGGTGAGGCCGCTCACGGTGCCGTTGCCGTAATTGGCGCTGACGTTCTTGCGGGTGACGGTGCCGCAGCGCCAGCCGGTGGTGCTGCCGGAACGGCAGATCGCCGCGCCGACCGCCGCTTCGGTGCGGCCGAGGACGCGCTGCACGGTGCCGTTGTACTTGGTCACCTGGCCGTACAGGGTGTCGGCGGTGCGGACGCTGGCCCAGGCCATGTCGCCGCCGGGGTAGTAGGCCGCGCGGACCGAGCCGACGGTGGTGCCGGACAGGCCGACGCTGGTGCCCACGCCGCCGCAATGGCCGGCGGTGGCGAAGCCCTTGGCGCCGCTGCGGGTGGCCGAGAAGCCGATCGAGCAACGACCGCCGCCCGAGGTGTAGGCGTTGCCGCCGATCACGTTCAGGAAGGGGCTGGGCGCTTCCAGCGACGACACTTCGAAGCGGACCATGCTGGCATCGACGTTGCTGAAGGCGACCAGATCGACCGCATTCAGCGCGTAGCCCGGGGCGACGGTGACCACGATGCTGTTGGTGGGCACGTCGATGCCCCAGGCATGCACGCCGCCCAGTACGGCTTTCTTCGACACGGCCGCATGGACGCGATCCAGATCGGCGACCGCGTTTTCGAGCTGACGCATCGAGTAACGGTGCTGACGCAGCGCGACCCCGGCGACATTGCCGGCCTTGGCGGAACCGGTGGTGGCGGCGACATAGCTGAAGTTGCCGTCGGCGCCGCGCTCCAGCCAGCTGCCGGCGTAGCGGTCGCCGAGCTGGCGGGCGACGCGACCTTCGTTGACGAACGCGGTGCGTTCCGCGTTGAAGTACCGCGCCAGCTGCTGGTCGTTCATGCCGAGGTCGCGCTTCATGGCGTCGGCGACGGTCTTGCTGAGGACGGGCCGGTCAGCGGCGGAGGCGCTGCCGATGGCGAACACGGCGGCGGCCAGCGACAGCGCGATGGCGGTGCGGCGGGCAGGACGGTGGGCTTGCGGATGAGACATTGAGATTCGCTCCATGATGGTTTGATTGATACATCGCTTGAGGATCGTTCGGCGGCCAAAAGGATGGGGGCGCGCTTCCTTGGCGGACCCTGACAGGGCATACGTTGACCGGACAGAGAGTGACCAGGCACGTGCGGACCAGCGACCGTGTGGTCGCCATCGGAGGTGTCGATGGCGTGCGTGCGGCGGGAACCCCTCCCCGCGCTGCACCCGTCGATCCTATCCCGACGGCTGAACGCACTCCGTGCAAGCCCTCTCAGAACTTTGTTTGCGGTTGCAGCATCCTTCGGCGGCCGGGAACCCCGTGCGTGCTGCGCATCTCAGAGCTTTGTTTGCGGGTGCAGCATCCATGCCCTTTGCCCCATCCGCCCGGACCCGCGACAATAGCGGTCTTGGCCGGCGCTGCTGCCGGCCTTCATGGAGACCATGTGAATGGCTGATTTTACCCCTGCGGTGCCGGCGAACGGCGCCAGGATCACCAAATCCCCGACCGGACTGAACGTTCCGGATCGACCGATCATTCCTTTCATCGAAGGCGACGGCACCGGCCCCGACATCTGGCGCGCCAGCGTGCGCGTGCTCGACGCCGCGGTGGCCAAGGCCTACGGCGGCCAGCGCAAGCTGGAGTGGATGGAAGTGCTGGCCGGCGAGAAGGCCTTCAACGCCACCGGCAACTGGCTGCCCGACGCCACCGTCGAGGCCTGCCGCGAATATCTGGTCAGCATCAAGGGTCCGCTGACCACGCCGGTCGGCGGCGGCATCCGTTCGCTCAACGTCGCGCTGCGCCAGATGCTGGACCTGTACGTCTGCCTGCGCCCGGTGCGCTGGTTCGAGGGCGTGCCCTCACCGGTGAAGAAGCCGGGCGACGTCGACATGGTGATCTTCCGCGAGAATACCGAGGACATCTACGCCGGCATCGAGTTCGAACCCGGTTCGGCCGACGCCCAGAAGATGCTGGATTTCCTCGAAAAGGAATTCCCCAAGGGCTTCGACAAGATCCGCTTCGGCACCAAAGCGAAGAACGACGACTGGAACAAGGCGCTGGAAGGCATCGGCGCCCCGCCGCGCGATCTGCCGGTGCAGGTCGGCGTGGGCATCAAGCCGGTGTCCTATCTCGGCACCGAGCGTCTCGTGCACAGCGCGATCGGCTACGCGATCGCGAACAAGCGCAAGTCGGTGACCCTGGTCCACAAGGGCAACATCATGAAGTTCACCGAAGGCGCGTTCCGCGACTTCGGCTACAAGGTCGCGCGCGATTTCTACGGCGCGGTCGAACTCGACGGCGGCCCGTGGCACGTGATCCCGGAAGGCAAGCCGGGCGCCGGCCTGATCATCAAGGACGCCATCGCCGATGCGTTCCTGCAGCAGATCCTGCTGCGTCCGCGCGAATACGACGTGTCCGCCACGCTCAACCTCAACGGCGACTACCTGTCCGACGCGCTGGCCGCGCAGGTCGGCGGCATCGGCATCGCGCCGGGCGCGAACATCAACTATGTCACCGGCCACGCCGTGTTCGAAGCGACTCACGGCACCGCGCCGAAGTACGCCGACCTGGACAAGGTGAACCCGGGCTCGGTCATCCTGTCCGGCGAAATGATGCTGCGTTACATGGGCTGGACCGAAGCCGCGGACGCGATCATCAAGGCGATGGACGGCGCGATCGGCAGCAAGAACGTGACCTACGACTTCGCCCGCCTCATGGAAGGCGCCAACGAAGTGAAGTGCAGCGGGTTCGCGGACGAGATCATCAAGCACCTGTGACCGTTCCGTGGTCGTGCGACACGAAAAAGCCCGGTGTTCGCCGGGCTTTTTCTATTTCGTCGCCGCGCATCCTTCCGCAACGGGTATCTCGAAAACCGACAAGCGCCATCGACGCGCATGGATGGTCCGGTTCTTTTCGCCCGCAGCGCCCGATCTCGGGCGGCGTCACCGCTGCGCGAGATCGAGATGCGTCAGGTAAAGGCGCAGATCGAACTCCAACTGGTGGTAGTCGGGTTCCATGTGCGTACACAGCCGATAGAAGGACTTGTTGTGTTCGGCCTCCTTCATGTGCGCCAGCTCATGCACCACGATCATCTTCAGGAACCCGGCGGGCGCATCGCGGAAGACAGTGGCGATGCGGATCTCGCGACTGGCCTTGAGCTTCCCGCCCTGCACCCGGGAAATCGCGGTATGGGTGCCCAGCGCGTGCTGCATCACCTGCAACTTGCTGTCGTAGATCACCTTGCCCAGCGGCATCGATTTCCGCAGATGCAGGTCCTTGAGCGCTTGCACGTAGTCGTACAGCTGAGCGTCGTTGCGCACGGCATGGGGCTGGTCGTACCTGTCGGCCAACACCGCGCCCAGCCGATCCTGCTCGATCAGCGCGCGTACCCGCGCCTGCAGGTGTTCCGGGTAGCCGGCGAGGTACTTCAAGGTTTCCATGCGCAGTGGGGAGAGACGGTCGACGGGGACGGTCGGTATGATGAGCCGGACATCATCGGCAGGGAACTGCGACATGGCGAAGGCGAATCCGCTTCAGGAACAATTGCTCAAGGCGGGCCTGGTCAAGAAGTCCAAGGTGGCCGAGGTGGCGCGCCAGCAGAACAAGGCCCGGCATGGCAAAGGGGCGCCCGAGCCCAGCGAGATCCAGCGGGAAGCGGAGCGCGCGCGGAGCGAGAAGGCCGAACGCGACCGCGCACTCGCCGCGGAGCACAAGGCACAGGCGCGCGTGGCTGAACTCCGTGCCCAGGCGCGGCAGATCATCCACGACAGGAAAGTACCGCGCTCGGGCGAGAGCGAGTACCGCTTCACCGCACACGGCGCAATCCGCACCCTGCTGATCAACGAAGACCTGCGGAAGAAGCTGTCCTCCGGCGTTCTGGTGATCGCCCACCTGGACGACCGCTACGAGCTGTTGCCGCGAGCCGCCGCCGACAAGGTGCGGGAACGCGACGCCGCCATGATCGTGCTCGATCATGGTCAGGGCGCGGGCGCCGAACCCGCCGCCGCAAGCTCCGAAGACGATGCGTATTACGCGCAGTTCCAGGTGCCCGACGATCTGGTCTGGTGATCGCGCGGCCCACGCGCGCCGGTCGCAGGCCGTCCGCGATCGCCGGATGGTCGGCCCCGGCGGCGAAGGCAGATTGCATGATCGTATCGATGCTGCGCACGGACCGGACCCCTCCACGCAGAGGTTCATGCCGGCTAGACAGCGAATGCACTAACGTATAGCGCCCCGCACGCCAAGCATTCGTCCATGGAAGCACAGCAGGTTCTTTTTCTCGTCATCCTGACCGCCACGCTGGCGCTGTTCGTCAGCGAGAAGCTGCGCGTGGATCTGGTGGCGATGCTGGCCCTGCTGGCGCTGACCCTGACCGGCATCCTCGAACCGAAGGAAGCGCTGTCGGGCTTTTCCAGCGAGCCGGCGATCATCGTGGCCGCCGTGTTCGTGCTCTCGGCGGGATTGTCGGCCACCGGCATCACCGACCGCATCGGTGCCAGCATCGCGCGCGCGGCCGGGGGCAGCGAATGGCGGACCATCGCGGTGGTGATGCCCGCGACCGCAGCGCTCGCGGCGTTCTCGCATCACCTGATGGTCACCGCGATGATGCTGCCGATCCTGATGCGGCTGGCGCGCGAACAGAAACTGGCGACCTCCCGCCTGCTGATGCCGATGTCGCTGGCCGCATCGCTGGGCACCACGCTCACGCTGATCAGCGCGCCCGCCTTCCTGCTGGCGAACGACCTTCTCAAGCGCGATGGGCAGCGGTCGCTGGATATCTTCGCCATCACCCCCATCGGCATGGCGCTGGTGCTGTTGGGCACCGTCTATATGCTGCTGGGCCGCTGGCTGGTGCCCAAGCGCAGCGGCGAATCCGCCCAGGCCGACTATCTGCGCCTGGAGCGCTATTACACCGAGCTGGTGGTGGAAGCCGAATCGCCGTGGATCGGCAAGACTCGTGCGGCCTTCGAGAAAAAATTCGGCGAGCGCCTGCAGGTGGTGGACTGGCTGCGTCACGGCATGCGCCGCAGACAGCAGCGCAGCGACAGCCCGTTCCTGGCCGGCGACGTGCTGCTGGTGCGCGCATCGCCGGACGAAATCGCGTCGATCAAGGACGAACCCGGCCTGGCGCTGCATGCCGTCGCCAAGTACGGCGAAAAGCCCGCCGACGGCTACAAGCCCGAGCTGTTGGGCGAAGAACAGCTGGTGCAGGCGGTGGTGGCACCGCGCTCGGAATTCGCCGGCCGCAGCGTCGCCAGCGTCGACTTCCTGCGCAATCTCGGCGTGGTGGTGGTGGGCCTGTGGCGCAAGGAAGGCTGGCTGCACGGCGAACTGGCCGAGATGCCGCTGCAGGAAGGCGACCTGCTGGTGCTGTGGGGCCGGCAGCAGAATTTCGAACAACTGGCCGCGCATCACGGCTTCCTGATGCTGATGCCCTTCGACGGCCAGAAGAAGACCCGCAGCCGCGCGCCGCTGGCGCTGCTGATCATGGCCGCCGCCATCGTCGCCTCCGCCACCGAACTGTTGCAGCCGCAGATCGCATTCCTGGCGGGCGCGGTGGCGATGGTGCTCACGCGCTGCGTCGGCGTGGAACAGGCTTACCGGCAGATCGACGTGCGCATCTTCGTGATGATCGCGGGCGTGATTCCGCTGGGCATCGCGATGGAGCGCACCGGCACCGCCGCGATGTTGGCCACCTTCCTGCTGGAGCACGCCGCGCACTGGCCGCCGCTGACCCTGCTGCTGGTGATGTTCGCCGCCGCCGCGCTGCTGACCCAGGTCCTCTCCGACGCGGCCACCACCGTGCTGCTGTGCCCGATCGCGCTGGCCCTGGCCGAAGGCCTGGGCCTGCCGCCGGTGCCGTTCGTCGTGTGCACGGCGATGGGCGCGGTCGCCTCGTTCCTCACCCCCATCGGCCACCACGGCAACCTGCTGATCCTCAACCCCGGCCAATACACCTTCGGCGATTTCCTGCGCGTCGGCGTACCGCTGACGCTGTTGATCGCCATCACCACGGCCTGGATGGCGCGGTGGATGTGGTTGGGGGGGCCGTTGGTGCCGGGTGGGTTTGGGTTGTAGGGGTGAGGTTGTTTGTCAGTCATCGGCGCAAATATCGGTCAGCTGTCAGATGTTTTCTTGCTCGCCGACATCTGCTATAGGCCCGGAGCAGAATTCGTAGGGCGGGTCTCGTACCCGCCTGCTGCAATTCGAGCACTGCATACGGGCAGAGCACGCAGTTTCGTAGGCTGGGTGCTATGCACCCAGCTCGGTGCCCAGTGATGGCTGGGTCAACGACCCAGCCTACGGCCCTATACCGGTGACCGACAATGGCGCATTGTGGGAGCACCTGCACCTGCACACGCGCGCATCCCGTGACCTAGAAGGTGAAGAAGAAAGGACCCGTTTTCTGACGGTGCCCTACTGCGGCTACTTGCACCCGGATGACGCCTTTGCCGCTTCGGGTCTGACGTCAGCGCTTTTCCTTCGCAAGATCCTGTTGGCGACGCAGTTGCCGACCGAGGAGCAGGTCGCGGTGCCGACGCGACTGCAGGCAATCGGCGCCGCGTTCCGAGCAGCGCCGCTGGACCTGGGTGCCGACACCACTCATCCTAAATTGGTTGCGCCCATGCAGTTGACCTTCTCAACGCCCTCGGCGGGCTTCGCCTCGGCGACCTCTCAGCGCCTCAATGTGGCTTTTGGGCGCGACTACGCGCCCCTTCGAATGCCGCTGGCGATCTTGCGACGGACCGTCTCGCCGGCATGATCATGATTGGGACGGCGACGCGGCCCACGCTGGCCGAGGAATGCCAACCAAGCTAATGAGATTGAAACCAGTTATCGGCCAGGAGCGGATACGCAATGCCTACTTTCAGGTGCCTTTGAGGCGATGATCGCTTTTAGGATAGGAAGATTGGGCAGCGGTCAAGCGTCACCTGCAACGTGTAGTTGGACGCCGCACTTCCTATAGCCACCAAACCAACTCCTTCGGTGAGTACTCCGCCCCCATTTTGGGATCGGGCGCAACGGCTTCGAAAATTCCTTCAAGTTGCTCACGATCTTGATTGGAATAGCCGTTTGCTACTAAGACCTTAGGCGGAAACCCATGAGGGGTTTCGTATTGCAAGGGACTTTCCAATCCATCGCCAAGCGGTTCATCTCGACATGCGCGGACGATCTGATGCAGCTGCCGAACAACAACAACGGCACCTACACAAGGAAACTTTACCGATTTTCCATCTGCATCTTTATAGAAGCTATTCTCAGTGAGAAGGCCTGAGGCAGGATGCAGCAATGAAGACAGTGGTTCGTAGATGAAGTCATCCCAAACCACAACTAGCACTCCCGAAAAATTCTTCTCTTTGTGAAACTGCTTAAACTTTGACTCGGCGCTTACTAGAAAATCCTTGACTGGATTGTCCCTTGGGAAGGTGGTCTTTTTGTGATCAGCGAGTAACCCCTTGATTTGATCTTGAGTCGCAAACCTTGCGACAACTTGCTCAGGGTTTGCCGTGCGATTCTCTTGATGAGCGAAAAGAGCTGGCGCCTTTACCTCAACGGCCAAGGTAATACGTTCATTCCGAATCAATATTTCTGGGTTCTTTCCTTGCTTCTCAATTGATGGCTCTGAATCAAATGTAGTTCCGTCTTCCCAGCAGAGCCCGAGGACGTGACTAACGACCAAGAGTTCAGCTAACACTTGAAGCAGTTGTTCCCAATCTGGAAGATGCTTTTCCCTTCCACCGATGCTGGCAAGCATCGATATCGTTCGCTCGGCGTACCCTGGAATACGGCTCTCGCAAACAAGGCACGCGTTGATTATCGAATCTGCAAGCAGGTTCGGCACGCCTTTTAGAACGTGCTGAAAATGCCAATCGAACCAGTGCCAATGCCGAAAAATTCGGGAGCCCGCAACAATTGCAACGAGATCGTCTCTAGTCATCAGATTTGCACCTAGACGCCCAACTTGCGTGAACGCGCACTCCTGTTATCCGGGTATACATCTGATCAGTGTCCGGGCCTTTGGCCCGCAAGCTAATGAATCGCTGTGAGTTTAGACCGAGCTTCTCCGGTAAACAATCCGGCGTAAACCCGGACTCTAGCGGCCCATTGCTGGTCTATTTGGGACATCTCAGTCTTTGGTTTCGGCAGTACTTCCCGCAAAGATCGGATGTCCGCTTTGGGTGGCGGATTCAATCGGTCGATGCAACACACTGAAGGCTGCGTAGGCAGCAGGAGTGTTGCAGATGAAAAACAGGAAGAGGATCCATTACACCGACAGCCAGAAGGCCGTGATGTGGGACCGTTGGCAGCAGGGCGAGCCGCTGCATCGGATCGCAGCGCTGTTCGACCGGCATGCCAGCTCCGTTCGCGGCATCCTGATGCAGCATGGCGGCATTCGCCCGCCGCCGAAACGAAGATCCCCGCGGGTGCTGAGCCTGACCGAGCGCGAAGAGATCTCCCGCGGGCTGGCAGCGGGACGGTCGATCCGTTCGATCGCCACTTCGCTGGGGCGGGCGCCGTCCACGGTGAGTCGAGAGATCAACCGCAACGAAGGCCTTGAAGGCTACCGGGCCAACCAGGCCGATCAGGCCGCCTGGGACCGTGCGCGACGCCCCAAGCCTTGTAAGCTGGCGATCCATCGCGCCTTGGCCGCTGAGGTGGCCCAGAAGATCCAGCGCCAATGGTCCCCCGAGCAGATCGCGGGCTGGCTTCGGCGCACTCATCCCGATGACACGAGCCGCCAGGTGTCCCACGAGACGATCTATCGCACGCTGTACATCCAGTCGCGCGGCGCCTTGAAACAGGAGCTGCTCGCGCATCTTCGCCGCACGCGGGCGATGCGGCGCTCCCGTCACCACACCCAGAAAACCGGAAATCACGGCCGGATTACCGAAGCGGTCTCGATCAGCGAGCGGCCGGCGAGTGTCGAAGATCGGGCGGTACCGGGACACTGGGAAGGCGACCTGCTGTTCGGCGACCGGAACAGCCAGATCGCCACGCTGGTCGAGCGGCAGACACGCTACGTGATGCTGGTGAAGGTGGCAGGCAAGGACACCCAGACGGTCATCGATGCGTTGATCAAGAACGCACGCCGCTTGCCCAAGCAGCTCTACCAGTCGCTGACCTGGGACCGGGGGAAGGAAATGGCGGGGCATCGCCGCTTCACCCTGGCCACGGATATCCAAGTCTACTTTTGCGATCCATATCATCCCTGGCAACGGGGTACGAACGAGAACACCAACGGCTTGCTGCGCCAATACTTCCCCAAGGGCATCAGTCTGGCGGATGTCTCGCAGGCCGAACTGGATGCCGTCGCGCGCCAGTTGAACGAAAGACCACGCAAGACGCTAGGCTATGAAACACCGGCAGAGCGATACAGACAAACTGTTGCGTCGATCGGTTGAATCCAAGGTCGAAAGCCGCATCCCACCACCCCAATCGACCACACGAACGAAAAGCCCGGCAGTCACCGGGCTCTTTCTTCTCCGCAAACTCGTAAGCCGGGTCTCATCCCCGCCTGCTGGACCGGAGCGTGGCTTCTTGAACGTAGTATCGCTATCTGAAGCATCGCTGTGATTTCGCATGCGGCGGGTGCAAGACCGGCCCTACGCGATGTCCGCATCGGGTCGAAGCCAGGCTATGACTATCGCAAACGAGCGCACGAACGAAAAAGGCCGTAAGCGTCGCTCGTGAGGCGGAACCGCCGAAGACGATTCCGCCCTCAACCACGCCCCAACGCCTGCTTACGCACCGCCGTCGCTCACTTCTTCAACCCCGCAACCACTTCCGACACGCCAAGCCCCAATTCGAGCTGAAGGCGCACGTATTCGCGCTCCTTGCGCGACAGGCTACGGCCCATCTCGATACGCACGTCCTCGGCTTCCATGATGCGCAGGAGCCTTGGCATGGCCGAGCCGATGGCGTCCTGCCCGTAACCCGCTTCGCGCAAGGCCGCAGTCAGAAGGGCTTCTGTATCCATGATGCGTCCAGATCGATTCGAGGCGCTGCATTGTGCACCAGCAGCGACGAGCGTTGCATGGGATGCGTACCCAGGGCTCGCGGCAGGTCGGGCTGTGCCCTTGAGGGTTGGTTGACGAGTCGCTGTCGTTTGCTTCGGGCCGAAAGTCGCCTCAGCCCCCGATCCACCGCACGAACGAAAAAGCCCGGCATGCGCCGGGCTTTTCTTCTCCGCAACCTCAACGATCAGGACGAAATCGCCAGCTTTTCCTGGCGATAGCGCCAGATCGCGGCCAGCCACAGCGCGGCGGCCAGGGCCAGCGCGCAGACCAGGTAGATCGCCCACTGTTCGGGCGAGGCGGTCTCGCCGCGCGAGGCCTTCACCAGCATCTGGTTCTGCGACAGGAACGGCACGGCGTACTGCCACAGGTCCTGATCCTTCAGCGGGTAGGCCATCAGCGCGTAGCCCGGCAGCATCGGCATGAACATCAGCCAGACCATGTGGCTCTGCGCTTCCTTCATGCTTTTGGAGCCGGCGGAGATGAAGGTGAGCAGCGCGGTGCCGATCAGCACCAGCGGCACCAGCACCAGCAGCATCCGGCCGATGGCGGGCAACGACACGTCCAGCGAACTCGCCATCGCGCTGGTGGACATGGCCGCGCTGAGCTTGAACGACAGCAAGGTCAGGATGATGCTGGCGATGCCGATCAATCCTGCCGCGGCCATCTTGCCGCTGACCAGCACGCCGCGCGACACCGGCGTGGCGAGCAGCGGTTCCAGCGAATGCCGCTCGCGCTCGCCCGCGGTCACGTCCATCGTCAGGTTGGCGCCGCCCATGAACGCGAACAGCACCAGGATCAGCGGCAGGATGATGGACATCAGCCGGCCCTGTTTCGCTTCCGGGGTGGCGACATCGCGCTGGGTCACCGCCACCGATTGGGTGAGCGCCGGATTGACGCCGCGGGCGACCAGACGCAGCGCGCCGACCTGGCCGCTGTAGGCGTTGAGCGCGCCGCGCAGGCGTTCGATCGGCACGTCCGCATTGCTGCGCGTGGTGTCGGCGACGACCTCCACTTTCGCCGGCCGGCCCGCGCGCCATTCCTCGCCGAAATTCGGCGCGATGACCAGGGCGACGTCTTCGTCCTGATTGCGGATCGCCGCGACCAGATCCTTCGGCGCCGGCTTGGCGCGGATGTCCTGGGTTTCCAGCCACGCGACGAGATTGGGCGCGTAGGCGGCGCCGATGATCGGAATCTCCAGCGGTTTTTCCAGCTGGGTGCTGATCCGCGCTTCCATCAGCTTGCCCATGCCCAGCATCAGCACCGGATAGACCAATGGGCCGAGCAGCAGCGCCATCAGGAAGGTGCGGCGGTCGCGGGCGAAGTCGCGGAGTTCCTTGCGGAACACGGTCATGAACGTGGAGAACGTCGGCATCTTCATGCGTGCAGGCCCTCGTCGGAACCGATCAGTTGAACGAAGGCGTCTTCGAGATTCTCTTCGCCTGCGCGCGCGCGCAGTTCGTCGGGCGTGCCGATGGCTTTCACTTCGCCGCCGGCGATCACCACGATGCGATCGCACAGCGCCGCGACCTCCTGCATGATGTGGCTGGAGAAGATCACGCAGCGGCCTTCGGCGCGCAGCTGCAGCAGGAAGTTGCGCAGGCCGCGGGTGGTCATCACGTCGAGGCCGTTGGTGGGCTCGTCGAGGATCACGTTCTTCGGATCGTGGATCAGCGCCCGCGCGATCGCGGTCTTGGTGCGCTGGCCCTGCGAGAAACCTTCGGTGCGGCGGTCGAGGAAATCCTCCATCCCCAGCGTCTCCGCCAGCTTCGCGGTGCGCGAGGCGATCGTGGCCGCGTCAAGGCCGTGCAGTTCGCCGAAGTAGGCGATGTTCTCGCGCGCGCTCAGGCGCTTGTAGACGCCGCGCGCGTCGGGCAGCACGCCCAGGCGCTGGCGCACGGCAGTGGCATCCTTCTGGATGTCGATGCCGTCGACGCTCACCGTGCCCTGGTCGGGCGACATCAGCGTGTAGAGCATGCGCAGGGTGGTGGTCTTGCCGGCGCCGTTGGGGCCGAGCAGGCCGGTGATTTCGCCGTCGTGGGCGGCGAAGCTCACGCCGCGCACGGCCTGCACCAGACCGGTCTTGGTCTTGAACGACTTGTGCAGATTCTGGACATCGATCATGGGAAAACCCCGTGAAGAAAATTGCGTGGATGACGCCTGCGCATCAGGACAGGCATGTCCTGCGCTGCGCGCGACAGGAATGCGCGAAGAGTCAGGGCTCCCAGCCGTAATTGCCCGCGAACGGCGGCGTCGGCTTCAGGCGCTGGAGACATTTGGCGTCGAGCGCTTTGGCATCGGCGGTTTCGACGAACTGGGCGAACAGTTTCGGCATGCAACCGGTGGTGAGCACGCTGTGGCCCTGGCCCGGCAGCACCAGATGACGGCCGTTGGGCAGCGTCTTCACCACTTCGTCGCCGTAACGCGGCGGCGTGACCGGATCGAACTCGCCGCTGATCGCCAGCACCGGCACCTGGCCGGCCAAGGGTTTGCGGAATGCCGGATCGCGTTCGCCCTTGGGCCACGCCGCGCACTGCGTCTGGATGAACTCGGCGATGTCGTTGCCCATGATCGTCGCGTCGTCTTCCGGGCGCGTGCGGATTTCGGGATCTTCGGCGCAGCTCACCGACAGATGCATGCCCAGCGCCATCGAATCGCCGATATCGCCGCTCAGCGCGCGCGACTGCGACAGCAGGGTTTCGTAGCGGCCTTCGGACGCGTCGTGCAGGATCAGCGGCAGCATCGACGCCGATTCCGGACGATACGCGTAGAACCGCAGCAGTCCGCCGAGATGGCCGAAGCGCGGCACTTCCTGGCGCCACTCGCCGCTGGTCGGGTCGCGGTAGCGCACCGGCGCCAGACCGCCGGCCTGCAGCGTCGCACGCACCCTGGCGAGCAGCGCCGCGGGATCGCCGATGTTGCGCTTGCAGGCGGCGTCGGCGACGCAGCGCGCGAACTGCTGCTTGATGGCGGCGTCGAGATTGCGCGCGTGGTCCTGGCCCAGCACCAGCGTGTTGGGCGCGATCGAATCCAACGTGACGGTGCGCGTATGCGCCGGATAGCGCGCCGCGTACTGCTGGGCGACGCGTGTCCCGTAGGAAATGCCGGCGAGGTTGAGCTGGTCCACGCCGATGGTCCGGCGCAGCAGGTCGAGATCCTGGATGTGGTCGCCGGTGGCGTAGAAACGCAGGTCGCTGGTCTTGGCCAGGCGGTCGCGGCAGCGTTCGGTCAGCGCGCGCATCTGCGCGGGGTCTTCGCTGCCTTCGAACACCTCGTCGAGCGACGTGATCTCTTCGCACTGCAGCAGGTGCGAGCCGCCGGTGCCGCGCGCGTCCATCAGCAGGATATTGCGGCTGCGGCGCACGTCGCTCAGCGCCGGATGCAGTATCGGATAGCTCTCGAGGATCGACTGGCCGGGGCCGCCAGCGATGATCACCACCGGGTCGGACTGGGTCTGGCTCTTGGCCGGGATCATCGCCACCGCCAGCGCGATCTTGCGGCCGTCGGGCGCGGCGTGGTTTTCCGGCGCCTGCAGCGTGGCGCACTGCGCCTCCACACCTTGTCCGCGCTCGCCGCCGAGGGCGCAGGGTTTGAACACCAGCCCGCCGTAACGCAGGTCGCCGTTGGCGTCGGTCTTCGGAACCACGGTTTTTTCGGCCTGCCCGCCGCAGGCGGCGAGCGCCAGCGCGAGCGAGGACAGCAACAGGGGTTTGAGCATGGGAGGTTTCTCGATGCGGATCGTGTGCGGGAATGCGTACGGGAAGAAAACTGCGCTTCGTGGACCAAGACGCGGACGGGCGGCGGATGTGACAGGCCGGCCCGGCCCACGCAGAACCGTGGGTGCGACGCCAATGATGCCGCGCCGGCCCAGGCAGAGTACCGAGCGAGCCGCCAATGATGCCGCGCCTGCGGCTTGCACGGATCAAACGGCCGGGTTTGTAGAGCGGGCTTCAGCCCGCTGGCTCTTCCACAGCACAGCAGCGGCCTGAAGGCCGCTCTACGGGGGCAGACGCCGCATTACTTGCTGCTGATGTACTTCTCGCGGCGGATGTGCGGCACCGGCAGGCCGTGGGCCTTCAGGGCCTCGAAGCACACGTCGACCATGTTCGGATTGCCGCACAGGTAAGCGATATCGGTGTCGGCCTGCGGCGCGAATTCGGCCAACTGGTCCTGCACGTAGCCCTTGCGCACGTCGGCATGCGCGTGCGGCGAATCGTCGGCGGGCAATTCGCGCGAGAAACACGGCACGAAGCGGAAATTCGGGTGGCGGTTCGCGAAATCGCGGAAATCGTCGCCGTACAGCAACTCTTCGGGCGTGCGGGCGCCGAACAACAGCACCACTTCGATGCCGCGACCGGCGATCTGCGCCGCCAGCTGCGGCAGCATCGCCCGGTACGGGGTCACGCCGGTGCCGGTACCGATCAGCAGATAGCGGCGGTTGGCGTCGGCGGGCATCAGGCAGAACCGGCCGTAGGGGCCGCTGGCGTCGATCCGCCCGCCGAGCGGCAGCTCCTCGAACAACGCGGTCGCAGCGCCGCCGGCAACGTAGCTCACCGCGATCTCGACCGATTCGCCCGGCCCCAGCGCGTGATCGTGCCGGGTCGCCAGCGAATAGCTGCGCTTGGTCGCGGTGCCGTCGGCGTAGTGGAAATGCACCTGCAGGAACTGCCCCGGGATGTAATCCAGCGGTTCGCCGTCGTCGCGTACGAAGTTGAGATGGGCGACGGTGGGGGCCAGCATCCGGCGACCGACGAGTTTGAGCGGGAAATGGACGGGCACGGGGGAGAAACCTTGTGGAAATGAGTGTTGCCGGAACGCGCTATCGGGAGCCGCCGGCACGGCCGCCTATACTAGCCGTTCCGTCGCGCCAATCTTCCCGGGCGCACGCCCACCGGCGACGGCAAGGACCCCCGATGACCCCAGATACCGCCCCCGGCGCCGACGCGCCGGCGCTTTCGATCCGCGACCTGCGCAAGACCTACGACAACGGCGTGGAGGCTCTGAAGGGCGTCTCGCTGGACGTGGCGCCCGGCGATTTCTACGCCCTGCTGGGCCCGAACGGCGCCGGCAAGTCGACCCTGATCGGCGTCGCCAGCTCGCTGGTCAACGCGTCTTCGGGCGAAGTCCGCATCTTCGGTGTCGACATCGCCGCCCGGCGCGACGCCGCGATGCGCCTGATCGGCCTGGTGCCGCAGGAGATCAACTTCAACATGTTCGAGAAACCGTTCGACATCTGCGTGAATTACGCCGGCTTCTACGGCGTGCCGCGCGCGATCGCCCGCGAACGCGCCGAGCGGGTCCTGAAGGAAGCCCAGCTCTGGGACAAGAACGACAAGATGAGCCGCACCCTGTCCGGCGGCATGAAGCGGCGGCTGATGATCGCCCGCGCCATGATGACCAGCCCGCGGCTGCTGATCCTGGACGAACCCACCGCTGGCGTGGACATCGAAATCCGTCGCGGCATGTGGAAGACGCTGAAGGAGATCAACGCCTCCGGCACCACCATCATCCTGACCACCCACTATCTGGAAGAGGCCGAGAGCCTCTGCCGCAATCTCGCGATCATCGACAAGGGCCGGATCGTCGAGCAGGGCCCGATGAAAGCGCTGCTGGCCAAGCTCGACGTCGAGGGCTTCCTGCTCGACATCGACGGCGCGTTGCCGGCGCAGCTGCCGTCGATCCCCGGCGCGACCCTGCTCGCCGTGGACGATCACACCCTCGATATCGATATGCCGCGGGCGATGGACCTCAACGGCGTGTTCGCCGCGCTGGACGCCGCCGGCATCCGCGTACGTTCGATGCGCACCAAGACCAACCGCCTGGAGGAACTGTTCGTGAGATTGACCGGCGACAATAACGTGGGAGCCGCGGCATGAGCGCGCAGCACACCGCGCCCGACATGAGCGTCGCCCAGCGCCACCGCACCGCGCTGTACACCATCGTCCGCCGCGAAGTGGCGCGGATCCTGCGCATCTGGGGCCAGACTCTGGTGCCGCCCGCGATCACCATGACCCTGTATTTCATGATCTTCGGCGGCCTGATCGGGTCGCGGGTCGGCGAAATGGACGGCATCAAGTACATGGACTTCATCGTCCCCGGGCTGGTGATGATGAGCATCATCCAGAACAGCTACGGCAACATCGCGTCGAGTTTCTTCGGCGCCAAGTTCGGCCGCCACGTCGAGGAGCTGCTGGTCAGCCCGATGCCCACGTGGGTGATCCTGGGCGGCTACGTGGCCGGCGCGGTGCTGCGCGGGCTGCTGGTCGGCGCGATCGTACTGGTGATCGCGATGTTCTTCACCAAGGTGCGGGTGCCGCATCCGTTCGTCACGCTGACCACGGTGATCCTGGGCGCGACCATCTTCGCCCTCGCCGGTTTCGTCAACGCGGTGTACGCGAAGAAATTCGACGACATCGCGATCGTGCCGACCTTCATCCTCACCCCGCTGACGTATCTGGGCGGCGTGTTCTATTCGGTGAAGCTGCTGCCGGACTGGGCCGAGGCCGCGACCCACCTCAACCCGATCTTTTACATGGTCAACGCTTTCCGCTACGGCCTGCTGGGCGTGTCCGACGTGCCGCTGTGGCTGGCGTACGCGCTGATGCTGGGCTTCGTGTTCGCGCTGGGCGGCCTGAGTCTGTGGCTGTTGAAGCGCGGCGTCGGCCTGCGCAGCTGAGGCCTGTCCGATCCGACGGCCCCGCATTCGTTCGTGCGTTTCGTAGGAGGGCCTTCAGGCCCGAGCTCTCGATCTCACCATGGCGTAACGAAGAGCTCGGGCCTGAAGGCCCTCCTACGAAACGCACGAACGCCATCATCATTTCGACTGGAGCCTGTCATGCGTATCCGTACGACTGTCGCGATGTTGCTGATCATGCTTTTGACCGCCTGCAGCGCCGCCAGGCCAACGGACGCGGCCGCACCCGTAACGGCCGCACCCGAAGCCGCTGCGCCCGATGCCCCCATGCCCGCCGCCACGCCGCCGCCCGGTGCCGCAGGCAAGATGTCGCCCGACATGGTCGGCAAGGTCAGCCCGGTACCGGCGTTCAAGGGCCTGGGCGAGCACTTCAACATCGAGATCCAGAGCCTGGGCGAACAGACGTCCGAGGGCATGCGCCACAGCGTTCGCCTGATCTGGGGCATGGGCACCCACGAGGCCGAAGGCACGGTGTTCTATCGAAACGCGCCCGGCAGAAGCATGCCCGGCCCGGCGCGCGGCGCGCCGATCCTGCTCGAGGGCACCCTGGAGACCGCGCAGGGCCGGAAAGCGATCCGGGTCGACATCGTCACCGAACGCTGCACCGACGACGCCGACCGGGCGCATCCGCAACGGGTGAAGATCGCGCTGCAGGACGAAACCGACATGCACGGCTGCGGCGATCTGGCGGTGTATTGATCGCGCACCGCCGCGTGCATGACACCCGCGACTGGAGTAAGTTCCAGCAAACACCCCCTGTCGACGACGGGGCGAACATGGAACCTGCCAAGGAAGGTCGATGCCCAGACTCATCCGCAAATTCCTGCCGCTGCTGTTGATCCCGGCATTCTTCGCGGTCGGCCTGTACCTGGGCCCGAAACTCACCTCCGCATATCGCACGGCATTCCCGCCCGCGGCGTACTCGACCGGCGATCACGCGGCGCTCTACGCCAAGGCCGGCAACGCGGTGGTGATGTACGCCACCACCACCTGCCCGTACTGCGAGAAGGTGCGCGATCTCCTGGCCGCGGAGGGTGTGACGTACACCGAATACCAGATCGACAAGTCCGAGGCGGCGAACGCGGAGTTCATCGCCAAGGGCGGCATCGGCGTGCCCTTGCTGTACATCGGCGAACGCAGGATCGACGGCTTCCGCGAACCGGTGATCCGGGACGCGTTGAAGGCTATCGGGAAGTCGGGAACAACCACCGGCGCTGCGCTGTAACCGCATGGATCGATCCCGTCGTTGAAAGCCACGCGATCCGGCTTCGAACAGCACCGGAATCAAGCGAAGGAGAGCGATGATGAAGACGACAACATGGACCCTGGCCGCGATGATGGCCCTGTCGGCCGGGCTGGGCATGTCGGTGTCCACGAACACGGCTGCCGCCGACCATCGATGCATCAAATGGTGTCGGGCCGACTACACCAGCTGCTGGCACGCGTGCACGCCGGGGCAGGACTGGTGCTACGACATGTGCAGCACCGATTACTTCGACTGCGTCGACGGTTGTTGATCCACGCGATCCGGTAGTCCGAAGAACGCCGTCGCCGTCGCCGTGGTCGTCGCGGCGACGGCTTCCACCGGTTCGCCGCGGTCGCGCGCCAGTTCTTCGACGATGTGGGCGAGGTACATCGGTTCGTTGCGGCGATGCGAAGGCTGCGGCTTCACGGTGCGCGGCAGCAGATACGGCGCGTCGGTTTCGATCATCAGCCGGTTCGCCGGGATGTGTTTCACCAGTTCGCGCAGATGCAGGCCACGACGCTCGTCGCAGAGCCAACCGGTGATGCCGATGTGCCAGTCGCGGTCGAGACAGTCGAACAGTTCCTTGCGGGTGCCGGTGAAGCAATGCACCACCGCCGGGCCGAGCCGGCCCTCGAAGTTCTTCATCATCGCCACGAAATCGTCGTGCGCGTCGCGCTGGTGCAGGAAAAGTGGTTTCAAGGCGTGCGGCTTACCGAGGTCGGCCGCCAGCTGCAGTTGGCGCTCGAAGGCCCGGCGCTGCGCCGGGCGCGGCGAGAAATCGCGGTTGTAGTCCAGCCCGCATTCCCCCACCGCCACCACTTCGGGATGCGCATGCAGTTCGCGCATTTCGGCGTCGCACTCGTCGGTGTATTCCACCGCGTGATGCGGATGCACGCCGGCGGTGGCGAACAGTTCGCCCGGAAACGTGCGCGCCAGGATCAGCGCTTTCGGCGAGTGCGCGCGGCTGGCGCCGGTGATCACCATCTTCGCCACGCCCGCGGCGCGCGCACGCTGCAGCACCGCCTCGCGGTCGTGATCGAAACTGTCGTGGGTGAGGTTGGCGCCGATATCGATCAGGGTCATGCGGAAGACACGGAATGCGGAGCCGCCATTGTACGGAAGCCGCGGCACGACTTCAGACATCGCCCCGGACACGACACAGCAGACACAATTCGTTACAACTTCGATGGCGCGCCATGTCAACGTCGTCCCGCAGGTCGGCGTTCATGCCCGTACCACCACCACGGAAGATCCACCATGTTGCGCACACTGATGACCGCCTTCGGCCTGACCCTGCTGCTCGGCGCCGCCGGCACCGCGCGTGCGGTGCCGCTCTACGATTTTTCCCCCGTCACCGCGGAAATGCAGACTTTCGTCGCAACAAACGATCTGGACGGCGCGTCGCTGCGGATCAACAAACACGGCAGCATGGTCTATCGCCGCGCCTTCGGCAGCTACACCCTCGGCACCCGCATCCGCATCGCCTCGGCCAGCAAATGGCTGTCGGCGTTGACCCTTGCGCGCCTGGTCGACAAGGGCCAGATGCGCTGGACCGATACCGTGGGCCAGTATTTTCCGAACGTCGAAGCGGCCAAGCGCCCGATCACGCTCGCGCAGCTGTTCTCGCACACCAGCGCATTGCCGGGCGGCGACGACAGCTGCATGTCCAATCCGTTCTACACGCTCGCCAGCTGCGCCAACCGCATCCTGCAGGAACCGCTGATCGGCGTACCGGGCGCGGTGTTTTCCTACGGCGGCAATTCGATGCAGGTCGCCGGGCGCATGGCAGAACTGGCCACCGGCAAGGCCTGGGACGACATCTTCATCGACGAAATGGCGACGCCACTGGGCTTGAACGCCACCGACTTCGCGACCGCGTCCACCGCACCGGGCTACGTGCGCAACACCAATCCGCGCATCGCCGGCGGCGTGCGCAGCACGCTGGAGGACTACGGCAAGGTCGTCGACATGGTGCTGGCCTACGGCTGCCTGGACAACAGCACGACCCCGTTCTGCCTGCCGGGCCGCCGGTTCCTCGACCGCACCACCATCGAAGCGATGGCGAACGACCGCACCATCGGCACCGTCGACATCTCGCGCCCGCCGACGTCCATCGGTTTCGGCTACGGCATCGGCCAGTGGATCGACCCCGCATCGCCGCTCATCGTCTCCAGCCCCGGCGCTTTCGGCTTCACGCCGTGGGTCGACCGCGTGAACCAGGTGGCCGGCGTGTTCCTGGTCGACGACCTCAACCCCCGCGTGGTCGACGATATCGACGACATCCGCGCGATGGTGAACGTGGTCACCGCTGAAGGGCAGGGCCGGCGCGTGGCGCCGGTGTTGCCGGCGGTTCCGGTGGCGCAGCAACCGAAGACGGATGCGATGCCCAACGGCATGCGCATGCCGGATCGCGATGCATCGAAGCGGCGCTGAGCGATCGGCGCGATAAATTCAGTCCTCGCGACCCGTAGCCCGGGTCCGTGCAGCACGCGGACCCGGGACGACGCAAGGCCTCTCTTTCCGGAGAGCCCCGGCTGCGGCCGTCGGCCGCAACCTGGCGACTACGTCACGGACCCTTTTTCCTCCGAATCTCACCCGGTCGCGGCAGGCAACCCGGCGAGATACGTCAGACCGGAAATGCTCGGGAAAAAGCAGTACACACCGCCGCGCGTGGTGATGGTGCGGCCGAAGCCGGTCACCGTGGTGTTGCCCGAGCCGTTCGCGCCCGCGCCGGGGAAGGTGAACGCACTCGATGACGGATCGTTCACGCCCAGGAACACGTCCTCGCCGCTGATGTTGAACAGCGCATTGCCTGCGGGCGTGCCACCCGGCGCGGTGGCCGATTTCACGAACGTGTACGTCATGCTCCACTGGCTGGTCAGGAACTCGAACTGGTTCTGGATGCTGGCGTTGATGAAGTAGCCGACCAGGCCGCGCGTCGCCGAATCCGGCTTGTCCGGATCGTACGGCGGACCATAGGGCATCGCGCGGCGGATGATGCGGTGGTTCGCGCTGGTGCCGCCGCCGACCACGGCCTCGTTGCGCGGATTGTTGCGACGGATGTGCGACCCGATCGGGCACACCAGGCCCAGCGTATCGTCGGTCTCGGCCGGCGGCGCGATATAGGTGAAGTTGTTGAGCTGGTCGCGCGGCAGCAGGGGATCCTGCTGCGTCGGCGACAGCGTCAGCGGATTGCCGTTGCGCCAGCGTCCGCAGATCTTCGCTGCCGCCATTTCAGTGTCGACACCGGCCTTGTCGGCGAAGCTCTGCACCAATGCATCGTAGGCGGCCACATCCTGTTCCAGGATGCGGAACGCGGCATAGCTGCCGTTCAACGACAGTTGCGGCGGCGACACGCGGTAGCTGCCACCGATCTCGTTGGTATAGCCCAGCAGGAACTCGCCCGTCGCGACCACGGGCTGGTCGTCCGGCGCGTGCTTGGTGGGCGGCGCACCGAGCACGGTCGGCTGCGAGATGCTGTCGCGATAGCCGAAATGCACCTTGTTGTCAGGCAAGGCATTGGCGTCCTGTTCCAGCAGGATGGTCGCTGCACCGTTGAAGGCGGACCGCAGCTGCGCGGAGACGGATTCGAGCACCTCGGTCGAGTCGCGCACCCACAGGCTGACCAGCATGTGCACCTGCGCACCGTCGCCGAGCCCGCCGATCCAGTGCCCGGGCGCACTGCTGCCGACATCACCGACATTCCTGGCCACGCCGGCATTGCTTGCGCCAAGCTGGAACGAGCCGTCGAAGGTCGCCAGGTCGGCGGCCGACACGCCCATCGCGGCCAGCCCGGTACAGGTGAAGCTGACATTGAGGAAACAGGCAGGGCGAACCCCGGTGCGCTGCGCGGAGGTGATCTTCGGCAGGCCGTTGCTGCCGTTCACCAGATCCGTCAGCAGCGTGCCTGCCGCCACGGGATCGGTGATCGAAAGAACGAAATGTCGCGCGAAATCCACGCGGTAACCGCGCAGGATCGTGCCCTGTACGTCGGCGTAATCGATGGGCGTTGCGTCAGCGGGCATCGTGGTCATCCTGACCTCCTGCGAAAGAAGAAGACACGCGCAGGCAAACTCCGGCAGACCCGGGACGTTGCCGATGCGCGCACGGCAGACACAGTAGTGGCAGACACCGGACCGGCAGACGCCGGCCCGGCGCTCATGCGGTCACTTGGCAGGCGGGAACGCCGCCAGGATCATCTGCACGGTCTGCGGATACGCCGCATAGATGCCGGCGTTGTTCGGCAGGTGCTGCGACGCATCGTTCGCGGCCACGAAGGCCTCGAACGCGGCCAGGTTGCTCTGCACCGGCGACACCGCCGCCCCGCCGACCACGAAGGCCAGTAGTGCGTTGAACACGTCGCCGAGCTGGTTCACGAAATCGCTGATGTAGGCGTTGAAGCTGCCGTCGTATTCGGTGATCACGCTGATCACCAGCGTGTCGGACGGCGTATTGATCTGGCTCATGTCGGGCTGCAGGTTCGGCTTCGACGTATCGAACAGCACGAAGCGCGCGAAATGCACGGTGCCGATCGACTGCAATGCGGCATGGATCGCGGCATCATTGGCCGCGAGTGCTTCCACGATGGTCAGGAGCTTGGTGCCCGGCAATACGGGCATCATCAGGGTCAGTCCGGTGGTCATGTGTGCGTCCTTTGCGGTGGGTGGGACAATGTTTTCCTGGTGCCGGCCGTGCCGGCGGCGCGGTCGCGGTGTCGCGTTCCAGCGAACAGCGTCTGCGCAGGAAAGATAGCAACCGTGATCCTGTTTCACAACGGCGTTTCTGGTGCGCTTCGCTTAACATGGCGACGTCGCTGCTTGTCATTGCGGCCAATGGCGAACAAGCGCAGCGGAGTGGGATGGGGTGAGCGTAGCGATACCCATCAAAAAGCAACTGCAGAGCTTCCGCGCTTGCGCGCGGGTCACTTTCTTTGTCGCAAAGAGGGTGT
>JAIMKJ010000062.1 GCA_020692565.1 Thermomonas sp.
CAGACAAACTGTTGCATCGACCGATTGAATCCGCCAACCAAAGAAAACTCTCTAGTGCCGAGGCAAATCTGCCGTCGGCGAGATGGCCGGGATTTTTCGATGCGGCATCCTGCCGCGTCGAAAAACGGTGCACCTCCTGTGCGCCGCCCTCCGGGTCTACGATTCCCTCACCGCTGTCATCCCGAGCCGCAGGCGACGGACCTGTTTGTCGTTGTCGCAAATGTCATCCGCTGTAACAGCAAGAGACGCAGGTCGTAGGGTGGTGTAAGCGCAGCGCACCCCACCATCCCGCCGCATCAGACCCCGAGAACCTCAAGCGACACCGGGCGCGTCATTGCGGCCATCGCTGCGCTTACCCCACCCTGCGTACTAATCGCACCCTCGAAAAGTACACTCTGATCCCTAGTTTCAACTAGCATACAAGGGTGCGGGTGGAGTTTCTGCACTTCATTGATGTGGGGTCGAAGCGCTGAGAGAGTATTGCTCTCATGTGCTTTTTTAGTTTCCGCGATGAAAATAAAGGAACCGTATGGATACGCCAGATAAGAAACATCAAGAGTACAAGCGGCAGACTCGTTTTACGTTGCGCGCCGTCGCGGTGGCATCATCACTGTTGTTGTTAGGCTACTGGTTCTGGTTCGGGTTTTTGAACGACGTGCCATTGTCAAAGTATGAACCATCCACATGGGGCGCCTTCGGTGACTTCATCGGTGGAATCCTTAATCCGTTCGTGGCGCTGTGCGCACTCTACTGGCTCACACGCTCGATCGAAATGCAGCGACAGGAATTATCGGCGACGCAGAAGGAGTTAGCTGACACCAGAAAGTTGATCGCAGAGCAGGTCAGAACTGCAGAAAAACAACGGTTTGAAGATACATTTTTTGCATTGCTTGATCAACATAATGCGGCATTGAGATATTTGACCAAAAATGACACTAGTCAAGGGAGCCTAAGTTCATCAAAAGAAATATTTCAAGTGGTTTTTGTGTCGAATCGTAATCAAATATCAGAAGCTAATCGCACGTTGCATGTATTCAATCCAAAAATAGGGCACTACTTTCGAATTCTTTATCAGGTTTTGAAATTGATCGCTACAAGGTGCCCTGATACGGCATTGAAAGGTGAGTTTACTGCTTCCAACATTCTGGCCACGACACCTTCACAGGATGAAAAGCTCTACTCGAATATGGTGCGTTCGTTCTTGGATGTGGAGATGACGCAACTGCTAGCAGCGAATTGCTATTGCAAGCTTGGTGAAGTGGACGCTTACTGGAATTACAAATGCTTAGTTGAGCGCTACGCATTTTTAGAGCATATGCCTCTTGTCGTGTCAGGGCAGGGTGATGCTCTGATGGAAGGTGCAGTCAAGCATTACGATAAAATCGCTTTCGGCAACAGTGAGTTTCTAGCGAATGCACGAAAATTCCGCCCAGAATATGGGAGCAAGGAGCAAGCATCGTAAGTCAAACAATGTCATCAGCCCCGTAGGGAGCATAAGCCGAAGGCGTCATGCGTCATAACGGATTGCCGTGACCCGGAAAGCAGGGTGCATGCAGTTTCGCTTATGGGTCTTGCAGCTTTTATGGGTTCGAATTTTCGTTTAATCGAAAAATGACTTCTTGCATCAAAATCTCAAATGCAGCCTTGTATGGCTCGATCTGGTTTTTTGTTGGGAGATGCTCTGAGGCGCGCATTAGAAAATGCGTGTGGAGGTCCGCAATCGGGCGGGCATCGTCATTGAGTCTTGATATTATAACTTTGACGCTTCTTCCAGACTGAGCCACGACTTCTGAGAACGTGTTAGCGCTAAATACGGGAGGAACATGATTCATAATTGCCCGCAAAAGTAGTAATGAGGTTATGTAATTTCCTCTCGAGTAAGCATCGTTTAATTCTTCGCACATTTTTGTCAATTTTCTTGCATCTAGTTTTGATGCAGGTACAGCCTTCAGCTTTATGATGATCTCTGGGTCAAGGAAGGCTGCATTAGCTGCTGCTTGCGTGGCATAGTTTGGATCTTTAGCTATTTCGTTTAAATAATCGATGACGGTAAACAGTTTGGCCCGAAGGTCATGAGCTTCGGAAATGTAATTTGCGGGCATTTCAAGCGAAGAAACCATATTCGAAAGATCTGGATCGCCTATGCGCTTTATGGCTGCAACAAACCTAATTGCAATATCACGAAAACCAGCCGTGTAGGCATACTGCATATCAGGGTCATCGCTCGGTCCGCATCTCCCAAGTGGAAATTGTTCGATCTGATCGGCAAGATCCAAGGCTAGAGAGAGTGCAGTGGTCATGATTTATATATGGCCTAACTAACAAATATTGGCGTTGTAGGAGGGGCTGGAGCTGCTAGAAAGAAGAAGTGTTTGTTCGATTGGACATTTTCGATCTTGCGTTTGGCTTTTTGTTACGGCAAGGCAGCCAGGGCCAGTCCTACACCGCCCCCAAAAACCTCACAATACTCCCCGCAGCATCCCGCCCTTCCTGCACAGCAGTCACCACAAGATCCGCACCCCGAACCCCATCCCCCCCAGCGAAGATATGCGGGTTCGCAGTCTGGTACGGATAAACCGGATTCGCAGGATCAATCCGCAATGGATGATGCGGCGGCGGGGCGGGGAAGACCTTCACCCGACCATCGTCGTGCAACGCAATGCCATTCGCAGCGAGCCATGCGGGCGGGTCGGGCTGGAAGCCGAAGGCGATGATGACGATGTCGGCGTCGAGGTCGGTCTCGCTGCCGGATACCTGTTCGGGGCGACGGCGGCCGCGGGCGTCGGGTTCGCCGAGCTGCGTTTCGGCGACGCGCACGGCGCGGACGTTGCCGTCGCCGTCGTCGATGAGGGCCAGCGGCGCGCGCTGGAACAGGAAGCGCACGCCTTCCTCGCGCGCGTTCGCGACCTCGCGCGCGGAGCCGGGCATGCTGGCTTCGTCGCGGCGGTACACGCAGCTGACCTGCGCGGCGCCCAGGCGCACGGCGCTGCGCACGCAGTCCATGCCGGTGTCGCCGCCGCCGAGTACGACCACGCGCTTGCCGCGCAGGTCGGGCAGGGCGAGCTGATCTTCCCACCCGGCGATGGGGCGCCCTTGGTTGTCGTCGGTGCCGACCACGATGCGGCCGTTCTGCACCAGGAACGGCAACGCCGGCAGCACGTTGCGCAGATCCTGGCCGGGCAGGCCGCCGTCGGTGTAGCGATAGCTGCCGAGGCCGAGGAACACCGCGTCGAAGTCGGCGAGCAGTGCGTCCATCGAGATGTCGCGACCGATCTCCACGCCGAGGCGGAATTCCACGCCCATGCCTTCGAGCACGCCGCGTCGCGTCGCGATCACCGATTTGTCGAGCTTGAAACTCGGGATGCCGAACTGCAGCAGGCCGCCGATCTGCTCGTAGCGGTCGAACACCACCGCCTGCACGCCGGCGCGCGCGAGGCGGTCGGCGCAGGCGAGGCCCGCGGGCCCGGCACCGACGATGGCGACGCGCTTGCCGGTGGGCTGCGCGGTGGACACGTCGGGGTTCCAGCCTTCGGCCAGCGCCTTGTCGACGATGTACTTCTCGATCGCGCCGATGGTGACCGCGCCGAAGCCGTCGTTGAGCGTGCAGGATCCTTCGCAGAGGCGATCCTGCGGACAGACGCGGCCGCAGATCTCGGGCAACGGATTGGTTTCGTGGCACAGCGCTGCGGCTTCGTGGATGCGGCCTTCGCGCGCGAGTTCCAGCCACTGCGGGATGTAGTTGTGCAGGGGACAGCCCCAGCTGCAGTACGGGTTGCCGCAGTCGAGACAGCGCGAGGATTGCTTCTTCGCTTCGGCTTCTTCGAAGCGGCCGTAGAGTTCGTTCCAGTCGCCGTGCTGGCGCAGATCCAGCGCCACGCGCTCGGGCATCTGCCGCTGCGATTGCAGGAAGGCCTGTGGGGTTTTCTTGCTCATGCGGCTACCCGGATATTCCGTAGGAGGGCCTTCAGGCCCGAGCTCTCGATTTTCCGCATGCACATCGCGGCGAATATCGGGGTGGAGATCGAGGCTATCATTTGGGAGGAGCTCGGGGCTGAAGCCCCTCCTACGTGGATGCGAGCATCGATTTGCATCACGCGGCTCTCCGCAGGGTTTCGCCCAGCGTCTCGATGCTCACGGCCTTCGGTTTCACCAGCCAGAATTTGCCGAGGTGATCGCGGAAGTTGTCGATGATGCCCTGCGCGTGCGTGCTGCCAGTGTGGCGGACGTGGGTTTCGAGCAGATCCTGCAGATGCGAGCGGTGGTGCTCGAAGCCCTCGGTGTTGATGCGCAGGATGTCGATGAGTTCGTGGTTGTAGCGATCGACGAAATCGCGATCGCGATCCAGCACGTAGGCCATGCCGCCGGTGAAGCCGGCGCCGAAGTTCAGACCGGTGCGGCCGAGCACCGCGACCACGCCGCCGGTCATGTATTCGCAGCAGTGATCGCCCGCGCCTTCGACCACCGCGAGCGCGCCGGAATTGCGCACCGCGAAGCGTTCGCCCGCGCGGCCGGCGGCGTACAACTCGCCGCCGGTGGCGCCGTAGAGGCAGGTGTTGCCGAGGATCGTCGACTCGTGCGCGACGTAGCGCGCATCGCGCGGCGGCCGGATGACGATGCGGCCGTCTGCCATGCCCTTGCCGACGTAATCGTTGGCTTCGCCTTCGAGTTCCAGTTGCAGCCCGCCGGCGAGGAACGCGCCGAAGCTTTGCCCGGCGCTGCCGTCGAAATGCAGCGCGATGGGCGCATCGTGCATGCCGTGGTTGCCGTGCGCGCGTGCGATGCAGCCGGACAGGCGCGCGCCGATGCTGCGATCGGTATTGAGAATGTCGTAGCGCAGCGGCGCGTCGAATGCCGCGCTGCCGCGCTTGTGGGCGATGGCGTCGGCCAGATCGTGTTCCAGCTGGGCGGCGAGGCCGGTCGGTGCCGGCTGCGGCGCGCGCGCGCCACAGTGGCCGCCCGTGGTCAGGCCGTCGTGCGCGAGCAGCGGCGACAGGTCGAGCAGGCGATGCACGGGCAGGGTACCTTCGGTCTGCCGCAGCAGATCGGTGCGACCGACGATGTCCTCGATCGAGCGTGCCCCCAATTGCGCCAGATAACCGCGCACTTCCTCGGCGAGGCCACGGAAGAAGTTCTCGACGCGCTCGGGCAGACCGGTGAAGTGATCGACGCGCAGCTTGTCGTCCTGGGTCGCGATGCCGGTGGCGCAGTTGTTGAGATGGCAGATGCGCAGGTATTTGCAGCCCAGCGCGATCATCGGCGCGGTGCCGAAGCCGAAGGATTCGGCGCCGAGCAGCGCGGCCTTGATCACGTCCAGGCCGGTCTTCATGCCGCCGTCGGCCTGCACGATCACGCGGTCGCGCAGCCCGTTGGCGATCAGCGACTGCCGCGCTTCGGACAGGCCGAGTTCCCACGGCGTACCGGCGTAGCGGATCGACGAGATCGGACTGGCGCCGGTGCCGCCGTCGTGGCCGGAAATGGTGATCAGATCGGCGCCTGCTTTCGCGACACCCGAGGCGATGGTGCCGACGCCGGCATGCGCGACCAGCTTCACCGAGATCAGCGCGTCGGGATTCACCTGGCGCAGATCGAAGATCAGTTGCGCGAGATCTTCGATCGAATAGATGTCGTGATGCGGCGGCGGCGAGATCAGGCCGATGCCCGGCCGCGCGTAACGCAGGCGCGCGATGAGTTCGTTGACCTTGTGGCCGGGCAACTGGCCGCCTTCGCCGGGCTTGGCGCCCTGCGCCACCTTGATCTGCAGCACTTCGGCGTTGACCAGGTATTCGGGCGTCACGCCGAAGCGGCCGGAGGCGACCTGTTTGATCTTCGAGACCTTGCCGGTGCCGTAGCGCAGCGGGTCTTCGCCGCCTTCGCCGGAATTGCTGCGGCCGCCGAGCCGGTTCATCGCGATCGCCAGCGCTTCATGCGCTTCGGGCGACAGGGCGCCGAGGCTCATCGCCGCGGTGTCGAAACGTTTGACGATGGCGTCGACCGGCTCCACGTCGTCGAGCGCGATGGCGGTCGTCTTCGAGGTGTCGAACGCGAGCAGATCGCGCAGCGCCGCCGGCGGACGCGCATTCACCGCGTCGGCGTAGGCGTTCCAGTCGTCGCGCGCACCGCTGCGCACCGCGCGCTGCAGCGTCGTCACCACGTCGGGGTTGTACTGGTGGTATTCGCCGTTCGGCGTGTACTGCAGCAGGCCGCCGATGTCGGGCAGCACGTTGTTGTCCCAGGCGCGGGCCGCGATGTGCGCGGTTTCTTCCTGTAGCGATGCGAAGGTAGCGCCGCCGATCCGCGACGGCGTGCCGGTGAAGCACAGATCGACGATCTCGAGATCCAGGCCGACGATCTCGAACAACTGCGCGCCGCGATAGCTGCCGATGGTGGCGATGCCCATCTTCGAGATGATCTTGAGCAGGCCCTTCTTGATGCCGCGACGGTAGCTGCGGCCGATCTGCGCGACTTCGCCGTGCTTCGTTTTCAGAATGCCGCGCTCGCCCAGGTCGTGCAGCGTCTGGTAGGCGAGATAGGGATACACCGCGGTTGCGCCGTAGCCGATCAGGCACGCGAAATGATGCGGATCGCGCGCGGTGCCGGTTTCGACGATGAGATTGGCGCCGCAGCGCAGGCCGATACGGACCAGGTGCTGATGCACCGCGCCGGTGGCGAGCAGCGCGTGCACCAGCAGGTGATCGCGCCGCGGGCGGCGATCGCTGACGATCAGCAGCTTCACGCCGGCGCGCGCCGCGGCTTCGGCGTCCGCGCACAGGCGCAGCAGCGCCGCGCGCAGGCCTTCCTCTGCGGTGAAATTCAGATCGAGATAGCGGTGCGAATCGCGGAACGCCGGCAGCAGCAACAGCTGCCGCTGTTTGCGCTGCGACAGCACCGGCGAGTTCAGCATTACGTGCTGCACCTGGTCCGGGCCGTCGACGAACAGGTTGCCTTCCTCGCCGATCTGGGTGGCGAGCGACATCACGCAGTCTTCGCGCAGCGAATCGATCGGCGGATTGGTCACCTGCGCGAACGCCTGACGGAAGCGGTCGTACAGCGGGCGGAGGTGGCCCGACAGCGCGGCCATCGGCACGTCGTCGCCCATCGAACCCACGGCTTCCTGTTCGGTTTCGGCCAGCGGGCGCAGGATCTGTTCGCGCTCCTCGCGGGTGAGCTGGAAGAGTTTCTGGAACCCCGAGAGCGTGCCCGCGTCGAACGGCACCGCGGTGAGATTCGGATCGACCAGTTCGGTGTGCAGGTAGGTCATGCCCTGCTTGAGCCACTGCTTGTACGGCGCGCGCGCGCGGTTGATCTGATCGATCGCGTCGCTGTCGAGCAGCCGGCCGGTGCCGAGATCGGCGGCGATCATCTGCCCCGGGCCGAGCTTGCCCTTGGCGAGGATGTGCGCGGTCCCGACATCCCACACGCCGGCTTCGGACGCGACCATGAACACGCGGTCGTCGCTCAGCTGCCAGCGCGCGGGGCGCAGGCCGTTGCGGTCGACGGTGCAGACGGCGTAGCGGCCGTCGAAGGCGACGATGCCGGCCGGACCGTCCCACGGTTCGCTGTTGATCGCGTAGTACTCGTAGAACGCGAGCAGGTCGGCGTCCTTGTATTCCAGCGATTGCGTGGCCGGCGGGATCAGGATGCGCAGCGCCTTGAGCAGATCCATGCCGCCGGCCTGCAGCAGCTCCAGCATCGAATCCAGGCTCAGCGAATCGGAGCCGTCGATGTCGATCACCGGGTCGAATTCGGCGGGATCGAGGGTGTCGGTGCGCCACACGTGCGCGCGCGCCTGCGCCCAGATGCGATTGCCGGCGATGGTGTTGATTTCGCCGTTGTGCGCCAGCAGCCGGAAGGGTTGGGCCAGCGGCCAGCGCGGGCTGGTGTTGGTGGAGAAGCGCTGATGGAACACCACCGCGCTGCTCGCCAGTTCCGGACGCTGCAGGTCCGGATAGAGCTGCGGCAGAGAGTGCGGCAGCACCATACCTTTATAACCGATGCTACTGGCCGACAGGCTCACCACGTGCAGGCCGGGCACGTCGCGCAGGCGCTGTTCGGCACGGCGGCGCGCCAGATACAGCGCGTGCGCGAAGGCTTCGCGGGTCATCCGCGCGCCTTCGACATCCAGCACCGGCACCACGAACAGTTGTTCGATCGCCGGCATCGTCGCCTTCGCGAGTTCGCCGCAGACCGACGCGTCGGTGGGCACCTTGCGCCAGCCGGAGACCGCAAGCCCGACTTCGCGCAGCGCCAGCGAGAACGCGCCGTGCACGCGTTCGATGGTGTCGTCGTCGTGCGGCATGAACACGATGCCGGACGCGTAGCGCTGTCCCAGTGCGATGCCGGCTTCGGCCGCGAGCGCGCGCAGGAAGACATCCGGTGTTTTCAGCAACAAACCGCAGCCGTCGCCGGACAGGCCGTCGGCCGCGACGCCGCCGCGATGGGCCATCCGCGCGAGCGCATCCAGCGATTGTTTGACCAGCGCAGCGCTGGGAGTGTCGTCGAGATGGGCGATCAGCCCGAAGCCGCAGGCATCGCGCTCGTCGCGCGGATCGTAAAGGCCGGTAACGCTGCGTTGGTCGGTTTCCATCGGATGAACTCCGGGAAGATGGCGCCGGTAAGGAATCGGGGGGCGACACTTCCCTCGCGGACCCGCATGGTTGGCGTGGTTCGCGTGCGTCCTGTCGCTGGATGATCCGACTAAAGCACAAATGTTGCACTGCGGCAACCGGGTGCGGCGCCGGTCCGGCGCCCTGCCGGCGGCCGGGTGCGGCGGGTTAGACTGCCCGCCTCGCACGTCCGATCCCCACCCCCGTGAACAGCCCTCTCGTCGGCGCCAAGCGTCAGGCCGCGCTTGTCTTCATCTTCATCACCGTATTGATCGACGTGCTGGCGTTCGGCGTGATCATTCCGGTATTGCCGCATCTGGTCGAGGAATTCGTCGGCGGCAACACCTCCACGGCGGCCTACTGGGTGGGCATCTTCGGCACCGCGTTCGCGGTCGTGCAGTTCTTCAGCGCGCCGATCCAGGGCGCGCTGTCCGACCGCTTCGGCCGGCGCCCGGTCATCCTGATGTCGTGTTTCGGTCTTGGCATCGATTTCATCTTCATGGCGCTGGCGCCGAACCTCGCCTGGCTGTTCGTCGGCCGGATCATTTCCGCGGTCACGTCGGCCAGCTTCACCACCGCCAATGCCTACATTGCGGACGTCACGCCGCCGGACCAGCGCGCGAAAGCCTTCGGCATGATCGGCGCCGCGTTCGGCGTCGGTTTCATTCTCGGTCCGATGATCGGCGGCCTGCTCGGCGATATCGATCACCGTCTGCCGTTCTGGTTCTCCGCCGGGCTGGCGCTGATCAATTTCGTCTACGGTCTGTTCGTGCTGCCGGAATCGCTGCCGAAAGAACGCCGCTCCGCCAGGTTCGACTGGGCGCACGCCAAACCGATGGGCTCGGTGCATCTGCTGCGCAATTACCCGCAGATCTGGGGACTGGTGGCGGTGGTGTTCCTCGCCAATTTCGCGCATTACGTGTACCCGAGCACTTTCGTGCTGTTCGCCGATGTCAGCTTCGGCTGGAAGGAAAAGCAGGCCGGCTACGTGCTGGCGGTGGTCGGCGTGTTCAGCGTGATCGTCAACGTGCTGGTGGTCGGCCGACTGGTCAAGCGCTTCGGCGAACGTCGTGCGTTGTTGTTCGGTCTGAGCTGCGGCGTGATCGGCTTCCTGATCTATGGCCTGGCCGGCAGCGGCTGGGTTTTTCTCGCCGGTCTGCCGATCAGCGCACTGTGGGCGGTCGCCGCGCCGTCGACGCAGGCGCTGATCACCCGGCAGGTCGGCCCGGAGATGCAGGGCCGCATCCAGGGCGCGCTGAGCAGCCTGATTTCGCTCGCCGGCATCGCCGCACCTGCGCTGTTCGCCGGGTCGTTCGGCTATTTCATCGGCCCGAGCGCGCCGGTGCATCTGCCGGGCATCGCGTTCCTGATCGCCTCGGTGCTGCTGGCCTGCGCGGTGCTGGTGGCGTGGCGCTATGCGCGGGTGCCGGCAGCGGCTGTGGCGCCGCCTGCGCAGGCGGCGGATCCGGTGCTGTAGTCGCGGCGATCCCGAAATTTGTGGGAGCGGCGGAAGCCGCGACGCTCTGCGGTATGTCTTTCACCGGTCGCGGCCTCCGCCGCTCCCACAGCACCCTATTCGTTGATCGCTTCGAGGTCGCGCGTCGACACCGGCAGGAACGCCCAGAACGGCACGCGATTCGCGGCCCAGTGCTGCGCAGTCTCGTTGAAGATCTCAAGCACTATTGCGAATGTGTCCGCTTCCTGCGCGCGCCATTCGCCGGTGTGTTCCAGCACCAGCACATAACCTTCCGACGGAAGCCACGACAGATCCTTCAGGCAGTCGGCGAGGGCGTCGAGGTTTTCGCCGAACCACTCGGGAAACTGCAGGGTCTCCGCGATTTCCCGCATCGCCGCGCCGACATCGTCGCAGCCGCGCAGGTCCACCGGTAACACCGCGAACTGCAGGAGTCTGCCCGCTTCCACCAGCGCCTCGCGGTCGCGCGCGTCGACGAAATACGCACCGGCCTGTGTGGCGTCCGCCAGCAGTGCGCCCAGTTCGATATCGCTCATCGCGATGGCGTCCGGTCGTCCAGCGCGCTGTCGTCCAGTGTGAACCGGCGGAAGCTGGCGTAGTGATCGTCCGTGTAGAAATATTCGATCGGCGGGTGTCCGCCGGCGACGATGCGTCGCGCGCCGCGATCGGGCGCCCCTGGCGTTTCAACCGTGTATTCGCGGTAGTAGCCGCGCGCTTGTCGCGGCAGGCGGCCTTCGCGATTGCCGAACGTGCCGTCATCCTGGCGATACGGATACGGGCCGCGTTGTTCGATCAGGCGCAGGGTGTCGACGGCCTCGGCCGGCAGGAAACTCGGATAACGGGTTGCCTGATCGCGTGAAGCCGGGGCGCGCGCTGCGATCGACGTCGCCGGCGGGTCTTCCGCCATCGGCGGCGGGAGTTCCAACGCCGTCGTCGTTCGCGCACTGTCGGTAGAGATGGACGAGGTTGTGGCCGGCGTCGCGTCCGGCGTCCGGTAAGCGTTCCATGCGACCGCCGCCAGCAGCGCCACCGCGGCGACCGCCATCCACTTCGAACCCGATGATTTGCGCTTATGTCTGCGCATCGCCGTCTCCTGTCGATGTGAGGCCGCAGTGTAGCCCCGCAGCGCAGCGGCTGCGCTGATCCGGATCAAATCGGCATGATCAAATCGGCATGATCAAGTCGGCATGATCAAATCGCCAGGATCGCATCGGCGAGGATCAAGCGACGGATCGGATCATCCGCATCGGAATCGCGGCGCGCCCGCTCGATCTGCGATCAGCCGCAGGTGATGGCGATGATGTTCCCGGCATCGTCCAAGCGTATATTCAGGCGATCGCCGCGGTAATCCATGGTCACCATCATGTCGGGCTTGATGACCCGCGCCGCTTTCGCACCGCTCGCGGCCACCGCTGCTTTGACGGTGGCTTCGTCCGCATTCCTGCCGACGAATCCCTGTGCGGCATCGGCGTCGCAACTGCCTTCTTCCAGCCCCGGGGCGACCCGGATCTGTTCTTCCGGCGGCAGCGATCCGCCGGTGATCCGCGGCTTGTCGGCGGGGGCGCTTTCGCCGCCATCCTCGCTTCCCGAAGGAGACTCGTGCGAAGCCACCGGCGTGCAGGCGGCGACGGACAGGATCGCGAACAACGAGTAGGGCAGCATCGACATGGCGGTTTCTCCTGAAGGGCTGCGGCCAGTATGCATGGTGAAGCTGACTCCGGACCTGATGCAATGAACGAGGATCGGCAGCGAGAGGCGGCCCGATGCAGCGCACAGCCCGCGCATCCTGAATGGTTTGCGTGGATCCGATTCCCCGGAAATAGACGCGAGCGCGGCGCTCGGCGACGCCGAGTATCGCGTGAAGCTGAACATGCGCGTACCGCTGCACTTGTTGCGACAGGCCTGCATGGGTAGTCTGCTGCCCCCCTTACCGATGCATCTGCTCTGCAGCAGATCGATATCGTCTCACTTCGCCGCGACATCCTGCGCCGTGAGAGGGTGCATATGGCGTGCACCGCCCCCCGGTCAACCGAATCCGTGGGCAATCGTTTGAAAACGGGACGTGTCGGTACGTCCGGAGCGGGCATGCGATCTCACAACATCTGGTGGTTCGATTTCTGCGATGCCGAGGCGATCTCCGATTTCCGTCATCGATCGTTATTGTTGCTGAACACCGGTCCTGAAGCGGATACGGTATCCGCCGCGCCGATGGCGCGCTTCGAACAAGACATGGCGATCGGCGATCTCGTCGTTGTCGGTGATCGCGAAACGGACGGGTTGCTGATCGGTGAAATCGAGGGTGCAGCGAGCCATCGGCCTGGCGCTGCGCGGATGGAGGCGTTGCGGGAAATACGCTGGCATGGCGTGCTGCCGATGGACGCTTTCGATCGCTCGTTGGCGTCCGTCATTCACGGATTGCCGAAGCTGTCGATCCTGGATGCGGCGCTGCACGAAACGGTCGAGGCGGCGCTGGCGGCGACGAGCGCAGATGCGCAACCGCTGCGCTTCGAGATCACCTGCGCGCTGCCGAAGGTCACGCTGCCGTCGCTGCCGATCCTGTATCAATCGCCCTATGCCGAGCAGATTCTGCGCGATTTCCGCTGGCGGGAGTACCTGTTCGCAAACCCGGATGTCGCCGCTACCGGCGACAGCGAGGCGCATGCCTTCGGTCATTTCTTCCATCAAGGGTATTACGAGCGGCGGATTTTCGATCCGAAACGTCTGGATGGTTTCGACCCGGGTTACTACCGCGAACGCTATCCCGAGATCGCGCTCGCCAACGATGCGGAAGCGCAGATCCACTATTGCTATCAGGGCTGGTACGAGAAGCGCGTGCCGAACCGCGGCAGCGCCTGGCTCTACGATGCGGACCTGCACGTATTCCAGATGGGCAAGGTCGGCTCGCATACCATTGCCGGTGCGTTGCAGGACGCGGGCTACGGCGGCCGGGAGATCCACCTGCACTGGGTGACCGATCTGGTCCACGGCTATCCATCCAACCGTTTGCCGTATTCATCGATTCTCGTGCATCCGCGCGAACGCCCGGTGAAAGTGATCTCCGCGACGCGCGAAATCGTATCCTGGACGCTTTCCGGCATTTTCCAGTATCACGGTGGCGCCATCTTGTGCACTGCCGATGCGATCGAAATGATCGAGCAGCGATTCTGGAACCAGTGCCAGAGCGGTCTGAGCTGGTTCGATCACCGCTATTTCTGCGATCTCGACGTGTATGCGCACCCCTTCGACCACGATGCCGGCTGGAGCCGGATCCGGCACGAAGGGATCGATCTGCTGCTGTACCGACAGGAAGATCTGCCGCGGATGGAAGCGCCGCTTGCGGCGTTTTTCGACTTGGATACCTTGCGGTTGCCGCAGCGCAATGTCGGCGGCGACAAGGGGTATGCCGAGCTGTACGGCAGGGTGATGCGCGAATTCCGTCTGCCCGGCAATCTGCTGTCGTCGCTTTACGACACGGCGTTCATGCGCCATTTCTACAGCGACGCCGAGCGCGAGAAGGCGTACGCGCGGTGGGCGCGCGGACTGAGCTGAGCCCGGCGGATCGACTCGAGGCAGGATCTGCCGCGTTCCCGCAAAAAGAAGCCCCGCTCAGCGGGGCTTCTTCGTTTCTGTCTGCGACAGGATCACGCTGCGCGCGCCCTGGATTGCGACGGCGCGGCGAACTTCTTCAGCAATTCGGCCTCGCGGGTTTTAGCCTTGTGCAGATGCGCTTCCTTGACGTGCCCGTAGCCGCGGATGTGTTCGGGAATCGAAGCGATCTCGGCGGCCAGCGCGACATTACCGGCGTCCAGTGTGCGGAGAAGACCGTCGATGGTCGCGAAATAATCCTCGATCAGCTTGCGCTCCATCCGGCGTTCTTCGGTGCGGCCGAAGATGTCGAGCGCGGTGCCGCGCAGGAAGCGCAGTCTGGCCATCAGCTTGAACGCGGTGAACATCCAGGGTCCGAACTCCTGCTTGATGAGGCGGCCTTCGGCGTCCTTCTTCGCCAGCAGCGGCGGTGCGAGATGGAAACGGATCTTGTAGTCGCCCTCGAACTGCTGGGCGACGCGCTTCTGGAAATCGCCGCTGGTGTAGAGGCGCGCGACTTCGTACTCGTCCTTGTAGGCCATCAGCTTGAACGCATAGCGCGCGACCGCTTCCGACAAGTCGGTGCTGCCGGGCGCCTTCGCCTGCTCCGCGGCGCGGACCCTGGCGACGAAGTCGCTGTAGCGCTTGGCGTAATCGATGTTCTGGTAGTCGCCGAGGAAGGCGACGCGGCGCGCGATGACTTCATCGAGCGAGCGCGACAGGCGGGCGTCGTCCAGTGGCATGAACCAGTCGCGGTCGCTGGCGTCTGCGGGCACGTGGCGCAATTCGTCGGCGCTGCGCAGCTCGCCGCTTTGTGCGGGAATGCCGGATTCGTGGCCTTCCGAAGCGGTCGGCGCCAGCAGGCGCAGGGCGTTCGGCGTGCTTTCGGCGGCGGTGGGCGCATTGCGGACGATGCCAGCGGCGGCGACCACCGCAGGCAGATCGATCACCGCCAGGCGGCCCCAGGCGAATGCGGTCTTGTTCATCTCGATCGCGGCGCCGTTGAGTTCGACCGCGCGCATGATCGCATCGAACGAGATCGGCACCAGACCCTGCTGCCAGGCATAGCCGAGCATGAACAGATTGGCGGCGATGGCGTCGCCCATCAGCGCGTTGGCGAGCTGGGTCGCGTCCACCAGCAACGGATCGTGGCCGCCGAGCGCGGTGCGCACCGCGGACACGATGTCGGCCGCCGGAAACTGCATGTCCGGGCGCGTGGTGAAGGTGCCCGGCATCGCTTCATACGTGTTGAGCACGACGTTGGACCGGCCTTCGCGGATCTTCGACAGCGCCCAGTAATCGTTGACCACCACCATGTCGCAGCCGAGCACCAGATCGGCTTCGCCGGCGGCGATGCGCACCGCGTGGATGTCGTCGGGCGATTTCGCGATGCGGATGTGCGTCGTGACCGCGCCGCCCTTCTGCGCGAGGCCGGTCTGGTCGAGCACGGTCGCGCCCTTGCCTTCGAGATGCCCGGCCATGCCGAGCAGCGCGCCGATGGTGACCACGCCGGTGCCGCCGACGCCGGTGATCAGGATGTTCCAGGGTTTGTCGAGTGCGCTCGCGAACGCCGGCATCGGCAGATCGGCGAGACGGTCTGCGGTATTGACGCCGCTGTTGTCGGGCGCCTTGCCTTTCTTCAGTTTGCCGCCGTGCACGGTGACGAAGCTGGGGCAGAACCCTTCGACGCAGCTGTAGTCCTTGTTGCAGTTGCTCTGGTCGATGTCGCGCTTGCGGCCGAATTCGGTTTCCTTCGGCAGTACGGACACGCAGAAGCTCTTCACGCCGCAGTCGCCGCAGCCTTCGCAGACCAGCGAATTGACCATCACCCGCTTCTGCGGGTCGACCATCTTGCCGCGCTTGCGGCGGCGGCGCTTCTCGGTGGCGCAGGTCTGGTCGTAGATCAGGATGCTGGTGCCCTTCACTTCGCGCAGGGTCTTCTGCACCGCGTCGAGTTCGCGACGGTCGTGGAAACTCACGCCCGCGGGAAAGATCGACGTGTCCGACCACTTTTCGATATCGTCCGACACCAGCGCGATGGTCTGCACGCCTTCGCTGCGCATCTGGTGCGCGATCTGCGGCACGGACAACGTGCCGTCTACCGGCTGGCCGCCGGTCATCGCCACGGCGTCGTTGTAGAGGATCTTGTAGGTGATGTTGACGCCGGCCGAGATCGCCTGGCGGATGGCCAGCGAGCCGCTGTGGAAATAGGTGCCGTCGCCGAGATTCTGGAACACGTGTTCGTTGTCGGTGAACGCCGCCTGCCCGCACCAGGTCACGCCTTCGCCGCCCATGTGGGTGAAGGTGTCGGTGTTGCGGTCCATCCACGTCACCATGTAGTGACAGCCGATGCCGCCGAGCGCGCGCGAGCCTTCCGGCACCTTCGTCGAGGTGTTGTGCGGGCAGCCGCTGCAGTAGTGCGGGACGCGCGGGAAATTGGCGCGCGGCAGGGCCAGTTCGCCTTCCTTCTGCTCGATCCAGGACAGCACGCCGCGGATCTGTTCGCTGTCGTGGAATTTCTGGATGCGGCGGGCGATCACCATCGCGATCCGCGCCGGCGTGAGTTCGCCGGTCGACGGCAGGATCCATTCGCCGCTTTCGTCGTACTTGCCGACGATGCTGGGCCGGGTGACGCCGCCGGCCATCGATTCGAAGTTGTAGAACAGTTCCTTCATCTGGCTTTCGATGAAGCTGAGCTTTTCTTCCACCACCAGGATGTCCTGCAGCCCGCGCGAGAACGCGCGGATGCCCATCGGCTCCAGCGGCCAGGTCATGCCGACCTTGTAGACGCGGATGCCCAGGTCGGCGCAGGCGCGGGTGTCGAGGCCGAGATATTCCAGCGCCTGCAGCACGTCGAGATAGCTCTTGCCGGTGGTGACGATGCCCAGCCGCGCGTTCGGCGAATCGATCACCACGCGATCGAGCCGGTTGGCGCGCGCGAATGCCTGCGCAGCCTTCACCGCATAGCGATGCAGACGCATTTCCTGATCCAGCGGCGGATCCGGCCAACGGATGTTCAGGCCGCCCGGCGGCATTTCGAAGTCGTCCGGCATGACGATCTCCAGCGCCAACGGATTCACGTCGACGGAGGCGGAGGATTCCACGGTTTCGGCGATGGTCTTGAAGCCGACCCAGCGGCCGGTATAGCGCGACATCGCGAAACCGATCAGTCCCATGTCGAGGATGTCCTGCACGCCGGCCGGGTTGAGCACCGGCATCAGTGCGGACTGGAATTCGCCTTCGCTGCCGTGGGGCAGGGTGGAGCTGCGGCAGGCGTGATCGTCGGCCGCCAGCGCCAGCACGCCGCCGAAGCGCGAGGTGCCGGCGGCGTTCGCGTGCTTGAACACGTCGCCGCAGCGATCCACGCCCGGGCCTTTGCCGTACCACATGCCGAACACGCCATCGACCTTCGCGCCCGGGAACAGGTTGGTCTGCTGAGTGCCCCAGACCATCGTCGCGCCGAGATCTTCGTTCAGGCCCGGCGTGAACTTCACGCCGGTGGCCGCCAGATGCTTCTTCGCCCGCCACAGCTCCAGATCGAAGCCGCCCAGCGGGCTGCCGCGGTAGCCGCTGATGAAACCCGCGGTGTTCAGTCCGGCGGCCTGGTCGCGCAGTCGCTGCATCAGGGGCAGGCGGACCAGACCTTGCACACCTGACAGGTAGATCCGGCCTTCGGTCCGTGTGAATTTATGGTCCAGCGTGTAGTCGTGGTCGACGCTGGGCGAAGCGACGGCGGCCGGCGAGCGGAGGTCGGTGGGGTTGGTCATGAGGTATGGCGTCCTGGCGGTGCCGGTGCGAGGGCAGCACCCGCTGCTTGGCGGTGAGGCGAGCGGTGAAGCGACGATTTCTAGAGCGAAAATTCTAGCAGGGACGGGGGATTGGGCGACTGCCGATCCCCGGCTGGCTACAAATCGGGTGGCTGCGAGTCGCCGCAGAAGTCCGGACGCAAACGTACGGAGGTCGCGATGAAAACGAGACGCCGGTGGCACAAATGTCCAGAATGTGACCCAATACGTAGACGCTCGCGGATCGGATCGGAGACTTTGCGGGGGCTTGAATTCTCCAGTCGAATCAAGGCAATGCCTCCGATCCACAGGAAAATCAAGACGTTGGCATGGGGTTTGCTTGACGTGCCTCGGGCGGCGCGCTGCGTTCGCCATCGGTCGGGAAGCCTGGCCGGATGCGGAGCCGTTGCATCCGGAATGTCTTGCAGGGACGTATTCGCGTAACAAAATCCAAGAAATCATCATGCAGTGCCGGTCGGACTCGGCGCTGCGTCATCGGGACAGGGGCGACGGCCGCATCGGGGCGCTCGGATCCAAGGGGAGTTTCAGTGTTGGCCAATTCGACTTCTATTGCCGAAGGTATGCGCCGTTCGATCGCCGCAGCCATTGTCTTCGCAGCGGCGCTGATCGCGAGCCCGGTGGCCTGGTCGCAGAACGCGGTCAACAGCGCCACGGTCACGCCGCCGGCCAGCGTCACCGACCCCAATACCGCCAACAACTCGGCGACCGACAGTGACCCGATCACGCGCACGTCCAACCTGAGTCTGCTCAAGACCGCGAGCCCGAGCCCGGTCGCCGTGGGTCAACTCCTGACCTACACCCTCACCGTGAGCAACGGCGGCCCCAGCGCCATTCTCGCCACCAGCACGATGTCGATCGTGGAATCGCTGCCCGCCGGCCTGACCGGCTGCAGCTTCACGCCGTCGGCCGGCACCTTCAACGTCGGCACCATCGCCGCGGGCGCCACCGGCACCGGCACCTGGACCGGCGTCGCCATTCCATCGGGCGGCAACGCGACCCTGACCATCGCCTGCACCGTGAGCGCCGCCGCGGCCGCCAGCATCACCAACACTGCCACCGTCGTTCCGCCCACCGGCACCACAGATCCGGATTGCTCGGGCGCCCCCGTCGCCTGTGCCGGCGGCAACACCGGCAGTGTCACCACGCCGGTGACCCGTCCGCAGCTGACGATGACGAAGA
>JAIMKJ010000063.1 GCA_020692565.1 Thermomonas sp.
CCGGCGTCGGCACGGCGCCAGCTGCCGCCGGCGAGCTGCGGCGATGCACGCGGTTGACGATATCCAGCCACGCCTGCGCGCTGGCTTCCAGGATGTCGGTGCTGGTGCCGGAGCCGGTGATTTCGTCGACGCCGCCACGATCGTTGCGCACGCGGGCGGTGAGGCTGGCCTGGCCCTGTGCGTCGTCGCCGGTGGTGACGCTGGACACCTGATAACTTTCGATGTCCAGATGCGTGCCCGTGCCGCGCGCGAGTGCCGCGAACAGCGCGTGCACCGGGCCGTCGCCGGTGGCCGCTTCGGTCACGCGTTCGCCGTCGGGCGAGCACAGTTCGACGCTGGCTGTGGGCAGCGTGCCGTCGCCCACGCCGGTGCTGACGTGCAGGCGATTCAGGCGCCAGCCGCCGATCGCTCGGCCATCGAGACCCAGCGCCAGTGCTTCGAGATCGGCGTCGAAGACTTCGCGTTTCTTTTCGGTCAGCGTCTTGAAGCGGCCGAAGACCTGATTCAGTTGCGCTTCTTCCAGCGCGAAGCCGAGTTCGCGCAGGCGGTCGGCGAGCGCTGCGCGGCCACTGTGGCGGCCCATGATCATCTGCGATTGCGCCCAGCCGACGGCTTCGGGGCGCAGGATCTCGTAGGTGCCGCGATGCTTGAGCATGCCGTGCTGGTGGATGCCGGATTCGTGCGCGAACGCATTCGCGCCCACGATCGCCTTGTTGCGCTGCA
Organism: Thermomonas sp.; assembly: GCA_020692565.1. Lineage (GTDB taxonomy): Bacteria > Pseudomonadota > Gammaproteobacteria > Xanthomonadales > Xanthomonadaceae > Lysobacter_I. Next base: position 724 of record JAIMKJ010000063.1, read on the forward strand.
CGTTCATGCCGGTGATGCGGGTGAGCAGGCGCGAAGTCGGCACCAGTCGCTCGGTGTGGATGCCGGTGGTCGCGCCGAAATAGGCGCGACGCGTTTCCAGCGCCATCACCAGTTCCTCCATCGCGCAGTTGCCCGCACGCTCGCCGATGCCGTTGATCGTGCATTCGACCTGACGCGCGCCGCCTTCGATCGCCGCCAGACTGTTCGCCACCGCCAGACCGAGGTCGTCGTGACAGTGCGCGCTGAAGATCGCTTTGTCGGCGTCGCGAACGTTGGCGCGCAGATATTCGAACAGCGCACGGATTTCGCCGGGTGTGGTGTAGCCGACGGTATCGGGAATGTTGAGCGTGCGCGCGCCCGCGGCCAGCGCCGCCGAGCAGATTTCGGCCAGGAATTCCGGTTCGGTGCGCAGTGCGTCCTCGGCAGAGAATTCCACGTCGTCGACATGATTCCTTGCGAGGGTCACGCCCATGACTGCGCGCTCCAGCACTTCGGCCTTGCTCATGCCGAGTTTGTGCTCGCGATGCAGCGGGCTGGTCGAAATGAACACGTGGATGCGCGGCCGTTCCGCGCCTTCTAGGGCGCGTGCGCAGGCTTCGATGTCGCCGACGTGGCAGCGGGCGAGGGTGGCGAGCGCCGCGCCGCGGACGTCGCGCGCGATCGCTGCGCAGGCCGCGAGTTCGCTCTCGGAACTGGCCGGAAATCCGGTTTCGATCGTATCCACGCCGAGTTCGGTGAGCGCATGCGCGAACCGCAGCTTCTGTTTTGCGGTCATGCTGCAGCCGGGCGATTGCTCGCCGTCGCGCAGGCTGGTGTCGAAGATCGAGACCCGTACGGGCGGCTCGCGGGTAACGTCGGTATCCATCAGGCGAAAGCCTCCAGGGCGGGGATAGAAGAGGTCGGGGCGGCAGTGGCCGCCGCAGGAGCGATGGCCGGTGTGAACGCCGGTCGGACGACGACGGGCGAGGGCGCCATCCGGCCGGCGCGTGCAACGGCCTTGATGGCGGCCGGTTTGATGCCGGCATCGTCGTGGGCGCGACGCCGCGGTTTGCGCGGCGCGCGCGGACGCACGTCGGCGAGCAGGGCGGCCAGCACCGCCGCGTCGATGTTGCCGCCGGAGACCACGGCGCATTTGCGTTTGCCGGCGACGCGGCGCCCGGCGGCCAGCGCCAGCGCGCCGGCGCCTTCGGCGATGACGTGTTCTTCCAGCGCCAGCCGCACCAGGGTTTCGCGCAGTTCGGCCTCGCGCACGATCACGATGTCGTCGAGCAGGCGCGAGAGGATGTCGCGAGTGAGCAGGCCCGGCTGTTTCACGCGCACGCCGTCGGCGAGCGTGGCGGCGGGCAGCGGGCCTTCGGGTTCGCCGCGCAGCGCGCGATGCATCGCATCGACGTGTTCGACCTGCGCACCGATGATGCGCACGCCCTGCGCGTGCAGCGCCAGCGCAATCCCAGCAGCCAGGCCGCCGCCGCCGATCGGCACCAGCACCACGTCGGGCGCGAGCGAGGCGATTTCCATGCCGACCGTGCCCTGCCCGGCGATCACGTCGGGATCGTCGAATGCGGACAGGAAACGATAGCCGTTGCGTTCGGCCAACTGCACCGCGAAAGCGCGGGCTTCGTCGAAGGTGTCGCCATGCAGGCGCACGGTGGCGCCCCAGTGCGCGACGCCGGCGATCTTGGTCTGCGGCGCGCCGTGCGGCATCACCGCGATCACCGGAACGTTCAATCGATACGCGGCCCAGGCCAGCCCCTGCGCATGATTGCCTGCGGAGGCGGCGATGACCGGGCGGTGATCGCCGCGCTCGTGCGCGGCCAGCAGTGCGTTCAATGCGCCGCGCACCTTGTACGAGCCGGTGCGCTGCAGGTTTTCGAGCTTCAGCCAGCAGCCGAAGCGTTCGGCGTGATGCAGCGGCGTCGGCGGCAGATAGCGTCGCAGCCGCGCCTGCGCGGCGAGAATATCTCCCGCCCCGACCGTGGCGGGGCTGCGGACGTCGCCGACGACATCGCTGTCCATCGCTCAGACCTCCGTCAGCCAGCCGCCCGACCACGCGCTTTCGCCGCGCACGGTCCGCGCGTACACGGCGGCGATCTCGCGGGCGACCGGGCTCTCGGCGTCGTATTCGCGCCCATCGATCTCGGCGATCGGTGTGACTTCGGCGGCGGTGCCGCAGGCGAAGACTTCGTCGGCATCGCGCAGTTCCTCCATGCTTACAGCTCGCGATTCCGCGCCGATCAGCCGGATCAGGGTGTCGCGGGTGATGCCGGGCAAGGCATCGCGATGCTCGACCGCGGTGACGCGGCCGTTGCGGACGACGAACAGATTGGCGCCGGTGCACTCGACCGCGAAACCATCGTCGTCGGTGAACATCGCCTCGTCGAAGCCGCGCGCCTTGACTTCGCGCTTCGCGAGGATGGAATTGACGTAGGCGCCGCACAGTTTCAGCGGCGGCAGCGCGCTGGCCGGATTGCGTCGCCAGCTCGACACCGACACCCGGGTGCGATTGCCGCCCAGATGCACGTTGGTGGACGTGGTCGCGACCATCAGATGCTGCGGATGTCCAGCCACGTCCAGGCCGAAGCTGCCGTCGCCGTACCAGGCCAGCGGGCGGATGTAGGCGTCGCCCTGACGATTGGCGCGCAGCGTCGCCAGCACCGCTTCGGTCGCTTCGGCGACATCGAAGGTCATGCCCAGCAGTTCGGCGCCCTTGCGCATGCGCGCCAGATGCTCGGGCAAGCGGAACACCGCGGCACCGCGTTTTGTCGCATAGGCGCGGATGCCCTCGAACACACCGCTGCCGTAGTGCAGGGCATGCGTGTGCACGCCCGCCTGCGGGCGACCGCTGTCGATCAGTTCGCCGTCGTACCAGATCGTGTTCGGTGCGGTGGTGGGGGTGTCTGCGCGCGGCGCGGGCGCCTGTTGCTGCGCAGGCGCGCGCTGCGGCGATTCCAGCGTGGCGGACGCGCTCAGAGACATGGCTGCACCTGCACGTCGAGGCAGTCGTAGAGCTTGGCCAACTGCTGATGCAGGCCTTCGGCGGAGCGCTCGCCTTCCACGGTCATCTGCAGATGCCAGCGATCGCCGTCGGCGCGGGTTTCGCCCTCGACCGCGAGCGGCCGGAAGCCGCGGCGTTCGGTGGTGCCCAGCACGCGGGACAGCGCGCCTTCGGCTTGGCGCAGGGTCAGATCGAGTCGGTAGCGCATGGTGGGACTCCTACGACGATAGGGGGAGAGAGAGGGCTGAGGTCTGTGTGGTCGATGCCGGAACTTGCGGCATCGTGGGCAACGCGATGCGTTCCAGCGTGGTGGCTTCGTCTGCGTCCAGCATTTCGCTGTTGTTGCGGTTCGGCGGCACCAGTGGCCAGACGTTGGCGGTCTGGTCGATCGCGACGTGCAGCAGCATCGGGCCGGGTGCGGCCATCAACGCTTGCAGCGCGGCTTCGACATCGTCGGCGCGGTCGACTTTCATCGTCTGCAACCCGAACGCCAGCGCCAGCGCGCAGAAATCCGGGTTGTCGCTCAGATCGATCTCGGAATAGCGGCGCTCGAAGAACAGTTCCTGCCACTGCCGCACCATGCCCAGCGCCTGGTTGTCGAGCAGCACGATCTTCACCGGCAGCCGATAGCGCGCGACCGTCGCCAGTTCCTGCACGTTCATCAGGAACGAACCGTCGCCGCTGACGCAGATCACCTGCGCATCGGGCTTGACCATCTGTGCGCCGATCGCGGCCGGCAGGCCGAAGCCCATCGCGCCCAGCGCGCCGCTGGTCAGATGGTTGCGCGGATGATCGAAGCGCCAGTGCTGCGCGACCCACATCTGATGCTGGCCCACGTCGCAGCTCACGATCGCGGCCGGCGCCAGCTCCGACAACCGCCGCAGCAGCGACGGCGCGTATACGCTGTCGCCGGGCGCGTCGTAGCGTGGCGCTGCGATCTGCTTCGCGTGCAGGCAGGCATCGCGCCACGCGTGACGCGCGACGCCGTGGCGACCGTGCAGGTGCGCGGCCGATGCGGCCAGCATCCGCTGCAGGCTGATCGTCAGATCGCCCTCCACCGGCGCATCGGCGATGCGCAGCTTGCCGATCTCGCAGGCGTCGATGTCCAGATGCACCACGCGCGCGTTCGGCGCGAATTCGGCGAGCTTGCCGGTAGCCCGGTCGTCGAAGCGCGCGCCGACCACGAACAGCAGGTCGCATTCGTGCACCGCCAGGTTCGCGGCGCGGTTGCCGTGCATGCCCAGCATGCCCATGTTCAGGGGATGCGCGTGCGGCAGCGCGCCCAGCGCCTTGAGCGTCGACACGGTCGGAATCTGGGTGGCGTCGACGAATGCGCGGAATGCGTCCACCGCATCGCCCAGCGCGATGCCTCCGCCCGCGTAGATCACCGGCTTCTGCGCCAGCGCGAGCTGCGCCAACGCCGCATGCAGCGCGGCGTCGCTCGCGCCCGGGGTGGCATCGACTTTGGCCGGGGCGTGCGCGGGCAGGTGCGAAGCATCCGCGTTCTGCACGTCTTTGGGCAGATCGATCAGCACCGGGCCGGGACGACCTTCGCGTGCGAGGCGGAAAGCCTCGGCGACGATGTCCGGCAGGTCGTCGACGCTGCGCGGCAGGAAATTGTGCTTCACGATCGGCATGGTCATGCCGAAGACATCCAGTTCCTGGAACGCGTCGGTGCCCATCAGCGGGGTGCCGACCTGGCCGGTGATGCAGACCATCGGCACCGAATCCAGCATCGCATCGGCGATGCCGGTGACCAGGTTCGAGGCGCCCGGGCCGGAGGTCGCGACGCAGACGCCGACGTGGCCGCTGGCGCGCGCGTAACCGTTCGCCGCGAACGCGGCGCCCTGCTCGTGCCGCACCAGCACGTGTTTGAGCGACGATCCGTGCAAAGCGTCGTAGAAGGGCATGATCGCGCCGCCGGGATACCCGAACAGCGTGTCCACGCCTTCCGCGAGCAGCGCTTGCACCAGCCAGCGGGCACCGTTCATCAGGCAGTCTCGGCAATCGGATGCGTGGAAGGTTTGGCGGTCGCTTGCCCAGCGTCCTGCTGCGTCGCGGCGGTCTGCGGCGCGTTCTGCTGCAGCCACTGCATCTTCGCGCGCAGTTCCCTGCCGACTTTTTCGATCGGGTGATCGAGATCGGCCTGCTGGAACTTCTTGTAGTTCGGCAGGCCGGCGTCGTATTCGGCCACCCAGCGCTGCACGAAGGTGCCGTCCTGGATCTCGCTCAGGATGTCCTTCATCCGCGCCTTGGTCTCGGCGTTGATGACGCGCGGGCCACTGACGAAATCGCCGTACTGCGCGGTTTCCGACACGAATTCCAGCATGCGGGTGATGCCGCCTTCGTAGAACAGATCGACGATCAGCTTCAGCTCGTGCAGGACTTCGTAGTACGCGATCTCTGGCTGGTAACCGGCTTCCACCAGGGTCTCGAAGCCGGCCTGCACCAGCGCGCTGGCGCCGCCGCACAACACCGCCTGCTCGCCGAACAGATCGGTTTCGGTTTCTTCCTTGAAAGTGGTCCTGATCAGGTTGGCGCGCGCGCCGCCCAGGCCCGCGGCATAGAGTTTCGCGAACTCTTCGGCGCGGCCGCTGCGATCCTGGTGCATCGCGTAGATGCAGGGCACGCCGCGACCGATCTCGTATTCGCGACGCACCAGCGCGCCGGGGCCTTTCGGCGCGACCAGCACCACATCCAGATCGGCGCGCGGCGAGATCATGCCGAAATGCACGTTCAGACCGTGCGCGAACAGCAGGCAGGCGCCCGGTTTCAGATTCGCCGCCAGCACGTCGTTGTAGAGCTTCTTCTGCACCATGTCCGGGGTCAGCACCGCGACCAGATCGGCACCGGCCGCGGCTTCCGCTGGTGTTTTCACGGTGAAGCCGTCGGCGAGCGCCTTGACTTCGGTCGGGCCGCCCGGGCGCAGGCCGACGACGACATCGAAGCCGGAATCGCGGAGGTTGAGCGCGTGCGCGCGGCCCTGGCTGCCGTAACCGATGATTGCGATGGTGGGGTTGGTGGAGGTATTCATGACTGAGATCCTGGTAGGAGGGGCTTCAGCCCCGATGTTTTGAAAGGCGGAAGGGGTGGGCGAAAATTCAGGCGGTTTCGATTTCGGACTCGACGAGTTCGGCAGCGATGCGCTTTGGATCGGCTGCGGCGGCATCGAGCAACCCCGGCGACGTCACCGCACCCTGCGATGCCGAACGCACGTCGCGCGCGTACTTCGCGAGTACGCCGTGGCGCACGCGCGGTGCGATGCGTGCGATGGTGCGCGTGGACAGATCGGCGGTGACATCCAGCCGGCGCGAAGCGACATCGATGGTCACCACGTCGCCTTCGCGCAGCTTCGCGATCGGGCCGCCGTGCGCGGCTTCCGGCGACACGTGGCCGACCATGAAACCGTGGGTGGCGCCGCTGAAACGACCGTCGGTGAGCAGGGCGACATCGTTGCCCAGGCCCTGACCGACCAGCGCTGCGGTGACCGCCAGCATTTCGCGCATGCCGGGGCCGCCGGCCGGGCCTTCGAAACGGATCACCACGATGTCGCCGGCGTGGATCTTCCGCGCTTGTACCGCGGCGAACGCGGCTTCCTCGCTGTCGAACACCCGCGCCGGGCCGGTGTGCTTTTCGCGGCCGTGGCCGGCGAGTTTGACGATGCAGCCTTCCGGCGCGAGATCGCCGTAGAGGATCGAATAGCCGCCGCGCGGTTTGATCGGATCGCTGACCGGGCGCACGACATCCTGCATGGGAGACGTGGTCATGGCATTCGACTGCCCAAAAAAACTTTGGCCGGCGACCGTGGGGATATCCTCGATCAGACCGGCCATTTGCAGTGCCTGCGACACCAGTGCGGTGCCGCCTTGTTCGAACATTTCCGCCGCGGTATAGCGGCCGCCAGGTTTCAGGTCGGCGATCACCGGGGTGTTGGCGCTCGCCGCTTCGAATTCCTCCAGATCGAAACGCACGCCGGCTTCGTGCGCGATCGCCAGCAGATGCAGCGCGGCGTTGGTCGAGCCCGCGGTCGCCGATACCGCGCGCGCGGCGTTGCGCAGTGCGGCCGGCGTGAGCAGTTGGCGCGGGGTCGGGCCGCCGTCTGTCAGCAGCTTCATCACCAGTTCGCCGCAGCGTTCGGCGGACTTGGACTTCTCGGGATGTGTGGCCGGGATGTCGTTCTCGCCCAGCGGCGACAGGCCCAAAAACGTCAGCACCATCGCCATCGTGTTCGCGGTGAACTGGCCGCCGCACGCGCCCGCGCCTGGACAGGCCTTGCGTTCGATCTCGCCCAGTTCGGCATCGTCGATCTTGCCGGCGGCGTGCGCGCCCACCGCTTCGAACACGTCCTGCACGGTCAGCATGCGGTCGTTGCTGGTGCCATCGGCATTCTTCGATTTGCAGCGGCCGGGCATGATCGTGCCGCCGTAGAGGATCACCGTCGGGATGTCGAGCCGCGCCGCCGCCATCGCCGCGGCGGGGATGGTCTTGTCGCAACCCACCAGCAGCACCATCGCGTCCAGGCAATGCCCGGTCACCGCGAGTTCGATCGAGTCGGCGATGGTCTCGCGCGACGCCAGCGAGGCGCGCATGCCGTCGCTGCCCATCGCGATGCCGTCGGTCACCGCGATGGTGTTGAATTCGATCGGCGTGCCGCCGCCGGCGATCACGCCGCGGCGCGCGTCCTGGGCCAGATCGCGCAGGGTGATGTTGCAGGGAGAGACGTCCGACCAGGTATGCACCACCGCCACCAGGGGCTTGGCGATGGCCGCGTCGTCGAGGCCGGTGGCGCGGAGCATGGCGCGCGCCGGGGCGCGGGCGGGTCCGTGTTTGATCGCATCGCTGAGCATGTCGCGGAATCCTTGAAGCGTGTGGTCGGGAAACGTTGTGATGGAGAAAAGCCGTGATCGAGAAAAGTGGTTTGGAAAATTCGAGGCCCAGAAACGCGAAAACCCCCGCACCTTCTTCAGGGGCGGGGGTCTTTTTAAAAACCCGGGTCGTCAGTCGCTCAACCCTATCCCGCACCTGTGAGGGTGGTAATAAGGACGACGACAAGGACGAGCGACGCGAGCGCGACGTTGATGACGGTGGTGTCGATGCGCTTGGCGTGCGCGACGCTCGCATGCGCCCGCGCCGCACGGTGTGCGGGGGCGTGTTGCGGGAGCTGGATGCTGCGCTGCGTCATGGAGGGAAGAGAACCACGCGGTTTCAGGGAATGTCAAGCCCATGCCTGCTGACGAATCGGAATAAGCGCGGGCATCCGACGCAGTCGAGGGATGAATGCCTGTTCGATCAATACGATAGCGCGACCGTCCGGGGCGCTTCGTTCGCCTGCGATGACCTCGTTTCGAGCCGCGATCGACGCTGCCACAGGCAGGCATGAGGCACGAATTGCGCGGATCGCGGTTGCGCGCGATCGCGAATGCGATCTGTCGCTGTGGTCTTCCCGTATCGGAAAGCCGATGCCGCGATCACGGGCCGCATCGCGCATGTCGACCCACGTGACGGCGGGCCGATTCCGGGTCTAGACTCGGACCGCAAGCGACGACCGACGCCATCGGTCCGACAGCCAGCGAGGATCGCGGTGAAGCCTACGGATATCCGCAACCCGGACACCTTCCACAAGGTCGTCGATTGTCAGTGGGCCTGCCCCGCGCATACGCCGGTTCCCGAATACATCCGGATGATCGCCGCCGGACGCTACGCCGATGCCTATATGGTGAACTGGCGCAGCAATGTCTTCCCCGGCATCCTCGGCCGCACCTGCGACCGGCCCTGCGAACCGGCGTGCCGGCGCGGTCGGGTGGAGGAGAACAACGGCAGCGGCCCCGATCCGGTTCCGCCCGAGCCGGTCGCGATATGCCGGCTCAAGCGCGTCGCCGCCGACAACAAGGGCGATGTCCGCGCGCGGATGCCGCCACCCGCCACCCGCAGCAATGGCCGGCGCATCGCCTGCGTCGGCGCCGGGCCGTCGGCGCTGACCGTGGCGCGCGATCTCGCCCCGCTGGGCTATCGGGTGACCGTGTTCGAGGCCGATCCCAAGCCGGGCGGCTTCATGCGCACCCAGGTGCCGCGCTTCCGCCTGCCGGAGGAAGTGATCGACGAGGAAACCGGTTTCATCCTCGATCTCGGCGTCGAATTCGTCGGCAACCGCCGCATCGAGTCGATGCAGGCGCTGCTGGCCGAAGGCTACGACGCGGTGTTCGTCGGCAGCGGCGCACCGCGCGGTCGCGATCTCGATCTGCCGGGACGACAGGACGCCGCGGCGCAGATCCATGTCGGCCTCGACTGGCTCGCCAGCGTCTACTTCGGCCATGTGACGAAGGTCGGCAAACGCGTGCTGGTCCTCGGGGGCGGTAATACCGCGATGGACTGCTGCCGTTCCGCACGCCGGCTCGGCGGCGAAGAGGTCAAGGTGATCGTGCGTTCGGGCTTCGACGAGATGAAGGCGAGCGCATGGGAGAAAGAGGACGCGATGCACGAAGGCATCCCGATCCTCGATTACCGGGTGCCGAAGAGTTTCGTCCACGCCAGCGGCCGATTGACCGGCATGACCTTCGAGAAAGTGCGCGCGGAGTACGATGCCAAGGGCCGGCGCAAGCTGGTGCCGACCGGCGAGCCCGACGAATTCCTCCCCTGCGATGAGGTGCTGATCGCGGTCGGGCAGGAAAACGCGTTCCCGTGGATCGAACGCGAGGCCGGCATCGATTTCGACGAATGGGGCATGCCGATCGTGGACGCGATCACCCATCAGTCGAGCCTGCCGCACGTGCTGTTCGGCGGCGACGCCGCCTTCGGGCCGAAGAACATCATCTGGGCGGTCGCACATGGTCATGCCGCGGCGATCAGTATCGATAAGCTGCTCAACGGCGAGGACACGCACGAGCGACCCGGGCCGGACGTGACCCTGATCTCGCAGAAGATGGGCATCCACGAGTGGAGCTACGACAACGGAATATCGAACGACGAACGCTACAAAGTACCGTGGTCGGAAGCCGCGAAGAAGCTGGACAGCATCAGCACCGAGGTCGAACTGGGCTTCGACATCGCCACCGCGTGGAAGGAAACCCAGCGTTGCCTGAATTGCGACGTGCAGACGGTGTTCGTCAAGGACAAATGCATCGAGTGCGACGCCTGCGTCGACATCTGCCCGACCGATTGCATCACCTTCACCGCGAACGGGGATGAAGAAGATCTGCGCAAACGCCTGACCGCGCCGGCCTTGAACCTCACGCAGGATCTTTACGTATCGGAACCGCTGAAAACGCTGCGGGTGATGATCAAGGACGAAGATGTCTGCCTGCACTGCGGTCTCTGCGCCGAACGCTGCCCGACCGGCGCCTGGGACATGCAGAAGTTCCTGTTCAACGAAACCCAGGCCGGCCCCGGTTGCCGCAGCGCGCAGAAGATGGAGGCGGCGTGATGCAGAGCATGCGGAATAGAGTCGCCTCCTTCACCTTCAGTACCAAGTTGTCGCTTGCTTTTCCCCCCTTTGAAAAAGGGGGGCAGGGGGGATTTGCTGTTGATCTTCTCGCCAGTACAGCAAAGCGAATCCCCCTCGATCCCCCTTTTTCAAAGGGGGAGGAAACATCATGACCCAGTTCCAACAGACGCAGATCCAGCATCCGCAAATAGAGGCGATCAACGATTTCGTCGTGAAGTTCGCCAACGTCAATGGCTCGGGCTCGGCATCGGCCAACGAGTTGTTCGCCAAGGCGATCCTGCGCATGGGGGTTCCGGTCAGCCCCCGCAACATCTTTCCATCGAACATCCAGGGTTTGCCGACCTGGTACGAGGTACGGGTCTGCGAGCGCGGCTGGCTCGGCCGCCGCGGCGGCGTCGATCTGATGGTGGCGATGAATCCGCAGACCTGGGACGCGGACATCGCCGAGATCGAAACCGGCGGCTATCTGTTCTACGACAACAGCAAGCCGCTGCCGAAATCGAAATTCCGCGACGATATCCACGTGCTGGGCGTGCCGCTGACCGAAATCTGCAATGCCACCTACAGCGATCCGCGCCAGCGACAGTTGTTCAAGAACATCATGTATGTCGGCGCACTCAGCGCATTGCTGGATGTGGATGTCCCCGTGATCGAAACCCTGATCGCCGAACAGTACAAGGGCAAGGAAAAGCTGCTGAAACCCAATATCGAGGCGCTGCACCTGGGCCGCGACTGGGCGCTGCAGCATCTTTCGTGCCCCATCGGGCTGCGCGTGCGCAAGGCCGACGCGGTGGGCGACCGCATCTTCGTCGAAGGCAACGCCGCCGCCGCGCTTGGCTGCGTCTATGGCGGCGCCACGGTCTGCGCCTGGTATCCGATCACACCGTCGTCGTCGCTGGCCGAAGCCTTCCAGAAGTATTGCCAGACATTCCGCGTCGACGCGGACACCGGCGAAAACCGCTTCGCGATCATCCAGGCCGAAGACGAAATCGCTTCGATCGGCATGGTCGTCGGCGCCGGCTGGAACGGCGCGCGCGCGTTCACCGCGACCTCGGGACCGGGCATTTCGCTGATGAACGAGTTCATCGGCCTGGCGTACTTCGCCGAAATCCCGGCGACGATCATCGACGTGCAGCGCGGCGGGCCGTCCACGGGCATGCCCACGCGCACGCAGCAGTCCGATATCCTCGCCGCCGCCTATGCATCGCACGGCGACACCAAGCACATCCTGCTGTTCCCGGAAGATCCGCACGAATGCTTCGCGTTCTGCGCCGATGCCCTCGATCTGGCCGACCGCTTGCAGACGCCGGTGTTCGTGATGACCGATCTGGACATCGGCATGAACCAGCGTCTCTGCGCGCCGTTCGTCTGGGACGATACCCGCGTCTACGATCGCGGCAAGGTGCTGGATCGCGACGCGCTGGAGGCGGGCATGGAATTCGCGCGTTACAAGGACATCGACGGCGACGGTATCCCGTATCGCACCTATCCGGGCACGCATCCAGAGAAAGGCGCGTATTTCACCCGCGGTACATCGCGCAACCCGCAGGCACAGTATTCCGAGCGCGGCGCCGATTACATCTACAACATGCAGCGACTGCTGAAGAAATTCGACACCGCCAAGACCCTGGTGCCGCAGCCGCTGTTGTCGCAGGCCGAGGTGCCATCGCGATTCGGTGCGATCCATTGCGGCTCGACCAGCCCGGCGATGCAGGAAGCCATCGAGCGGTTGCGCGAGCGGAATATTCCGCTGGATACGCTGCGCGTGCGCGCTTTTCCGTTTCCCGCCTCGGTGCTCGAGTTCGTCGATGCGCACGAATCGGTATTCGTGATAGAACAGAACCGCGATGGACAATTGAGGAGTCTGCTGATCAACGAATTCGACATCGATCCGGCGCGTCTGGCCGCCGTATTGCACTACGACGGCACGCCGATCACCGCGCGCTTCATCGCCGACACCATCCAGCAGGCCATCGGCCGCCTGGACGCCCGCCCGGACAGAGCCGCATGACGGGTCAGGTCGTTCGAATGGAAAGCATGAAAGACAGGATAGATCTGGCGAACCGGCTGCTGTCGCAGCATCGCTACGGCACGCCGGAACACGAGCGCGGCTATACGCTGATGCGCGAGGCCGCGGAAGCGCCGGGCGGCGCGTGGGCGCAGTGGCTGCTGGGCGCCTATCACCTGCAGGTGATTCAGCGTCCGCAATCGCAGGCGAGCGCGGCGCAGTGGCTGCGACAGGCGGCTGCAGCGGGCATTCCGCCCGCGATCGAGCGTCTGGCCGACATGTCCTTGGACGGCATCGCGATGCCGTTCTCGCTTGCGGACGCGATGCGGGGCTTGCGGACGCTTGCCGAGCGCGGCCATGCGCCGTCAGCGTGGCAACTGGCGTATCTGTCGGATCGCCACGATGCGCCGGACGTCGGTGCAGCGCCCGCGACGCTGTTGCTGCGCGCCTGCGCCCTCGGGTTCGGCCCTGCCTATTATTCGCTGGGCCTGCGCTTCGCCACCGGCAGCGGCGTGACGCGCGATGCGGTCATCGGCCGTGCGCTGTTGCTGCGAGCCGCCGACGCGGGTTTCCGCGACGCACGGGAAGCCGCGGACGAACTGGCGCCGGAGGGCGGCGCCGATGCGGAGGCGTTGCGTGCGGACCTGAAGGCCAATCTCGCGGCCGCGCAGCCGATGCTGGCCGCCGTCGGCCGTGGCGACGCCATGTCCGCGCATGCGATCGATCCCATGCTGCCGAAGCTGGAGTCGCATCTGGCTGCCGCCGTGCAGCCGATTTTTTTCGTCGATGCACAGGGCCGCGCCTGCGTCCGCGATGCCGGGCGGCGCGCCAGCGCCGCGGCGGTGGACTGGCAGTGGACGACCGGTCTGCCGAAAGTCGGTATCGCCGCGGACTTCGCCGATCGCGAGGAGTGCGCATGGCTGATCAACAAGGTGGCGGGGTCGATGCTGCGGCCGGAGCAGATCGCGCGGCAACACAGCGCCAATACCGATTCGGAACTGCAACAGTTCAACGGCCATGTGCGGCCGCTCAAGATGCTCGACACCGATCCGGTGATGCGGCTGCTGCAGCGACGGATCGTGGAAACGCTGGCCTGGCGACCCACGGACATGGAGCCGTGCTCGATCATCAGCTACGGGCCGGGGCATGAATACCAGCCGCATTGCGACTATTTCACCGAGGAACAGATCGCCCTGAACCGCGAACACACCGGCGATCTCGGCGGGCAGCGGGTCGCTACGTTCCTGGCCTATCTGCGCGCGCCGGATCGCGGCGGCGAAACCGAGTACCCGCACGGCGGATTGCTCGTGCGCGGCCGTCGCGGCATGGCGGTGGTGCACTACAACATCGCCGACGGCGCGCCGGATCCCGCGTCCCTGCATGCGGGCAGGCCTGTGCTGGAGGGCGAGAAATGGCTGTGGCGCTCCACCCTCCGCGAACATTCGATGTACGCATGAGTAGCCCGACATGACTTATCTGACGAAACCCAGGCTGCACCATCCCACGCTGTCCTGCAATGCGATCGGTTTTACCCGACGCGATTACGAAGGCAAGATCAGCACGCTGTGCGCGGGCTGCGGCCACGATTCGATCTCGGCCGCGATCATCCAGGCCTGCTGGGAACTGGACATCGAGCCGCATCTGGTCGCGAAACTGTCCGGCATCGGCTGCAGCAGCAAGACCCCGGATTATTTCCTCGGCCAGTCGCACGGGTTCAACACCGTGCACGGGCGCATGCCGTCGGTGCTCACCGGCGCGAATCTCGCGAACCGCGAATTGATCTACCTCGGCGTCTCCGGCGACGGCGACTCCGCGTCCATCGGCATCGGCCAGTTCGTGCATGCGATCCGGCGCGGCGTGAACATGGTCTACATCGTCGAAAACAACGGCGTTTACGGGCTGACCAAGGGCCAGTTTTCGGCGACCGCGGATCAGGGGTCGGTGTCGAAAAAAGGCGTCGCCAACACCGACAGCCCGCTGGACCTGGTGACGATGGCGCTGCAACTGGGCGCCAGCTACGTCGCCCGCGGCTTCTCCGGCGACAAACATCAGCTGGTGCCCCTGATCAAGGGCGCGCTGTCGCATCGCGGCGCCGCGTTCCTCGATGTGATCAGCCCCTGTGTCGCCTTCAACAACCATGCCGGCAGCACCAAGAGTTACGACTACGTACGCGAGCACAACGACGCGGTGAATCAGCTCGACGTGATCCTGCCGCGTGCGGAAATCGCGGTCGACTATCCGGCCGGCGACACCATCGCGGTGGAACAGCACGACGGGACGGTGCTGCGGCTGAACAAACTCGACGAAGGGTACGACCCGCGCGATCGGATCGCCGCGATGAATCTCATTCAGCAGCGTCACGCCCGCGGCGAGGTCGTGACCGGTCTGCTGTATGTCGATGCCGCGGCCGACGACCTGCACGGCCACCTGAACACCGCTGCGAAGCCGTTGAATGCGATGGGCGCGGATGAACTCAGCCCGGGTGCAGCGGCGCTGGACAGGATCAACGCATCACTGCGCTGAGCGTCGCCGCGCTCATGCCGGACGAAGCGGCCAGCCTGTGGTATCCGCCCGGTTTCGCGCTGCGGGCAGCCGTTCGGCCCCGAACGAAGCCCAGGGCCGCCCAGGTGGTGGCGGTCGGCGGCGAGGAGTGGTTCAATGTCGCCAGAAGCGGGGGTATCGTCGGCCCGGCCGGCGATTGAGACAGACCCTTCGAACCTGATCCGATTGATATCGGCGTAGGGAAGCTTCGCCAGCCACCACTGCGCCCGCGCGCGTGGTCGCAGCGCCGCCGCTTCGTCCCGAACACTTCGCGCATCCGTGCGAAGGCTCCGACAAGACCAGGACGAATGCCGATGAATGCCGTGCCCGCGACGCTGCTGCAGCAGACCGAACAACTTTCCGAATCCGTGACCCGGCCGATTCCCGGTTCCCGCAAGATCTTCGTCGAGGGCTCGCGTCCCGACCTCCAGGTCGCGATGCGCGAAGTCGCGCTGTCGCAGACGCCCACGCTGTTCGGCGGCGAAACAAATCTGCCGGTCACCGTCTACGATCCGTCGGGCCCGTACACCGACCCGGAAGCCAACATCGATCTCACCGCAGGCCTGGCGCCGCTGCGCGCGCGCTGGATCGAAGAGCGCGGCGACACCGAACAACTGCTGGCGCTGAGTTCGGAATTCGGCCGGGGCCGCGAAGGCAACGCCAAGCTCGACGCCGTGCGTTTCCCGAATCGCGCGCTGCCGCGTCGCGCCAAGGCCGGCGCCAACGTCTCGCAGATGCATTACGCCAAGCGCGGCATCGTCACCCCGGAAATGGAATACGTGGCGATCCGAGAGAACCAGCGTCTCGACGCGGTGCGCGATGCGCGCCTGCTGTCGCAGCATCCGGGCGAAGCCTTCGGCGCCAGCATCCAGAAATTCATCACCCCGGAATTCGTGCGCGACGAGATCGCCCGAGGCCGCGCGATCCTGCCGAACAACATCAATCATCCGGAAAGCGAGCCGATGATCATCGGCCGCAATTTCCTGACCAAGATCAACGCGAACATCGGCAACAGCGCGGTGTCGTCGGGGATCGCCGAAGAGGTCGAGAAGCTGGTATGGGCGATCCGCTGGGGCGGCGACACGGTGATGGACCTCAGCACCGGCAAGCACATCCATGAAACCCGCGAATGGATCATCCGCAATTCGCCGGTGCCGATCGGGACCGTGCCGATCTATCAGGCGCTGGAGAAGGTCGACGGACGCGCCGAAGAGCTGACGTGGGAATTGTTCCGCGACACGCTGATCGAGCAGGCGGAGCAGGGCGTCGACTACTTCACCATCCACGCCGGCGTGCTGCTGCGACATGTGCCGCTGACCGCCAAGCGCGTGACCGGCATCGTCTCGCGCGGCGGTTCGATCATGGCGAAGTGGTGCCTCGCGCATCACAAGGAAAACTTCCTCTATACGCACTTCGAGGACATCTGCGAGATCATGAAGGCCTACGACGTGGCCTTCTCGCTGGGCGATGGCCTGCGCCCGGGCTGCATCGCCGATGCCAACGACGCCGCGCAGTTCGGCGAACTCGAAGCCCTGGGCGAGTTGACCAAGATCGCGTGGAAGCACGACGTGCAGACCATGATCGAAGGCCCCGGCCACGTGCCGATGCAGTTGATCAAGGAAAACATGGACAAGCA